>CAVZJH010000062.1:0-13895 GCA_963775535.1 uncultured bacterium | reverse complement strand
GCTGGCCTGATCCGCGAGCATTTCGATGCCGGACGCGCAGTAGAGGGACTTGCCCTTGCCATACTTGTTGGTAACAACCAATGGCCGGTCCGTGTCATCCCACGGCGGGGAGCTATGGATGCTCGCCCAATTCTGATCGAACACCGTTCCTTCGTGAGGGCTGCCATAGGGCAGCGTCAAGGTGGCTAGAGACTGTCCTTCAACCTGCCTTGACAATCGCGGGGTTGCATGGGGTGTGCATGCCAGATAATCCTGAGGGAAGATCACTTCCATCTGCGCTGCGTCACCCGGCTTCAGATAAGCTACCCGGCCCAGGTCATCCGCGTCAAAGTGGCAGCCAAATACATCGGCGAGCATAAAATCCTGCCGCAGGTTTCCCTTGGATTCGCATAGCGATGATTTGCCGCTGGCATAGAGACGTCCGCCGCCGCGCACATAACCCCGAATGGCCTGCACTTCCTCCTCGTCCAGTGCGGAGCGCGTCCACCAGAATAAGTGCCTTATACCGGGCGAGTTCGTCAAGTTCTTGCGTGTGATGACCCCAAATGGCATGTGAGCCTGCTGGAGAATTCTGCAGAGGTTCTGAACGCTTCGCTGATGTGGGTATTCAATCCGGGCTTTGCCCTCGCTCAACGGTTTTCCGCTTTCCGACGGATCGAATTTCATTTCATTGCTGAAATAGACTGCGATGTCTTCAAGCGGATCTCCACCCAGAAATGGCTCGTAGGGCGTCGTCCGATCGAAGATCTTTCCAATGAGGTCGTACCTCGCGGGGTTGATGGTCCCAATGGGATCTACCGCATCGATGAAAAGGAAAGCGGAAGAAAACAGCGTGGCGGCGAATGCTTGAATCTGAAGCTCTTCGTAAGGTTTGACGTGAGTGTGGCCTACCAGGGAGCGGCCGAGACTGGTCATGAACTCGACAGGCCGGTTTTCGCTCTGATTCAGCATCAGCTTGATCACCGCCAGTTGTTCCAGCGGCCCACCGTAAAAGTCTCCGCCCAGGAAATCGCTGTTCACACTCGAGTCCAGCGGCGTCCCCCATGACCAATTGAGAAGTGCCGAGGCATAATTATGATATACGGTCATGGCGGGCTTGATTCTTTTCACGCACTCCGTCATCAAGGCGCCGAACTCCGTTATCCATCGTTCCCGCGCAGCTTGGAACTCGCACCATGCCGGATCGCTCCAGTCGATGGCCGTAGGGATTTCCTTGCCGGTTTCCTCAAAATAGCGCTGGCGGCAAGCCGGGCAAAGGCAAACGTAGACCCACATGGTCATGTCGAAAAACATGCCATCGAAATCATAGGCCTGGATAAGCTCCTCGGTCTGGCTGATGGCAAAGTCGCGATAGTCGGAGTTGTTCGGGCGGCACATGCCGTATCGGGATGCCCGGAATGCGGCCGCAGGGGGGACTTCGGCGGGGATCATGCGCCACTCGGGATGATCTAAGAATGCCTGATTGTTGTGGATCAGGCTGTAATCGGCGCAGCATCGAATATCCCTGGCCTTCAGCCGTTCGACCATTCCGCCAACGATATCACGCCCCTTGAGTCCGCGGTGCATTTGCCCCGTCTTTGTGGGCCAATAACAAAGACCGACGTGCGATTGGCAGTAGAGCATCACGGAATTCACGCGGGCGCGGGCGTAACAATCCACCATTTGATCCAAGTCATATCGGGACAAGAACCTCTCGTCCCAATCCGTGATGTGCATATCGACGAGGACACGGCGGTAGGCGTTTTGATACCAGGGCGTTTTCATCATCAGGAGCCCTCCTTTAAAAATGGCAACAATCTTGCCATTTTCGCTTCTTCGTGGCGAACACGACGGCGCTGCGCAGCAGTCGCTCGAGAGTGTTCGCCACGATACCTCTCCATGCCCTCCAAACCGAGCTGGGCCGGGCCAAAGTGCTTGAGCATAACGATCGGGTCGCTCGCGCTGGGATTGGTAATTTGACGCCGCCCCGGGCAACGTGCCGCGCAAACAAAGAAACTCATCGAAAGTGAGCTGCCCGAAGCGGATCAGGGCGGGACTTTCAATATTCCAGCGGCCCATTTGGCCGTGACCCTGCATCACGATAAGCCCGTAAGGTCCGTGATCCTTAATAGTCACGGTTTTCCCCGGCAGAATAGTCAGCTCTTTCGCGCTGAATGCATCCGATTTATAACAAATCCAATTTTCCCAGTAACCCTGTGCCTGCATTTCTTCCGCCTGACGCACCGGCACGGGGAGCATAAAATGCTTCTCCACGAAGTCCGGATCGACATTGGCCTCCCAGTCGATCACCTCGGCCAGGTATTCAAAATCCCCCATTCTTGCTATTGGGTGTGTCTTTCCAGAGCAGTTCCAGGGGGATGATCTTATTCCCTACCAGGGACTGATACATGGCATAAACATCCGACGCCCGCTGTGGCTCGTAGGTGCACAGACTTCCGGGCGCATGAAGGATTCCGGGAGGGACGTCCCAACCGGTGCCGGGCTGCAAACGATACGCCGCTGAAAGGTTGGTGATCTTGTTATCGCCTTTGGCAAAGTCGACCAGGCAATCTAACACCTGAGCGCGGGAGACGCCGGGCTGAAGACCGAAGAATGTGAAAGGAAAATCGCCGCCGTGGTTGTTTAATTGAGGCGGGAAATAATAAGCTTCGGGCTTGCCCAGTTGTTCCACTAAGGCCGCATGCTGGTCGCGATGGTGGATGTGATGAGGCAGCGGCCCCTGGTTGTCGAAGAACTTGGAGGACATGGGCCAACCGCCGTGCTCCTGCCACATCTTTTCTCCGATCAATCCACCTTTCAAATCCGCTACGGCGTCACGCAAGGTGAATGTGTGCGATTCGCCACTATCCTCAAACACAACGAGGCTCAATCACTCATTGTGTCCTGTGAGCGGTCCATGTCGGCCTGCGTGGTGGAAGCGAGCCATCTTTCGTCAATGCCGCCCCGTTCCCCACCGAGCGCATAGTAATCGTCAGGATGCAGCTTGATTCTGCGTCCCGGAATACAAAAAGATCTCGGAACCCAAGCCGGGGCAAGTCTCAGGATTCCCTTTCCCTGCTCGAGAGCCATTTGGGCAAACTGTTTCATGGGTGCTATATGGATTCCTTTCGGGTAATTCTGGTCTGCTCGCGGAATGGATGGATGTGTCGACCTCAGCGATTTGGAGACATCAATGGAGTGTTCGCAAGTAACTTTCCGATCTCCTTCTGCTCCAACGCTGAAATGATCGCGGTGCTGTGAAAGACCGTTCAATAGTCCAGGCTCCAGACGGATGATGAGTCTCCTCTGCCAAGTTTGCCTCTCTTTGTATTTGTGTCCCCTGCCCTGAAGTTAAGCGTGCGTGTGACGCGAAAAGTGGCTATAATATTGTAGAGTCAGATTTCTCTGACGAACACGGCCCAAGAAGCTGCATACAAAGTCTTCCAGAGCGCCAGATCGTGTCTTTGCCCGTCAAGTCGCGACGAGCCATTGTCCAGACAGTTAAGGCTCTTGGCACACGAAACACAGAGATGTCTGAAAATGCCCGCATTCACAGGCACTGGAATGCAGGCGAATGAAGCTCGCCAAAGATGAGTGGCGCAGATGCTGATCCATTCAGCAAATCGGGTTTCGGGCGAGGATGTGTCTTGAAGGAAGGAGTGTCCTCCCATGACTAAATCAGATATTGCCATTCTCTGCATTGTCTTGCTTCCTCATTGTAATGTGCTGCGGCACTATCACTTGGAGCCAAACAAGCAGCAAAACTGAGAGTCAAATAACGACGGTCGGGCTTCCGGGGGGAGCCGGCCTGAAGATGGTGAATCAGTCTTCGGGATCCGCGGTGCTCCTCACGGACGATACGTATGTTTGCTATTACGAAATAGTTCTAACTGCCGATCAGGCGAGGCATATACCAGATCTATTGGCAGCGCGAGGGATTCATCCTGACGGAGATTCATACGAGTTGGTTTATCTGCACAATCCCGAAATCCGCGACCTCGCCGAGGTAGGTGAGGGCACCAAGCTCCGGCTGCCGGAACTGGTGCCCGGACGGGTGGCGTCCAACTTGCAGGCACAAGGTTACATTGCAGTAGTGGATCTTTACCCTGCCGAACGAGCGTCACTGTTAAAATCAATCGCGGAGTTCTCATCGGCATATATGGCATTGAAGTCAAGCGATCAGAAGTCCGCATTTGAGAGCCTGAGTGGCTTAGGCGAACATTGCAATGTCATCGAGAATGATTTACGCACCAAGGTGTTGCCACACGACCACACAGAACTTGCCTACGCTCAGAGCCAGTACACATTGGCCAGCAAGGTGGCTGATCGTATCCGGCAGATAGGCACAGCGTCCCAGAAAGACACGCGGGTAATGGATGAGCTAAAAAAGAGCACAGCGATCGCAGCCAACTGCTTCGATGAGGAAGCAAGGGGAGGCAAGAGATTTTCGGAGGTGCCGCCGAGGCCCGCGACTCAACGTGTGAGGGCCAGGGTCTTTAGCACGAGCGATGCGAAGAACGCGATTCGCAAACAGCTGAACGGGTACCGGGTCAGATGCTGCTCCGGTGCGGAATGGGCGGATAACAAGCACTGCGAGGGTAAGTCGTGCCTTGTTCAGCCCTCGCCGGATGCCGTTGGAGACGTGCTTCCAGGTCCTTCGTGGTTCTTTTGGGCGGTTCGCATTGGCGACGCAACTAACTCAAAACTTGGAGTTCTGGAAAATATCCCGATTGGACTAAGAGATCCGGGACAAACTCAGCAGATCGATCTGTTTGTGCCCTAGGAGAATTGGAGGAGCAAATGTCAGCAACTTCACTGGGAGGTAACGCAAGTGGGCCCACTTCCGAACCCAAGGGATCAAAAGTCCCTGATGGGTTCGACCGTGAATCAGTAGGCAGAAAATGGCTTATGGGAACATGGGGGGTGATTTCGGCTGTTGCTGTAACCGTGGTAAGTTTCTTCGGTCTATTTGAGGGCTTCATGAAAGAAATGGCCCCTCCTGCTGGGGAACTCGTCGACGATGCGTTCCCAATCATGCAGCCGAGGCGGCCGTGCTGGTGGCGATCATGTTCGTCTATGCCAGGGCCCTGCAGATCAACAAGGGCAAACAGAAAGATGAGCAGTTCAGTGCGGGATGGATAAAACAAGCTGTTGTGACCGCTGTACTCTTCTGCAATATTCTTCGAAGCTAGTCTGTTTGCAAGATATGATCTAGTCTTCGCCTACACGCCGCCAAATCGCCCTGCAATGGTTTACGTGGCCGGTCTGTTTCGACAAAACATTCGCCCAGAAGACCGAAGGCTCAGCAACGAAAAGCTAATGGCCTGGGCTAATGGCGACTACGACCACTACTGGAGCACCTCGGCGCACGTCGAGTCTCTCTTGCTACTGCAGGGGTTGTACCATTGCGTTCGCGACCAGCTTGGCTATCTGTCTTTTTTCTCTGGCTGAGGTTGTCTACCAGAGGCTGGCTGAACATAGCAGTGCGTCTAAGAAGCCCGCGAACAGCCTGAAATGAAGCACATACCAAGCGCGCGACTCCAACTCATGTTGCTTCCACATTCGAGGCGACACGGGTTGGGTCGCTGATCTTTGCTGGCACGTCGCTACTTATTGCCGCCGGCAGGCGCATTCACAAACTCAACTAGTTTTTTTAGATGCTGCTCCATTTCGCTGCGGCGCAGTCTCTCATTACAGCGAAATGTCGGCACGTAGCCCTGGAAAACCTGTCCGAGACACCGGATTGAATCATAGGCCCAGTGGTCTGTACTAAGGTCCTCAAACTGTCCAACCAGTGGAGGGATGGTCCCCTGCCCATGAAGCATGGGCAGCACTCTGGTCAGAAGAACAGCCCACTCGGCACGAGTCATAGTCCCTTTCCCGGCGAAAGTGCCATCGGGGTAACCTATCAATACTCCCGCTCTCTGCAGCGTGTTTATGGCTTTCAAAGCCCAATGGCCGGTTGGAACATCTGACCAAGGCGAAGTATCGGCGGATGCCGAACTATCGGACATCCGGAACGTGTCGACGATGGCGGCAGCGATTTCGTAACGAGTCGCAAAGTCGCCCAGACGATCCATAGGCCTGACTACATAAGCTTGGGCGATTGCCGGCGTGACTGTCACTGCCTCGCTGGGGCGAACAGGGACAGGAACGTCTGGCGATGGCGGCTTGATCGCCCCGCCGGGAAGCAGCGGGAAATCCTCCCACTGCGGGGCACTTGCTTCTACATTCGGGGTCTGGGATGTCGGTTTGCCTTCCTTGAGGACCCACGCCGGGACTTTCTCGGCTAGATAGGCTGAAAGTTCACTTAGCTTTCTCTGAGATCCTGTCGCAAGACTTTCTTCGAAATAGTACGAAAAAACGCTCTGCGATTTCTCGGGCATGTCCCAACTTACCTCTTCAGGAGAGCAGGACCGAATGGTGATGATCGCCTTGGAAGACACGTCGCCCATTCCTTCCATGGTTAAGCGTTTCAGGTCTGCCCCAAACTTGCTGCCTTCTCCAGTGTCGCCCTTTCCGCCAATCAGACTTCTGCAAGCATCAAGGATCAGCACTACCTTCGACGCCCTGCACTCGCGCGCCAGCAAGTAGAGCTTCTCTGCTGGATATCCTGTCTCGGCGATATCCGAGGGAAGCGCATCCAAGGGCATGAAGATAGTCCTTATCTCCGGTCCGCACTCCGTGACCTGAGAAGTAGAAGTAGAAAACGTCGTCGGGCTCGATCTGCCTGTCGGTAAACCACATCCTCATCATTTTCAGCATGTTTGTGTAAGTCGGAATTTGGCTCTTAATGGTGGCACTATCAGTCATCAGGAGCACTCGGTCATCGGCTGCTCCTGCGTTTAGGAGAATGTCTCGAAAACGGGAGACGTCGTTACCGCAGTACGGAAGCTGTGCTGCGTTCTCGTAGCCGTTAACGCCGATGAGTACCGCCCAGATACTTGCATCCGCCGGGCACGAGCCAGAGATCAGAAAAAAAGCGACTATTGCCAGAGCAGTTCTTCCCACGATATGTCACCTCGTTGCTCTTCTTATGTACAACAAAAGACGCAACCAATAGATTTAGTATAGCTTTAGCAGACAGGCACGGTCAAGCTCCGTTTCTCGCTGGCTGCTATTCTTGCTAGAAGGACAACAGGTCAAAAGTTCCAAGACTGCTTTACTCTTACCGTGGGCCGCACTGGAGTTTTATCGGACCTTCTCCGTGTTGAAGTTGCTCTTGTCCGCGTCCGGCTCGAACTACTCTTATTACAGAATGATCTCTGTGGCGTGACACGCGCGTATTGGACAGCGTTTTGGGGTCAAAACCGGGGGGTAGTACATCAACAGGTGTGCATCACCATCGAGGTGGTTGGCAGTCAACTTTATAACTATTTGGTCCCTGCGGCGCTTTATCAGGAGGTAATCATGCCGACCGATGTGGTCCGGCTCGTTGAGTTTTGGGCTGGTTAACATACCTGTGAGGTTGTACAGTGCTACGTCGGAGACAGGGCCTGACTTGGACCTGCTCCACCGAAAGGACTTCTCCAGAATCAGGTACGCGAAAACGTGCAAACAGGAGGGCATCGAGGTTCCGGAAGACGAAATTGTCCGCGGGACGCAATACGAGGACGGCCGCTACGTGATATTGGAGAATGATGAGCTGGCCGGCATCAACAAGGCAAGATCGAAGACCATCGACGTCATGGGTTTCGTGGACGCGAGCCAGGTTGATAGCATCTACTTTGACCGGCCATACTACCTCGAGCCTGACAAGGGGGCGGCCAAGGCGTACGCGCTGCTCACGGAAGCCCTAAGACGAACGAACCGGACGGCCATTGTTCGGTAAGTATTCCGCAATAGAGAACACATAGGGGCGGTCAAAGCCAAAGGGAAGCTCCTGGTTCTGAACCAACTGCGATACAATGAAGAGATCCGCGAGCCGGTGGACCTGAAGTTGCCGGAAGACGCAACGCTGGATGAGCAGCAGCTTAGTCTGGCTGATACCCTCATCGAGAAGCTGACCACGGACTTCCAGCCCGATAGTTACCACGATCCCTACGTTGAGCAAATCAATCAGCTCATCGCGCAAAAGGCAGAAGGTCGGGTGCAGGTCGAGGAGGGGACGGAGCCGGAGCCTACGCCGGTCGCGGACCTGATGGAAATGCTCAAGAAGAGCCTGGAACGGGAGCCGGTGAAAGCGGCCTAGCCTGCGCCGGATTCCGGGGACTGCAAAGTGAGCCTTCGAAAATACGCCGACAAGCGAGACTTTACCCGAACGCCCGAGCCTCCTCCCGGGATACACGGGGCATCGGCCAAATTGACATTCATCGTCCAGAAGCACCAGGCGACTCACCTGCACTACGATCTTCGGCTGCAACTCCAGGGTGTCCTGAAGAGCTGGGCTGTGCCGAAGGGGCCTTCCATGGTCTACGGCGAAAAGCGGCTCGCAATGATGGTGGAGGATCATCCTCTGGATTACGCCTCATTTGAGGGTGTGATCCCGGTAGGCCACTATGGGGCCGGCACAGTGATGCTCTGGGACCGGGGTGAATACGAACCAGCCAATATAAAGCCGGATGAGGATGCGGAACACGCTGTAACGAGGGAACTGGAGGCCGGTCACCTCGACGTGGTCCTCCACGGACAGAAGCTCAAGGGTCATTTCTCACTTGTAAAGCTAAAGAACAAGGAAGAGAACGCGTGGCTTCTAATGAAAGGGCGCGACGAGTTCGCACTAGAGGCGGACAGTCTCGATCAGGAGCAATCGGTAGCCACTGGGCGCACGTTCGAGTAAGATCGGACGCGGTGCGCCGGAGACCCAGCGGAGTCGCCTCAGCCGCGTGGATTTCAGCGATGCCCCTGTGGCTGAGATGCCGCACGAAGTGAAGCCAATGCTCGCCTGTCTTGTGGAATCGGCTTTTGATGACCCGAACTGGCTCTTCGAAATCAAGTGGGATGGGTACCGCGCTATTGCGGAAGTTGACCAAGGCGCGGTCCGGCTCTATTCCCGGAGCGGCCAATCGTTCACTGAGAGGTTTGCTCCAGTCGCTGACGCCCTGGCTAAGCTGGACATGCAGGCGGTCCTCGATGGCGAGATAGTGGTGGTTGACGACACCTCGGCAGCACGGTTCAACCTGCTGCAGAATTACCGCACCAGCGGGGCGGCACGCTGGTGTACTATGTCTTCGACCTGCTTTACCTGGAGGGGCACTCACTCGATCTCGCTGCCGTTAGTGCGGCGAAAGGAAATACTGCAGGCCGCTCTTCCGCAATTGGACCACGTGAGGTTCAGCAGCCACATCGAGGCCAACGGCACAGGGCTTTTTCGTGAAGTGGCCTTGCGCGGACTCGAGGGTGTCATGGCAAAGCGAGCCAGAGCACCTACAGGGTGGGGGGAGCGCAGCCGGGACTGGCTGAAGATCAGGAGCACCATGCGGCAGGAAGCGGTGATCGGAGGCTTCACCGAGGGGCGCGGCGGGAGAAAATGGTTTGGGTCTCTGATCCTGGGGATTTTCACCGCGCGGGGACTGGAATACGTCGGACACGCGGGCAGTGGTATCAGCGACAGCGAACTGAGCGAGATTGCTGCCACGCTCCAGCCCCTGGTAATCGACCGATGCCCTTTCGTTTAGTGTCCAAAGGCGAACGCCCTGCCCACTGGATCGAACCGCGAGTGGTGTGCGAGATACAGTTTTCGGGATGGACAGAGAGCGCAATGATGCGCCATCCTGTCGTCAAGGGCATTCGGCAGGACAAGGTGGCCCAAGCGGTAAGGCGTGAGACACCGGGAACCTGTCCAGCGTCAGTGCGCCCTGACGAACCTGATTCACGCACGGTAACAATAGCGGGACGCCCGGTTAAGTTGACGAATCCGAACAAGCTCTATTGGCCGGAGGACGGTCTGACGAAAGGTGATCTGATCTCCTATTACCGGGACATTGCGAACCTAATACTCCCACATCTGCGCGACCGCCCCGAGTCTCTTAACCGCCATCCAAACGGCATTTATGGCGATAGCTTCTTCCACAAGGACATCACGGATGCCCCTGATTGGGTCAACACAGTCAGAATCAGTTCTTCAGACTCGGAGGAATCGACCAACTACCTTCTCTGCCAGGACGAGGCCACCTTGGTCTACCTTGCTAATCTGGGGTGCATCGAGCTCAATCCGTGGACGTCTCGGATCGGCGCGCTGGAGAAGCCGGACTACATGGTGATCGATCTGGACCCCGAGGACGTCGAGTTCGACAGGGTGGTTGATACGGCCCGCACGGTGCATCAGATACTGGTGAAGATAGGCGTGGATTCGTACTGCAAGACATCAGGAGCCAGCGGCCTGCATATCTACGTGCCTCTGGCGGCGCGGTACAGCCTCGACCAGTCAAGAACATTCTCTCAGATCGTGGCTATAACGGCGCACAGGCAAATCCCGTCGTTTACCAGCGTTGCGCGCAGTCCCTCGAAACGGCAGCACAGAGTATATATTGACTTTCTGCAGAACCGGCGTGGCGCGACCCTCGCGGCAGCCTACTGTGTGAGGCCAAGACCCGGCGCGACTGTCTCGACGCCACTTCTCTGGGAGGAGGTCGAAAGTGGCCTCGACTCCAGGGTCTTTAACATGCGTACGATCCGGAGCAGGCTTGAAAGACTTGGGGATATTTTTGCGCCGGTGCTTTCGAGCGGAGTCAACCTTGCCGAAGCCGTGGATCGTCTGAAAGGGCTGTAGCTTTCAGCGTCCTCCGAGCCGGTCAGGCAGACCCGGCAAGTCCCTGCCAGAGTTTGACACCCACCCATGCCAGGTATACTCAGAGAAATGATCCGTGTGCCGGTCAGGTAGACTGCGTCAAGGAAGACCCCGGCAGCCTGCTTCATTTGGAGGGAATGTTTTATGCGCGCGATGCCCATCATATTAGCAATATTGTTATGTCTTGCACTTAGTGCGTGGTCGTCCGTATCACTGGACGCCGGTACCAGGGGGAGATCATATCCACCTCGATTGCCCCGTTCACGGAGACGCTTTCGCAGATGGCTGCCAGGGACCAAGCGATCCGCGACCAGATCGCGGCCGGGCTGCTGTCGGCGCCTGCGGCACTGAGCGTCGCGCCCAAGCGCATTCCGTCTCGCGCGGCATGGCCGCGCCGACAACGGCAGCGTCTGAGTCGTCGATTATGCCAGTTGTGGAGAGCGCACAAAGCATAGGCACGGCGTTCATCGGCTTTAACCTCCAGGACGAATTCAATATCCTCAGCACCGGATTCATCCCTCCCGACACCATGCGGCGCGATAGGTCCGAACCATTTTGTGGAAATGATTAACGGAGCATTGGTGGTCTACAGCAGAGCCGGTACGCGGCTAAGCGTCGTTACATTGGATAGTTTCTTTACTTTCTCGTCAGGGGGAACTACCTACCCACGCGGCGGCACAACGGACCCGCGTATCCTTTTCGATCTTCGCAGCGGCAGATGGTTCGCCACCTGCCTGGAGTTGGGAACAAACCAGGTTGACAATAATATGCTTCTGGCGGTGTCGAGGACATCCGATCCCACCGGAACCTGGGATAAGTATCCCGTGAAAGTGGGGATGCGAACTTCCGGGGGCATAAGCTACTTCACGGATTTCGATACCCTCGGAATAGATGACAACGGCGTCTACTTCGGAATGCACATATTTCCGTCGTCCGGCTCGGATTACGCCAGAAATCGCCGCTACACCTAAAGCCCCGCTGATTGCCGCCGCGCCAAGCATGGGCACATTGAGTCAGTGGACAATGATCACGGACATGTATGCGTCGCCACAGCCGGCTCATAACCAGGACCCAGTGGCTTCATCGGGCATGGCGTGGATTGTCAGCTCATCCAATAACGACACCGCGGACGTCGTGTACCGCACGGTCGTCTGGTCTGGTGGAACGCCGACCCTCAGTAACACCTTTCACAGTGACAACACCGGCCTACGCTATGCCGCTCGACGTGCCGGCAAGCGGCAGCTCGACCAGCATAGACGTGGGTGACGACAGGATATACCACGCTGTAATCCGCGATGGTCACTTGTGGACCGCCAGGCACGTTGGGGTGAACAGCTCCGGAGGCAGCACAGGCGCTGACCGAACGGGGTGCGAATGGCTGGAACTAAACGTAAGCACATCCAGCGCGAGCTTGATCCAGAGCGGGCGGGTTTACGATACCGCCGCAAGTAACCCCAGGTTTTACTTCTACCCATCGGTTATGGTGAACGGCCGAGGGGACGCAGCGATGGGTTTTTCCGGCTGCGCGAGTACTCGAGTTCGTCGGAGGTTATGCGAGTGGACGCCTCGCTTCCGATCCGACCGGCACTATGAGCGCACCGACCTTGCTCCAAGCAGGGCAGGCGGCCTACCAGCGCCTCGACGACGCAGGCCGCAACCGATGGGGTGATTACAGCTATACCAGTTTAGATCCGAATGACGATCTGACGATGTGGACAATCCAGGAATACGCCTCCAGCATCGGGTCGAATATCTGGGGCACGTGGGTGGCGAGCCTGTCGGCACCGCCGCCGACGCTTAATAATCCCAGTGGGATGGGCTGTCCGGGCGAAAATGGCGTAATTCTCCAGCTTACCGGGGCTGGTTTCTATGACCCGGGGTCGGGCTATGCCGACCGGCTGAGTGTTATGTTAAACGGCGGCAGTGTTAACGGAATAAGTGGATATGTCGTCACCTACAACAATCCCACAAGTGTGACGGTGGCATTCAATATTGCTGCCAACGCCTCGTATGGCACGCGTGACATTGTTCTGACCAATCCGGACGGTCAGTCCGTAACGGTAACCGGAGGGTTCACAGTCGGCGCTGATCCGACGATTGACGTTCAGCCAGCCAGCCAGGTTGCCTGCACCAATCAAGTCGTGACTATGTGTGTAGCGGCCTCTTCGGCGTCTCCGCTCAGCTACCAGTGGGCGAAGAATAACGTGAGCATCCCCGGCGCGACGAATAGCTGCTTCTCCATTGCCTCGGCTGCTGCTTCTGATAGCGGATCATACACGGTGACGGTCAGCACGCTGTGCGGGTCCGTAACGAGCAACCCAGCGTTGCTGGCGGTAGCCCCGTGCATGAGTCTGGAACAGGCAAAGCAGGCGCCGGACGGAACCGCCGTTGCGATAATAGGCAAGAGTGTAACCGCGGGGTTTGCGAACAGCTTCTACGTTGAGGAGAGTTCTCGGCAGATCGGCCTTCTGGTCAGTGCCACCGGGACGACGATTTCGGACGGCGTCGCTGCCAACTCCGCGGGGACCATGCAAACGACAAGCACCGGTGAACGCTATCTTCAGGCGACACTCGCGCTCCCGGATGGCAATTCAACAACCCAACCCGTGGGGATAAACAACCGCTGGCTGGGCGGTGCTTCGTGGTTCTACAACTCCGGCACGGACGCGGGCCAGCAGGGAGTGGTGGGCGGGTTCGGGCTGAACAATGTCGGGCTGTTCGTCAGGGTATGGGGCATGGTGACCCAGATCGGCAGCGGATATCTTTACATCGATGATGGGTCGGGTAGTTCCGACGGCACTCAGACAGGCGCGGTGAACAACGTGGGCATAAGAGTGATATGTAATCCGTTGGGTACACGGCGGGTAACTTCATCACCGTTGAGGGCATCAGTTCGTGCTTCAAGACCCCGGCTAACCACGTTGCGAGCGAGATCCTGACTCGCAGGAGCACTGACGTCGTGCAAGTCAACCCTTAGCCTTGAAGAGGATAGGTGCAGTGTAAGTCATAACTGATCGGTGATCGAGTTTCGTACCGATCATCGCTAACGGTCCATTACTAGAAGCCTGCACACCGGTGTTTCGGGAAGCTTGTTCCCGAAACCGAGCACGTATCGGGAATAAAATTCCCGATACGCCGGGCCTATGGTGACGTTATGGCGTAGTTCTGATTATGGCCCCCCAACCAC
>CAVZJH010000061.1:0-9774 GCA_963775535.1 uncultured bacterium | reverse complement strand
GCCGGCGGTCTTCTTATTACCGTGTACGCTGTCGTGGTGCCGATGACGATCGTCGCGTTCTGGCGGAGCCATTTGGCGGCGTTTGATATTTGCCTGCTCAGCCTTGCGGTAGCGTTTGCAGCGGTGTTTGTTGTGGCGCCGTACGTCCCCAGGTCGGTTGCTGCGCTGGTCATCGTAGACCGTTATTCGCTGTTTTTCATAGGGTCATAATAGCCGGCGCTTTTCTGGTTGTGCTCCTGAGCCGAGACTATCTGAAGTCACATTAGAAGAACTCTTCGGCATACTACATTCTTGTGATGCTTGCTGTGCTGGGAATGGCGGTAATCGCAGCCAGCGTTCACTTCAAGCTTCACTGTTTTTGGGCCTGGAAACCCTCAGCGTCGCTCTTTACGGGTTGATCGGATACACGCGGCGCTATAGGCCTTCGCTGGAAGCCGCCATAAAATACCTGGTCCTTGCAGCCTCGTCATCGGCGTTTCTGCTCTTCTGGCATAACGTTGGTGTACGCCGACACCGGATTGCTCGACTTTCGTTCCCTCTCGGGCCTGTCATCGCGTCAAAGCCGTCGATCACTTTGGGGGTGGGTTGGCGCCGGTATTGGTCGGATTCGGGTTCAAACTGGCGATTGTGCCATTCCATATGTGGTCGCCGGATGTAGACCAGGGGTCACCAGCCCCGATCTTACCGCGCTACGATTACGCTACCGGTTCTGAAAGGGGCAATGTTCGCGCCGCTTCTGAGGCTCGTTACAATTGGCAAGCTGCAGGCGAACCCTACGGCATTTCTGGTTATCGCGGTTCTCGCGACGGCCACAATGTTTGTCGGGAATCTGCTTGCCCTGATGCAGACAAACCTCAAGCGCCTTCCGGCATATTCATCGATAGCGCACATCGGCTACTTGTTGATACCGCTGCTTTCGGGCGGCCCACGAGGAGAATCATCGTTCGCTTTCTACCTCGTCTCTCTATTTCGCCACGACCATTGCGGCGTTCGGCGTTGTCGCGGCTCTGTCCGGCTCACGCGAGATGGGAGACGTGGAGAATATTTCCGAATACCGAGGACTGTCCTACACTGCATCCGATCCTGGCCGGGGTAATGTCGCTCGCTCTTCTGTCTTTGACCGCATTTTTGCTCACGGCGGGCTTCATCGCCAGTTTTACATCTTTTCCGCCGCGGCGCAGGCGGGGCTGTGGTGGCTGCTGATAGTAGGCGTTGTCAACAGCGGCATCTCCGCATTCGATTACCTGCGCGTGCTGGTCGCGATGTATTCGAGACCCGAAGCACCCCCGGAAGCGCTGCCTTCCCCGGGACCGGCAAGCGCCGCGGCTATCGCCGTCGCAAGCGGCGTCATTGTATTCTTCTGGAGTCTACCCATCGCCTCTCTATCCGCCTGGCTGAATCGCTACCCGCAGGCTTGGGCTGTAGTTGCCATTATCTCCGGCAAGTGATATAATGCGTTAGTAAACTGGCGTGGGGCTGTAGTTCAGCTGGGAGAACACTACACTGGCAGTGTAGATGTCAGGGGTTCGAGTCCCCTCAGCTCCACCACCTTCCTATTTTATCCACCTGCAGGCTATTGATTTGATACATCTGCTCGGCGTTAGTAGATTGCACGCTTTACCCCTTGCAATACGCGGTTTTCTCGGGCGTACGCTGGTCGTTACATCACTTTTTATGTGCTTGTCAGCCAGCGTTTTTGGTGCGGGGAATGTCAGACCGACCCCATCGAACCAGTATCCCGATGTTTTGGTGCAAGTCCTTGACGGGTTGGGGTCATTCGATCGCGTTTCCGTCAACTACACTACCGCGGTTTCCAGGGAGGACGCTCAAGAGGATGTCGACAACCTGGTCAAATTGACCTCGTGGATGGTTCGCAACGAGGTTGTGACTACTCAGGCGGACAGGACTCCGGGTTCCACACCAACGACAAGTGTCGCGTTCGATACTGCACCGCTGGTCAACGCCCGCGAAGGGACCTTGCCGGTGGAACAGTTTGTTTCGGCTTTGAAGAGGTTCAAGATAATCCAGGTGAACTACTATCTCATGGGTCCCAAGCTTGCATTCCGCGGCATACAGGACTTTGAGGATCAGTATGTTAAGATTACTTTGGGCCGACCGGGAAACTCGTACCCAGTACCACACGTGCTGGTGAAGGACAACAGCTTTGACCGGCTTGACCTGCAAAAGAGACCTGCTGGTCAACGTCGCCCCGGGATGCCGAGGGGAGCGCGCTTAATGCTGATCCTGGGGATCGCGATGGTTGGAGCGGTTCTTGTGTACGTGGTTGCCGTTCGAACATCACGCAAGCGCGTCTGAGGCACAAGGCCCGGTGTGTCGCGTTTGACGTGAGTTCGTTGTACAGGGGCAGCGCCCAATGTTTGAAAACGGTGGAAGCGGTTATTAAATTGTTGCTTCACTTCCACGTGTTTGCAGGAGAAATAAATGGACCTAAAGGAAATCGCAGCAAGGGCTGCCGCAGTCAAAGCCTCCGATATTTTTCTTAAGGTCGGCTCACCTCCGATGATGCGCGTCGACGGCAAGATCAGCAATGTCGACGAGTCTCCCACGCTTTCCGCTGAAGATTGCGAGGCGCTCGCATACGGCGTTATGACCAACGAGCAGATCGGAAGGTTCGAGCGCAAGCATGAGACTGGACCTCGCCTTCACAATCGAGGACCTCGCGAGGTTCAGGGCCAACATATATCATCAGCGCGGAACGATCGGGGTGGTCCTTAGGATTATCCCACTGAAAGTCTATACGCTCGAAGAATTGGGCATGCCGCCGGTAGTTAGTGATTTCGGGAGATTGCGCCAGGGACTCGTCCTGGTAACCGGGCCGACCGGCAGCGGCAAATCTACCACGCTCGCAGCCATTATCGACTTAATCAATTGTAATCGGCGCTGCAACATAGTGACAGTCGAGGACCCGCTCGAGTTTATCCACCAGGACAAAAAGGCGATCGTGAATCAGCGAGAAATCGGCATCGATACCGATTCATTTACTGACGCGCTCAAATCCGTCGTGCGCCAGAGCCCGGACGTGATTCTGATAGGTGAAATGCGCGATGTGGAAACGATGAACGTCGCTCTGGCCGCCGCTGAAACCGGCCACCTGGTCTTCTCCACGGTCCACACCTGCAGCGCTGCCGAAACCCTGGACCGTATCATGAATATGTTCCCCCCGCATGACAAGCCGATGGTATGTATGCGATTGTCCGTGTCGCTTAAGGGTGTTGTTTCACAGAAGCTGATTCCGAGAGCAGGATCACCCCGGACGCATAGCCTCCATCGAGATCATGATGGCGAACCCTACCGTGAGCAAACTCCTTGAGGATGGCCGGTCCAGCCAGATGCATCAGGCCATCGCTGAAGGCGGTTTCTGGGGAATGCAGACCATGAACCAGTGCTTGGATAGATACTTTAAGGCAGGGGTAATCGCTGAGGCGGAAGCGGTTGCCAACGCAGGCAACGTAACCGAACTCAAGCAGATGATCCGCAGGCCGTAAGTCAGCCCGCTCATCTGGTCTGATATTGTCCACCTTCATCAGTCGCGATATGGAACAGGAATTGCCGAGCGCCTTGCACGGGTAAAATTAGTATGAGCGATGTGAGGGAGGGGTTCACAATGGCTCTTCAGAATGGCGTCCTCGCCGAAGCGGTGAGAGATCATTTCAGAAAAGACAGCCGTATTTGCAGCGAGTGCATAGACGTGGAAGTCTGTGAGAGACACGTTGTGCTCGTTGGCTGTGTTGCAACCGAGGAACAGAAACAGTTGGCGGAGGAAATCGCAAAAGGCGTCTCCGGCGTGAGGCACGTGGAGAATCACGTTACCATCAGAAAGACGGCTGACGTATAGGGTTAAGCTGGCGTTGATTTATCGAGTGCGTTCGACGGCCAACTAGGTTATCAACATCGTCCTCGAACATGGTAGTATAAAGCTGATGATCGATTTGAGGAAGTTTGCGCTTAGACTTGGATACTAACACGATACTTATCGCGGGTTCGGGTGTTGTCGGCGGGCTGCTGGGTTATATGACGCTGGTGGAGCCGTTCAGAATTCAGGTTAAAGAGTTTGAGCTCACTTTTCCGAACCTGCCGCCCGCATTTGACGGATTCACCCTGCTCCACCTCTCGGACCTGCACATAACCAAGCTCGGGTTCCTCGAAAAACGCACGATGGAGATCGTGTCCAGGCGGCCGGTCGATGTCTGCCTGATCACAGGCGATGTTACCGCCGAGCCACGCGCGTCGGATATATTTCGACGGGTGTGCTCAGCGATCGACCACCGCGGTCTCATATACCTTGTGCTCGGCAACTCGGAGCACAAGCCCTGGCTGGACTCGCAGACGCTTATCAACGCGCTGTCCTTCGAGGGACTCAAAATGCTGATCAATTCCTCGACGACGATAACGCGGGAGGATCAGCACATAACCCTTGCCGGAGTAGACGACGCTTATTCTCACCTGGCGGATACCGATGCCGCGTTCGATGGCGTGGACATGAACGACTTCATCATATTGCTTACGCATTGTCCGTCAACGACCCCGGACGGTCTCAAACACGGCGCGGACCTGGTTCTTGCAGGCCACACGCACGGCGGGCAGGTCCGAATCCCGGGTCTTGGCGCCCTCTGGACACACATGCGCGAGAACAAGAGCCTCAACGACGGTCTTTACACGTCCGCCGACCTCACGCGCAGACTCGGTTTCGACGCGGGGCGCAGCGCGCTGTTCGTAAACCGCGGTGTAGGCACCAGCCGAATACACATCAGGCTCCTTTGCCCACCTGAGATCGTGTATATCACTCTCAGAAGAGGCTGATGGTTGACGCTTTGATGCGGTTGGATACAATGCATTCAACTATACGCCCTATGCTTGCCCACTGATTATCCGCATCCGCCGGCTGGAGCATACACCTAACCAATTCTCGTTCTGATTTGGCCTATCCACCTCGCCTGGTCGTTCACCAGGAACAATACCTCAGTGCCATCCCGCAGTTTGATGCAGAGGTAATTGCCAAATGTGTGGCTCCTCCGCCCAAGGTGAGCGGTATCAGACACCTCAGCAACTTCGTGCAGTGGAATAACGATATCACTTCCCAAAGGCTTCTTGAATATGATTCTGTTGTTGGTGAGAGCTAGTCTGCCCAGAGTTTTCGCGAAGCCATAGCGTTTAGTCCAGCCCTGGTAGTTAGCACTGACAGGTGGAATAACAAGGTCTTCTCCTGACCGGCGCACTTCGTCTATCGTCTGTTCAGTTTTTCTGCGCAGACGCGCGAACAATAGAGACCATACAGCCAGGTTTATGCCGGCTATTGAGATAACGACATACACAGCATTCATGACGGTTCGCCCTCCACTGTCCCATTCGCGCCGTGGTGGTAAGAATCCTGTTGCCTCTTGTGGAATGTCCCCGGCCTTGGGATACTAACCCCCGGTCCTCTTTCTGCCGATAATTTTCCAGGAACTTGCTATGCATAATCAGATGCCGACCTGTGCCTGTTTGTTGCTGAAGGTTGGGCCGGCACTCGATTTCGCACAGAGATGATCTATTACGCCGTACAATGACAGTTCAAAGGAGAAACCTCGCTTGAAGATTCTTATTGTGAGCGCTGAAGTATCGCCGTTTGCCAAGGTAGGGGGACTTGCCGATGTCGCCGGCGCACTGCCGAAAGAGTTGATGAGGCTCGGGCACGACGTTCGGGTGGCCATGCCTTCGTACCCAATGGTGGAGGGTAATGCCAGATACAACGTCAGGCCGGTGGTTGACGATATACCTGTGGGGTGGGGCGATGGCTCGACCAAACACGCGTTTATCAAGACGACTATGCTCGACAAGGTGCCGGTTTATCTGGTGGGAAGCCCGGAGTATTTCCGAGAAGCCACCGAGTCGAAGAAGATTTACTCGTCGGGCTGGGAGCCATATGCGTTCTTTGCCGGGGCGGTGCTCGAGATGCTCAAGTTCAACGAGCCGCGCTGGATTCCGGATGTGATTACATGTCAACGACTGGCACACCGGTTTCCTGCCCGTATATCTGAACACGCGCTACGCACACGACGCAGACCTCAATCACATTGCGACCGTGGCAACCGTCCACAATCTTGCATTTCAGGGCGAGTTTGGTTACGACATTCTCGCTCAGGCTGGGCTGGGGTCGGAATTATTCACTATGGATAAGCTCGAGTGCTACGGCAAGGTTAATTTCCTCAAGGCTGGGCTGGTCTACGCGGACATGGCGAACACCGTCTCTAAGAGCTATGCTGATGAGATTCAGACTGAGGAATACGGCTGCGGACTTGATGGATTCCTTCGATATATTGCTTCGCAGGATAAGCTTCGCGGCATTATTAACGGGATTGATTACACGCTCTTCGATCCGGCAAAGGACCCCGGCATTAAGTGCAACTACAAGCGCACCAGCATGGACGGCAAGGCCAAGTGCAAGGCCGCGCTGCAGAAGGAATTGGGTCTGCCGGTTCGGAAGAACGCTGCTGTGATAGGCATGGTCACGCGTCTCACCGATCAAAAGGGACTCGATATCTTGAAGAAGGCAATGACCAACCTGTTGGAGCGTGACGTTCAGCTCGTGATCCTCGGAAGCGGCGATCCGTCCTACGAAAAGTATTTCACCGGACAGGCAGGCAAGTACCCGCAGATGGTCAATGTGACGATTGGCTTCGACGCGACGCTGGCTCAGAAGATCTACGCGGGAAGCGATTTTTTCCTTATGCCATCGCGATTTGAGCCGTGCGGGTTGGGCCAGATGATCGCCGTTAGATATGGCTGCGTGCCGATCGTTCGCCGCACCGGCGGACTTGCGGACACTATCAGCGAGTTTGACCCGATCAAAGGCTGTGGCAACGGATTCGTGTTCGAGAAATATGATGCGAAGTCGCTGTCGATGGCCGTTAACAGGGCGCTGGATAGTTTTGAGAACGCCGATAACCGGCAGAAGGTAGTCGCGAACGCCATGAAGAGTGACTTTTCTACCAAACGCTGCGCAAAGCAGTACGAATCACTTTATTCGGAAGCGATCAATCGACGAAACGAGCAAGCGCTGGCGGCGTGAACGGATATAAGGCAGCCGCAGGCTGCGGATAACGGATCTGCCCTTTGAGGATAAGCCGCACTTGAGCCCGTGGAGATTTGCGAATGCCACGGGCTCAAGTTTTGTAACACCGTGGCCGGCACGTTTTCCCTCATCGTCGAGTTCGTGGTTTCCTGGCCGGACACTGAACAGAAGTAATCACCGGTGCGCTTGCTATCGGACAGTGATGAGACATGCGGGATTACCACGAACTGTGGTTGTGATGCATCGTACTGCCATGATTGAGATAGTAACGCGACTACGATTTTTCATGGTTGAATGCCGTTGACAGTTCGCTAAAGTCGGGATATACTGCGTACAAGCCCATATTTATTTGGGAAAGCTACGGCTTGTCCCGTTTGGGCATGAATTGCCCGGGGGGATTGGGATTACGCAGGGGGGACGAACGACTTGCCGCCGGACGGACGCCGGCGCGGTTGTTCAGTTTGGATGTTGGCGCTCTTGTCGCCCGCCAAAAGCAGGCTGCAATTGCGACGACGTCAGGGTGATGCCGTTGAGTCCTCTTCGCTTTGAACCTCCGCATTAAATAACGAGATTGGCAGCTATATTGCTGCCCAGCCATCTATTATTTAATAATGCGATCGTGAAATCGACTGGTCGCCCGCAATGAAGAGCTACGGCAAGTCAGCCTTCGCACGAGCGAGAGGTGTCCGCACTGTGGCCTATGATGAAAAGGGGTAAGGTATGAAGAGAGAGGATCGTTTAACGTATCGAATCGATTCAGGCAAGCTTTGTGTCGTATTGGCGGCAATCGTCGCACTCTGCGCTATCTCAGGGATATGTGCTATCGCGACGCCAAATCCGTGGTGGGACTGTCTACCGAGGTACGTCAGTACCAGTGTCGTGCAAACCGCGATCAATTATCATGCCAACATGGTGATGTGCGGCGCGGGGACAGACCCTGGCTGGGGGCCGTGGTTTACGTCCGACGGAACGTCCAGTGACTTAGCCGATCATGCGGCTTTCGCGGCTGTTGGCGCCAAGAGCCTGAGCTATACTGAGGGCTTCGGCACTGCTACCGCTCCGCTCGTGTCCATTAACCCGAATACCGTGCCTGCAACCCAAACTAATAGTTGTTGGAGTTGGAACGACTACAATGGCACTGATCAGATTGAGTGGGCTGGAGCGTGGACGTGGTTTGACGATGCCTCCTGGTGTCGCCCGCTGACCCGGACCGGTCCGACTTACGGGGGCTCGCCGATGACCTACCCGAATGGCACAGTAGCCACCGGCTTTCTCAACAACAACCCCGCGGACCCAAGGAACAGCGAGGTCTACGACGCAGGATGCGCGGCTGACATTTTCGGCAATCTCTGGATCGAGGATTACGGATACGTGTCCCCTCCAAATATAACCACGGGAATGGTCTACATCCCTACCGCAAGCCAATATATGAGCAACCCGGCATTTTCTAAGGACGCGGCCTGCCCGTGTTGGGCTGATTACATTCGCGCATCGACCATGTTTGCCTGCGCGACGTCGGCT
This sequence comes from uncultured bacterium, assembly GCA_963775535.1. GTDB lineage: Bacteria > Armatimonadota > UBA5829 > UBA5829 > UBA5829 > CAVZJH01. Next base: position 1,181 of record CAVZJH010000061.1, on the reverse strand, counting down.
GCCGACGGGACATGGTGCGATAATGTCAGCTCATGGAATAGCTTCTACGAGGGCGGGGCGGTTCAAAGCGGGTTCGGCAAATGGTCTGTTGCGGGGTTTCCGACATACCTCCAGAATAACTTTACGGTTGCGCAGCTCATAACTATGGGCGTGTTGACAACGGGCCAGACCTATGCGAACCTGCCGTCTTTCGACATCCGGACGTATTTGAAGAACAAGGCCAGCAGCTCTTACGGCTGGAATCGCTCGAGTCTCACTTCTGCGTCCTGGAATGGTCACCCGCTTGAATGAACGATGCGACCTGGACCGCTTACAAGATCTATAAGCGGCAGGCGGGCACCACGGGCATAACCAATTATTACAATGCAGTCAAGGCCGGAGCACTAGCGGGAGGACAGCCCAACTACCTAATGCAGGGTAACGATATCGATAGGTGCATGTTGGGTCGGTTCGCGGAAGCCTGGATCAGGCGAGCTTCGAGTGCAGCCTCGACTGGAGTCTTGCCGCAGTCCCTATGGTATAGGCCTGCCTCCGTTCGGCCGGCTTGCTCCTTTCTGTCAGGCAGCGAGAGAGCTGACACAGGGCCGATTTTCTAACATCTGGCTCTACAACGATGACTATGTTTCTCAGTCCGCGCTCACGCCTGTGGTCAATGCACTCTACTACGATATACTGCGGGCGCACACCACTCAGAAACCCAGCCCGGAGGACGGTCCTGTTCGCATGGTTGGGAACCTTTCTGCCGATGGGGCTTTCTTCGGATTCATTGCGAATGAGGTTAGTCCCGAGATCGGCGCTCGGGTTCCCATTGGGGATGTCGGCATCTACTGTTCGACTTCCTCAATTCTCTGGCAGTGGGCGCCGGGTGGCGTCATCAACTTCAACGCTCAACCGCATCTGTACGCTATCTGGGGCTGGGCGACGGCACTGGACGAGCTGCAGTCCCCGGTACAGGATCATCCCGGAGTGGAAGCTTACTTCTGATGCCTCAGCGCTTTCAAAGTGCTGATCATTCCCGACTCATCAGTCTTCAATGCATCGGATGTAACCACGATTTCCACTTGGGTGAATGGCGGCGGCATCCTCATTGTCACTGGTGACAGCGGTTCCCATAGGGAGAGAGCGGCGACTTTGGCCAACTCGACCCTCGCGCTCAGCTCACTTACGGGTGTCACCAGCAT
>CAVZJH010000060.1:0-37318 GCA_963775535.1 uncultured bacterium | reverse complement strand
TATGCGCCTGTTCTTGGTTCAGTTCAGGTCTTTGTTCAGTAGCGGCGGAGGCTGGCGGCTCCCCAGGTGCACTCCACGCTCTTCAGAATCTACTACATGGCGAGCCACTCTCTGGGAATGATAAGCGCAATCCCGTGGGGCGTGGGGCCCGGAGCCTTCGACACAGCATATCCGCGATACACAATCGCCGGTCCCACCAAGTTTGCACACCAGTCGCTTCCTTCAGATTGCGGCGGAAAGCGGATTGCCTGCGCTTGGCGGTGTTTGTCGCGCTTCTTCTGGCAGTCGGGTGTCGTTCGGCGGCACGGATTGTAAAAAGAACACGCGCCACTCCCGGCAAAGTCGCGGCTCAGGATCAGGGGATTACCCTGGGGAAGACCTGGTGCCTGCCGGCGCCTGGCGACTGATGAACTGCGCCGTGTTCGCCGCGCTCATCGGTTCGGTGGTGCGAAATATGGTCGATTCCGACTGGTATGTAATGGGAATCGCGCTGCCTTTCTGGGGGCATTCGCCGGAGTGTGTGGCTCAGTCGAGAGCAGCCGACCAAATTGTTTCAGCGTGCAGGGTCGCAAAGTTGCAGTTACCGCTGTTTGTGCCGCCTTTGCGCTGTTGGCGGCCTCGTTTGGACTGGGGAGATTCCTGGCTCCCGACGGATTCCAGCCGATGAAGCCGGATAACGTTGGACAGACCCTCGGTGGCTATGCGCTTGCTCCAGGGTCTCGCCGCTTAATCCGATGTATCATCGGGAGTTGGGCAAGTTTCTGGTGTTGACGGACTCCGGCCCCAATAAAGGCATCCGTGAGATCGCGACCGCCGTCCGGCTTGCGCCCAAAGACGGGACCAATTGGTACGCGTGGGGATGATTCGAGCACCATCGAGAGGCGACTACACCTTCCCGCAATCGCTCATTTCCGAAAGTCTCTCATCTGCAACCCGAACTCGAGCTCAGTCGTATTATCGACTCTCGCAGGCCTATCAGGCGATCGGCGACAAAGCGGACTTCGAGTCGGCTTCTTCGCCGGCTTCTGAAGATCGAAGACAGCGACTACGAACAGGTCAAAGGCGCTCCGGAGATTGTGGACACAAGATACGCCTGGGCCCACGCATACTTTGGTCAGAAATACCTCGCCCAAAGAAGCTATCGGGCGGCTGTGAATGAGTTCGTTCACGCCACGGACGGCTCGAGCGCTGGCGCTCGAACGAGCGGAAAATTCTGGACATGCAGCGCGCCACCGGTACGCTGAGTTCCCAGGAAGAGCGCGAACTGCTCGAACTCACGCGCAGTTGTTACATCAATCTCTCTCAGGCATATGCCGGTATGGGAGAGCCAGGCAAAGGCGCAGAAGGCACGACAAAGTTATATGAACATCGAGGACAACAGGCAGTAAAGGCGGACTACGAGCAGGCGGTACAGGTCGTCGAAGAAAACCTCGGAAAACGGGCGGCTTCATTATCTGATCTCGATGCTGATGGTCGCAGTCACTCTAGCTGTCTATTCGCCGATATTGCGAGCGGGCTTCATAGACTGCGATGACGAAACCTACATCGTCAAGAACCCTCACATACACACAGGGATTGACACTGCAGGGCATTCGCTGGGCGATGACGTCGTTCTCCGCGAGCAACTGGCATCCGCTGACGTGGGATCTGTACATGCTGGACTGTCGTTTGTTCAGCCGGGCGACACCGTTGGGCTACCACCTCGTGAACGTGCTCTTTCACGTGCTCAGCACGCTCCTGCTTTTTTATGTGTTGAGGTGGATAACCGGGTTTACCTGGCGAAGCGCGGCGGTCGCCCTGCTCTTTGCGATTCACCCGCTGCACGTGGAGTCGGTCGCCTGGGTGGCTGAGCGCAAGGATGCTCTGAGCACGTTCTTCTGGATGCTGACGCTGCTGGGTACGTGGCCTACGTCAAAAGACCGTCGATGGGCAAATATCTTCTGGTCAGCGGCCTTTGTCCTCGGGCTGATGGCAAAGCCGATGCTCGTGAGCCTGCCCGTGACGATGCTGCTGCTGGACATCTGGCCCCTGGGTCGATTTGCCGCACCCGGTGATAAGGGCGGCCGGCGGCTGATTTGGGAGAAAGTGCCGTTCGCGGCGCTCGCCGCGGGCTCGTGCGTTGTAACCTACTTCGCGCAGCGCAGCGGGGGAGCCGTCGTCGAACTCAGCAGATACCCGCTTGGCATCCGCGCCTCAAATGCTGTAGTAACCTGCGTCAGCTATATCGTGAAGATGGTTCACACGAACTCTCTTGCAATGCTTTATCCTCACCCCCAGGCGAGTCTGCCCACGTGGCAGGTAGCCGGCTCAGCGTTTTTCCTGATATGCGTATCGGCGCTAGCGGTCCTGGCTAGACGAAAGCGTCCATATATATTGGTGGGCTGGCTTTGGTATCTGATAACCCTGGTGCCTGTGATCGGGCTGGTGCAGGTCGGGCTGCAGGCAATGGCGGATCGTTACACATATGTGCCGCTCACGGGGCTTTTCATCATCATAGCCTGGGGCGTCCCCGATCTGCTGGCCGTCATCGCCAAGCCCGCGGGCAGGAGCGCGCATACTTCGCATCTGGTCTATGCCGCGGCCGCCATCATGGCAGCCGCTCTCGCGATGAGCACGTATTACCAGGTCGGTTACTGGCAGAACAGCATCACCCTTTTCGAGCACTCGCTGGCTGTTGTGAAAGACAACTACCTCGCCTACAACAACCTGGGCTCTGCCTATCGAGAGGTTGGGAGGACTGACGACGCCATCGCTCAGTACAGGGAAGCGATGCGCATCAAGCCGGACTACCCATACGCCCAGTCCAATCTCGGGCTGATTCTCACGGAATCCGGGAAACCCGAACAGGGGCTGCCCTACATCCTGAATGCTATCAAATATATACCCGGCAGTGCGGAAGTCAACAACGACCTGGGGTTCGCGTATGCTCAAAAGGGACGCGTTCGCGATGCGATAAAATACTTCAAACGTGCGGTGGAACTCGACCCGGACAACCCCGGCTTTCGCAGAAACCTTGCAACCGCGCAGCGCGAGAGGCGCAGGACCTAACAGGCAGGGGCTTTGCCCCCGATAACAGGAGGATCGTTTTGAAGCGGACCAACCGAAAGGTTCAAAGCACAGCTAAAAGCCCGGTGAAATCTCCGGAGAACAGGCGGCTTCATTACCTGATATCGCTGCTGATGGTCGCAATCACGCTGATCGTTTACTCGCCGGTCCGCCTGGCGAGTTTTATCAATTGCGATGACCCGGACTACGTCGTTCGCAACCCGCACGTGCATTCGGGACTCACCTCTCAAAGCATCCGCTGGGCGTTCACATCCTCCTATCAAAGCAACTGGCATCCGTTGACCTGGATGTCTCACATGCTGGACTGGAGTCTGTTCGGGCCGCATCCGTTGGGCCACCACCTCGTGAATGTGCTCTTTCACGTGCTGAGCGCGCTGGTGCTGTTTTATTTGTTGAGGTGGATGACAGGGTTTACATGGCGAAGCGCGGCGGTTGCCCTGCTCTTCGCGATTCACCCGCTGCACGTGGAATCGGTCGCCTGGGTGGCTGAGCGCAAGGATGTTCTGAGCACGTTTTTATGGATGCTGACGCTGCTTGCTTATGTGGCCTACGTCAAGAGAGAGTCGCTGGGCAAATATCTTCTGGTCATTGCGGCCTTTGTCCTCGGGCTGATGGCAAAGCCGATGCTCGTGAGCCTGCCGGTGACGATGCTGCTGCTGGACATCTGGCCACTGGGTCGATTCGCCGCGCTCGGTGATAAGGGCGGCCGGCGGTTGATTTGGGAGAAAGTGCCGTTTGCGGCGCTCGCCCTGGGTTCAATGCGCCCTGACCTACTGGGCTCAGCGCGCCGGAGGAGCGGTCGCCCAGCTCAGTATCTACTCCATTGGCGTTCGCGCGGCAAACGCGGTTGTCGCATACGTCAGCTACATCACAAAGATGCTGTGGCCCGCCAACCTGGCGTTTCCTTATCCGCACCCCGGGACCTCTCTTCCCGCATGGCAGGTAGCGGGATCGGTGCTTTTCCTGGTCTGCGCGACGGCGCTTGCGCTTAGAGCCGCGCGGAGTCGTCCCTATATATTGGTGGGTTGGCTGTGGTACGTGATAACCCTGGTGCCTGTGATCGGGCTGGTGCAGGTCGGAATACAGGCGATGGCGGACCGTTATTCTTATGTCCCGCTAATCGGGCCCTTCATCATTATCATCTGGGGAATTCCCGATCTGCTGGCGCTTATTGTCAAGCCCTCGGGCGACGATGCTCGTTTCCCCGTCGGGGCCTGTGTTGCGGGGTGTGCAATCGCTGCCGTTCTTGCCGGGACCGCATACGATCAGGTCGGTTATTGGCAGAACAGCATCACCCTCTTCGAGCATTCCATAGCCGTCGACAAAGACAATTTTATGGCCCACAACAGCCTGGGCATCGCGTTCAAAGACGCCGGGAGAAAACAGGACGCCATTGCTCAGTGCAGAGAAGCGATGCGAATCAGGCCGGATTATCTGTACCCGCAGTTTAACCTCGGCGCGCTTCTTGTCGAGACGGGGACGTTCTCGGAGGCGATACCTTACCTCGTGAACGCGGTCAAGGTGTTTCCTAATGACCTCCAGTTCAACAACGACCTGGGAGTCGCGTATGCTCGGCAGGCAAACTGGGCAGAGGCCGTCCGGTACTTTGCCAAGGCGGTCCAGCTCGATCCCCGCAACGCCGGGTATCGCGGAAACCTGGCTGCTGTACAAGCCCAACTGAAAAAACATGCCAAATGGTCTTTCAAAATGAGCATGCCAATACTGTCATTTCGAAGGAATCGCGGATGAAGCCTCTCGCATTCTTCCTTCGGAAGAGCGCTGTCGGCTTCACCGCGAAGGGATGAAAATGCCTTCGGCATTTTCAGAGGAGACGTCTGGTTCAAAGCAGATTCCCCGGCTTCGCTCGGAATGACTGGATTTGATGCCGTCGTTTTCACGCGAAGCGTGCCGCGCAAAACTGAACTCTCTGAATCGAGCCAAGAGTGGATATTGCAGCGCAAGTGGGTAACAACACAATTGAACGTTTGGCTGTAGTCCCATAGCAGAGCCGGGAGCCGCGTGAGCTCGACGGCCTGCAGTTGCCTCGGAGAGATCACTAACGTGGATCAACAATCGCCTCAAGAAGAGCCATCGTGGATGTTGAAGCTGCTCCTCGATACCATACCGACTCGCGTCTTTTGGAAGGACAGAGAATCGTTCTACCTCGGGTGCAACCACCTCTTTGCCGCGGACGCGGGCTTGTCTTCCTCAGACGACATTGCAGGGAAGACCGATTACGACATGCCCTGGAAAGAACAGGCCGACATACACCGCAGTGATGATCTCACCATCATGAGCACAGGTGAGCCCAAACTCGGCTGTGAAGAGCCACTCACTGTAGCCGACGGCCGTGCGCTCTACGTGCGAAAAAGCGAAGTTCCTCTAAAGGACAGTGGTGGCAGGATCATTGGAACGATGGGCATTTATGAGGATATTACCGAGCACAAGAACGCCGAAGAACAACTGCAGGACCGCGAAGCCCTGTACCGCACGATGTTCGAGAATAGCCCGTTCTCCGTGACGCTCAACAACCTCTCCGGCGAGTTTGTGGACATGGAACGAGCGGTTCGTGAGGATCGTGGGCGTGCCCCGGGAGGAAGCCATCGGACGCACCCCTGTCGACCTGGGCATTATCGGATCAAGCCACGCAAACCTCGATCCTCGAAGAGATTGGGCGCACCAGGGGCAGGCTCGACGAGTTCGAGCTCCTCGTGAGAACGCGTAAAGGCGAGACCAGGTGCGCGGTTGTTTCAACCGCGCTTGTCAATCTTAAGGACAGCCCCTCGTCTTGTCTATCGTAAACGACATCACCCAGCGCAGGCAGGCGGAAGATTCCCTGCGCCTCTCCGAGGAGAAATACAGAGAGCTCGTTCAGAACGCCAACAGCATCATCCTGCGTTGGGGACGCGACGGCAGCGTCCGTTTTTTCAACGAGTTCGCCCAGAGCTTTTTCGGTTACGCGCAGGAAGAGATACTGGGCCGCAGCGTGATGGGGACCATAGTGCCTGAGACAGAGACATCCGGCCGCGATCTCCAGGCGATGATTGCGGAAATAACCGCGCATCCGGATACCACGGGACCAACGTCAATGAGAACGTGCGCAAGAACGGTGAGCGGGCCTGGATCGCGTGGACGAACAAGCCGGTCTTCGATGAGCAGGGGGCCATAACGGAAATCCTGAGCGTGGGGCTCGATATAACTCCCCGCATACGCGATCAGCAGGCCCTCCAGGAAAACGAGACACGGTATCGGACGCTCTTCGAGTCGAGTCAAGACGCTGTTTTCATCATGCGCGGAGAGCAGTTTATAGACTGCAATAAGGCAGCCCTTAAAATGTTCGCATGCCACAAAAAGAAGATCTGGTCGGACAGGGCCCCCCTTCGGTTCTCACCCGCCATACAACCCGATGGGCAGGCCTCGACGGAAAAAGCAGCCCAGAAGTTCGAGGAGGTCTTCAGCGGCCTGCCTCAGAGGTTCGAGTGGCGCCACTCCAGGCTCGACGGTTCGGAGTTTGATGTTGAGGTCAGTCTGGACCGCTACAGTGTCGACGGTGGTCCCGTGCTGCTCGCTATTGTGCGCGACGTTTCCGAACGAAAAACGGCAGAGCGCCGGGAGAAAGAACTGGATCTTCAAAAAAGGGACTTTTACCGCAAGACGATAGAGGCGGCAACCGAAGGCAAGCTGATCATCTGTGATCACGGCGAAATAGAGAAGTTTGGCGGATTGCCGATAACCACCTGTGAGGTCACACGCGGGGAGGACCTGAGCGCGCTCCGCCGTATCATCGCGGAGATTGCCGAGTCCGAGGGCATGGATCACGCCAGGGTGTATGACCTGGTCCTGTGCGCCGGAGAGGCCGCTACAAATGCGATCAAACACGCCAACGGGGGAAAAGTCTCAATCTGCCACCGTGACGGAGCTCTTCTTGTAATGGTGACTGACGGCGGGCCGGGTATGCAGGCGATCAACCTCCCGGACGTGGCGCTGAAGAGGGGCTATACAACCGCCATATCGCTGGGCATGGGCTACAAGGCGATGATCTCGATTGCCGATCAAATATACCTGGCTACGGGTCCCGTCGGCACGACGGTCGCCATCGAAATGAAACTTCACCCTGCGGCCAAGCAACTCGGCGCGATCCCCCTGCCGGACACGTGGTAACGATCCGTGATGGCCGGGCGTCTCCTTGCGCTCTTTTGGGGTTTCCCAACCCGGACCGAACCGAACTCTCTTGCTGCGGCCACTTGCAACAAGCTTGCGCGTGAAAATATCTGGCGAAATATTGCACATGTGGACATGTGAGTGTATAATCACAATGGAGCGTCTCGCTTAGAACAACATAAAGAGGGGAAACGAGACGCGCGCCAGGGCTCATATACGCAATAAGTGAACAACTCTTAAGGCAAATCTCAAGCATTACAGACATAAGGCAGGATATTGCTGAGGAATCGCTGATGAAACCTTTCGCGACTGCGCCTGCGGCGAGTCACCGTCGGGCTTTCGCAGTATCTGGCGATACTACTGTCGCCCCGAGGGGTTTCACCGCGAAGGGATGAAAAATAACAGCGTTATTTTCAAAGGAGTGAAACCATGAAGGAAAGCCCACATCTCGAACCTCTGCGCAAGACCGCTACCGGCATTCGCGGCCTCGATGAGGTCACCTTCGGAGGGCTGCCGGAAGGGCGTCCCACGCTCGTTGTAGGCAACGCGGGCTCAGGCAAGACAATGCTCGCAATGGAGTTCCTTGTGCGCGGCGCGACCGAGTTCGGCGAGCCGGGCGTATACCTCGCTTTCGAAGAGACAGCCAAGGACCTCGCCGCCAACTTCGCCTCCAGGGGCTACGACCTCAATGGGCTTGTCGCCCAGAAGAAGCTGCACATAGACCACGTCCACATCGAACGATCCGAGATAGAAGAGACCGGCGAATACGACCTCGAGGGGCTGTTTATCCGCCTGGCGCATGCAGTCGATTCCATTGGCGCCAAGCGGGTGGTCCTGGATACCCTGGAGGCCTTATTCGGCGGTCTCTCCAACACGGGCATTCTCCGCGCCGAGCTGCGCCGCCTGTTTATGTGGCTGAAGAACCGCGGGCTGACGGCAATCATTACAGGCGAGCGGGGAGACAGCTCCCTGACAAAGTACGGCCTGGAGGAATACGTCGCCGACTGTGTCATAGTCCTCGACAACCGAGTCGTCGAACAGATCTCCACCCGCCGGCTGCGCATTCTCAAGTATCGCGGCTCGCAGCACGGCACTAACGGTTACCCCTTCCTCATCGAAAACACGGGGCTCACGGTTTTGGCCATCACCTCCCTCGGTCTGCAGCACGAAGCATTGACCGAGCGGGTTTCGACCGGTATCGAACGCCTGGACAATATGTTCGGTCCACAGGGCTATTACCGGGGCAGCAGCATTCTGATCTCGGGCACAGCGGGCACCGGCAAATCGAGCCTGGCCGCGAGCTTCGTGGACGCGGCCTGCAGGCGTGGTGAACGCTGCCTGTATTTCGCGTTCGAGGAGTCGCCGAGCCAGATAATGCGCAACATGAAATCCATCGGCCTCGATCTTCGGCCGCACGTGAAAAAAGGCATTCTGGTGTTTCATGCCTCGCGGCCCACGGCAACCGGCCTGGAGACGCACCTTGCGGAGACAACCAGGATCGTGGCCGATTTCAAGCCGGCTGTTATGGTGGTGGATCCAATTTCAAATATGGTCTCGGTGGGTAACGTCAACGAGGTCAAGTCCATGCTGACCAGGCTTGTGGACTACCTGAAGACCGATCATGTCACCACTATGTTCACCAGCCTTACTACCGGCGCGGACAACCTCGAACATACCGAGGTGGGCACGTCCTCGCTGATGGACACGTGGATTGTTCTCAGGGACGTGGAGCACGGGGGCGAGCGAAACCGGGAACTCCACATCCTGAAGTCAAGGGGCATGGAGCACTCCAACCAACTGCGCGAGTTTATGATGACCGATCACGGCATTGAATTGGTCGATGTCTACACCGGTGCCGCCGGCGTGCTGACGGGCACGGCTCGCGTGGCGCAGGAGGCCAGGGAAAAGGCCGACGCGGTACTGCGACAGCAGGAGATCGAGCGCAAAAAGCGAGAAGTGGAGCGCAGGCGCCAGGCCTCGCAGGCACAAATGGAAGTGCTGCAAGCCGATGTGGAAGTCGCTGAGGAAGAGCTTAAGCTGATGATGGACGAGGAATGCATGAGAACCTCGATCCTGGCCGAAGAGGAAACCAGGATGGCGAAGCTTCGCGGGGCGGACGCGCCGGCCCCCAAAGGAAGCAGTAAACGAGGGAAGAAATGACGGATAAAGACAACACGCCGGGCCAGTGCCCCGCGGCGACAGATGAGAAGTGGATATTGCGGTTATATGTGGCCGGGCAGACGGCGAAGTCAATAGCCGCGTTCGCGAATCTCAAGAAGATTTGTGAGGAGCATCTGTGTGGTCGGTACAGCATAGAGATCATTGATCTTATGCAGAACCCGCAGCTTGCCGAAGGCGACCAAATAATAGCCGTGCCGACTCTTGTCCGCAGGCTTCCGGAGCCCGTGAAGAAGATCATCGGAGACCTCTCCGACACCGAACGCGTGCTGGTCGGACTCGATGTGAGGCCGGGGTAACGACGTCCACCAAGGAGTGAGGGAATATAATGGACGAAGACAAAATCCTCAGTGCGGATAAATATGAGCAGGCTCTCAGCAAAGCCGGCAAAAAATACTTGCTGCGCTTGTATATCGCGGGGACGACGCCAAGATCCGGCCGGGCGATAGCTAATATAAAGAAGATCTGCGAGGAAGAGCTTAAAGGCCGCTATGACCTCGAGGTGATAGACGTTTATCAGCAGCCGGAGCTCGCGGCGAAGGAGCAGATCATCGCCGCCCCGACGCTCATCAAGAAGCTGCCGCTCCCATTGCGCAAGGTCATCGGGGACCTCTCCGACAAGGAACGTTTAATAGTCGGGCTCGATCTGCGCCCGAAGACGTGATTTATGTTACATGTAGGGGCGGACCCCCGTGGCCGCCCGGTTCCTGTGTCCGCCCGGGACGTATGCCCGCCCGGATGCGAAATGACGGCATATTTGATTCATGACGTCCCTGCGATTTTGGGCAGGCACGGGGACCTGCCCCTACGCGGACGCCCGCAATGCAACCGTAGGGGCGGACCCCCGTGTCCGCCCTGATGCGAAATGACGGCGCGATTGATTCGGGACGCCCCTACGATTTTGGGCAGGCACGGGGACCTGCCCCTACGGGGACGCCCGCAATGCAACCGTAGGGGCGGACCCCCGTGTCCGCCCTGATGCGAAATGACGGTGCGATTGATTCGGGACGCCCCTGCGATTTTGGGCAGGCACGGGGACCTGCCCCTACGGGGACGCCCGCAATGCAACCGTAGGGGCGGACCCCCGTGTCCGCCCGGGTGTGAAATGACGGCGTGTTGGATTCGGGGCAACCCCTAGGTTTTGGGCAGGCACGGGGACCTGCCCCTACGGGGACGCCCGCAATGCAACCGTAGGGGCGGACCCCCGTGTCCGCCCGGTTCCTGTGGCCGCCCGGGACGTATGTCCGACCGGGTGTGAAATGACGGCGTGTTGGACCGTGAATATCTGCGAGGTAAGCAACATGACAGACCAAACCAGTGATGGCCCGGAGTTCCTGGCCCAGATAGAGGAACTTCGCGCGCGGCTGGAGGAAGCCGACGAAACGCTTCGCGCGATCCGCAGCGGTGAGGTGGACGCGCTGGTCGTCTCCGGCCCGCAAGGCAACCAGGTCTTTACCCTCAAAGGCGCGGACAGCCCCTATCGCGTCCTGGTCGAGGCGATGAACGAAGGCGCGTTGGTGCTGACTGCCGACGGGTCCTGTTATGTACAGTAATTGCACGTTTGCGAACATGCTCAATGCCCCGCTCAAGCAGATAATAGGCTCCGCATCCACCGCTTCGTAGATGTGTCGGATACCGAGACGCTTGATAGCCTGTTGGCGGAGGGAAGACTCTCTGATGCCAAAAGCGAGGTCCTCCTGAAGACTGAATCTAGTGCCGAGGTGCCGACGCAGCTCTCGGTCAGCCCCATGCCGGAGGATGGGAGTGAATCCATCTCGGCGGTTGTTACCGATCTCACCGAACACAAGCGCACCGAAGCCGAACTCGAGACCTACCGCGATCATTTGGAAGAGCTTGTGGCGCAGCGCACCGACCAATTGCAGACGACCATGGAGGAGTTGGAAACAACGAACGAGGAACTGCAGGTAGTAAATGAGGAGTTGCTGTCGACCGCTGCCGATATGGAAACGGCCAGCCAGGAACTGGTTCGAGAAATTGAAGATCGAAAGATGATAGAGCAGGATCTGCGTGACAGCGAAGCACGCTTCCGCGCAGTCTTCGATTCGACCCAGGATGCCATAGTCGTGGCTAACGATGACGGTGTTTATATCGATGCCAATCCGGCGGTGATGTCGATATTCGGTGTCCCGGCAAACAAACTGCTGGGGCGGCGAATACTTGACTTTGTCGAGGAAGGCTCCGAGGCGGATGAAGCGTGGACCTCGTTTCTCCGGCGCGGCAGGAAGTCGGCTCAGCTTCGCATTCTTCGCCCGGATGGTTCCGTCAAGATAGTGGCGATGCATTCCATTGCCAACATTCTGCCCGGACGTCATTTATCGGTTCTGCACGATATCACCGAACGGGTGGAGCTCGATGGCCGGCGTGAAGAACTGCTTCAGCGTGAGCGGCATATTGCGGATGTGCTCCAGGGGGCGTTGATCCCTGAAGCGAGTTTCGATATACCAGGCTGCGATGTTGCGGTGAGGTACGAACCAGCCCTGAAGGAAGCCGAGGTAGGAGGAGATTTCTACGACATCTTCAATCTGGACGGAGGCGCAGTAGGCATACTCATCGGTGACGTCGTGGGTAAGGGACTCTCCGCCGCCAGCCGCGTGGCAGCGGCCAGGCATTCCGTGCGCAGCTATGCTTACCTGGACCCGTCTCCGTCGAAAGTAATGAGTCTGACTAACAATGCGCTGTGCCGGACAGAAACCGATCAATCGAGCATGGTCACCGGTTTTTTTGCAGTGTTTGATACGCGAACAGGCAGGCTTAGATATGCGAATGGCGGTCATGAATCCGCTATAATACGCCATCCGGACGGAAGCATTACGGAACTCGAGCTGGAGGGACGCGCGCTCGGCGTTTATAAGGGCTACGAATACCAAGAGGCTGAGCGCGCAATGCAGCCGGGAGATACTCTGGTAATGGTGACGGATGGCATTACCGAAGCAAGACCCTGTGCGCACGATCTTTTCGGAATAGAGGGCGTTAAGAAGCACGTGGCTTCGCAAAGCCCGTACACGTCTGTTGACCGGATTGCGGACGGCGTTTTGCGAGCGGCAAAGAAACACGCCGGCGGCGCGCTTAAGGACGACGCTGTGATTGTTGTTTTTCGGTCAGAGACTCCGGTTCATTGTGAACGCCCGTGATCGCCCGGGTGTGAAAGACGGCGTATTTGATCCGGAACATCCCTCGATTTTGGGCAGGCACGGGGACCTGCCCGTACGGGGATGCCGAATTGCAACCGTAGGGGCGGACCCCTGTGTCCGCCCGGGACGTATATCCGCCCTGATGCGAAATGACGGTGTATTGGATTCGGGGCATTCCCTGCGATTTTGGGCAGGCACGGGGACCTGCCCCTACGGGGATGCCGAATTGCAACCGTAGGGGCGGACCCCCGTGTGTGCCCGGGACGTATATCCGCCCTTGATGCGGAATGACGGTGTATTGGATTCGGGACATTCCCTGCGATTTTGGGCGGGCACGGGGACCTGCCCCTACGGGGACGCCGAATTGCGACCGTAGGGGCGGACCCCTGTGTCCGCCCGGGACGTATATCCGCCCTGATGCGAAATGACGGTGTATTGGATTCGGCGCAACCCTCGGCTTTGGGCAGGCACAGGGACCTGCCCCTAGGCGGACGCCGAATTGCAACCGTAGGGGCGGACCCCCGTGTCCGCCCGGGACGTATACCCGCCCTGATGCGGAATGACGGTGTATTGGATTCGGGGCATCCCTCGGATTTGGGCAGGCACGGGGACCTGCCCCTACGGGGATGCCGAATTGCAACCGTCGGGGCGGACCCCCGTGTCCGCCCGGGACGTATATCCGCCCGGGGGCGAGTCAATGGTTACATCTGGAGTTTCTCGACACCAGCGCTGCGCTACTACACGTATCGACACTCTCGTGGATCAGTGGTGGCAAAAGAGGTGCTCTCGGAGAGCTTTAGCGGTGCTGGGTCCATCTGGGGCGGGATCTGAAAACTCTGGTAGAGAAGAACCCTGACCTGCCACAGACAGCGGTGTGAGTGGAGTCAGTAATGGATCTGTATTGCCGGGCAAAGGATTCTAAGAACTCTTTTCGAGACCTGGGGCGTGCAGGGCCACAACACCATAGAAGCCTGTCAGCGCATGATTGCCACGTCGGCACAATAAAAGATCGTTCCCGCAGGAACTCCTCTCTCTGTCAGATTGACGCCTGCCGGCCACACAGATATAATGCAGAGTGACCGGAGTGCAGTAGAGTCATCATCGCAACAACAGATCCACAAGCTCAGCAGAGGAAGTGAGAATCATAAGATCAAGGGTGTGGTCGGTAAACGCGTGTGTTGTAATGCGTCGGGGAGCGCGGTAGTTTCCTGGACTCCGATTCTCTATACGTGGGATCCAGGGTATTACGAAGTCGCTGTCTCTCAAACGCCCGGAGGCCCATACACTCCCTGCGGGCAGACCAGCGACAAGACCGCGTGTTCAAAAACCTTGACCGGCCTTCCAGAGACTAATCCACTGTATTTTGTGGTTCGAACCGTGACTCTGGCCAACGCCGACGATCAGAACACTGTCACAAGCCTTTGGTCCTCGGAAGTGACCGGTACACAGCCCTGGAAGGCAGGTTCCGACAACTCGCCTGTGACCGCGGCGTGCGCGGTGATAACGGCAGTTTTTGACGATTGTTTTTATGTCGAGAGCCCTGACCGGACCTGGGGAATAAGGGTTGAATCGAACGGGCAGCCGGTGGCAACAGGGGTAGTGAGTATCACGGGCACTCTCAACACGCTTCCATCAGGCGAGCGTTGCATCCAAGCGAGCAGCATTTTACCTGCGGGCTCCGGCAGCGTGGCGCCCCTGGGCTTGACCAATGCAGCGCTAAGAGGCGGTGACTTCAGCTACGATCCGGCCCCACCGGCGCCGGCCAGCGGGGCACAACGGGCGGCTCGGGGCTGAATAACATCGGGCTTCTCGTGCGAACCGCGGGCCAAGTCACATACGTCGACCCGCACACTTTCACCATCGACGGCGGACACGGGGTAAACATTATGTGCCAGACGCCCTCCACGATTCTCGTTAGCCCAGACTGGAATTACGTCTGCGTGACGGGCATCAGCTCGATTCAGAACATGGGCACAAGTTACGACGGCCTGCTCAGGGTAACCGGCATCGACCCTATAACCGCGCCCCCGGACACAAGTGAAGAGTGCCCTTGGTAGGGGTTCGGGGGAAAAGCCCCTGAAACTTCCATAGATCTGACACACCACGTACGCGGAAGAAAGGACAGAAATGAGCGAATGCTGCTGCGGGTCACCATCCGCGCAATACACGGACGGGCTGCTTATGTCGTCCGACGACATGATCGACAACTGCCTGGAATATGCCCAAAAAGCCAAATCGGACGGCAGGCCCATTGTCGGCATCATGTGCGAGTTGCTCCGCGGGAGCTCATAATGGCGGCGGGCGGGGTGCCGGTCTGCCTTTGCGGCGGCTCGGCAGCGACGATTCCTGCCGCTGAGGACAGTACCTGCCCGCAAACCTCTGCCCGCTCATCAAATCCACCTTCGGCTACCATGTCACAGGCAGGAACCCGTTTCTTGAGTGGCCGATCTCGTGGTCGCGGAGACCACCTGCGACGGCAAGAAGAAGATGTTCGAGCTGATGGGTGAGAGGCGGCCGATCTACCTGATGGAACTGCCGCAGAAGCAGGACGACGGCGACGCATTCGAGCACTGGGTCGCTGAGATCCACAAGCTCAAGGCCGAGTTGGAAAGCCGCTTCGGAGTTCGGATCACCCCCGAGGCAATCCGCGAAGCGATCGCCGTGATGAACAGGGAGCGAGGACTGCGCCGCCGGCTCGCTGAGACGATGAGCGCCGATTCTCCTCCTCTAACGGGACGTCAACTCCTGGATTTCAAGAGCATCATCTCTGGCATTCCCGCTGATCTGGATCGGTATGAGAAGGCGAGCGTGACCCTCGAAGGTTGTTCGGGCAGTGGCGAGGCGTCTCAACGCCTTAGGGTTCTGCTGACGGGAGTGCCGGTGGTGCATGGCGCCGAACGGGTCGTGGACATCATCGAAAGCAGTGGCGGCTTGATCGTGTGCATGGAAAACTGCACAGGCTTGAAGCCCATTTTGGAGGACGTGGACCTTGATGAGAGCGATCCCATCCGTGCGCTCGCTGAGAAGGTACTTCCATATACGCTGCGCGGTTATGACCCGCAACATCGGGCGCATCGATCAACTGCGCACACTCGCGGCCCAGTATCGCGCGCAGTGCATTATCGACCTCGTGTGGCAGGCGTGCGTCACCTACGACATCGAGTCCTATTCCGTTCGCCGTCTGGCGGAGCAGGAGCTTCACATCCCGTATCTCCGCATCGAAACCGACTACTCTTCGTCGGACTCCGCGCGCATCGTCCTGAGAGTAGAGGCCGTGATAGAAACCGCCGCCGAACGGAGTAACCTTCCCGGTAACTGACTTCCACCCGTGCGTGATGCGTACGGGACGAAACCAAGACTTAACGCAAAACGCCCTCTTGTCTATTCCGATCAGTCTTTGCAGTTGCTCTGCTTCATGGAAAATAACTGCCTTTGCACCCACTCCCTTGCAGGTCTGGCAAGCATCCCGCCTGCTTGACTGCGCGGCCGCTATCGTATAAGTTTATTATGCCGGCGCGTTATTCGGAGAAATACGCGTTGGCAAGATAGAAACTTGTCCCATCGGGTATAACGTGCTTAACGTGAATACCAAAAACAACTTATCCACTGTCTCCTCTGAAAATGCCGAAGGCATTTTCATCCCTTCGCGGTGAAACCGACAGCGTTCTTCCGCAGGAAGAATGCGAGAGGTTTCATCCGCGATTCTTTCGAAAATGCCGAAGGCATTTTCATCCTTTCGCGGTGAAACCCCTCGGGGCGACAGTAGTATCGCTGGATACTGCGAAAGCCCGACAGCGTTCTTCCGCAGGAAGAATGCGAGAGGGTTTATCCGCGATTCTTTTGGAGTAATAAGTTGCTGGCTTTTCTATTAGCGTTCGGAATTACCTTTGCGGCAGAACTGGGAGATAAGACCCAGATATTGGCTTTTTGTTACTCTACTCGCAGTGGCGCGAGACGAGTGCTGGCAGCAGGACCTGTCGGCACTCTTTCGGTTCACGTTATCGCTGTAATGCTGGGCGGATTTATCGGCAAGCTGGCGTCACCCGCGTTGATGAGCCTTGTTGCCGGGCTGGCGCTCATCGGCTTCGGGTTTTGGACGCTCCTTGACGACACCACTGGGGATATTGCCGAGAGCTGCAGAAAGCCGATTGGGTTTCTGGACCATGGCGGGAATGTTCTTCTTAGCCGAGTTCGGTGACAAGACCATGTTGACTACCGCCGCGCTTGCCACCAAGTACCTCTCCCCTTTTTGTATGGATCGGCTTAACCCTCGGTCCGCTTCTCTCGGACGCACTGGCGATTGGCGTCGGCAGGACACTGATCAAGCGGCTGCGTGCACGAATTGTCGGAGTCGGGGTCGCGGCAATCTTCTTTACAGTCGGCGCACTCGGTGTTGTAGAGGGAATAAAGAGTCTACCGGCATACGCATGGACGGCTGACCGCGGCCGTTCTTGCAGCTTTCGCAATTGTATCCTTGCGCAGCTACAAGAACCGGGCGCGCTATACACCTTTGCCCGAACTACAAAGCAGCGTAGTAAGCGAGCAATCATCACTCCACGATTGAGGGTCTAAAAGGTCTGCGGGCACTATTCTCGGTCGCGCCGGGAGTCCGGATGAATCGAGTTGGACCCAGTGGCACTCTTATTAACACCGTCGCTGAGTTCCTTTGCCGGCGGGTCGGCATCTTCGATATCTAACGAATGCGTTATCTCTCTTGAAGTTTTCCTGAGTTCCCTCAGTCCCTCGCCAATCGCCCTGCCTATCTCGGGAAGTTTCTTAGGACCGAAGACCAGGAGAGCAACCGCCGCTATCACTACCAGGTGTGGACCGGTCAAACCATACATACAAGGCACCTCGCTTATGCTAGTTTCTGTAATCTCGAAAATGGCAGTTAGTCCCATTTTCATCCATTCGAGGCGAAAACACATCGATCGCCACGAATACTAAGTATATCCCCTAAACCAACTTATTGAAACGCTCAGGTAATACTCAGCGCCAAATGATACAGTTGTACTTACGCATCTCACGGGTAATTTGTTCTGTCGCAGAGCAGTGAAATCGCGGGCGGGCAGGCTCGTTTGCCGCAGGGGGCTCGAAAGTTTCTGCAATTGGACTGCATTTTTTGCTCCGGGCCATTTACAAATGCTCTGAATTGTGGTACAAATATAACAGTGGCGAGCGAGGTCGCTTGCACGGACACGGCATAGGATAGATTAGAAAGATCAGGCATCATCCGGCCGTGTTTTGCTGTGTGGACTGATCGCGCCACAATAACTACCGCCTCATTCCTTTGGCGGCATTTGGATAGAAGAGGAGGCAATCTGTTGAGTTCCAACGATGGCAGTACCAACCAGATGGAACCCCCGAGTCCTGACGACCCTGGGCACGAACATCTGACACGACTCAAAATGATGCTCCTTTTCGCTGTGCCGCTGGAGGACTAGTTCCCCCTATCTGATTCCAGCACCATAGGAGCATCCCATGCGGGTCTTTCATACCCGGCGTGCCAACCGAAAACGGTGAGGTGCTTGCGTGATTGAATTCCCTGTCCGCGCTTGAGCGGATTCTTCAATCGACATCTCGTTGCGGGCCGTCCGCGTACGTGTTTTGTGCGGCCGCAGCGGGTTCGACCGATCCCGAAGCGCCTCTGACGCAACCGGCCGATGTGCCAAATCGCTGATACAACGGCAGAAAGCGGAGGATATTAATATGGCAACTATGGTGAAGAACGAGAAGATCGATCGCTGCTTCTACGTGGTCCATCCACTTGACGATACACCTGAGAAGAAGTTCGATGCCGAGGAACTGGGTCCCATGCCCATGACTCTCAGTGTCAAGTGGTCGCTGTTTGCGCTTCGCGCCTATCTGATCGTGATGGGCTTGCTCGTGGGCTACCACGTGATCGACCTTGCGGGGTTTTTCGGTCACCACATTCACTAAAATACTGCCCGATGTTTCGGCATCTTAGTGCCGAAACATCGGGCTTCAGCATCCACCCAATCTTACACGCTTAACCACACCGCCCGCAGCGGCGCCAATAAACAAAGAGGAGGCAACCAGTTGAGTATAAACGACGGAGATAACAAACAAGCCGAACCCCCGAGTCCTGACGACACGGGTCACAAACTCAACACGATGCTTCTTTTTTGCGCGACTGCTCGGGCTTTCCCCTTGATCTAAGGACCCACACCGGCGACATAGGAGCATGCGTGCGCGTCGGGCTTGTACCCGATGCAAGTCCAGGAGGAGTGCTTCTATGACCGGAGAATGGGTCCGCCTCGAAGCGGATACGCTTAACAGCGGCTCAAAGCGGTTCGCGCCGCCGGGCAGCCGCAAATATATATGGCTGGCAGTTTCCATTTTGCTCTTGCTGCCTGCCGCACACACATCGCAGGCGCAGACTGACCCGCCCACGCCGACCCCAGTTCCCTCGGAGGGTGGCCAGGTTCAGCCCTGTTCTCCGGGGTATGAGCTGGGCGCTCAGTCAACGGTTATCGTCCAGAACCTGTTCCGGTTCCATAGTCCGTATCAGGGTTTCAACAGCCTGAAATCCATAACCGAGACAAGGATAACCGATACCTACACCCTGTATCTCGGCTCGCGGCTTACCAGGAATATGGAGGTTTATGTGAACCCCGAAATGGTGCGAGGCGAGGGCATCGGCGGGACTGTCGGCCTGGCCGGGTTTACAAACGGCGACATCATCAGGAACCCGGCAATCGGCGAGAGCCCGTATCTCGCGAGATACTTCGCCCGCTGGACGGTATCCACAGGCCCGGGAATCCAAAATGTAGATCCTGCCGAAAATCAATCGCCGGGACCCGTCCTACCCACCGCCTGGTTCTCAGCTTTGGAAAACTGGCCGCAAATGACATCTTCGATGTCAATAGCTATGCCGACAGCACGCGGACTCAGTTTCTGAACTGGTCATTTATCAATAATACGGCTTACGATTTCGACGCGGATACTCGTGGTTACAGCATTGGAGCGGCGGCGGAATGGGTGCAGCCCGGTTGGGCTCTTTCGCATGGGGTCTTTCGAGATGCCTACTACGGCCAACGGCCCGACTCTGGCGGGTGATCTGATTCACAACCGTGGAGATCAGGCGGAGTTCGACTTCTATCCGCGCATGCTGGGCCAAACGACGCCCGGCGCGCTTCGGCTGCTGGCATACAGAAACTTCGGGCACATGGGCAACTATGAGGATGCAATTGCGCTGGGAGAGCAAACAGGAACAACTCCCGACATCACCTCGGTCGAGCGCCCTGGGGCCGTCAAATACGGTTTTGGTCTCAACTTCGAACAAGCGCTTGGCGACGATGGAAACACGGGGCTCTTTGGGAGATTGGGCTGGGATGATGGCGCGACGGAGTCCTTTTGTTACACCGAGTGCGACCGCACTATCAGCTTCGGGGCGCAGATTTCCGGTGCGCGCTGGCATCGTCCGGACGACCGATGGGGGCTGGCTCTGGCAGCCAATGGATTGTCGCCGTCACATCGGGCTTATCTGGCTGCGGGAGGTTCGGGTTTTGAGCTGGGCGACGGCCAACTTAGTTACGGCCTGGAAGATGTTTTCGAGACCTACTACTCCCATCCCGTTTCCAAGCTGGTCTGGTTGTCATTTGACTACCAGTTCATCGTAAACCCGGGATGCAACCGAGCCCGAGGATCGGTTTCCGCGCCTGCCGTCCGCGTTCATTTTGAGATCTGAGAAGGAATCGCGGATGAAACCTCTCACATTGTTCCTGCGGAAGAACGCTGCCGGGCTTTCGCAGTATCTAGCGATACTACTGTCGCCCCGAGGGGTTTCACCGCGAAGGGAATGAAAACGGCCTTCGGCCATTTCAGAGGTTTTCGACCACGCCGGCTCTGGCGGGTATAATGTTTCCATGAGCAAGAACCGGGTCCGCCGCAGTGCGAACGCCCTCAATACCAACTCAAAGCATATCGCGCCGCCCAAGGTTGGGGCGAAGCATGGCGCTTATACCTGGGCGCTCTTGCTGCTGTTGACGCTCGTGTGCACGCCAGCCGCTGCGACGACAAAAGGACTTAACCAGATCGTGACGCCGGACATTCAGCCGCAGGGTGTGCTGTCAGTAAGCCTTCAGGTCCAGAATGCGGCAATCGCAAACCCCGAGGAGTTGCAACTCGAACTCGGGCTTACCAAATCGTTCGAGATAGCCGCGTTCCGAGGCTTTTCACCGGGCGAGACTATTCTCGGCGCCGAGTTGGGGATCGTTCAGAGCAAATCCTTTCTTCTTTCTGCGGGGATGCTTGGTGTCGAAAGAGGTCAAAAGTCTCAGCCATTTCTCGAGGGCGGCTACTACCGGGGCAGAGGATTCGTTATAGCCGGTGTCCAGAGGCAGAGCCCGGATTGTATCGGCATCATGGGAGCGGGATACCAGGCGACGCCCCGCGTGCAAGCTATGGTGGACTACCTCGGCGGAGCGGCGAACTTCGCAACCGCGGGGGTCACCGTTATTCTCACGCCCGCGCTTTCGTTTAACCCCGCAATCTATATTACCAACCCCAGTCCACACCGCGCCTATGGCTACGGAGTCTTTACGTGGAACGTCAAGGTTTGGTGAATGAGACGGGTCCGGACTTACTGTAGTGGCTGCTGGAGCTTTTTCCTTGCTGAGCTAAGACCCTGCCGGAGTGCTGAGTCTGATATGCAATACGTGGTGGAATGGCGTTAGTGGGTACATATACCAAGATTGATTCGACCGACTAAGCGCTGGAAGTGTTCGTAAAGATATTTTGTAAAAGGAAACACCGGCAATCACAATAATGATGTGTATAATCGTAGATGGTTGAGTATCGAAGCGGGCCTGCGCACAGCGCAAGTGACGTGTCCGAGTCTTTGCTTCCGAGAGGTATAGAAGATGACCTACGCCAGTGCAGATCGCCGAACCAGACCGCGGCCGAGGTGGGTCGGGTACGTAGTTACTGTTATCGCGGAACTGGCGCTGACGGCAGGGCTGTGGTTGCTGCTTCCACTTTTTCCGCTCGCCAATTTTCCGGTTCCCTACGTGCTGGTTATGATGGCCGTTACATACCTGTTCGGAGAGGGACCGGCGATACTGGCATTCGTCCTGGGCTTCATTTTTTACGCTTATTCTTTCCCCCCTTACCACGGAATCTGGCCTCCGGCTTCCAGGCTGGAGGACTGGACCGGGCTGGTCGCATTTCTTTTGGGAACAGCCGTTGTTGGCATTGCCGCAAGTGCGATACGAAAGAGCGGGAAACGAGACGAGGCACTTGCCGCTGAATTACGACAAAGCGAAGAGAAGTTTCGCAACCTCGTCGAGAACACGAGCGACTGGTTCTGGGAAGTAGACTCAAACTGCATCTACACCTATGCCAGCCCACGAATACGCGATCTGCTGGGGTATGAACCGGAAGACATGGTCGGCAAGACTCCTTTTGAATTCATGTCCGAGGAAGAAGCAAGACACATCTGCGACGCCTTCACGGCTATCGCTATTGAGCAAAAACCGTTCACGCTGCTTGAGAACACACTCATACATAGGGATGGCCATCTCATAATTGTGGAGACGAGCGGAGTCCCGATCTTGGATGATCACGGCACGCTGCTGGGCTATCGAGGCACTGACCGAGACATCACAGAACGGAAACAGGCCGAGTTAGCTCTTCGCGAGAGCGAAAGCCGCTACCGTTCCCTGATTGAGACGATGAACGAGGGCTTTGCCACCACCGACGCAGACTACGTGTTCACCTACGTAAACCAAAGATTCGCGGAAATGCTGGGTTATGCTCCGGACGAGGTGGTGGGGCATCATCTCCTGGAGTACCTTGACGAGGACAATCGCGCGATAATGCGTACGGAGATTGCCGAACGGCGTGCAGGTCGGCGCCTTCATTACCAATTGACGTGGACCGCAAAGGATGGCCAAAGAGTATATGCGCTCATCTCGCCATCCCCTATCCTTGGCAGCAATGGCGAGTTCATCGGGAGTTTCGCCACACTCACCGACATCACGGACAGAAAGCACGCCGAAGAAGCCCTCCGCGAAAGTGAGCAGAGATTCCGTCAGCTTTTCCAGAACGCAAACGACGCTATTTTTCTGCTTGCAATATCGGAGACCGGCGTGCCTGGTAACTTCGTCCAGGTGAATGACGTAGCATGCAAAAGGCTTGGCTACAGTAGGGAAGAACTACTGACCATGGGCCCAAAAGACATTGACACGAAGGAAACCACTGAGAACCTCCCGACAATAATGAAGAATGTCTTGAAGCGAGGGCACGGCACATTCGACGTAGTGCAAGTATGTAAACACGGACTCCAAATTCCTACGGAAATCAGCGCCCACCTCTTTGATCTCGACGGAAAGCAGGTCTTGCTTTCAGTCGGACGTGATATCACAGAGCGAAAGCAGGCGGAAGAGAAACTCCGCAAGAGTGAAGAACGCTTCCGCAGCCTCTTCGAGCGCGCCGCAGACAGCTTCTTCCTGCACGACTTGAATGGCCGATTCATTGAGGTCAACCAGGCTGCGTGCGACTACCTGGGATATACTCGTGAGGAGCTACTGAACCTGTGCGTATCAGACATAGTAACGGACTTCGACCAAACCATCCTCGACGGGATGTGGCGCAGCCTCATAGTAAACGGGCCGATGACAGTTATCGCGACCCACCGACGCAAGGATGGTTCGACTCTCCCGGTCGAGGGCCGTCTCAGCACGTTTGAATATCGCGATCAGGTAATGATCCTGGCCGTAGTGCGCGATATCACCGAGCGCGTGCGCGCAGAGGACGAGAGGCGCGCCCTTGAACGGCACATGGAAGAACAGAAGCGCCTGTTCTATCGGGAAACCCTTCTCAGCGTGACCGACGGCAAGCTAGGCATTTGCGACGAACGTGATGTCACGCCATACCTCGCGGACTCCGAAATTGTGTGGGGGGTAAGCGATGCGGCACAGGTTTCCATTGCCAGGCATGAAGTAGAAGAGTTTTGCCGCGCGCACGGGCTTGAGGAGGATCGCCTCGGCTTGTTCATGGTTGGCGTTGGAGAAGCAATCACGAACGCGTTAAAGCATGGGAAGCAAGGAAACGTCTACGCTGGGCTCTGTGACGATGCTTTATGGGTTGGTATTGAGGATAATGGACCCGGAATTGAGTCTCTGATTCTCCCGCGCGCAGTGCTGCTCAGAGGTTTCTCAACAAAGCCATCTCTGGGACTAGGGTACTGCGTTATGCTCGACGTTGCGGACAAAGTCCTTCTTAAAACTGACGAGCGCGGCACGCTGGTCATTCTCGAAAAGAAACTAAAGGAGCCAATCACCAAGCTTTCTATTCAGAACCTGCCGGATACTTGGGACAGCATTCCTTCCTGAGGTCCGCCGTCTAGCGCACGATCCGGCCCAGCAGTTCCTACGCATCGGGGTGCCCGGGTCTCTTCCGCTCTACCACCACGATTGCGGCATCGTCTCTCAATTTGCCATCCGCCCAGTCCTTGGCTGCGTCGAAGAGTTTGTTCATTACCTCGTCAGCGCACCAGTCGCCGTGTCCGCTCAGTGCTCGTTCGATACCCTCAAGATCGAACATGTCTCCGTTGCTGCGCGATTCGGTTATTCCATCAGTATAAAGGACTATTTTATCACCTGTCTCAAGGCGGTCGGCGAATTCGGTGTAGCTCTGGGGTTCGGTGATCACAAGCGGCAGGTTTCCGAACTCCAGAAAAACCACGCTGCCATCGGCTCGGAGAATAACAGCAGGCGGATGCCCGGCACAAGAATAGTTCAATTGACCGCTGGCAGGGTCGAGGACAACCAGAAATGCGGTTACAAACTCCTCGAACTGGCAGCAAAGCACGGAGTTGCTCCGGCAAAGAGCCAGGCCGGGGGACTGCGTTTCGTGGACGAGCGCGTGAATGGTGCTCCGCGTCGCCGCTGCAAGTGATGCGGCCTGCAGACCTTTTCCGGACACGTCGCCTATCAAGATTCCGGTCCTGCCGGGTCCTGCCGAGAAAACGTCATAGAAATCTCCGCCAATCTCCGTTCCGGCGTACGCAGGCGCATATCCCACCCTCACTGCGTAACCGGCGTCAACTGAAGGGTTCCCAGGCAGGAGCGCCCTTTGAAGAAGCACGGAAAACTCCTTTTCTCTTTCCAGGGCTTGAAGTGTGCGCTTACGTTCCTCGTCCAGGTCGGAGAGCAGCACGTTCAAACGTTCATTGGCATCCCGCAAGACGGCCGAAATCTGCTCAGTCCTGCTCTTCGCATTTCTTATCAGTATCATGGAGATTGCCACGATAATCGAACCTATAAAGAAAGTTGCAACGCCGGCCCAGTCCCTGGGGGTTACCGCGATCGGCCAAAACTGGTACAGCGGTTCCGTGTAGTAGTAGTCGAAGCCGACGAAGCCGATAACGAGCGCAAGGATTGCCGGTCCTACGCCGAACAAGTAGGCCGCCAGCATAATAACGAGGACGTAGGGAATGGCATACTCCCCGAGGGGGAGATATGGATGAATGAGCTTTAGAAAAGCGTCCAGCGCTACCTCGAGAACGACAACGGCGGCATAACCGATCCATCCGGAAAGTATCCGTTCCCGATCGGAGTTGCCCGTTTGTTGCAGATTCATCGTTATTTGCCTCACAACTCAAGTTATCGCCTGCCCGGGTCTCTTCCGCTCTACCACCACAATGGCGGCATCGTCCCTTAACCCGCCATCCGCCCATCCCTTGGCTGCGTCAAACAAGTTGTTCATTACCTCGTCAGCGCTCCAATCGCCGTGTCCGCTCAGTGCTTGTTCGATACCCTCAAGATCGAACATGTCTCCGTTGCTGCGCGATTCGGTTATTCCATCAGTATAAAGGACTATTTTATCACCTGTCTCAAGGCGGTCGGTGAACTGAGGATAGCTCTCAGGCGCCTGGACGCCGAGCAGAATGCTTCCCAACTCCAGAAAAGCCACTTTGCCATCGGCTCTCAGAATGGCTGCAGGCGGATGCCCGGCAGAGGAATAAATGATTTGGCCGCTGGAAGGGTCTAGCACAACCACCAACGCGGTGACAAACGCCTGGCATTGGCCGCAGAGCACGGAGTTGCTTTGGCTGAGAGCTTCGGCTGGGGACTGCGTTTGGTGGGCGAACGCGTGGATGGTGCTTCTCGTCGTGGCCGCAAGTGAGGCCGCCTGTAGACCTTTTCCGGACACGTCGCCTATCGTGATTCCGGTCCTGCCGGGTCCCGCCGAAAAGACGTCGTAGAAATCTCCGCCAATCTTCGTCCCGGGGTGTGCGGGCGTATATCCCACCGCTACCGTGTAACCGGGGACAACTGAAAGATTCCGGGGCAGGAGCGCCCTCTGGAGAAGTATGGAGAACTCCTTTTCTTTTTCCAGAGCTTGAAGTGTGCGCTTGCGCTCCTCGTCCCTGCGCTGCGCGTTCCTTATGAGTATCATCGAGACTGCCACAATAATCGAACCTATAAAATATGCTATAACGCCGGCCCAGTCTCTGGCGGTCCGCGCGATTGGCCAGAGCTCACTTACCGGCCCTGTGTAGTAATAGTCGAAGCCGATAAACCCGATAACGAACGCAAAGATTGCGGGCCCCACACCGAAGAGGTAAGCCGCCAGCATAGTGACTATGACATAGGGAACGGCGAACTCTCCGAGGGGGAGATATGGATGAACGAGCTTGAGAAGAGCATCCAGTCCTACCTCAAGAAAGACAACAACTACATATCCGACCCATCCCGGGAGTGCCCGCTGGTGATCGGGGCTGCCTGTTTGTTGCAGGTTCATCGTTACTTGCCTCATCACTCAAGTCATTGACTGCATGAGAAGGTAACCATCAAATCATGCCCATTTTGCGTGAAGTTCAATGGCGAGAAGCACCGCTGAACTCGATAACCTAAAGAGTATCAGCCTGTGATAATCTAGCGTGCGAGCGTCAATTTGTCAAATGCGTCCGCGGCTCATGCAGCCCTGCCGGAGGGGAAGTCTCCGGACCTGACAAAAGCGGTACTCCCAGCGCGTTTCGATTTGATAATCCAGCAAATTTACCAGTTTACAAAAACGTGAATATGGGGTAGTATTCGAGCACTATAGAAGAGCTAGAATCCCGGGGACCAAATACTCGAGATTTGCACAAAGCCACATCGCAAGCGGAAGGAGGGATTAATTTGATCAGTAAGAAACTTCTGGCACTACTGGCAATAGGAGTTTTTCTCGCGGCGCCGAGCTTTGCCGCCACTAACTCTGTGACATTCAACACGACAACCCCGATACCGTCTACACTCACCGACTGGAACGGGTCCCTGTCGTTTCCGCAGTTCAACCCCTCGGCAGGAACGTTGACAATGGTTGAGCTTGACCTGAGCGGGTCTATGAGCACGACATTGTCAATCACCAATTGCTCGCCGACCGGCTCCCATGGAAGCGCCAGCACCGAGCTCCAGTATACGGTCCAGGATCAAAACGGAAACCTCAACGTCCCCGAGATTGACCTGATCAGTACGGCTTACAACTACAATCTTTCGGGTGGAGGGTTCGTGACGTCCGGGCTGATTAACAAAGCCGGCAGGTCTTCCGATCAATATACGGCCGGTAATGTTCTTGCGGAGTTCACGGGAACCGGTTCGACGAGTCTTGGCGCCAGCACATTCACGCAGACTCTACTGGCTAATACGGGAGGAAACACCACTTCCAGCCAAGTTACCAACGCGCAGCTTACTGGGTCGGTTACCTATTTCTACAACCTGCCAGAACCGTCCGGCATCGTAAGCCTTGCCTGCCTGCTGTTGCCGACGGCGTTCTTTCTCAAGAGACGCAAAGCGTAAACGTACGCGCCAAAAGGATAATGTGCCAACCGAGGCGGGGGAGCTATTTCCTCCGCCTCGTTTTATGGCAGGCTATCACGCCGCCAGAGACTCAATCGACCAGCCAATCAATGAACGGAGATCCGTTATGAAAATCCAGATTCTTGGTACCGGCTGTGCCAGGTGCAAAACACTTGCCGAGAATGCGAAGAAGGCAGTTGAGATCGCAGGAGTTGAGGCCGAGATTGAAAAAATAGAGGACATCAGGGAGATCATGAAGTTCAATGTCCTCGTGACGCCGGGCCTTGTGATCGATGGCCAGGTCGTATCGGCCGGACGAGTGTTGTCTCCGGAAGACATCAAGAAGCTCATACTTGGAGCCGGGAGCGGAAATCCGGAATGAGTGCGGGGCGAGGATTCGGAAATCCTCACCCCGGAAGACCGTTTATACCTTCAGGTATCCTACATGGATGCCGCCCATGCCCACGGCTCCCCCCTTAATCCGGTACAGTAACCTCCTGCCCTGCTTGAAGCGTTACAGGCCCGAGCAGGCCGGAGATAACCAGCGGATCATTTTTCTTCCAGGCTCGCCAGGTCGTAAACGTGGTCCGGCCTGTCGGGCTGCGCTTTCCTTCCTCCAGCCACTTCGGCCATGATTTGAGAACGCTTCCCGCGTAGAGATCGCAGTCGTCAGGAAGCTGCTCGTCACCGATCATTCGGTTGATCCACAGGTTGGTAACCTTGACCTCGAGAACGTTCGGCCCCGGCTTGAGGGCAGCGCTGACGTTAACCGCGAAAGGCGTCTTCCATAGAACGCCCAGGTCTTTGCCGTTCAATATCACGTCTGCCATAACCTGCACGCCTCCCAAATCCAGGCGCACCACGCGTCTTTTTCCAATGAAACCAGCGGGCGCGTTGAACGTCGTTCGGTAGGTCGCGGTGCCGGAGAAGTATTTGATGTCGGGAATTGCGGGCCACGAGGTTAGGCAGTCCAGTTTGATCTCTTTGGCAGGTCCGCCCTGAGCCGGAACACTTAGTGTCCAGGGTCCGCTCACTGCAATCGGAGACGGAAGCTGCGGGACGGATACTGCGATGGGCTTCTTCGCATTATTCGCGATATTGAATTTGCCGGATCTCCATGCCGTCAACTTCAGTTTCCCTGCGTCAGAGCGAAGATCGCACGGTGGCACTATTCTATCGTGGGAAGAAGCCAGGTTGACGGTATCCAGGTCGGTTTCGGTAATCGACGTGCGTTCGCCGTCGATTATGCAATCGAGCACGAGCGTCTTCACGACGAATGGCGCCGGATCTTCACCCTCCGCCATCCGTGTCACCTCAAAGCTGCGCAGTCCGGAATCGATCAGCCGCTGCGCTTTCTCGCGCACGTCACGAGTGCGGGCCGGGTCGCTGAGCACTCCGTACTGCGCCTTAAGCACAGTGACCTTCGCAGGCGATGTAGGCGCAGTCGAGAGTACCTGCTTATCATTGCAAGTCACGCCGGTGACTAGAGGGCCCTTGACGGCGCTCTTGCGGAAGACAACAAAGACCGAGCCGCTTGGCGGCAGGCGCAGTTCGACGATAGTGCCGCCCTTGCTCTTCTGATACATCGGAGCGCGTTCTATTCGTCCGGTTTCCGGCCACCACAGCTCGGGAACCTTGCCGGTGACGCGGAACTGAGCGGTCGTCGCCAGGGCGGAGGACTGGGGACTGGCGACGAAGTAGATATCGGTATCGCCCATAGCCCTGTGGATGCAGTGCAAGCCCTGGCTATTGGCGAAATCAGGTCCCACATTCGATTTCGCCAGAACTTCCTCCGGCGTCATTCCCCAGACTACGCGGCCCTTGCCGAAGCGGTGTTCCTTCACACGCGTTCCGTCGCAATCACCCCACAGCTCAGCGCCGATGCGCCGGACTTGCTCATCGCAATTGGGGTAATCACTCAAGCTCGGCGATCGCAGCGGACGCCCCCCGATGACGGTTGCTCCCTGGGCCACCAAATCTCTGATCTTGCTCAAGAGACGCGGGGTCATCTCCGGCGAACCGGACAGCACAAGCACACGATAGCTCATGCCATTCGGCAGCACCAGCCGGCCGTTCTTCACGGACATGCGCGTCAGCAGCGCCTCGACGTTGCATTCGTCCCAATCATAACCGTGGCGCTCGTGATTGCCGAGTCCCTGCGGCGAGGTTTCGGGCTGCAGGTAGCAGATGTCCGCGACAAACATCCCGTCGCGCAGCAGGTACTGGCAGCGCGCGAGATACCGATGCCACGGCTTCGTCAGCTCCCACCAGGTCTGCGTGCGCTCGTAATGCAGACCCCACGGCCCCATCGTCATTCCCGGCTTGCGGTCGTCCGTCCAGGGCTGCATAGCGTAGCGATGGATGACAAAGCGTTGTATCCCCTCGCAGAATGCACGGTCGCCAAGGGTCTTTATCATTGCAGGATGATCGAGCCACTTTTCGGTGTCGCTCGACGTGAACGCTTCCGCGCCTACGATGCTCTTGCCATAGATATGCCCGGTCGAAGCCATCCCCTTGCACGCTTCCATATATCCGCCGCCCGTCCAGAACTCTCCCATCGGTTCGTCAGCCATGGCGCCGTAGGGCATGTTGTCGCACGGGCTGCCGTAAGCTTCGCAGCTAAACTGCAGTCCGTGGGCGTGAGCGAGACGCTGCATTTCACCGGCGTAGTTTTCGACGACAAGTTCGGAGACGGTCCGCCGCAAGTCCCACAGGAAGCGCTCGGAGATCTCCAGGCTTCCGACGACACGCCCCGACATCACCGGCAGATAAGGCATCATGTCGTAGCCTCGCCTCTGCTTGAACTCCTCGCGCATGCGCTTTGTCCAGTTCTGCGAGCCGTTCTCCCAACTATCGATGTGCGTCCTTACCAGTGTTTTTCCGACGGCCGGTCCGACATCCGCGGTCAGCTTCGCCATCATACCGTTGAAGTTCGCGTCGATGCCTTCCTTGCTCAGTTTATCGCATTCGAGCCCGCGGCCGGTAGTCGGCGCGGGAGCATTCTGGGCGCCGGTGAGCGTGTGTCCGAAGCGCATAATCGTCCACTTGCCCACCGGAACATCCCATAGGAGGTGGCCGCTCGCGTCCATCCGGGCGCTGATGTCCGTGACACCCGCGCGGTCAATCACCATTTCGGGCGGCAGAGCACTCTGGTCCGCGGGTCCGGCACTGCCTACTTCAAAAGCGGCTTTTGCCTTGATATCCGGAATGCGATACGATCCCGGCGTCGGGAACGCCATCACGGCGATGTCGTGGTAGTAGTCTGCGACGGCGTCGGCCTGCTGCAGCTTGCCGTCGAAGTGCTGAGGCCCAGTGACTTCAGTCTCGCTCCAAACGACCTTTTGCATGGCCTGGTCGGGAGTGATCCACGGTCCGCCACTGCCGTCCCAGCCGGCATCGTCGTTCATGTTTATCTGGAGGCCAAGGCGCTGCGCCTCGCCAACAGCGTACTTGAACAATTCTCGCCACTTCGCGCCCATAAAGTCGACCGGCCCAACGGGTGCGCCCTGGTCCACTTCCATAATAAGCGCTCCGCCGATGCCGACGCGCTTCATGGCTTCCAAATCGGCACTGATCCCGCCTTTGGTAATGTTGCCGTTAGACCAGAACCAGTAGACCCACGGGCGGGCGGAAGCAGGCGGAGACTGGAAATCTTTCTCCAGGCTGCCGGCGGCGGATGACATCATAGAACACAGGCACAATGCCAGCGCCGCAAACAGGATTGTCCGAGTAACGTTCTTCATTGGTTGACGACTCCGTGCTGAGGTTATTGATGAGCTATTATAGCACCTCGATGCCGCGGCGTCTCGCTACTGCCGGGGGTTGAATCGCGCCTCTTACGTTTCGCGGTAGAACAGAAGCACGAAGCCCAGAAGTGTTAAGCAGACCGGCCAGACGAGACCGGCGATGCGGCTTTCGCGCCCGGACATCCGCATCTCCATCCATCCCGCCGCCCCTATCATTACCGCAAGAACGCCCATGGCGTTGTGGGATACTTCGATGAGAAAAGCCCAGGTGATCGCGAAGACCGTATGTGAATGGGTCAGAAGCAGCGCTCCACCAACTCCGCACAGGAGGGGGAACAGATACCGCCAGCGAGTCCCCGCCAGCGCGCCGGCCTGAACCCGCCATTCGAACATTCCCAAAACGATCACAATCAGTGTCGCCAGTCTGTGTGTCAGCACTTCCGGCGATATAAGGGTCTTGAAGAATCCCTCATTCCCAAGCGGCCAGCCGGTCGGCTCTCCGATGATCAGCAGGAACACAGCAAGCGGCATAAAAAGCAGTGGCCAGTGGCGAGTCCAGCGCGCCCTGGTGGCACGGTTCAGCAGCGCTCCCAGGCCGATCAGTATAACGCAAATCCCGGAGATGTTGTGGTTGAAGTCGCTTTGAATCTTCTGAAGATGAGTCGGCAGCCAAAACAAGTCAAGGGATAAACCTGCCCCGGACAGCATCTTGGCATAAGGAGGCGGGGTGAGCTGAGGCATCTTCGGAGCGAACGTGTGGAGGACTTGGGCCGGAGTTGCCCACTGGCTCGGGACATCGACCGCCGGAGGCTGGCCGGTGAGGGCGGCGGCGGCCATCAGAACAATGATACCGACGCCGGCCTCGACCTCCGCGAAAACGGGAACCCGGCGCAGGAGTTCGGTTCGGTCGCCGCCGAGTTTCCATTGACGGATGCTCAGGTTGTTCATCCCTCCGAGGAAGAGGAGGCTCGCCATGAGCGCGACCTTGGTGATAAGCATGGTTCCATACGCGGTTCCGACAAGCCCGTCCACGCTGCCGATGTACTGCCAATAAAGGTAAAGGCCCGCGGCCACCAAAAGCCCGACCGAGGCCAGTGCCAGAGGCGAAAACCTGCTCAGCATGCGCGGCCATATATCCTGTCCGTCGGGCGAGCGGCGCAGAAACCGCCATTGAGCCGTCAGGTGTATGACCCCGCCGATCCACACCGCCGCGGCGAACTGGTGAATCACGGTCACAGACATAAGCGGCGCCGCATTCTGAAGCCGGCTCGCTCCGTGTGTAAGCCACGCGCCGCTCACCATAACCAGCGTCGCAAGGACGGCGGCCGCTCCCCAGATCACCGGCGAGGATGGGCGTCGGCGAAGACCCAGAGCAATGAAGCCCAGGCATAAAGCCAGAGCGGCATGGATTGTGCCCGCCCGAGCAAAATTGGTCGCAAGGAACGCGTGCAGCGGCCACCCGCCTGTCTGTCCCGCCAGCGCCCACACCGCTACTATCAGCGTCAGAAGCTGAGATGCCGCTACCAGAAAGGCCCCAAATACGACGAGGGAAGCAGATCTCCGCGAAGCGATTTCGGCGACCCGGCAGTTCATCCTTAGTGGCCTGAGCACGAGGTAGTAGAACGCGACCCCACCGATGCTGAGCGCCAGGCCAACGAAAACGAAAGCGCGAAACAGGACATCGAGAAAGCCGGAAAGAAGGATCACGGGGACTTCCCTCCGGAGATAGTGAACCGGATCGCCCCAGGCGTGAGGTGTCCGTCAGTGGCGAGGACCTTGTATTCGAGCTGGTAGGTCCCGGGCTTTAGCTGCGGCAAAGGAACGATGAGTTGGTCCGCGGCGCCGGCCTTGTAACCGCCCTTTGGGGTCTTCAGCGCCACTTGCTGCCCCTTGTCCGTATGCAGAGTTACCTGGGATACCGGCTTTTCGATTCGGGCGTCAAAGCGAAGGATCACTTTCTGAGGCGGTGCTTTGAGGATCGCGTGATCCTTCGGCGAGGAACTGACCAAAACAGCATGCGCGCTTGCGGGAGAGCGTGCGCCTGCTACGGCAAGTATGACAAAGAAGACTTGCGCCAGGACCAGTGTGATCCGTGTGACCTGTATTTTCATGAGGTTCCTCCTCCGCGCCTGCGACAATCGACGGGTTATGACAGGTAAACTGTCCGCAGTACCAGTTCCCAGCAGCGATGAACTCAAAACGCCCGGAAACATATTCCCATCCGAATTCGACAAGCATCCGCAGCACAATGACCATTGACACTCCACAAGTGCTGGGCTATACTTCGAAACGGGCATACATGTATTTGCGCACGGAACTGTTGAACGATAATCAATCGGCTTTCAGACTGATTTGTGGCAACTGCGGTATAAAGATGTGTTCGTCGAGGGGGTCAATAATGAACCGGATTGAATGCTCGTTGCATCGAATTGCTTTTTGCGCAATTGTGGCAGCCGATCTCTTGTTCGGAGCAAGCGTGTTCGCCTGCGCAAACCCGTGGTGGGACTGTGTTCCCCGGTTCATGAGCACTACTAACGTTCAGACCGCAATCGACTACCACGCGAACATGGCGATGTGTGGTCCGGGCACCGATCCCGGCTGGGGATTGTGGTTCTCGTGGAACAATACTGCCACCGAGAGCGCAAACATTGCAACCAGGCAGACGTTCGAGGCTGCCGGGACAAAAAGCATCAGCTACATGGAGGGTTTCGGCACTACCAGCAATCCGATCACCTCCATTGGAACCGGGACCCCTACACCGATCACTTGCCACCATTGGTTTTGGAATGAATATAACGGCACCGACCCAATTGAGTGGGCTGGAACGTGGACCTGGTTTGACGACGCTGCTTTCGCTCGTCCATACACTCGAACCGGTCCCACTTACAGCGGCTCGCCGATGACTTATCCCGATGGCACGGTCGCGACCGGCTTCCTTAACAATGATCCGACCGACCCTAGAAACAGCCTCGTATATGATGCGGGATGCGCTTGCGATATTCAGGGAACCTTTGAGGTGTCCTACGGATACCTCCCGCCTGCCAGGTCCCCGGCGCGATGCACACCGGTCTGCTTTACGTCCCCTCTTCTTCGGGCGACTACGCCGGCG
This sequence comes from uncultured bacterium, assembly GCA_963775535.1. Taxonomy (GTDB): domain Bacteria; phylum Armatimonadota; class UBA5829; order UBA5829; family UBA5829; genus CAVZJH01. The sequence goes on along the minus strand of CAVZJH010000060.1, from coordinate 3,099 downwards.
ATGTGGATTACGGCAAGGATACCTCTTGCCCATGCTGGGCTGACTACGCGCATGCCCTGACTTTGTATGCCACAGGGGAAATAGGTGTACAGGGAACGTGGTGCGATAACTGGAGTCCCTGGGACAGTTTTGTCAGCGGCCCGGTTTACTGCGGGTTCGGCAAATGGTCCGTTGCCGGCGTCCGAACATATCTGCAGAACAACTTCACCGTCTCACAGCTCGTAAGCATGGGTGTGCTCACGTCCGGCCAGACCTATGCGAACCTCTCCACATTCGACGTTCGGACGTATTTGAAAAACAAGGCGAGCAGCGCGTACGGCTGGAACGGTTCCGACCTCGGATCCTCCGCATGGACTAATACCGCCTGGAGCAGCGATCCCGTTTGGAACGCGTATAAGATTTCCAGGCGGCAATCCGGCACTACAGCTCTGACAAACTACTACAATGCCATAAAGTCAGCCGGAGCAGCCGGAGGACAGCCGGATTTCCTGATCCAGGGCAATGATATTTCGCCGTATATGTTAGGCTGGCTGCGAGGCACTTTGGATATGGCCAGCTTCGAACTCACCCTTGGCTGGAACCTTGCAGCAGGCTCCAGGGGCATAGGCCTGCCGCCGTTCGGTCGAGTGGCTCCTTTCTACAAGGCAGCTAGGGAAATGGCGCAGGGCCGGTTTGTGAATGTGTGGCTGTATAACGACGGCTACGTCGCGCAGTCCGCGCTCACGCCCGTGGTCAACACAGTCTACTACGAGATGCTGGCGACCCACACGACTCAGAAGCCCGACGGGGACTCCGTGCCGTCAGAAATGTTAGGTAATCCGGATGCCGACAAGGCTTTTTTCGGGTTTATCGCAGACAAGGCAAGTCCCGAGTTCGGCGCACGAACTCCCATTGAGGATGTCGGCGTCTACTGCTCCACATCCTCCATCAACTGGCTTTTGACTCCCGGCACTCTTGCCAGCATCGACAACCAGCCTCATCTGTTGGCTATCTGGGGCTGGGCGACGGCATTGGACGAGTTGCAGTGACCAGGTACCGGATCATCCCGGAGTGGAAGCTTACTTCCGATACTCTCAGCACTCTTAAAGTGCTGATCATACCTAATTCGGAAGTCTTCAATGTATCGGATGTAGCTACGCTTACTACGTGGGTGAATGGCGGCGGAATACTCATCGTTACCGGTGACAGTGGTTCCGTTCAGGGAGAAATCGGCAACTTTGCCGGAAACTCGACCCTGGCGCTCGGCCCCCTTACAGGAGTGAACAACTGGACGCTTGCTCCGAGTTCGAACACGCGAACAGTCGGCAGCGGCCGCGTCAGGTTCATTCAGAGCAACTATGGCCTCACATTCTGGACTGATAGCACAACCACCCTGAGAAACGGCATCCTCAATCAGGATTTCGGCACTGAGATGTCGGGTGACCTCTCCGCAATAGGCCAGCACGTAACCCTCACGTCGAATGCGCCCAGCACGGTCGGGCTGACGCTTTTTCAGGACACGCAGGCGATGAAGCTGTTCCTGGATGTCAACAATGAGAATATTACCATCAACGGGAGTAACGCTTCCGTAACCCCTACTCCCAGCATCAACGTGACAATCTACAAGCCGAGTTGGTGGAACACTTACGGAGACAAGGGGCTTGTCGCCTATGCTTTCTCTCCCGATGCAACGGTCACGCTGCCGGCTCCGACCATCTATTCCGATCACATCACTCTTACCGTCCCTCCGACCAACTACTACACCTGTGTAGTAATGACTCCCGCCATAACCACGGGCACCGCCAAGACCATAGCCGATAATGGGGCGGTGCTTCTCAACTCCGAGATAGTAAGCGCGGTCTATAGCGGCTTTTTCTATGTTGAGGATGCCAACCGCACCAAGGGAATGCGAGTGACGTGGACTGGGACTCCCGTTCAAGCAGGAGATGCGGTATCTATCGCGGGCACGATGAGCACGACGGCCGATGGAGAACGCAATATCACCGCAAGCAGTGTCGAAGACTACGGAACCTACGGTGGAGGGAACATAACTCCGTTGAATATGACAGGCAGAGCCCTTGGCGGGGTGGATCTCAAGACCAACGGAACGGTCTCTCAGATGGGCGTGACCCAGGGTGTGGGACCAAACAACGTTGGGCTTCTGGTGAAGATATCCGGCAATGTCAGTGGAGACGGTTCCGGCTACTGCGTCCTTGATGATGGCGATCTGATCAACGATGCCTCAGGCGCACAGGGGGTGAGGGTGCTGTTGAACGGTCTCACTGACCCCGGCTACGGCACATTCGTCACCGTGACCGGAGTAAGCACTCTTACGACTGTCAACGGCGTCACCTACCGCTGCATCATGCCCAGAACTCAGGCCGATCTCCAGGTCACGTCCCGCGGGACTCTTATCGGCGACTGGAACTTTGCCGCTGCCAGCCCTCTCACCAACCAGGCTCCCGGATATAACTGGAGCACAATGACTGTGACGGGTGGGGCTGTTTCAAATGGAACGCTTCTTCTCAGACGTTACTCCGCCGGCGGCTGGGTACAGGGGAGCGCAACGGCGATGCTTCAGAGCGACCTCGGTCCCAGCGGCTACTTCAAGGAGATGACACAGGTAGCCTGGGTCTGGTGGCCCAACTTCTCCTCCACCCACAATGGGAGGATAATGGGTCTCTTCAAGTTCAATACCTCCAACTACAGTGCGGCCAATGCCCTTGCGGGCGTGGCGCTGACCTACAGCGGTTCGAGCACGAAGTGGCAGAGCTACGACGCCTGGGAGTACCTCTCCGGCAGTTCAGTGCAGTCGGCGAACCAGTACTTCAGCTTTGCTCCGACATCCGATCCTCCGACCACGGGCTACATCAAGATAGCCCAGGTGCTGAAGGATGTGGGTGCAGGCAGCTATCAGGCTACGATGTATTGGGACACGGGAAGCGGCCTGGTGCAGTTAGGAAACAGCGTAACGATTCCTGAGTCCCAGGTGAGCTCCTTCGGCCAGTATAACACCAATGACTTGGTGAATGCTTCTGCCGGCAAGCGCTACGACGGCTTCGGTCTGATGGATCTTACCAGCACTGTTCCTACTTCCATGGGAAGCATCTACTTTGAAGA
>CAVZJH010000059.1:0-24097 GCA_963775535.1 uncultured bacterium | reverse complement strand
ATGGCGTAGAGAAGCGCGAAGGAGGACTTAACCCTTCGCGCAGAGTGATGATCTCTCGGGTCGGTCCGTGAGCCGTTCACGAACCGACCGCTTGCATTATGCCTTCCGTCCAAGCTCACTTCGACAGTGATGCGGTTGTGGGCGGCGGCAAGATGAGATCGCAATCTTTGATGGCTTTGATCCAGTAGCCTTGCCACGGCTGCAGTTGTGCGGCGAATCCCGGAACCAGGGATGGATCACACACCATGTAGTTGACCGCTGCCTTGCAATCCCATCCCCATGCATAGTCGGCGACCAGGTCTCGCGCGTTTTGCATCGGTTTGGCTGCCGCACCGGATTGCTGGACGCTTATTGTGGATGTGTCCCAGTTGACGGGAGTTATAAAAGGGTCCCCGATCATGTTCCAGCCTGAATAAAGGTGAATGGTGACAGGCTGATCCTGCGGCGGAATCGTTCCATAAGGCGCGGGCGCGGTTTCGGAGAGACTGGCCCAGTAACCGCGTCCGGGAGTGGCCGCGGCAGGTATAAACCAGGACTCGGGGTTATCGTAACCGACATACGAACCCGCGCTAGTGTCGAACATGAACCAGCAGTTCTGCCGGAACTCTACCACTTTAAGTGGATCTGTCTCGTATGGTATGACGGGCAGTGAGACCATTGCCAGGCCCTGCCACGCGTCTCCGGGCAAAGCATTTATGTAGTTGACGCTCAACGCAGTCGTGTTGAGTGTTCCACTGGCATTGACTTCGGTAATCGTGATTATGTTGGCGCCCTGGCACAGAGTAATCCCGGATGCCGACCAGTTCGCTGTTCCTGTACAAGCTCCGCTGCCGCCCCGATTATTCGACCATGCTACGCTCGTAACTCCGGCGTTGTCGACGGCAGTACCGGCAATGTCGAGCGTAGGAGCGTTTGTGGAATAAGTTGCGCCGCCGCTTGGGGAGGTGATTGTCACGGCTGACGAACTGGGAGTATAGGTTGCTGCTGCGGTGTTTGACGCCGCATTGCCATTGTTTGTGCTGTCACATGCTGCGCCTGCGGGCACCTGGCACGTCACCAGCCCACCGGCTGTCGGGTTTGTCTGGAGCAGGTAATTGGCACCGCTCCCGGTCAAGGTAACTTTTGTTGCGCCGCTCACTATGATTTTATCCAGCGTTAGACCGCTGACTGATGCGGAGAAGCTTATATCGAAGCATACCGGTGCAGCGCTGGTGCTGCTTGCCGGAGTGGTTACTGTGCACGTCGGAGCAACGACCGGAGTTGTCGAGTTCGGCGCGAAGTTGATACCCCACCTGTTACCGGAAGCGTTCCCGCCGCCTGTGGATGTGCCGACCGATACTGATTGAGACGTGAAAGCATAATCAGCTTTAGCCACACCAACCGTGAATGAGCCGCCCGACTGCAGCTTAGTGAGAGCGTAAATCCCCTCATTGTTTGTCGTGGCAGTACAGAGGGTGGTCCCGTTCTTTGCTGCTGAAACTGCCGCTCCTGCCAGCGGATTACCCTCCTCGTCTGTTACCCTTCCGCTGATAATCTCACCTGTGCCTGTGGTGTATATGTTGTACATGCACTGATTGACGGCGGTGTAACTCGTATCGTCGGTGTCGACAGTAGGCAGGTTATACCATGCGTCGTCCAATCCCGCCCAACCGAGATTTAGATGATGGTAAAGAGAGGACGCATTGTAGCCGTAGCCATCACACACCACCGCATGCCCGCTTGTTGAGTTGAATACTGCCAGTATGACCGGGTACCCTGCATCCAAGTCCGGGTTTATCATTCCAATCAGCTCCGGGCCGAGATTTCCGGAATTGATGCCGTAGATAGCATTGCTGTAGCCGAACACATTGGTAAGGGCAGTTGCGGCATCGTTCAGCGACGCTGAAGTCCCGTCAGATGCGTAATCGGAATGCGCCGCGATACCGGCATCATAGCAAAGCGCGCCTATCGCCTCTCGCTGGACGAGGCTGCTTGTGGTGTCGGGGGACGAGACCATGTCGCCAAAGTCATACGGCGCGCCGGACCCATTCCCGCCTCTCAGGTCTCGCGACTGCGACGTGCCGTCTATGTTCACCTGAAATGCTTTCGTACCAACACCCGTGGTTGGGCAGAGCCAGTAATACATGACCTGAGCCATGGCGGTCGCGACGCAGCCGCAGGGATAGTTGTTCGCCGAACCTGCTGTGTCCGGCGGCGTGTAATAGTTGTAACAGGGCATGCCGCCTACGGTCGTTTGGGACCACGTGCTTCGAGTGAGCGGGGCCACCCGCTCATCTGAAACGGAGCTTGACTCGCTCTCCGTCGTGAGGAATGTGTGCATAATACCCGTGGAGAGCATCTGCCACTTGCGGTGCGCAGTCGATTCGTCTTCGGAGAGTGCAGAGTCGGGTGCGTTTGGTTCGACGCTTTTGGCCAACGCGTTTCGTCCCGCCAGGTCGCTGCCCACCAATGCCCCCAACGGATTGACGGCGGAGGCGTCGTATTGGCCGTGCGAAGCAAATGCTATTATGGGCTCGATAAGATCATCCCCGGCGACCACCACGAACCCCTCGGGTTCAAGTGAAACCACGTAGTAGGCGACGAAATCATTGTCACCCGTATAAGCCTGCACTTCTCCGATCTCTCTGCCCAGCAGGGTTCCAAGGGGCCTGCTATCGAGGGTGAGCCAGCTTTGGACGGCCGTGCGTGCCTGCATGGCAGTAACCGGGCTGCCGGCGGTTCTGGCAATAGCCAAACTCAGCAGCGCGAGCACAAACGTTCCTCGAAGAATGGATGCGCGAAAGCGACGGATGATGACTGGATAGAAGCTCATCAAGTGAATTTTCCTCATCGTTACACTCAGCCGGATACCAGGTTGGTCGGCGGCCTATCTAATTAATCGGCACAACACTGCAGCGGATGTAGCGTTGATAGCCGGAAAGAATGCGCGTTACAGACTGGGAGTCGGTGGGAGCGGAGGTGTTTCCGCTGTAGGCACAGTGATGGTTATTGGCGTCGATGTGGCAGTGTGGTTTGAGTCATCGGTCACAGTTACCACGGCTGTATAAGTGACGGGTTTGTCCGAGATGTTGGGCGCGGTGTTGAACGTTGCCGAGTATGTGCCGGAGCCTGTCAACGTAACATCCGCGCTCGTGCCGTCCGGCTTTGAAATGGCAGCCACCACTTGCTTTATCCCGCTGGGGTCGGATGCGTCCACTTGGATGGCAGTTGGACCGCCATCGAAGGAGGGCAGCGCTGCCGGGGATGCAACGGCATTTGCGATTGTCGGAGTATTGCTTCCAGTGCTCGATGTGCCTCCGGTGTTGCCGCCGGTTCCGGTATTTCCGCTTCCCGAGCCTCCCGCGCTTCCACCTCCGCATCCGGCGATCAAGAGGACCAGGGAAAGCGCGACAGCAGCCAGCATTGTGGTGAAAAAGCTTATATTCCTTCGCAGCATCGGTCAAGCAACTCCTGTTCTGAGCGGCGTTGGGCATCTGTACCTAATAAAATATCGGCTGTTGTGCGCCTTTACTGAAGCTTCCAAACGTGCCATAATATCTTCCGGGCACACAGCGAGAGGTTTAGTGATATGAGCAATAACGTCAAACAGGTTAGCAAAGCCAGTGAAGTCGAGGAACGGACTGCCGCGCTCACTGCCAATTCTTCCGCGATCAGCGCGCTTGCGTCCGCGGTGGAGGGAACAATCGGGCCAAAGGGACTGGACTGCATGCTGGTGGACAGGTTCGGCGATGTAACTATCACGAACGATGGCGCTACGATTTTGGACAAGATAGACACTGCCCATCCGGCGGCTCGGATGCTTATAAAGACCGCTCGGGCGCAGGAAGAAGAGATAGGCGACGGAACAACGACCACCACCATTCTGGCAAGCGCTTTGATTTCTGAAGGTGCTTCTCACGTAGCAAGAGGCGTCCCCGTTACCAAGGTGATCGAAGGCATCCGCCTTGGCGCCGCGGAGGCCATTCATTACATCGAATCGAGCTCGAAGCGGATCGAGAACATGGACGATGTTCTGCTTGAGCGCGTCGCGCTCGTAGCGGCCCGCGAGCACGATGATATTGCCAAACTCATCGTCGAGGCCGCGCGCCTCACCGGCGACGGAGCGCTTCTGGAGCCCGGGTTTTCATTTGCCGACACAGTAATCGCCAGAGAGTCCGCGGGTAATGAGGTGTTTGCCGGGATGGTTTTGGACAAACAGCGAATCAGCAGACAGATGCCCAAGGCCGTCGAATGCGCAAAGGTCCTTGTGGTAGACGATGCGCTGGAGCCGCCCCAAATCGAGGATGAAGCGCTCGCGACGGAAGCGGGTTTCGCACGGCACCTTGCCCAGCAGGAAGAGTTCAAAGCCAACATCGAAAAAGTGATAGGGCTTGGCGTCACGTTCGTGGCAGTGGCAAAGGCCATAGATCCCACAGCCGAGGAGCTCTTTACTGATGCGGGAGTTATTGCCGTCCGCCGGTTATCCGCTCGCGACATCGCAAAGCTGGTGGAGCTGACCTGTGCTCGCGCCATCAAGCGCGCGGGCTTGAAGAAAGATGCTCTTGAGCTTGCAGAGTTTTTGGGCCGGTGCGAAAGGGTATACGAGGATGAACGGCTCGACCATATCAGAGTGGTCGGCGGCAATGGCAGCAGCGTTGCGACCGTTCTTGTCGGCGCTTCTACTCGCGAGGTCAGGGATGAGCGCGAGCGCATCGCACGGGATGCCGCAGGCGCGGTGCAGGCTGCGGTGAGATCGGGAGTTGTGCCGGGGGGTGGGGCGGTCGAGGTTGGGGCCGCGAAGCACGTCCTGTCGCTCCGGGAGAAAGTGCGTGGAATGGCGGCTTATGGAGTTGATGCCGTAGCTGCCGCTCTTAAAAGGCCGCTGAGCCAGATTGTTGCTAACGCGGGATTCAATCCGCTCGAAAAGGTGGAGGACGTGGTTGCCGCTCAGAACGAGAGCGGCAATCGATCCCTGGCCGTTGATTGCGACACGGGCGAAATCGTGGACATGATGGAGATCGGCATCGTCGACCCGACGGCAGTGAAACTCTACGCGATACGGGCGGCTTGCGAAATCGCGCAGGCAATCCTGCGTATAAACACAATCATTAGAAAACGCGATGAATCGCCGGCCATGCAGGGGACGAGCGAATAGCTTCAGAGATAGTGAGCTGGCTGAGCAGCCGAGCTGAGATAATTACCAGGGGGTCAGATAGGAAACAAAGATGACAAACAAGCACGACGACCACGGGAAGAAGACGCAGAATGTGGAGATTCAGCCTGAAAATGAAGGTACAGGCGCAGGAGTTCGCGGAAGAGGAAGACCTTGGCGCCGATAAACTGGCGGCCGATATTGAACAGATGCAGGAGGAGTTGGGAAAGCTTCAAAGGGACGCCGAGGAGTCGCATGACAAGTATCTCAGAACGCTTGCGGATTTTGATAACTACCGTAAGAGACAGCGCGAAGACACTGCGCGAATTGTGAATCAGGCTCGGGAGGATTTGATCTTGAAGCTTCTTCCTATCGTCGACAGTTTCGAACGGACGGCACTGTCCGCGGAAGCGCAGCACAACTATGAAGCTCTCGCGGAAGGCATTTCCCTGACTTTGAGGCAAGTGATGGATATGCTGGAAAAGGAGGGAGTAAAGCCGATAGAGGCGCTGGGACAGGAGTTCAATCCAGAGTTGCACGAGGCTTTGATGCGATGTGAGCCCGAAGAGCAGTGTCCGGACAACACAATTGTGGAGGAGTTCGAAAAAGGCTACACTGTCGACGGTAAGGTACTGAGACCCGCGCGGGTGAAAGTTGCGGTCGCAGATTAGAGTGCGGTAATACGCCTGTACAAAATTAAAGCAGGTGGCACGGTCAGGATACCACCTGCTTGGGGCAATAGAGGACGGCTATCTTGCCAGGTCGGCACCGTCCCGTAGGCAAGTCAGTTATACCCGGCGGCCATTCTAATAAAACGCTTGGACGATATAAATTTGTCGTACACCTGAACCATAAGACAGATGAGTCACACATTGTGCACTCCTTCGAAAATAGCCGAAGGCATTTTCATCCCGTCGCGGTGAAACCGACAGCGTTCTTCCGCAGGAAGAATGCGAGAGGTTTCATCCGCGATTCCTAATCCATCTTTCGGAGCACAAGCCCGCTGAGCAGCTTGGGATAGAAATATGTCGCTTTCTGTGGCATTCTTTCTCCTGCCGAGGCTATGTCAAGGACCGACTTTACGTCGATATGATTCAAGAGGAATGCCACTTGCCGCTCGCCTGAGTCCACAAGCGCCATCGCTTCCTGGGCATCGCGCGTGTAGATGATGTGAGTCTGGTTGCGGAGCTTTTCCTGATCGATCCCCAGGATCGGCTCAAGTATCAGCTTGTGAAGGATATTGAGTTCCAGGTTTCTACTGGCCTCGCTGCCCTCGATTGCGTTTCGGAAATCGCCCTTGAGCTTCACCGTTATGGCTTGGTTCCTGCTGTAGACGCCGATGGCGCTCAGCTTGGCCGCGTCTTCCGGGAGCGACTCTTTTGAAGACCGGCTAACGTCGAACATCTTAGCAAGCCTGCTCGCAAGACTATCGACGATCTCGTCGGGCAGATTTCCAACTACGCGGTGAGTTGGGAAGATGGTCATGTCCTTCTCGAAAACGTTTACGATAGTCATCAGCGTATAGTCCGACGCTATTTCGCCCGCCGGCGCTGGGTCAAGTTGTTCACGGACCTCGTTTCGATAGGCCAAAGCGGTTTCATAGCGGTGGTGGCCATCGGCAATAGCGATTGGCTTGTCTTTAAGGAACTCCACAACGCTGTCTATCTGCTCCGAATCGGTAACAGCCCAGAGAGTATGTCGGACACCATCCCGGTCAAATGTGTCTGCCACGGGCGGCTGCGATGCCGCGCGTTCCATCACCTCGTTCAGCGTGCATTGTTCGTCCGCATACAGCCCATAGACACAGTCCAGGTTGGCTCGGACTTGCCTGAGGAGCGGTCCCAGGTGCGACTTTGGCTTCGCGAGGGTGTTCTCGTGCGGAAGGATTACTCGTCTGATACTCGTGGAGCTTGACTGCGCAGGTGAACCCTCGCACTTTCCTGGGCTCACCGCCGCGCTCGAAGAACTGCTCATAGACATAAATGGTCGGCTCCTCATCATGCTCTAGAACGCCGGTCTCGATCCATTGATCCAGATAAGCCCGCGCTCGGGTAAATCTATTCTCGGATTCATCGTCGGTATCGCGCTCCTCGCCCAGGATCAGCCTGACGAAATTATTGCGATGAAGCTCGTGGTAGTAACATTCTGTCTTGGGGCGATATGATATCATACGGTGGGCTCACGACCTTGCTTATCTCACCCACCACTGACTCGTTGTAGCGAATTCCCTTAAACGGCGAAATTTCTGCCAAATCCCGACTCCAGTTCCTGCTCCGCTGCGAATGAAACCATGGGTTCCGCGCGTCTGCGACGGCTGTTTAGTAGCTCGTCTATTATAACATGCCTTCCGGCAATGGTCGACGGACTCGCGCGTGCCTGATTGGTAATTGACTGAGGAGAGCTCATCGTGCTACGATATCCCAAGATCAAAGGAGCAAACCAGTGACAATTGATGAGCAATTTCAGGCAATAAAGCGGGGCACCCTCGAGATAGTCCCCGAACAGGCCCTCAAAGAGAAACTCAAGAAAGCCAAAGAAGAGGGACGACCTCTCAGGATTAAGCTGGGGTTGGACCCGACAGCTCCGTTCATCCACCTTGGGCACGCCGTGGTCCTGAGAAAGATGAGGCAGTTCCAGGACTTCGGACACGAAGTCATCATCATAATCGGCGATTTTACAGCGTCTATCGGAGACCCGAGCGGCAGGTCGATCACCCGCCCGCAACTGATCCAAGAGGAGATCGAAGCGAATGCGAGGACTTACTACGACCAGTACCTGCATCATCCTCGATCCCGAAAAGACCAGGGTCGTGTTTAACAGCGAGTGGCTTGGAAAACTGAGCTTTGCGGATGTGATCAAGGTCTGCTCCAAGGTCACGGTTGCGCGTATACTCGAAAGGGATGACTTTACGACGCGCTTGGAAGAAGGCAGGCCGATCAGCCTGCACGAGTTGCTCTACCCGGTCTGCCAGGCTTATGACTCAGTTGAGCTTAGAGCTGACGTCGAAGTGGGGGGGACCGACCAGAAGTTTAATATCCTGATGGGCCGTGACCTGCAGAGCCAATACGGCCAGGAAGAGCAGGTCGGGTTGTTTATGCCGATCCTGACGGGTCTGGACGGCGTGCAGAAGATGTCGAAGTCGCTCAACAACTATGTGGGCATCACCGAGGAACCCGCTCAGATGTTCGGGAAGGTGATGTCGATTACCGACGATATGATGCCGAATTCTTCGAGCTGTGCACCGACGTTGGGCTGGTTGAGATCGAGGCGATAAAGCAGGACCTCGAGTCGGGAAAACTACATCCGATGGAAGTGAAAAAGCGTCTCGCGCGAGAGATAGTAGCAATTTATCATTCGCCCGAGGCTGCTGCCCAGGCACAGTCCCAGTTCGAACGCGTTTTCAGCCAGCATGAAGCTCCACAGGACTTGCCGGAAGTGGAAATCCCCAGTGCCGATCTTGAAGAGAGCAAGATATGGATAGTGAGACTGCTAGCCGCGGCGAGGATGGCGCCGACCAACAGCGAGGCGCGAAGGCTGATCCAGCAGGGCGCCGTCACTATTGACGGAGAGAAGATTACCGATCCGCAGGCAAAGATCGAACCGAAAGACGGCCAGGTGCTTCGCGTCGGCAAGCTGAAGTTTGCCAGGCTGAAGCGAGTATAATAGATGCCGATCCTCTTGGAAGGCTGGAACACGCTGAATGTCGATCTATGCTATCTCGGACCTTCATCTGTCGACTGCGGATCCAAAACCAATGGATGTGTTTGGCGAAGCGTGGGAGAACCACACCCAGCGTATCGCTGCGAACTGGGACGCAGCAGTCGGCGCAGATGATACCGTCCTGGTTGCGGGAGACCATTCGTGGGCACTGCGGTTCGACGAAGCGAAAGAGGACCTGCGTTACATCGCGGAGCGCCGGGGAAAGAAGATCCTGATACGCGGCAACCACGATTATTGGTGGCGGCGAGAGGCTACGAACAGGATTCAATCATTTTTACCCCAAGATATGCTCTTGATGCACGGTAGAGCGGTGACAGTTGAAGGCGCTGGGATAACCGGCACGCGTGGATGGCGCACAGAAGAGGATGATGGCGAACCGGAAGCAGGCGACGCCAGGGTTCTCAACCGGGAACTGATGTATCTGGAGCGCGGCTTGCGCGAAATGCCGGTTGGCGTGAAGAAAAAGATCGTAATGCTGCATTATCCGCCGTTCAACACCGATATGCAGCTCAACAGGTTCGCGGATCTGTTGCAAACCTATAAGGTGGATATTCTGGTTTACGGGCACATCCACGGCAGCAGTTACCTGGAAGGCGACATAAACGGCGTGGAATATCACCTGGTTTCAGTCGATCACACGGATTTCAGACCGATCAAGATTGCGTAGTTGCCCTACTCTGAGATTTCAACCCCTTCCATTGCTATCACCCGCATCGGTGAACCGTCGGCCCCGAGCAAGTTCAAAGGAAGGGCGACAAGATAAACTCTGTCCAGGGTCAGTTGGTCGAGATTAGCAAGGCTTTCGAGCAAAACAACCCCTTGCGTGAGAAGCGCTTTGTGGACCTCCAAGTGATGGGAGGGGTGGGTGGAAGGTTGTTCGAGCCCTACAAGTCTCACTTTCCGTGCGTTGAGCCACATCACGGCGCCCTCGGTAAGTCCGGGATAATCGGTGAAGAAATCGGGCTCGTTTAAGCGCTTGCTCCAGTTGGTCTTGAGCAGGATCCTTGCTCCGGTATAGATCCGGTCTGCAAATGCGTCCAAGTCGGCAGCGGTGATCTCGGATTTCGGCCCTTTGTTGGTAAGGTCCAAAACCTCAGCCCACCCGACGAGGACATCCAGAGGCAGGCGGTCCACAGATCTGTCATGGTACATGCAGTGGTGCGGGACATCCACGTGCGTGCCGGAATGCGTTCCGGCACAGATCCGGGTTACGTTGTAGCCGCCATCCTTGATAGTATGCATAGGCTCGAAACACACGGGGGGATCGCCCGGAAAAACGGGCATTCCATCGGTGATCGGATGAGTCAGGTCGATTATTCGTCTCAAGTGCTCCGGTGCTCCTTTCGAATATTAGGACAAATCAAGATTACCGCAAGTATAGTGAAAAAAATCCTCACCCGCAACAAACATATTCAAGGAAGACCGGCCGAGGTGGAGCAAATCCCGTGGGGGCGTCGTCATAAAAGTAATTGAACCGATCAGCAATATGCTTGAGCTCAACTGGAAACTAGGGTATGATATTATCAACAACATATTGGGAGACGATCCAACTGCGTGTCCCATGCCAAAAGGTGCTGACTGATATGGCTGATAACAATAGACTGGATCTGGACTCAGACCTGGATAAGATGGCGACCGATCTGCTGAGCGACGTGCAGGAAGCGACGGAAGAACTCAAGAAGCGCCACGCCGCGAACAAAGCGAAGGACGAGCGTAACGCGAAACGCGCACAGTCGACCAAGAGCTCGGCAGTCGTGATTGCCATAGCGACAGTTGTGATAGTGTTACTTGCCTACTGGCTGGTGTTCGCAAAAAGCAATGATTCGGCCGGCACCGGCACACCCGTGCACACTACGCAGGCCCCGGTAGTGATCAAAAGCAACGCCACAATTCCTCGTCCGGCGACTCACTCCACTCCGGTCACTCCCGGGATAGCGACGCGCGGCCGTACCGGCAACAGGGACCCTCAGGTTGTGAACCATCCATCGAACGACTACGACAATCAGCCGTCCGGGATGTAGTCCTGTGGGATGAATCAACATAGCGCTTAAGCGCGAGCGAGCCGTATTGGTCCACTCGCACTTAAGCGCTATAGTTATTAGCATCTCCAGGCTGAATCTAGTTTCTCTTCTTGAGTGACTTGATCTCCGACATTTGAGCGTTCAAATCCGACATCATCTTCGCAGTCGACGAAACGCATTGTTCGATCAACGCGCGGCCCTCGGAAAGCTGACGCTGTGCTCCCTGGGAGTTAGATGTCGCGTCCGCCAGGGCATTTTTATAGTCAAAGAGGCCGGCAACCAGGCTTTCTTTCGCTGCTGCCAGACCGGAAGGCGCATCCAGCGCACTCGCATCGCGCCATGTCCGGTCAGTTATCCCTGCGCGGATGGATGACTCGATGGCCCCCTGGTTTCCGGTCCGCAGCGCACCCTGAAATGCGGCGATTTCCGGGCGGCACTGCGTGAGCAAATCATTTACCTTCGCACCGAAAGCCGACACAGCAATGTATTGCTTGCGAATGTCATCAACGTTACGCGTGAGAGCGGTAACCCCGATTTGAACGGTAGGAGCTTTGACCGGCGCCCTCAGCGGGGCGGTCACACCGACCCCTAAAAGCACCAGCGCCCCCAGACCCCCAACAAGAGCAAGCACCCTGTTTGTGCCGCGCTTGCCGGCTTGGGCCGGCTTCGGCAGATAGGGATTGGGGCCGAGCTGTGGCGACTGCCCGCCCTCTGACTCTTCTTCCGACTCCTCCAGGGTATCCGGCTCGGGCTCTACTGGAGATATGAACTCAGTTATCGGATCAGCAATGTCCGGGCTTTCAGGCTCGGGAACGGCTTCCACGCTCTGCTGAGGCCCGACAAGCTCTGCGAACAGTTCCTCCGCAAGGGATACCGCCTGCCGTCCGCCTCGTGAAGGCTTGCCTGCCGGCTCAGTTGAAGCATCGTCCGCTGCGGTTATTTCGGAATTATCGGGCTTCGCTTCTGGTGTGCTCGTGTCCACTTGGGGTGCGGGAGGACTTGTTTTCTCTACCGTCGGCTGCGTTACAGACACGCGTTTACCCAACGCGCTTTCGATCCCCGCGGCGAAAGCTTCGCATTTCTTGATTCGCTGAACGCCGGTGAACACTATGACATTGTCGGGCGGCGTTGTTTGCTTGTCCTGGGTACACACTTGGATAACGGCGCCTAACGGTCCCTTACGAACGTTCAGTGCCGAAATATCAGTCAGAGAGTATTCGCTTACCTTGCGGCCGTTCGCGATGCCGGTCGCTGTAATCCCCACCTTAACTATCAAGAGGCGGGAATCGGTGAGCACTATCGCCTGACCCGTATCGCCTTCTTCCTGAGCAATGACTTTCTCTTCTTCGAGGAATACACTGTCACGCGCCTCCGCAAGACGCTCATCTAAAGCGTCTTTGGAAACGCCCCTATCAGAGGTCATTATCAAGCTACCTCCGCTCATTTCTGTATATGCATGTTTAATTCTGGCGAGTTTAGCATCGGAGATTAGAGGTCAAATGCGGGAAGTTGCAGGAATGTTTGTGGGCAGGTCGCTGTCAGGATATGTTCCTGCTCACCCTATTGTAACTGGAGAGGGTGAGCAGGAAGGTAGATGGCTCCCGCGCTAAAGCACGGCATCGATGCGGCTGGTGATATTGGGCTTTGGCTGAAGACCGACCAGCCTCTCCGCCGGCTCGCCAGCCTTGAATATCAGCAGCGTGGGAATGCTGGACACGCCATATTTGCTCGCAACTGCAGCCTCAGTCTGCACATCGAGCTTAAACACCTTTACCTTGCCCTCGTATTCCTGCGCAATCGCATCTATGGTCGGACCTAGAGCTTTGCACGGCCCGCACCATTCCGCCCAGAAATCAACTACGACTGGAATGTTAGACTTGAGGACCTCTTCCTCGAACCTGTCACCGGTAATATCCGGGGCTGCGCTCATAATGATTCCTCCTTGTACTCGTTAAGACGTCAAAAACGAATAACCACTTAAACCCGAGAGGGTGTTGTGCCGCGCCAGCCGAAGAGCCGGCGGGCGCTGTTTTCGAAAATATTCCTTTTGTCCGAATCGGAAATACTCGCATCCTCGACCAGACCGATGATCGCAGACGGATCAACATAAGGCAGCCCGCTTCCGTAAACCATTCGATGCGAGCCGATATGGGCTACGGCGAACTCAATCTTATCCGGACTAAAGCTGCCCGATACCTCAAGCACCAGGTTCAGTGTGCGTTCAGCGAACAGCGTGGCCATTCGCCAGTCATCACCGCCCATTCCCTGCAGCACAAACTTCATGATCGGAAACGCCTTCGCAATCTCGTTCGCGGCAATCGCGGCGTATTCGTCAAAGACATGCAGGAAGACCGGCTTGATGAACCTTCGGTGGGCGTTGAGCAACTCCTCACTTTCGGTGAGAGTGACGTGCTTGCCTCGCACACCGGACGTAAGCAGCATGCCGGCGAATTTATCGTCTCCGAGATAGGCATGCATGTCTTTCTGAGACATCTCGGGATAGTTGATGTTGACAACGACGCAGCCTGACATTACCTTGTTAGCCTGCACCAATCTCGCCACCTGCGCATTTCCCGTTTTGAAGTCGCAGGAATTACCGATAGTAGACGATACGACCGAGCGTTCTACACCATATTTTTGCATGCTGCGAACAAGGGCCGTATCTGTAAACGGAACACCCCAGAGCGGCGTGGTCCCAACTTCAGAGTGAACGTCGATAATAGCCATGCCAGCCTCCTGCCCCGGTTCCCAAGAGTCGTCTCATGTTTCCGCTCAAAATGCGCGCCTTGAACTCATCACTGATGTCGGCATCCATCACGTATCCCAGTGCCGCCGCGAGTGAGCTCCTTAGGCATCCGGAGGCAAAAACCACCCTGTCCGGGCCTATCTGGTCGACCAGAAACCGCAGCGCGGCCGGAACCCGCAGCTCGCGAGTATCTACGACAACATTCTCATACTTGCGCATCACCGACACAGCCTCAGCCATGTTCTCGAACGAGATACCATCGAGTATGAATGTGCTCTTGTGACCGTCCAGGTTCTTCACGAGCGCCGTTGGATAACCCGTGTCACGAGCCTGCATCATAACAGGCACGCTGACCGATTCCAGCTGATCCAGAATGTCGCAAAAGGCTGCGTGGTCCAAGCGCCATCCCTGGAGCTTCGGAAAGAACCGAAACATCTCAAAGCCCTGGTCAGCAAGCTTCGCAAGCATCCCGGGAGGGCCGAAATAGCCCCTGGGATCGATGGTTGCGACAGGGTGCAGCACATCCTGCCCGGCGCAGGCCCTGAGCGTCTCAACATTGCCATCTCCGTGGCTGTGCAATAAACCGACAGTGGAGATCGTGAGCGCCCCGCCCACGGAATGGTTTTTGAGCGCCGTAAGCAGTCGATCGACAGGCATCTCGGCACGGCCGCCGGGCCACGGGCCGAATATCGTGTTGGCATCAATGATCTCGAAATCCATTGCTCTCCTCTCTACAGCGCCAGGGCTCTCCTAATCCTGGCAAGGCATCTGTCCTTACCAAGCACTTCCATCAGCTCGAAAAGCCCTGGGCCCCAAGTTCGCCCGGTAACTGCCATCCTTATTGGATGGATTACCTTTCCGCCTTCCATTTCAAGGCTCAAGCCCGCTTGCCGGACCGCCGAATTGATGTTCTCGACTGTCCAGTGGTCTGTGGCTTCCAGCCTCTCAATTACGGCATTCAATAGAGCGGGAGTAGAATCCTTCGCAAGCCACTTGGACTTTCCCTTTTCGTCGTATTCAAAATCATCGACATAGAAGAACGAGGCATGCTCAGTCGCCTCACTGAGTTTTACTATCCGGTCCTGGATCAGCCCCGTGACCTTTTGCAGATAGTTCATCTCGTCATCCGAAGGAGCGCCGCTTACATATTCCGCTGCCTGGAACCTGGGCAGGATCAAACCGGCAAGCTCGTCAGCACTCATCATTCGGACATATTCGCCGTTCAGATCGTCGAGCTTGGCGAGATCAAAGATCGCGGGATGGTTAACTATGCCCTCCAGGCTGAATTTTTCTATCAACTCCTGCCGGCCGTATATCTTCTGATCCTCGCCGGCGCTCCAGCCCATTGTCGCCAGGAAATTGAGCATCGCCTCAGGTAGATAGCCTTCTTCGATGTAACTCATAAAGGCGGTCTGAGTGTCGCTGCGCTTGCTCAGCTTCTTTCCGCTTTCATCCAGAATATTGGGAACGTGCACGAAAATGGGTGAGACCCAACTTAACGCTTCATATAGCTGCAGATGCTTAGGAGCACTGGGAAGCCAGTCCTCGCCTCGAATTACGTGCGTTATCTCCATGAAATGGTCGTCTACTATGGACGCGAAGTGATATGTTGGAAAACCGTCTGCTTTCATCATCACAAAGTCTTCCTGAAGGTCGTTGCTGAATGCGACGTGCCCCCGGACGACATCATCAAATTCCGTGGTTCCTTCCCGCTTCATAGCAAAGCGGATGACCGGTGCCGGGTTCTGAGTGGAAAGCTGAGCTCGCTCTTCATCGGCCAGGCAGCGGCACCGGCGGTCATATCCCGGCGGCAGCTTCGAGGCTACCTGCGCCCTGCGCATCTCTTCGAGGCGCTCCTTGGTGCAGTAGCAGTAGTATGCCCTGCCTTCGTCCACCAGTTGCTTGGCATACTTCTGATAGAGATCCAGCCTTTCGGACTGGAAATACGGGCCCCAGTCGCCGCCGGCCTCGGGGCCCTCATCCCACTGCATTCCCATCCAGCGCAGTCCCGCCATCAGTTCTTCCAACGAGTCCGGGACATATCGCGCACGATCGGTGTCTTCAATTCTGAGTATAAACGTTCCGCCGGTGTGTCTGGCGTACAGGTAATCAAAGACGGCGGTGCGGATATTTCCTATGTGCGGCGAGCCTGTTGGGCTCGGCGCGAATCTTAGTCTTGTTTTAGACAACGCGGCCCCCTTAATCAATGGCAAGCCCAGGAGAACGACCCCTGGGCTTGTATTTCTCTATGACCTGCAATCAAATACTACTTCTTGATGTATTTCCTCTTAGCCTTGTTGAAGCCCTGAGAGGCCTTCTTCTCGTCATACTGCCAGCGTCCGCTCTTGCCACGAGTGCTGAACGCATGATATCCGCTTAGAATCGAGGCAATCAGAAGCCTGGAGCAGCGCCTGACAATGTTGACCTCAGTCACAAGCTGCGGGAAAGTCATTCCGGGCTTGCGCTGCAAGATATCCTGCATGACATCGTAAACCGGCATCTCCTGGCTTTCGTATCTCGCCCTGAGTTCCAGAAGCTCAAGGCTGCGGCCGGTATCGATGCCCAGTTGTTCGTCCATCTCTCCATCGAAGATAAACCTGAACTCGCCTGGCCTGGCGGTCTTCTCGATGGAGAACGCCGCGCCGGATACCTCGGTAATGCTCTTATAGAGATCCTTCAGACCATAGATCAGCCGGGTTTCGTTATTCACATAGGCCTGCTTGCGCTTACCTTCGTCGATGAGCGTGATCGGAATGATCTCGGGCGTAGCGCCAAAGAAATCCGGATTGATCTGGCACATCGGGAATGTGCCCTCCAGCTTATGGTGATACTTCAGAACGCACCGCTGTGAATCACCGTTGGGTTGATACTTAGTCAAGGCGGGATCTTCGTCCGTAACATCCTCAGCCAATGGTTCATATATCGCGGATTTAAGATCACCCTCGAAGCCATCGGTCTCCAGCTCCTGATCGTAGATGTCACCCTCGGGAGTTTCGAAGACCGGAACACCCGGTAACTACCAGGGAGTCCGGGACTACCTTGATTTCCTCAGGGAATGTGATCACCTTGCTCCACCGGTCACTGCCGATCCACATCACTCGCTCGTCGTCCTTGAGCGCGTCTCTGCAAATTTCTCGAGAGTCCCTGCGTAGGCGCTTTCTCCGGGACCGATTTCCAGCACTGTATCGAGCAGTTCCTCCGCGGATGCGCTGCCCCTGTCCAGTATTACTGAAATGACTTCTTCCTTGTCCGTATCAGTGAGCGTGACTGGGCCGTCGGCTTCCTCTTCTTCGGCTTCCATAGGTAGCGCGCCGATATCCACGGCCATTTCACCCAGCGCCTTATTCATGTCATCGCGAACCTGGGCCGGGTAAACTTTCTGGTCAGAAAGAATCAGCAGGCGCTCATCGCCGAGCACCGCGGAGTAGAACTCCACGGGGTCCAGATCGTCACCAAGACCCCGCCAAGCTAGAATTGCAAGGACCTTGAGGGGAATCGGCCCACAGACCTTTACGATCTCGACTGCGGAGTCGGCAATTGCATCGACATCCCACGTTAGGGATGGGCACGTTGCGGAGTACTGCGTCACCTGTTCCTCGGACATGAAGCTGTCGAAGATGATGCCGGCTTCGTCTTCCGACGTAGTGATTATCAACCACGAAGCCAGACCATACGCACCATCCGCGCTCTGGAAGAACTTTTCCTTGTCCGCTAATACTCGAGGCAGAGCCTGCATGTAATACTCGGGAGTGCGCTGAATGATGTGCGGTAACTCCCCGGCAAGCGCATCAAGCTTGACCGGCACGCCCGCGGATCGTATAACATCCGTGAGTATGCGCTCCAACGGCCTCCGCGCATCGCCATAGCGCACCGAAGCAGCCCATCGCCGATCCACGGTCTCGAACCTGTCACTTTCCATCATAACGTCACGCATCAAGCGCGGCGTCACGCCTTCCACACCGACACTCTTCATTACCTGCCTGAGCTTAGCGGCCTGGGTCAAGCCGAGCACATAGCTATAGGCCTTATCTCCCAGATACCGCCGGGCAATCTGCCGGGTATCTTCTTTAGTCAGCTCGGTTGCTGAGTTGCTCACGAGTATATCCTCCGTTTCGTTGTGTAAAAAGATCATATTCATCGGCGCCGGCGATTACAGCCTGCACGAATCTCCCCGGGAGCGGCATTGCCTTCTCCGAGGAACACCACGCCATCTATCTCAGGCGCGTCGCGGTAGCTTCTGCCAAACGCGCCATCCTGGGCGCAGCCCTCTACCAGCACATCCAGTGTCTTTCCTATAAATGATTGATTCCGTTTGAGGAAATTCCCTGCTGCAAACGCATGAGCCTGTCGCGGCGCCGGTCAGCAGTTTTCCTGCTGACGCGGCTTCCAAGCAGAGACGCCGGAGTTCCCTCTTCGCGGGAGTAGGTAAACACTCCTACCCTGTCAAATTGTATTCTCTCCACGAATGCCAGCAAACTATCAAAGGCCGCGTCGGTTTCACCAGGGAAGCCCACTATGAGTGTGGTGCGCAACGCTATCTCCGGACACCTGGAGCGCAGTTCATCGATGACGCGCAGATAGCATTCAGCGGTGCCTCGGCGGTTCATAGCTTTGAGAACGCTGTCGTCCCCATGCTGCAGAGGCAGGTCAATGTATTTGACCACTTTCTCAGACGATGCAACTACATCGACGAGTTCAGGCGTCACCTTGGTGGGATAGCAATACAACAGCCGTATCCACCGAACCGAGTCAATCTTATTCAGCCTTTTCAAGAGTCCTGGCAGAGCATTCGCACGACCGGAATCCGCGCCATACTGGGTCAAATCCTGGCCGACAAGCACGAGCTCCTTTGCGCCTCCATCGGCGAGCTTTTTCGCTTCATCGACGATAAGATCTTCGGGACGGCTTCGGAACGGCCCCCGGATATCGGGAATCGCACAGTATGCACAGCGGTTATCACAGCCATCCGAAACTTTGAGATATGCGGTCCACGGCGGCGTCGACTGCACTCTGTCCTCGTGTTCCATCCAAATTGCTGATGGCGCGCACACATCAAGCGTATGTCTCCCGGTCAGAGCCGCCGCTATGGCCTCGCTCAATTTGCCTGTGTGTGCTACCCCAAGGAATGCGTCCACATCCGGCATTTCCTTCGCCATATCGGCCGCGAAACGCTGCGCGAGACAGCCTATTACTATGACTGCCCTGCAGCTGCCCGATTCCTTGCAACTAACAGCGTCCAGAATCGCTTCTATCGACTCAGCTCTGGCACTCTCAATAAAACCGCACGTATTGACGACAATCACATCCGCGCGGGACTTATCAACTACTATTTCATGACCAGCCCGGACGATTTCACCAAGAGCGCCCTCGGAATCCACAAGGTTCTTTGGGCAGCCCAGGCTGACTAAGCTTACTTTCGCCACATAACTTCCTTTTCCGTTTCTTCTACTGATCCTAGCGTATTGCCGTGACAGACGGACCTAATGCATAGTCATTTCGAGCGGAGCCGGAAATCAACTCCACAAGGGACGAGAAGGCCTGTCTTAGAACCCGTCCGCTTCCTCTTCATCCGGTGTTATCACTTCGGAGGGCGGCGCAATGTCGTACAGCTCCTGCTCGTCATCCTGCTTGTAGCCCGATCTTCCTCCAAAGACTGAATCCAGACCGTCCCTGCTCACGAGCACCTGACGTCCCTTGGTTCCGGCGCCATCGAGAGGACCGACTATCCCCTGCTCCTCCATGAAATCTACGATTCTCGCGGCCCTTGTGTAACCGATTTTGAACTTTCGCTGCAGCATAGAAGTCGAACAATAACCTGTGTTAACAATAAACCTCACCGACGGCTCGTAAAACTCATCAGCAAATCCATCGTCGTTATTGCCGCCACCGGAACCGCCGCCCTCGCCTGTCACGAGCGGCGTTATCGTATACGTCGGCTTGCGCTGTGCCTTGAGGAACTCGCAGACCGCGGCGATCTCCTTTTCCGATATGTAACACCCCTGAATACGAAGGGGCTTAGGCTTGTCCATAGGCAGAAACAGCATATCGCCGCGCCCGATCAGCCTCTCCGCGCCCTTATGATCCAGAATTGTCCGGCTGTCGTGATGCGACGAAACCGCAAATGCCACTCTGGACGGAATATTCGCCTTTATTATGCCCGTAATGACATCTACCGAAGGCCGCTGTGTCGCGATGACAAGGTGAATGCCCACGGCTCTCGCAAGCTGTGCGAGACGAGTGATGGAACCCTCGATCTCCGCCGCCGCCTGTATCATAAGGTCGCACAACTCATCGACCACAACCACCATATACGGCATCCGGTCGCCAGGAGGCACCTTTTCATTGTAGCCGCTTATCAGGCGCACGCCCGCGCGAGACAAAAGATCGTAGCGATGCTCCATCTCCTGAACTACCGCCCGAAATATCCCCGCAGCCTGTTTGGCATCTTTCACGACCGGACATGCCAGGTGCGGAATGCCGTCGAACAAAGTCAACTCGACCCGCTTCGGATCAATCAACACCAGCTTCAACTCGTCGGGTGTCGCCCTGAAGAGCAGGCTTGTAATCAAGGTGTTCAGCCCCACGCTTTTCCCTGCGCCGGTGGCTCCGCCTATGAGCAGGTGGGGCATGCCGTAAAGATCAGCAACAACCGGTCTTCCGGCGACATCTTTGCCCAGTGCAAATTCAAGCTTTGATGACGACTCACGGAATGCCTTGCTCTCCACAATCTCCCTTAAGGCAACCGTGCCGCGTTCCCTGTTCGGCACCTCCACGCCAATCGCCGGCTTGCCTGGAATCGGGGCTTCCACTCTTACGGAGATAGCCGACAACTGCATCGCCAGATTATCCGCCAGGGTCACGATCTTGTTTACCTTGATGCCGGGCGCCAGTCGAATCTCATAGCGCGCGACAGTCGGACCGTGCGCGATCTCGACCACATTGGCCTCTACCTTGAACTCAGAGAGCGTGCGCTCGATGATCTCAATGTTCTCCCTCAGCTCGCTTTCCACCCTAGGCGGAGGAGGCGGAGGCTCAGAGAGCAGCGACGATGGAGGCAAACGAAACTCGCCGTGCTCAACCGGCTCGAGGTCCTCGTCCTTGTTCCCACCATTTCTTGGCGGTCTCTCGGGTTTGAGAGCCAATTCTGCGTTAACTTTAATCGGAACCCTTGCTAACGGCGGCTCGGGCAGGGCGATCTCCTGCACATCCGGCCTGGCAATGTCCCTGCTGAAAATGTTACTGAGGGTCCGTCTGCGGCCTTCGCTCACGAGTTCATTTTCCGCGACCCTGGGCTTAAGAACTCGCCCCTTCACGCGCGATTCGTTAACATCGAGTGCGCGCTCCTGCGCAGCTTCCCTCCACCCGACGACCACAGACCTTGCCTTGTCTATCAGATTCGCCAGTGGCAGGTCCACTATCAGGTAAGCCGCTATCACAGCAAGCGCGACGAGAATGGTATAGCTGATAGTGTCGATTCTCCCCGTTGCCGATCTCAGCACATATGCGAGGGCGCAGCCTACATATCCACCGCCAACCTTGTCCGCGGCGCTGCCTAGAGAAGACCAGGTTATAACCACGAAGAACGCTATCGCGCTGCCTGCGCCGATGTTGCGTGGAATGATCTCCAGTGGCCCAACGATAAGAATGGCGCCCAGCAGTGCGCTCAGGAACGGAGTGATGTATGCGCCTACACCCAGCGTGACCCGCAGGGCGGCCGCGAAATAATGGAACATCCCGCTTTCGCTGCCGCTCAGAAGCGCTATGAGCATCACCGGGCACAGGAATATGAGTACAACCCCCAGAATATCAAATATCCGGCTGGGGTTCGTTCTCTTGCGCGCTCGTCTAACGCTCTTCTTTGTTGTTCGCCGCCTGGTCGCGGTTGACCGAGTTTTCCGCACTTAGAGCACACCTTTCCGTGGCTTGCTGCCCCTGCGCACGCGGCCATAGCCCAAAGTATTATACTCAATCGAGCTGCCCCGGGTCAAACTAGCCGCCAGGCACAGAGGTAGGTTCGGTTTGCGCAGCATTTCAGGGCCCAGCCCGCGAACCGGTGTTACATATCTCCAGGCAGGTATACCTGGAGATATGCAGTGGGATTCTGCAAGGAGAATGACTGACGTTGGAATGTATTGGTTAATCCGACGGGTTATGTGATATTCATTTAATGGATGCAATTGCAGTTACATATACTGTGCGGCAACGGTGGGCGCGAGGCGCTGCATCTGAAGACGCTGTGCAGGAAGTCAGATACACAAAGCGAATCGTTCGTGGACCTTTGAAGCGCACTAACGGAGGAACAAGAAATGTTGAGCTGGGCGCTGATATTTCTGGTGATAGCAGTTATCGCCGCGATATTCGGCTTCGGGACAATTGCCGGCGCCGCGGCGTGGATAGCCAAGGTGATATTCGCGGTGTTCATAATCCTGTTCATTGTGTCCCTTATTTCGGGACGCAGAGCGCCAACTTTATGACGGCGGCAGGGCGAAGCTGATTATGGTATTAATAGCGTGCCGGAAACCCTGGTTTCCGGCACACGGACAGGTTTCGCGCTCTTCTCTATTTGAACCTGGTTATGTTGAAGTTCATGTCCATGTTCATCGTGATCTGTGACGGAGCACCTTGACTGGCTGCGGCCGACGGAATGCAGATAGTAAGGACCGCACCGAGCTTGCCACCGCCCTTCAAGAATTTTCCCAGCGCCGGTGAGAACAGCACACTCATTGACCCGTTCATATCCATTCCGCCCGTGAGTTGAGACATCTTCTGGCTTGCTTCCCCTTGGGTCGGCATCAGGCCGGCAAATGCTTTTATCAAATCCGCAAGACTCATGTGCCCCTTGACATTCTGGTTGATCCTCGCAGCGGTCTCGGACCATATAGGCTCACTAGCTGATGCCAGGGTTGATGTTACTTCCATCTGTCCGCTGCCAAACGGCATCGTCTGACTCCACGTTCCACCCACGTCTACCGGTCCCGACGGAAATAAGCTGTTGCAACTCATCACATTTAACATCTTGCCGAAATCCATCCCCGGTAAGGGAGACGCGGCCGCTAACTTGTCCAATCCCTGGATACTGCTAATGCTAATCTTGCCTTCAGGCGTCATTGTCATCGTCATGGTCATGTCAGGCATTTTCGGGGGATTTGACTTATCGCCGCCGGGCAGACCAGCCATGTCCATTTTCATGTCCTGGTAGCTAATCTGGACCTTAGCCGAGCCGTCAGACAAAACGTCCAGTGTGCGCTGCAACACCACGGCTGACATGTTCATACTAATGGGCCCCATGCCTTGCGCTATGCCAGGCATGCTCATATTCATATTCATTGAATACTTGTATTTATCGACTTCCCCTGCTGTGAACTTGTATCTGAGCGTCAAAGGCTCTGCCCAAGCGCCGGCGACTGCCCAGGCAATGAGAATAGAAATCCCTACCAGAGTTATAATTCGTTTCATCGAGTCTCCTCCGGAACAAGGTTAGAGCAAATGCAATCAGATTGTTCCTTTTGTTCCTTATTCGTCGTGCGAACATCGAGTTCCTTTTAATACTGCCCGGCTTTTAAGTTTTAAGATGAAACGAACAGGCCAATGGCTATCACGGCGATGGATGTCCCCCGAGCGACGGCAAGGACTACTTCCTGCTGCAATGCTTTTCCAAATACTCGTTGATTGCGTCGTCATCGTCCGCTATAACCTTGCCGTCTTCGGTTACCAGGGTAGGTATCCCCGTCTGCCCGGACACTTCCATAAGCTCGGTTCGATCGGCCTTCGCCCGAGGAACATTCATGTTCATGTAGTCAATGCCAAGTTCAGTCATCTTGGAGCGAACGCGAGCGCAATATGGGCACCACTCAGCCTGATATAACTTCAGCATGTGAATATCTCCTTTTACTCGGTAATGTGCGGAATACCATCGAAGTCTCTATACCCGGAAACATCAGAGTCCCAGAACTCAGAGTGGGACAGGCACCTTTCCGCTGCCATCGGGAGTGTCAATGACATAAGTCGGACACGCCAGGCCCGGCAGGCTTCGACGGAGCTGTGTCATGATCCAGCGTTCTTTCTCGAAATCCGCGCGAAAATGCAGAGCCCCCGGCACAGGGTCGCAGCGGTAAATGTAATATGGCCTCACTCCAACCTCTACGAGCCCGGAAAACAGATCATACAAGACCTGATAGTCGTCATTGATGCCCTTCAAGAAGACGGACTGGCTGTAGAGTATCGCGCCGGCAGCGAGCAGGTCGTTGATACATCTGACGGTGCGCCGCGTTATTTCCGATGGGTGCTCAAAATGAATTCCCACGTAGACCGGCTTGTTCACCTGCCGTATCGCTTCGAGCTTGCTATAATTCACCAGCGACGGATCACTGACCGGCGCGCGTGTGCCGACTCTGATCACCTTTATCGACTCCACTGCCGAAATCTCGTCTAAAGCATACTCAAACAATTCGTCCTCCACGATGAAAGGATCGCCGCCGG
>CAVZJH010000058.1:0-5773 GCA_963775535.1 uncultured bacterium | reverse complement strand
CCGTTGCCGCTGTCTATAATGCGATCTTTGTCGTAGAGCCTGATTGCCGTCGCAAACTCGGCGAATGCGCTTCGCATCATCGCCCTGGTGAGGTCGTCCTTCTCGCTGCGGCTCGACGCCATACCGAGTGACTTATCGGTACCGGGACGCCAGCGTTCGGGATTCGGTATGTCGCAGTCCAGATGCAGTTCGTTGCCGTACCTGCCAGCCCCACACGCGCTCTGTCCTTGTATCTTGTCACGACGTCCTTTATGTAGCGGCGCATAAACGCAATGGTTTTACTGTTGGGTCGCCACTGATTACATGGCTGACCCACCAAATCCGGAACGGTCGGCATGGCCCAGAACAGGCTCATTATCAAGCCCACGTGGTTCTCGCGCGCGCACTTTACCACATCGTCCATCAGCTTGAAATACGCCTTCGGGTCCTGCAAATAGAGCTTGCAGTTAACCGGGTAGAAGCCCGTCGCAAGCATACGCGCGAGCGGGATATGATACTTGGCGAGTGTTTTGAACCCCTCACGGTAGCTGGTATCCTTCGGATTCAAGAGCGTTCTGTAGAAGGCGTCGAAGTAATTAACTCCGATTCCGCGATACCGCTTGTCATTGTGAATGAGAATCCCGTCCTTATTTACCTGCAGTCCCAGGTTGCCGGCCGACGCCGGTAGACTCATCAGGCCAACAACCAACAGGATAAAGATCATCGTTATTTTCTTCAGCATGTGCGCTCCCCTCAGAGCGATAATCCGTGATTACTTCCCTTGCATTCGCTCGTTTGCCGCTTTGATCATCTCCAACTGGTATCCCCGGCCGTTCGTCGCCGTGGTGTTCCAGGTCTTCTCCATATCGTTCAGATCGAAGACCCACAGGCATGAAGAGACACGCCGCTTTTCTCGATAGCGTCGAGCAAAGTGGTGAATGTCGCCTTGGCAGTGTCTGAGCCCGTCGACTGGTTCGAGCCGAACTCACCGACGAAGAGAGGCTTTCTGGCGGCCTCAGCTATTTTCAGAGTAAGCCTGAAAAACTCCTTAAACCGGCATCCTTCGGCCGCAACGATCCTCCACGACGTCGTACTGGTGGCCGCTCAGGGCATTCATCGGGTCCGGGCAGTCGCCGGTAATCATCTCAGCATACTGCTTCTCGGTGTCCGTATCCCAGGTATTATGGACCATACCATTCCATGCATTGCTGCGTGGGAACCCATCGCCGCCTTCAATGAAGCGGTAGCTATCGTATTTGCGCACTGCCTTCGCGAACTCGTTATACGCGCTTCGAGTTATGGCGTGAGTGTAATCGTCCTTTTCGCTTCTTGTAGCCGGGCAGCCAAGTGACTGTCCATGTCCCCGGTCTATTCTCCTTCGCGTTGGGCAGGTCGGAGCCGAGGTTGAACTCGTTGCCAAACTCCCAACCCCAGATGGCCGGTGAATTCTGTAACGCGTCACGACTTCCTTTACGTAGTTGCGCATAAAGGCTATCGTTTTGCTGTTTGGGTTTCCCCACTGATTGCAGGGTTCATTAACCATGTCGGGAACCGTCGACTGGTTCCAAAAAAGACTCGGGATGAGGCCGACGCCGTTCTCTTCAGCCGACTTGACTACGCCATCCATCAGCTTGAAATATGCCTTCTTGTCTTTGAAATACAGCTTGTCCTCAGACGGCCAGAACCCACCCCACATAACCCGGCAGAACTGGATGTTATACTTGGCAAGTGTCTTGAAACCTTCGCGATAGCTGGTGTCTTTTGGATTTGCCAATGTTCTGGCAAAGGCGTCGAAGTAATTGACGCCGACGCCCTTGTAAGGCTTCCCGTCTCTTATGAAGACGCCGTCAACGACGGTCAAACCCGGCTGTGACTTTCCCGACGCGTGTGCACTGGCCAGGCAAGCGACGCTTACCAGCCCAACGGCCAGAATCTTTCGAAATACGGATGTCATTTCCACTTACTGTCCTCCTGCGACCACGTCGTTTGCGTGCTTCTTCCGGTTTCGCTCGTTGGCTTCCATGATCGCCTGAAGCTGATATGAGCGGCTGTTTGTAGCGGTGACGTTGAACGTGTCGTCCATGTCGTCGAAATCATAGACCCAGAGAGCCGCGAACTGAACATCGCACCTCTCGAGGGCATCGAGCTCGGTGAAGAAGAGCTGCTTTGCTTTTTCGGCGCCGGCGGTCTCTACCGAACCGAATTCAGCGACGAGGAGTGCCCTGTTTGCCCTGTCCGCTATGTCCTTGGTGATACGAAGCAGCTCATAGGTTCCAACAGTGCGCCCGAATCGCTGTTCGCTGGATTCATACATGTGGACGCTCAACGTATCAATGGGCCAGGGCGCCGGAGAAGTCCATATCTCGGCATATTGCTTTTCCGTATCCTGGTTCCAGTTGCCCTGAGTCATTCCATGCCACTCCGATGTGCGCGGATAGCCGTTGCCGTTGTTGATCATACGATACTTGTCTGTACTTGCGAACTTCCTTCGCAAACGCAAGCGTGGCGGCGCGCTCGTCGTCGTGTGTAAATATATCGTTCTCAGTCCGTGCATTCGGAGTGCCCAGTTTGGGCTGTACATCGGGAAGGTGATTCATCGGGCCGGGCAAATCCGCGCAGCCGTGATATTCGTTGCCGAACTCCCACCCGATCACGGCAGGTTCGTTCACGTAGCGCCCGACGACTTCTTTTACGTACTGCCGCATGAACGCCTGAGTTTTGCTGTTTGGGTTGCCCCACTGATTGCACGGCTCGCCGACCATGTCAGGCACGCACGACGGGTTCCAGAACAGGTCCAGATACAGGCCTACCCCGTTCTCTCTCGCGCTTTTCACGACATCGTCCAGCAGCTCAAAGTAGTGCTTCTTGTCTTTGAAGTACAACTGGTTCTCCGACGGCCAGAACCCACAGGCCATCACTCGCGCAAGCGGAATCTTATATTGCCCCAACCGCTTGAAGCCCTCGCGGTAGCTGGTGTCTCCGGGCTTTTCCAGTACTCTGTAGAACGCGCTGAAGTAATTCACGCCAATTCCATAGAATGGCTTGCCGCCGCTCACTAAAATGCCGTTCTCGGTAACGTGCAGGCCGTATGACTTCGTCGCGCCGGCACCGGAGATATCCGCGGCAAAGACAGGAGCGGCGGCCACGCACGCCGCAGCCAGCAGCAAAATGACGACTGTTCTAATGGACGCAGTTTTAATCCTCACTTATTGACTTTCCTCCCTTGGTGCAACTGCCCATATGCAAATGAGCACACAACTCCTCAGTGCTGGATCCGTTCGTTCGCTTCCTTTATCATCTGCAACTGATAGGAACGGCTGTTGGTAGCCGTAACATTGTATGAGTCATTGTGTCCGGACCGCCCGTAATCCCAGAGCGCGGCAAATGGCACGCCGTCCTGCTCGATCGCATTCAACAATGCGGCAAAGCGCGCCCTCGCGACCTCGGGGCCCTTGGAATCAGGAGCGCCGAACTCACCGACAAATAACGGCTTCTTCGCCTCCTTCGATGCCTCCATGCTCACTTTCAGCAATTCTGCGGCAGGATTATCCTTGTTGCCGAACCTGGATTCAGTAACATCGTAGAGGTGGACGCAGAATGTGTCTGCCGGGTCGGGGTTATCGCCATTCAGCATTTCCTTATACTGCTCCACCGAATCGTCCGTCCAACTGCGTTCCTTGCGCAGATGCCACGCGCAGCTCCGCGGAAAGCCATTGCCGGTAACGATGATTCTGTTCTTATCGTATTTTCGCACTTCCTTGGCGAACTCGGTAAATGCCGAGCGGATCATGTCGGTCGTGAGTTCGTCTTTCTCGCTGCGAGAGGTCGCCGTGCCCAACGCCGGAACTATCGGAGGCCTGTGCTCGGACGCGTTCGGAAGATCGGCGCTCAAATTGTACTCGTTTCCGAACTCCCATCCCCAGATCGCGGGAGAATCTTTGTAGCGGTTAACAAACTCTTTCACATATTGCCGCATAAAAGCGATGGTCTTGCTGTTCGGGTTTCCCCACTGATCGCACGACTCGCCTACCATGTCAGGCACCGTGGGAAATGACCAAAACAAACTGGGAATCAGCCCCACGCCGTTTTCTTCCGCGCTTTTGACTACCCCGTCCATCAGCTTAAAATCGCCTTCTTTGTCCTCCCGGTATAGCTTATACTCCGAGGGCCAGAACCCCGCGCCGATTATTCGAGCGAACGGTATCTTGTAATCGGCCATGTCTTTGAAGCCCTGCCGGTAGCTGGTGTCGCTGGGATCGGAGAGTGTTCGGAAGAACGCATCAAAATAGTTTACGCCGATGCCCTTGAACGCCTTGCCACCTTTCATCAGCACTCCGTCCTTGCTGACCGTTAACCCCAGGCCTTTTCGAGTCTCGGCTGAACTCCCAGCCCAAGTGGAGACGGCCAACACACACATTGCCATGACCATAGGCAAGACGAGCAATCTTCTGGACATATAGAATCCTCCCTTAAAATGCCGAAGGCATCACATCAATAAAACCTACCACCTCTGCACCGCGGAATCCTCCGTCAGGACTGGCGGAACGAAATTCTGCATCAGGGCTTGCCGGGGCTGCTTGCATTACTGTGGTCGTAGACCACAAGCACGTTGGTCAGTCGCCGTTTTGGAGTCGTGACCATCTTACCTCGATAGTACATCGCGCTCGATGACCCGCCGTCGAGATTCATTGCATCGACACACCCAATATCCCGCAGTATGTTTGCAAGCTCGACCAGCGAGCAATTCTTCCGGGTTGTGAGGAAAACAAGTCTGTTGCGGTCAGTAACGCCTATTGCGGTTCTGCCTGCGTGTCCCAGCACACGCGAATCCCTGAACCCCTCAGCACGCGCATTGACCTCGACAATTCCGTTGCGAACCAACCTTGGTCCCCCGCACACAACCGTTTTGTATGCGCTCCAATCCCTGTGCCTCCCGCGCTGCACGCTGATAAAACTGGCCTTCTTGTCGGCGGATATGCACACACCGGTTCCCATCCCGCCGAAGTGCACCAGCCGCCCACCGATCACTATGTCTCCTACGGGCGTCTGGTTTCGGATTCCGAAGAATGTTCCATTGATGGCCGCGGTCGGCTTCAGGCGTTTTACAAAGGACCCGAATGATTCCGAATGGCCGATTCCCTGCTGCGCGACTGCCGCATCCAGTGTCACTTCCGGATCGTCCAGGTTGATGTATACGAGGTTGACTGGACAGCCCCGAACTCTTGTCCAAACGTGATTCACAGGCACACCGGCGCGTTTCTCTTCCGGAACGGCATTACTGAGTGGTGCCAGAAGGCTCACTACCGCGTTTCGCCCTCTGCCACGCGCAATTGACAGCGCCG
This sequence comes from uncultured bacterium, assembly GCA_963775535.1. Classification (GTDB taxonomy): domain Bacteria; phylum Armatimonadota; class UBA5829; order UBA5829; family UBA5829; genus CAVZJH01. The sequence goes on along the minus strand of CAVZJH010000058.1, from coordinate 452 downwards.
TGCGTCCGTAGTCGTCTTTGGCATTCACGTCGGCGCCGTTAGCTATGAGCTGTCTCACAATTCCTATGCAACCTGATCCTGCCGCTATCTGCAGTGGGGTAACACCATTCTTCTTGCGCGCGTTTACATCAGCCTTGTGCGAAAGCAGGCACTCGACAATCGCGGCTTTTTCTCTGTCCACCGCCCAGTGAAGGGGAGTCGCACCGGTCTCGTCGGGCGCATTTAACAGTGAAGGATCAGCGCTGAGCATCTGCTCGATTCGAGCTATATCGCCATGCGCGGCCGCTGTGTGTATCTCGCCGGCAAGTGCCCCCGAGCCGATCAAACACATAATCACGCTCAGGTACGAGACTATGACCGCTTTATTCATGGGATGGTTCCTTCTTGAGTAAACTACCTCAGCCACATTATGGCATCACTGGGTGAGAAACACAAGCGCATCGCTCGCCTTG
>CAVZJH010000057.1:0-91729 GCA_963775535.1 uncultured bacterium | reverse complement strand
CTCGTTTGTGAAATTGCCGTAAGTGGACGACCCAACCGACGTGTTTACGAGATAGCCGTCATCGGGCATCGCAAAATCGGTGACCTGAACGTGCGAGAGGTGGGCGGCATACAGCTCGTTAAGATGCGGCTCGGGAGTCTTGAGCTGCGCTCCCGCGCGGGCTTCTTCTCTCCAGAACCCGGCAATCTGCCGGTAGGATTCGTCGAAATCCAGCGCCGAGAGTGCCGTCATTTCGTCCGGCGAATCGAGGGCGATGTATGGAATCTTGACCAGGGCTTCGCAGGTCTCACCCGGCTGCAGTTCCTGCTTGAAAACGATCCCGTCTCCAGCTTCCGCCGGCGACATAGTAGATTCGACAGTGCACCGCAGCACATTCTTTTCCTGCCACCGGCTTGTTAGCGACATTCGTACCCGCCGCGATAATCTAGTTTCTCAAGCGAGCTCAGGGGCACGCGGTCGTCGTCCTGGATCGGGGGGTCCATCGATCTGCACTCCAGCCTGTTAAGAGAGCGCTGGGAGTTCTGCGAATACCCAGAGGCAGTTCGGCGAGTGCCGGTTTGTCGCTCGTATTGATGATTCGGAAGCGAAGCAGGGCGACAATCGTGTCGTCACCCGCAAGCTCTCCACCGGCAATGGGCTTAACCAGCGGAACCGCAAGCGATTTCTGCTCCAGCATCAGTGAGTCACGTTTGAGATGGATATTGTAAGCGAGGACTGGCGCGCAGTCGGCGAAGCGCCCCGCATTGCACCAGCGCTCTAATCCGAAGAAAAACCGCGCATGTGCGTCGTTTTTGAACCGGGGGGTGTCCTTGCCCGGCACAAGAGTTACGTTGTGCTTGTGCAGGAGGATATCGCCATTGGGTTCGAGCCAGAAGCGCTGGCGAGCGTGCTTGCAACCCAGGGTGTAGGCGCTGGGATGCGGCCTCGGCTGCCCGTTGAACGCCCCGCCGAAGCTCTGCTCCGGACGGTCAAGGACCATTTCACTGACGGTGCGCTTGCCCTGTACCTGCGAAAGGTAGTCGTCGAACGAAGCAGCTTCTCCTGCAAAGGTGATGTATACGCCCTCTTCTTCGCACCAGATCGGCCCTTCATTGCGAAGCAACTCAAGGGAGATGGTGAAAGCTTCGTGATCCAGGGCGAAGGTCACGTGGCCCTCGTCATTACTGAACTGATGGCACGCTTGCATGTGCCTCACTTTCAAGTGAAAAACGCGGCTTCCACCGGAAGCGAGGTTAACTACCGCGCCGTCCACCGTCACTCCGGAGACGGGGATGATCTGCTCGATCTGGGAGTGGTATGTGGACAGCGCGATGCGGCTGCCATTCGTCGGGCTCCGGCGTCCAGTTCAATTCGGAGGTCGGACTGCACCGACGTGGACTTCGTGTAGATCCGGACCTCTTCGATTGCGTCAGGGTCTCGGGTATCGACCTTAATCCCCAGAGTCCGTCTGAAATCCACATCGCAGCCGTTAAAATCCGGCATCTCCCGGCTTAGCCCCTTGAATGTGAGCGCGATTGTCCTGTCGTTCACCGTCGCAAGATCCACCGCGGCAGCCTGCCACGTGGAATTATCGTAATCGTCTATCGGGAACCAGCCAAAGCAGAATGGATTCTCCATCACCCGCATGTCCTCGAACCTCTGCTCGGGCCAGGTGTGCCGTAGATACGAAAGCGCTGTGTCCCGGGGCGCAGGCCCCTTGAACGTCACCTCGACCCGGCAGATGTCGTGCGGCTCCTCGAAGATATACTCACCTGCCTCACAGTTCGGCAGCGCAAATGGAGATATGTCAAAACGGCGCATGTAGGTCCCTTCCAGGTGTGCGTCGGGGCCAGCCTCCCGACAATCGGGTTAGGTACTCGATAACGCGCGTTATCTCGTGGTTCAATTCGCTGAGCTGCGCGGCGTAATCCGCGCGTTCGAGCCTGGTTGCCGCGATCAGAGAGCCGATCTTGTGCTGATCGTAGTGCTGTGAGAGGGCGAACTTGGCTATGTCCAGGCCATCGACGCTAATAGGAGTTTCGACCATCCAGTTGGGGTCCTCGCTCCAGCTTATTGTGCCCCGGGCTATCCCGCGTATGATCGACGCCATCTCGGGAATCTTGACTCTGGTCACTTTCTGCCTTACGCGTCGCGCGCCGTCCAGGTCGTGCTCGACTATCTCACCGACACCCCCCGTATTAAGCATATAGCACTCGATCTTGTCCTCGTGCGCCTTGATCAGGTCGTAGAACAGATTGCAGTCCTCGGAGGCGTCTCCTATCACGAATGGGCTGGCGCTGATTCCCCCGGCGGTCTGCTGATCGCTCCCGGCGGCATCGATCGGCTCGCTGAGCATGAACGCCACCGCCGCCTGCTCCGGGGTGAGCTTGCTGGCTATCGGGACCACCGTGTAAGAGCGAACCATAAACGCCATCACGAGTCCATCGAGTTCGCTCACCGGAGGTAAATTGATTGTCTCGCATCCGTAGCTGCCCAGCCCAGTTCTTTGTGCGATAGCGTGACCATTGGCCGTCAACGTCCGGTCTGAGAAACAGACTTTGCCCTGGAAATCGACCATGACGTTCTCGAGGATGGCATCTTCTCTGATGGCGGCGTCGTCACAGGAGCGGCTGCTCCGCTGGAGTCAGCCCCTCGGTCTTGATGTAAAGGCCGCGCTCGCTTCCCGCCGCCGAACCGTCCCTGCGCCAGAACACCACATCGTCCTGCGCTATCTCGACTCCTTCGCCGGGGCCGGTGAGACCGTGATTGTGACAGGAGTGGGTGGTCTTGCCGGTCGCCGCGATCCCGAACATGATCATTCCGAGTTTGCGCAGCGTTCCATCGGGTCTTCTCGCGCGGATAATCTTCGTGCCCGCGTGAAGACCGAGCATCCCCTGCTGTTTCGCGCTCCACATTGCCATTCTGAGGAACGCGTTTTTTGCCTCGCCGTAGTAATCTGTGCCGAGGATGTAGGTCACGCCGGCCTCCGGAAAGACCAGTATCTGCCGCTCTTTCTCCTGCCACTCCGGTATCAGGATCACGGTCAAGTCGGGCTGCGTCGCTCCATCCGCGGGGAACAGGGTCTCGGCAACCATATGCGCGAGCCGGACGCTCTCTTTGCGGTAGGTCGATACATACAGCGAGCAGCGCGGGACAAAATCGCTCCCCTGGCCCATAGCGCATTCCATCCGGATGAGCGGAGCATTCTTCAGATAGTTATGTACCAGCCGCACGGTATCCGGCGCGCCCTTTTTGATGTCGCGCTTTTTCTGCGTATACGATCCCGACTCTACAGCCGGGCTTCCGAGATAGACCGTCAGCGCAGTGCTGAGGTTCTTGACCGTGGAAACATAGTTGTAATTGCCCAGCGCCGTGCGCGTGCCGAACTGCTTCGCCCGCGCCCCGGCCTCGTCCGGCGTCGCATCGGATACGTTATATTGACCCGGCAGCGCGTCTACGGCCTGCCGGATTTCTCCTAAAAGAGACTTATACAACTTATTTGTAACCTTTGTTTTTTGAGCTATTACCTGGAGATTCGATACTCGGCTGCCATCCACCGGCAATCTCGAAGGCCACCGCAAACAACGTCCTCATCGCCGCTGCGACCGCGAGGTTCGTTGTAAGTAGAGGCGATATAAGCCGCAACTGCCGCTATGACCGCGCTCGTTATCCACTTAGTCTTTATTCTACAGGAAACCAGCTAGCTCATGCTACTGCGATCTGCTCACAATTGATTAATTGGGCTCTGTGGAAAAGATCCTTGCAACGGGAGTTGAACGGATTTGCCGAGTAATCCGATTAATTGTTATGATATGCTGTAGGCCGGGTCTGGCCTGAAAGGATCATACGTTGAGCTACGAAGTCGGAAAAGCCGCGCTGAATATGCAGCTTACTGAGCGCGTCGCCCGCACAGAGTATATGGATAACTGGGAAATCATCCGCCACTTCACCGGGAAAGACCCGCGCATCGATCCTGAGGCGTGGAAAGCGTTTTATGACGCCGTTCACCTAGATTTTATATGGATGGTGAACGATGGCCCGGTGGATTGGTACCAGAGCGGGCGGGTGACGGATATGGGACACGCGCATAACGTGGAGGACGGCTCGGACTTCCGTCAGATGACGCCGTCCCCCTTCACGAGCGTGCAGGAAGTCCTGAGTTTTGATGCGCTTGCCGAGGTACCACCTTGCGGATTTTGAGGAACTGGTCGCGTTCTACGATAGATTCTACATCGACCTTCAGGCAAACAACGACCAGGTCGTCACCGGAGGCTATTATAAGACGCTGATCTCCGGCGCAATTGCCGCGTTCGGCTGGGGAGATGCTCCTCACGGCGGCCGGCGAAGATCAGGAGCGTTTTGGCGAGGAGGTGTTGGGAAGAATCTTCGATAGGTCCCTGCACTACTTCAAGGCGTGGGCCGAGACATCCATCGAGTTCTTCATGTGCCACGACGGACATGGCTCTGGACCCAGGGACCATTTATGAGCCCATCGTTCTACCGCAGGTATGTATTCCCAAGGTACAAGGAGCTCTGGCGACCGCTGAGAGAGGCCGGAAAGAAAGTTTTGTTCACGTCGGACGGCACATTCGATATGTTCATAGACGACCTGATCGATGCCGGAGCCGACGGTTTCTGCTTCGAACCGTCCAATAACCTCGAAATGCTCGTGCAAAAATGCGGGAAGACCCACGTGCTCATGGGCGGCGCGGACTGCCGGACACTGACTTTCGGCACGACCCAGGACATAGAAAAGGAACTTCGGTGGGCGATGGGCCTCGCGCGGGAGTGCCCCGGCTTCGTGTTCGCCACAGGCAACCATTTCCCGGCCAATATCCCGCTTGAAAATGCGCTTTTCTACTTCGACCTGGTCGATAAGCTCGGCCGGCGCTAGGGAATCCGAGGACTTTGCCCTGGGAGAGAGGCCAGGAAACAGGAGACGGTTCAGTCTCGCGGGAATTCACCCCCGTCAGCTCTGAGGCCCGACGAAGGAGGGCTGTATCGAAGGGCGGTCAATCGGCCATCGTGCTTCGACTCTCGCATCCCTTCGGGACGCTGTCGTCCGAGGGATACGGCCAAAACCGGCCTACTCAGAATTAACGCGCCTACGCCGCGGCGCGCTTGGCGTGAAAACGACGGCATCAAATCCAGTCATTCCGAGCGAAGGAATCTGCTTTGAACCAGGCGGCTTAGAAAGCAGATTTCTCACTGCGTTCGAAAATGACAGTATTGGTAGGTCATTCTGAAAGATCATATGGCAGGTTTCACGCTCAGAATGAGCTATGATTTCTTAGGAATGCAGTAACGGGATTAACTTTCCCGGAAACCGTCTTTCCTTTGACTTCCCGGCTCAATTTTTGTAAGCTAATAGCGAATTGTAAGGAATCGCGGATGAAAATGCCTTCGGCATTTTCAGAGGAGGGGCTGGATGAATTATCTTTTAGGCATAGATATCGGCACCAGCGGCACCAAGGCGCTGCTGATAAACGCAAGCAAGGAAGGCGAGGTTGTGGCCTCGTGCACGAAGACCTATCCGCTTTACACTCCGAAGGCGCTGTGGGCGGAGCAGGAGCCGGAGGACTGGTGGCAGGCTACTCTCGCCGCGATTCGGGACGTTATCGAAATGTCCGGAGTTGACGCGAAGAGCATTAAAGGCATCGGACTCTCGGGCCAGATGCATGGATCGGTCTTCCTCGACGAAAACAACCAGGTCCTGAGGCCGGCGATCCTGTGGTGCGACCAGCGCACCCAGGCCGAATGCGACTGGATAATGGACACGGTAGGCAGGGATCGTGTGGTCGAACTGATCAGCAACCCGGTCCTCACTGGTTTCACCGCGGGCAAGATAATCTGGCTCAGAAACAACGAGCCGGAAATATACGCTCAGGTCAGGAAAGTCCTGCTGCCCAAGGACTACATTCGCCTGCGCCTGACGGGCGAGTTTGCCACGGAAGTTTCCGACGCCAGCGGCACCGCGCTCTTTAACGTCACTAAGCGCGACTGGGCTTACGAAATGCTCGATAAGATCGGCATTCCCCAGGACTGGATGCCCAAGGCTTACGAAAGTCCGGAAGTCAGCGGCCGGGTTAACGCGGATGCTTCCAGAGACACCGGGCTTGCGCCTGGAACGGCGGTAGTCGGCGGCGGCGGCGACCAGGCCGCGGGCGCGGTCGGAAACGGCATTGTCGAGGCGGGAATTATATCGAGCACTGTCGGCACTTCGGGCGTTGTGTTCGCATTTGCCGACAAGCCGGTTGTTGATCCAAAGCTGCGTGTGCACACTTTCTGCCACGCGGTTCCGGGCAAGTGGCACGTGATGGGCGTCATGCTCTCGGCGGGCGGGTCTCTGAGGTGGTATCGCGACACATTCGCCGGCGCCGAATCCGCTGTTGCGAAGGCGATGGGACGAGACGCTTACGACGTTATGAGCGAGGAAGCAGCAAAAGCCCCGGCGGGGTCCGAGGGCCTGGTCTTCCTGCCGTATCTCTCCGGTGAGCGCACCCCGTATCCTGATCCCAACGCACGCGGCGTGTTTTTCGGGATTACCTTGAGGAGCGACAGAGCGCATTTCGTACGCTCGGTCCTTGAAGGAGTTGCCTACGGTCTGAGGGATTCGTTCGAGATACTCAAGGAGATGAACGTTCCCGTCAACCAGGTCAGAGCGTCGGGCGGAGGCGCGAGGAGCGATGTGTGGCGGCAGATTCAGGCGGATGTGATGGGTTACGACCACGTCACGATCAACATCGACGAGGGCCCCGCGCTGGGTGTCGCGCTTCTCGCCGGTGTAGGCACGGGTATATATCCAAGCGTAGAGGAAGCCTGCCGCTCGGTCATCAAGGTCGTCAACACGACCAGGGCGAACCCAACGGCCAAGGCAACCTACGACAAGTCCTACCCGATATACCAGTCGCTGTATGGATCGCTCAAGGGCGATTTCGCGAAGGTCTCCGAGGTTGTGAGCGCCCAGGAGTTGGTCTGCGAGTGATGCACGTTTTTCCGGGGTGATGGCCCGGCGTCTCCTTACGCCGGGCTCCGTTCGTTGCCTCGAATTGCGAAGCTGTCTGAACACGATTAAATGGATTCCAGGATGTACAGGATGGGTTTGTATGTATAAGGCGCCCCCGTTTACGTCACCCAAGCCGACGATAGCTATCGTGTCCATCCATTAATCTCTTCAATCGTGTTCAAGATGTTCCAGCATATCGCGTCGATTAATGGCTCCTGCTATAATACAGACATGGCGAGCTTCTATATTTCAAGACGACAACATTTGAAGAACGCGGCTCTGGTTTGGGTGCTGGTGGGTTTGATGCTGGGCATCAGGGGAATCATCTGGATGTTTCGCGACGCCCATACTCGCGGGTGGATGGGGGTCCTGCTTCCGTTAGCTTTGCTGCTTGGATTGTTAAAGGGGATGTTCGGGTTGCGCAAGTCGGCGCTGAGGACGGCTGAGAGGATCAGCCATTTTGCGGATTGCACACCTTTCTGGAATCTATACAGCCCGCCGACTTACTTGCTGATCGCTGGGATGGTCGCCCTCGGGTTTGCGTGCCGTTGGGCCGGAGCGCATTGGCACGTGAGCGGCGACGTCGGGGTGCTCTACCTGGTGGTAAGCATCGGCTTGATTACGGGCAGCCGGGCGTATAGTTCACCAGTTGAGAAATCTCTGAACTCACACTCCTGATGTAATACAAGACAGGCTGGTTCCGTTCGCACATTGAACTGCCGAGGCGGAGGACATAGACCGTGGAACTTCGAGAAGAGACAATCGAAAGCAAAGAAGCATTCAGCGGACGTCTGGTCAAGCTTCGGGTGGATACGGTCCGACTGCCCAATGGGAATGTGGCGACTCGGGAGATTGTGGTCCATCGCGGAGCTATTGCAGCAGTGCCGCTGATCGACCATGAGAAAGTAATAATGGTCCGCCAGTTCAGGCAGGCTGCCGGTGAAACGCTGCTGGAAATACCGGCGGGGACGCTGGAGCCGGGCGAGGACCCGTTCGCGGCAGTCGTCAGAGAACTCGGCGAGGAGATCGGCTATCATTCCAACAAACTGACCCCCATGTTCAGGTCATACCTCGCCCCTGGTTACTCGAGCGAGATGCTGCACACATTCCTGGCCGAAGAACTGGTAAAAACCCAGGCCCACACGGAGCCCGATGAGTTCATAGAGGTAGTGGAAGTGCCGTTGGCGGAGGCCGTTGAAAAGATACTCCTGGGCGAGATCAAAGACGCCAAGTCCATCTGCGGAATCCTGATGGCCCAGCGGTTCCTGGCTGAGAGGTGACCGTCAAATTGGGAGACGTTCGAAGGCGAAATCCTCGGACAACCCCCAATCTGACAAGCACCCATTTCTGTCCAACTGCGGGAAGTTAACCAGCGGCGCGGATCACCAGGCGCGATAACCGCCGGAAACGCCGCCATAGCCACCGTAGCCGCTTGACATGCCGCCATAGCCGCCGTAACTCGACATGCCGCCAAAACTGCCCATGCCGCCCATGCCGCCGTAACCGCTCGACATGCCGCCAAAACCGCCCATGCCGCCCATCATCGAATTGCCGAATCCGCCCATTCCGCCCATCATTCCGCCCATCATGCCACCCATCATGTTGCCGAATCCGCCGTAACCACCATAGTTGCCGGAACTCTGTCCGTTTCCGCCAAGCATAGCGAGCATTTCGGAAGGACTGGAAAAGTTGAGCTGAATTTTCTCGATCTGAGTTTCCGGCTCTGTTGTAGTCCCAGAAGCATCAGCATCCTGACTGCTGGCGCTGGGAGTACTCGCCGCAACGGGGGTTGTGTCGGGGCGCTTGCTGATGATGTACACACCGCTGTCGATCCGATACACAAGCCCGTTGGACTTTGTCAGTGTCTTCAGCGCGGTGTCAAAAGAAACATCCTTGAACGACACCGAGGGGATTGTTCCATCGACATTGGCGTCGATGGCGAAGTTCTTTCCGGAGTTTCTGAAAAGAGCCTCTATGGCCGTCCTGACCTCTACGTCTTTCAGATCCAGACTCACTGTTGGACTTGCATTTGCAGCAGGAGAGGTGGCAGCGGTAGCGTCCGCCGAAAGTGCCGCCGGTACACATCAGACCGATCAAAAACACCGCCAGGAACAACCAAACGAACTGCTTACCAGCCATAGCATAGCCTCCCATCATGCGACTTACTGGTCCGCGTATTAACCCGCGTCATTCGCGGTTCTTGCCATTTTCATTTCTTCGTGGCGAGCCCGACAGATTTCCGCACAGGTGGGTATTGAGAGGGCTCCTGCCACGATTCCTACAATCTATTAGACTTCCACGCTCGCAAAACATTGACCTGTACTTTGATATTATTATTTCCCAAGCAAATAGACGAGGAAACACGGCCGAAGGTTTCATAATCATCCGGGATGTTGCCAACTTTCCGGATCGATCAGGCCGCTTTGTTCTCTGAGGCTTCCAGCGACCCGTCGACCGATTTCATGAATACTTCGACCAGTTCAGGGTCAAACTGCGTCCCCGCGCACTTTCTGAGCTCAGAGATAGCTTCTTCTCTGGTCAATGCGTTCCTGTACGAACGAGCGTTGGTCATGGCGTCGAACGCATCGGCTATTGCAATCACGCGCGCAAACAAGGGTATGTTTTTTCCTGAGAGGCCGGACGGGTAGCCCTTGCCATCATAGCGCTCGTGGTGATGCTTCACCGCAGGCCCAATCGAGCCCGTCTGCTGCACGCGCTTGAGCATGCTCGACCCAAGTCCCGCGTGACACTCTATCTGTTTCCATTCATCAGCTTCGAGGGGACCGATCTTCTCGAGGATTTCCTGGGGGGTGCCGATTTGCCGATGTCGTGAAGAAGCGCTGCCACGCGGAGATTGCCAATCTCTTCGGCTGACATTCCCAGCCCCTCGCAAATCCGGACCGAATATTGCATAACAGCCAGGGAATGCCCCTGCGTATGGCTGTCTTTTGCATCCGCGGTGGCGCCAAGAACCTCCAGCGCAACCATGTCGTCGAGGTCCCCGGGCTTGATGTGGTTGGATGTCGCTCGGTATGAGCGATGGCAGTCCTCGTCATATATGCAGCTCTGGTTCTTTCCGCGCTGTTTTGCGTAGTAGAGCGCAGCATCCGAATTCAATATCAGGCTGTGGCGGGTAGCTCCGTGCTGAGGAAAACTTGCAACGCCTGCGCTCACCGTTGCGCCTTTGTTTTTGCCGAAGGTCGCTATCGTCTGCTTCTCCACCGACTCTCTGATCCTCTCGGCGATCTCCAGGGCGGCCTGGCAGTCGGTCTCGGGCAGAATGACGACGAACTCCTCGCCCCCATAGCGCGCAAGCATGTCCACGACGCGAATGCACTTCTGGCACACGGCCACGAAAAGCACCAGCAGCTTGTCGCCTTCCTGGTGACCCCAGGTATCGTTGAACACCTTGAAATTGTCGACATCTAATATCAACAGCGACAGGTGCCTGCCGTAGCGGCCCGCTCGCTCGACTTCTGAATTGAGCCGCTCCTGGAAATAGCGGTGGTTGTAAATCCCGGTGAGGCCGTCGATGTTCGCCTGCTGTTCGGCTTTGCGACGGTAGTGGACTTCTCTGTCCAGGATGTAGCCCATGGCGAAGGATATCGCCGTGCACACGACTTCCCACACGAAAAACGTAACCTGATGGGACTCGAACCCGTCTCTCAAGTTGGCGACCAGGGTCTTGTAAATCTCAGCATTGCCCCAACTCGCGGACTCCATTCCATAAGCCCAGAGACCGGCTATATATGTAAATGTGGCGAAGATGATCCCCGCCAGGTAAAAGAACAGGCGGCGCCCAAGAGTCATCTGAAACTTAGTGTCGGTCATTTGCACCTCGCGGCCCGTAAGGACCTGCCTAATATGATTATTGCGCTTTGGAACAGTAGGCTGGAGGGAAAAATACGGACAGGGCCTGTCAAATTTACGGATACGGCCGGGGCTGTGCTCCCCGTTGGGAAGGGATCACGGCGCTCCGCGAATAAGTAATGTTAGGAAACCACTTTGTTTGAGTTACAAAACGATTGATTGACCAGCAGTCGTAGTAGAGGAATGCAGTATGTTAACCCAAGCTCCCATTCTGATCATAGGAACCGAATCCGATAACCCTTTCGCGATAGATATCGGCGTGTTCTGTGGGCAGACAAGCGATATCGCCGATGTGATCTCGCTCAAGACCTTCGCCAACAGCGAGTTCTGCCCCAGGTTTATCAGCGACGAAAGGGACCTGTGCGATATCGGACGAAAGCTCGAGGGCGCGACAGTGGTGATGGTGTCCACGGCGTCGATCAGCCTGACCCGCAACGAGCTTTCGTGGCGAAACATGCTCATATCTCGCGGCGCAAAGGACAACGGCGCAAAGCGAGTGGTCCTGGTAGAACCCGACCTGTTCTTCAGCGCGCAGGACCGGGGCCCGCTTGCCGAGCACGGCGAGGTGGACATCGTGCGGACCACTTCCGACTACAAGAAGTTCGATGGTCAGCCTTTTACCAGCAGGTTTTACGCGGAAGCCCTCGCTCTCGCAGGCGTGGATGTGGTTATTACCGTGCACAACCACTCCTCATCGGTCAAGAGACTGTTCAGCAATACAATGGGAAGCGGCTTTCATAACCTGAGCCCGGCAGAAGTGTTCGCGGACTACATACGCACTTCCAACGTTACCCCCAGCCTGCACTCGGGGGCAGGGCTCCTGATTTGCGCGCCGGACGCCGGAGCACGGGAGTTCACCCGGCAGGTGCACACAAAGCTGGGCGTTCCATCGGCGGACCTGTTGTACCTTGCCAAGCAGCGCAAAGAGGAACGCAGCGTCTCCAGCCTGGTCGATGATGCCTCACCGTGCCCCGTTGAAGCTATCAAAGGGAAGGATGTCATTGTCTTTGATGACATGGTGCGCACCGGCACTACCATCAAGGAATGCTGCCGGCTCCTCAAACAAGCCGGAGCTGGGCGAGTCGTTTTTTGCGTCACCCATTTCTACTCATCGCCCGAGGTGAGGGAGACCCTGCATACGCCGGCGCTCGATGAGATAGTGACGACCAACACCCTGCCTTCGATTCTCAACCGCGACATGCAGGGTCGCCTCAGGCGCAAGCTAACCGTTCTCAAGCTGGAGAAGTGGATATCCCGCCACATTTTCGAAGCCCTCGATCTACCGGCCAAAGAGTTGACCGGCAGAGACTACGCGGTGGATATGTCCTCGAAGAACCCGAGGTGGACGGCGCACGTGGATTATATCGAAAATACCCTTGGAGGGAACCCGGTTAGGAACGGATAAGTAATCTTAAGTAAATGTGAATGCCGGGCGGGAGCGCCGCAGGGAACGGAGACTTAGTATATAGTGGAGATATCCGACGTTCGGAAAAGAATCGACCAGATAGACAAAGAGCTCGTGGAGATGCTGAACCAGCGGGCTGAGTGCGCGCTTGAGATCGGGAAAATGAAACAAAAAGGTGACCGGAGCATTTTCGCGCCGGAGCGTGAGGTGCAGGTGCTTTCGGGCGTCCTGAAGAACAACAAGGGCCCGCTGAGCGACAAGACTATGGGCGCGATATTCAGGGAAGTCATATCCGCCTGCCGCGCTCTGGAAAAGCCTATCAGCGTAGCCTATTTCGGCCTGCCGGGCAGCTACACCCATATCGCAAGCATTCTCAAGTTTGGTGATTCCACCGATTTCGTCTCCTCGAACACGATCCCCGATGTCTTCAACGCGGTCGAGCGCAAGGACACGAACTACGGCGTGGTGCCTGTAGAGAATTCGACCGAGGGAATCGTGAGCCACACCCTTGACATGTTTCTGCTCTCGGACCTGCGAATCTGCGCCGAGATCTATGCTCCAATATCGCATAACCTGCTTTCTGCGGGCACCGATCTTGCCCAGGTCAAGCGGGTTTATTCGATGCCGCAGGCAATAGCACAGTGCAGGAACTGGCTGGCGACGAATCTTCCGGGGGTCGAGGTCATGGAAGTCTCCAGCACAACCAAGGGCGCGAAAATGTGCGAGGGCTACCCCACCAGCGCCGCAATTGCCAGCGCTTTGGCCGCAAAGGAATACGGGCTCAATATAGTGGCCGAAGGCATTGAAGACAACCCTCACAACAAGACGCGCTTCCTGGTAGTCGGTTACTCCAAGCCAACGCCGAGCGGCAGAGACAAGACATCGGTCGTCTTCGCGGTCCCGCATAAGTCCGGTTCACTCTACCACGCCTTGACCGTTTTCGATTCCGAGGGCATCAACCTCACTATGATCGAATCGAGGCCCACCAAGCAGATGCCGTGGGAATACATATTCTTCGTGGACTGCCAGGGCCACGAGCAGGACGAGGCAATGCAGCGCGCACTGGCCAGGCTTGGCGAGATGGCTATGTTCGTGAGAGTGCTGGGGAGTTACCCGGAAGCCGAGTAGATGGATGCCCCGGGGTTTCGCCCCCGACCCCCACCAAGGGCAACGCCCTTGGTGGAAGTCCGAGGGTAAAAACTTCGGTCTGTTAACTGGCAGGCGTTGGGTTGTCAGAATCCGTGTCGTTCTCCTTGTCGATGGAGTATGTATCCACGAGCGTGCCGTCCGTCTTCACCGTCTTGATCGTTAGCTTGGCGCCATTCACTTCAACCACGAAGTAGTTTGGCTGGTCCACCGCCTTGCAGAAGAAAGTATTCCACTGCCTCTTGCGGACATCGGTATAGAACTTGGAGCCGCTGCGTCCGGTCACATAATAAACCGTCCCCTCCGAGGGCCTGGACTTGAACGCGCCGTCCTTGATTGGATACGTCCGTCCTATTGCGTGGTCGTGGGCGTTGAATACCAGGTCAACGTGATGCAGATCCATGACTGGACCAAACGCGTCCCTGACATCCTTGTTGTCCCGGCCATCCTTAAGTGAGTAGGACCCTTTATGGTAGAAGACAATCTTCCACGCTGACTTGGAAGCGGCAAGGTCGGCATCGAGCCACTTCTTCTGAGGTGTGAGGATGTCGCCGTATATGCTTTGTTCGCTCTGCTGGCTGTCCAGCACCACGAAATGGACAGGGCCGTAATCGTAAGAATACGCCTGGTTCTTTAGCGCGGAGGGGCCGTTTTGCGGCATCTTGAATTGCGCGTTCCAATAGGCGGGTCTGGATGTTTCTGACGAGCCCGTACACTCGTGGTTGCCCACCACCGCCATCTCGGGAACTGTGTCTATTACACCGGCTGCCGCCCCGAACCACCCGTTCCAGTGCGCGCCGCTCTGCCCAACGTCCACTATGTCGCCGACATTTACAATGAAGCGCGCGTTAGGATTGGCCTTAAATGCGTTGTGCACGGTTTCACCCCAAAGTGAGTAATCGCCCGCGGGGCTTTGACTGTCTCCAAACACGAGGAACGTGAACGCTTTGGCTTTGGGATCGGCTGTCGAAAATGTTTGCGTGGAGCTCCAATGGTTTCCATCACCGACTCGATACGAATACTTTGTGTTCGGTGAAAGGCGCGTAAGAGCCACGGTAAACAAGTGGGTCTCCTGAAGGTCCGTCGAGAAGGTAGACGACGTCGCATTCACGCTCTGCGCCGCCGTGGACAACGAATTTCCTTTTTGATACTCAATGACCCCTGTATTTACCGTGGAATCCGTGCGCCAGGTGACGGTCATCGTCGTCGCGGGGTTCCCTGTCCAGGTGAGCGTGACGTGATCGGGCGAAGCCGTCGCGGGGCCTGAGGATTGACCGAGGGTTGCCGCCGGACACGCTATCGCGATCGACAGAATCAACAATGCCAGTGAAAGTCTTCGCTTCATAAAAGTCTCCATTCCTTGAGATGAGTCCTGAATATAATATCTCAACAGGACCCGGTATCACAAGAGCAGTTTATCGCTCAATTGTTCAGCCATTGTGAGTATTGTGTCAACTTGAGCTTGCCCAATCTTGACACAGCTCAACTCATCCGGTTAGAATTGCCTTGCGGGTTTATGCCACGTGAAAGGTGGTCCAGCAGTTATGTCTTCTTCGGATGCCGCAAATAGCGTTCTCATAGTCGGCAGCGTCGCCCTTGACTCCGTCGCCACTCCTTCGGGAATAGTGGAGCGGGCGCTGGGGGGTGCGGCAGTTTATTCTTCGGTTGCCGCAAGTTTCTTCAGCCCCGTTCGCATCGTGGGGGTAGTAGGTGAGGACTTTCCGGCAGACCATCTGAGCTTCCTCGCGTCCCGCAGCATAGACACGCGCGGCGTTCAGGTAGTTCCGGGCAAGACGTTCCATTGGAAGGGCAGCTACGAAGGAGACATTAACCAGGCCAACACGATAGCTACCGAGCTCAATGTCTTCCAGGACTTCAAGCCTGAACTCCCGGATGACTACAAGTTCTCCAAATACGTTTTTCTGGCGAATATCGACCCTGAGCTGCAGCTTCAGGTCCTTGACCAGATGACCGACGCGTGCTTCGTGGGGTGCGACACGATGAACTTCTGGATAACCGGCAAAAAAGACCGGCTTATCGAGGTCCTGAAGCGCGTCGATATCTTGTTCATAAATGATGCCGAGATCAGACAGTTGGTGGGAACAACCAACCTGGCGAGAGCTGCCCAGGAAGTCCACAAGCTCGGGCCGAAGTACGTAGTGGTGAAGAAGGGCGAGCACGGGGCGGTTATGTATTGCGACGAGGACACATGCTTCTTTGCGGCCTCATATCCGCTGGAGGAAGTTGCAGACCCAACGGGCGCAGGCGACAGCTTCGCGGGAGGGTTCATGGGATACGTCGCCAGGACCGGCGAACTGAGCTCCGGCAATCTTCGCAGGGCGGTCATCTACGGAAGCACGCTCGCGTCGTTTAACGTGCAGGATTTCAGCTTGAACCGCTTCAAACGGCTGAACAAAAATGAAATCGATGAGCGCTACGAAGAGTTCAGGCAGATAGTCCACTTTGAACCGGCTGTATAAGGACGACACCCACTAACGTGATGAACGCTCTTCCAAAGCTTCTCCGTGATGCCTGCGCGGGTATCCTTGAGCTGATCTATCCGCCGCACTGCCTCGTGTGCAGGGAGGCGGGTGACGACTACCTGTGCGCGCAGTGCATCGAAGAGATAGATTTGATCGAACCGCCGTACTGCCGCAAGTGCGGCATTCCCTGTGAGTCCCACTTCTGCCGGGACTGCCGCGAACGCGAGTTTGCCTTCGAGTTCTCCTGCAGCGCGGGCGCCTTTGACGGCGTGCTGCGCGAGGCCATCTTCGCGCTGAAATATCAGGCCCGCATCGTCATGGCCGATCCACTGGCCGACCTAATGGTCCGCTGCTTTCCCCAAACCCACCTTGCGAAGGCTGTAGATGTCGTGGTGCCGATCCCGATCCACCACTCACGGTTCGTAGAACGGGGATTTAACCAGGCGGAGGAACTGGCGCGCAGGTTCTGTAAACGCGTGTCGCTGCCGCTGGAGGTCGATGCGCTTTATAAGCCCGGGAATACCGCTCACCAGGTCAGTTTGCCGCGCAGAAAGAGGATGGTCGACATGAAAGGCGCATTTGCCGTAAAGAACGCGAATGCGCTAACAGGCAAGCGCGTGCTGCTTATCGACGACGTATTCACCACCGGAAGCACGCTTGACGAGGCGGCCAGAATCCTCAAGGCTAACGGCGCTGCACAAGTCTACGCGTATACGCTGGCAAAGGCATTGTAGTAAAGCTCTGATCTTTGAAACCGACAATCAGAGAAGACCACATAAAAGTCAACAAGCCCTGCAGCTCGGATGCCGCAGGGCTTGTCATTCATTATTCAATTGAGCACTAGGCCGAAAGTGCCTGCACGTTTGCGGCCTGCGGTCCCTTTGGTCCGTCGGCTATCTCGAACTCCACCTGTTGACCTTCTCGAAGTGTCTTCCTGCCATCCATGTTAATGGCTGAGAAATGAACGAAGATGTCCTTGCCCTCATCAGCAGCGATGAAGCCGTAGCCTTTGGCGTCGTTGAACCACTTGACAACACCCGTCTGCAAACCGTCACCCTCCTTTGCGTGTTACGCGTAAATCAGAGCACTTTCCCCCAAACGCCCCAACGAGCGCATCAGCACAAAGACTGCTCAGAACTTACACGACCTGTTACCACACGCTGTTACGTGTGTAGACGGATTATAGCACCTCGAACGCATTCTGTAAACCGCACGCTTGCTATAATAGACTCGTCTATGATGTAAAGTTCTCCAAACGCCTGGCTTGTTCCTCCATGAGTCTCGCGTAATCGTTCAATTTCTGATTCCATACTTTCCTGCATCCTCTGCATTTTCTCAAGTAAGTCGAGAATTACTTCGACGCCTGCCAGGTTGACCCCCATATCCTGAGTCAATCGCTGAATCTGCCTCAGGCGTTCTACGTCAGACTCGGAACAAGCGGTTTTTGCTGCTAATGCGCGCGGGGCGCACCAGACCCAAACGCTCATACAATCGCAGCGTCTGCGGGTGCAGGTCGCACAGTCTTGCGGCGACACTTATCAGATAAACCGGTTCGTCTCTATTCATACGTGGCATACAACATACGCCTCGCTTCCAAATCCAACGAAGTTGGAGAGTCAAAAGGTCTAAAGGTTATGACTAGCCCCGCAGCTTGCTGATCTCTTCCAGGAGTTCTCGTTCCCTCGGGGAGAGAGTTTCAGGCACGGCAATGCGCACCTTTGCATACAGGTTGCCTCGTGCGCCATCGTTCATCTTGGGCATCCCCTGCCCCGGCAGTCTGAACGTTCTGCCGCTGGAAGTGCTTGGCGGGACCTCATCGTGACCCGGCCGGTAAGAGTTGGCACCTGCAACTCTCCACCGAGAGCCGCCACAACGTAATCTACAGGCACTTCCGTATACAAATCATCATCTTTGCGCTCGAAGACCGGGTGAGGACGAATCTTGACCTGCACCAGCAGATCGCCGCTGCCACTGTGACCTTCTTCGCCCTGGTTGGCCAGCCTCAATTTCTGACCATCCTTCACGCCCTTCGGTATGGTCAGCTCAATTGTCCGGCCTGAGATCCCAAAGACTTTCTTTGCCCCATTGAAGGCGTCCTCGAGCGAAATCTCCAGCTCGCTCTCGATGTTTCGACCTTTCTGAGGCACGTGAACGGTCCGCCTCGGTCCTGTGGGCGCACCCCCCCGGGCATGGCGGCCGCCGCCGAACAGCATCTCAAAAAAGTCGCTGAAGCCGGACTCACCGCCGATATCTACTCGCTCACCGCCAAACCCGCCGAAGTCAAAGTTGAAATCCTGCCACTGCTGTGCACCCGGACCGCCCTGCCCCGGTGCGCCCGCCTGCTCCCAATACTGTCCGAACTGATCGTACTTGGCACGTTTCTCCTTGTCCGAGAGCACTTCGGTACGCTTCGCTGACCTCCTTGAACTTCTCTTCGGAAGTCTTGTCGTTCGGGTTGACATCGGGATGATACTTCCTCGCAAGCTTCCGATACGCAGTCTTGATCTCTTTCTCTGACGCGTTTCGGTCGACACCGAGTATCTTGTAATAGTCCTTGAAATTGGCGGCCATATTGATCCTTGCATGTTCCGGTGGCCGAGGGTTTCACCCTCGGACTCCCACCAGAGGCGGAGGCCTCTGGTGGGGGAGCGGGGGGCAAAGCCCCCGCTTACTCTGCTTTGAACTCAGCGTCTATCACGCCCTCATCTTCGGGTTTCTCCTCGGGTCTCGGCCTGCGGGCCGCTCTGTTCGCCCGGCGCGCCGGCCTGTGCCTGGGCGGCCTGCTCATACAGAAGCTGGGAAAGCTTGTAGCTCGCCTGCTGCAGCGCTTCGGCGGCGGTATTTATCTGCTCCGGGTTGTTGGCCTCGATTGCCGAGCGCAGTTTGCCTATCGCATCCTCTACCGCGAGCTTATCGCTGGGCGGAACCTTTTCCCCGAGGTCCTTGAGCATCTTTTCTGTCGAATACAGCAGTTGCTCCGCGCGGTTCTTCGCCTCCGCGACATCTTTCAGCCTGAGGTCCTCCTCGGCATGGACCAGCGTCGCGCATCATCTTGTCGATCTCGTCCTTGGAGAGCCTGGTGGAACCGCTGATTGTGATCGACTGCTGCTTGCTTGTCGCCAGGTCCTTTGCGGACACGCTTACAATGCCGTTCGCGTCGATGTCGAACGTCACCTCGACCTGCGGGATGCCTCGCGGTGCGGGCGGAATGCCAGCGAGATGGAACCTGCCAAGGCTGTGGTTGTACTGCGACATCTCGCGTTCGCCCTGCAGAACGTGAATCTCGACTTCCGTCTGCCCGTCCGCGGCGGTCGTATAGGTCTTGCTTTTCCGAGTAGGAATCGTAGTATTGCGTTCGATCAGTTTGTCGGTGATTCCGCCCAGAGTCTCCACACCGAGCGTCAGAGGAGTAACGTCGAGCAGCACGACGTCTCTTACCTCGCCGCCGAGAACTCCTGCCTGGATCGCTGCGCCGATTGCCACGACCTTATCCGGATTCACGCTCTTGTTCGGCTCTTTGCCGCCCGCGAGCTTCTTCACCAGTTCCTGGACCATCGGCATCCTGATAGAGCCACCGACGAGTATGATCTCGTCAATATCGCTTTCATTGATCTTTGCGTCGTCAACCGCCTTCCTAAACGGCGGGATGCACCTCTCGAGCAGATCACGAGTGAGTTCCTCGAGTTTAGCGCGGGTAAGAGTCATATCCAAGTGCTTTGGCCCACTGGCATCCGCCGTAATATAGGGCAGATTAATGCTGGTCTGCACCATGGACGACAGCTCTATTTTCGCCTTCTCAGCGGATTCCCGCACTCGCTGAAGAGCCTGCCTGTCGTTGCGCAGGTCGATGCCCTGATTCGCCTTGAACTCATCACAGATGTAGTCCGTGATGCGCTCGTCCCAATCATCTCCACCAAGTTGCGTGTCGCCGGAGGTGGACTTGACCTCAAAGACGCCCTCGCCGACTTCCAGAAGCGAAACATCGAAAGTGCCGCCGCCAAGGTCCCAGACAAGGATTGTTTCGTTGCCCTTCTTGTCCAACCCGTAAGCCAGGGATGCGGAAGTCGGCTCGTTGATAATTCTCAGGACCTTGAGTCCCGCAATCTCGCCGGCGTGCTTGGTAGCGGTGCGCTGCATATCGTTGAAGTATGCCGGGACCGTAATGACCGCCTGGTCGACGGGCTCGCCGAGGTAAGCCTCAGCGTCCGCTTTGAGCTTCTGCAGGATCATAGCCGAGATTTCCTCGGGCATATAGCTCTTATCGTCAATGGTCACCTTGTAATCGGTTCCCATGTGCCGTTTAATGGAGGATATGGTCCGCTCGGGGTTGAGAATAGCCTGGCGCTTGGCAGTAACTCCGACCAGTCGCTCGCCATTCTTCGAGAACCCGACCACCGAAGGGGTAAGTCTGCTTCCCTCTGCGTTTGGGATGACTACCGATTCGCCGCCTTCCATAACCGCCACGACACTATTGGTGGTTCCTAAGTCAATACCTACAGTCTTTGCCAATTTACGTTCACCTCCACAGATGTTCGATACCCTACCTTAAGCGCCCCTAAACAATTGACTGGTTGCAGGCGCTGTAGCATAATCGTCTGCCATAAGCAGTATATAACCTGAGTCTATTATTGTCAAGTAATCCCATTCCGTTTTCGGCACATTTTTTCTGAATCTTCAGCACGACGAAAACCGGGCCCATTTCTTCCCTTTTTCGTGCTTTCGTGTTTTCGTGGCGAACCAGCATGCTCGCCCACGCATTCCGAGAGTGTTCAGTTTTCTGCGAAACGTAATCCCGGAATACTGAGCTGTTATGCACTCCCCGCCTTGCTTGCGACCGTTGAATTTGGTTATAATCTGTTGGACCAGGAGGATCTTCGGATGATCGCAGAAGCTGACGCGGCATTGTTCAGATTGATAAACCACGGCTATAACTCGCCCGGCCTCGATCAATTGATGCTGCTGGCCACCACTGCCGGGACCGGAATCGTCCAGTCAGGGTTCAGCCTGTTCCTGATCTTCTTCGGATTCCTTGCAAATAAAGTAGACTGGCGGCGCGCCGGTTACGCCGGGATCATCGCTCTTGCGCTCTCCGGAAGCGCTGTGCAGCTCGCAAAAGTGATCTGGAACCGTCCGAGGCCGCTTCTGCAGATCTTCGACGTGCGCGTGGTGGGCGAGCCGCTGTTCACCCACAGCTTCCCCTCGGGACACTCGATGACGGCGTTCGCTGTCGCGATTGCGTGCTCTGTCTTCGTGCCGCGGCTCCGATATTTGCTGATCCCTGTGGCAGTGCTGACGGCGATCTCCAGAATATACGTGGGGGCGCATTTCCCGCTGGATGTTGCCTATGGGGCGCTGGCCGGCACGCTCATCGGCATATGGTGCGGCCGTCTGGTCAGAAACTACGCTCTCCGCGATTCCGAAAAGAGGGAGACAGCCGCAGGCTGAGCCAGCAATGTCGAAATTGACTCCATACATCCTGCTCGCCGCGCTCTGCCTGGCGCTGTTCTTCTGGAAGCTGGGCAGCGTTCCCCTGTTCGGCCTTGACGAGGGTCTCTACGCCTCGTGCGCTCGGGAAATGGCCGCAAGCGGAAACTACATCGTTCCTACGCAGAATGGGATACCGTTCTTCGACAAACCACCGCTGTGCTACTGGCTCCAGGCCGCAAGCATTCGCGGGTTCGGAACTAATTCGTTGGCGGCCAGGTTTCCATCGGCGGTGGGCGGAATGCTGCTGGTAACGCTCACGGTGCTAATAGCCGGCAAGGTGTATGGGCGACGGCCGGGGCTGCTGGCGGGCTTTGTCCTTGTTACCGCGCTGTTCACCCCCGCGATGGCGCACCTGTGCTCGCTGGATCAGATATTCGCGGTTACGATTACAGCCGCGCTTGGCACGTTCCTGCTCGCGTATCTGGGCATGGTTTCGAAGGGGTGGTATCTTGCGTTCTGGGCTGCACTGGGACTCTCGGGTATTAGTCAAAGGCCCCGCGGGAGCTGTGCTGATCTTCCTCACTATCGCGGCGTTCCTGCTCATAAGAAAGGACCGGCGGGCACTCGCCGAGTCGCTGCCCGCGCCGGGCATTATCCTGTTTCTATTGATATCCGTACCCTGGTATATGCTGGTGCAAAAGGCCACACACGGCGCTTTCTTGAGAGAGTTCATCATCCACCAGAACCTGCAGCGGGCGATGGGCAAAGATTTTTATCACAACGCGCCGTTCTATTTCTACCTGCCATCTTCCTCGCAGGGTTCTTCCCCTGGAGCGTGTTTACGCCGCTCGCGTGGGTCAAATACGTCAGGCTGCGGCCAAAAAGCGCGCAGGACCAGGCGTCGCTGTTCTTTGCGGTGTGGTCGGTCACGATTATCGCTGTGTTTTCCGCATCGCAGTCCAAACTGGCGTCCTATATCTACCCCATGTATCCGGCGGCTGCGGCACTCGTGGGGCTGGCTTGGTCGCGCGCAATCGAGAACAAAGAGCCCGAACCGCTCAGGCGCTGGGCAGCGGCGGTGGTGATACTCTCGCTCCTGCTGGCGGCGGCGATGCAGATCGGGCAGAGGTTCCTGCCCACACCGATCCCGGGCCTCTCGCTCGCGCTCATGCCGATGAGCGTATCCGTCGCTTTGGGGTCAATGCTGGGGTTCGTGCTGCTTGCGCAAAAACGTCCGGCTGGCGCGTTTGCCGCACTGGGCGCCGGGGCTGCCGGATTCGTCCTCGCTGCGATAGTCCTGGGCCTGCCTGTAGCCGCCCGCACAACGTCGATCCCGGTATACCAGGCCGCGCAGCAGATTGGGAGATTGGCGTCACGATCTGAGACGGTCGTCGCTTATCATCTCACGCACCCGCAGCCCGCGCTCGGATTCTACGCCCAAAGACCCGTTCCGCCGGCGCATACGGCGCATGAACTGGCATCGATCCTTGCCCGGGGAAAGAAAACGCTGGTAGTAACCCAGGACGCCCGGTCACTGCCGAGAGGCGGAGTGCTCCAGGCAAAAGCGGGGCCTTTTCTGATCTATGGCTGGGGGCGAAGCCCTCGGACTAAAGCTCGAACGGATTCTCTCCCGGATACAACATGCCCGCAGGCAAAGGAACGTTAATATCTTCCACTCCGAGCAGCTTGATCGCGTCGAAGAGCGCCTTGCCACAGTGGTCGAACGCGACCGCGCCGTGATGCGGGAAGCGCTTCCCGATTAGAACGTGGCGATAGAACCGAGCGAAGTTCGGGATCGCGAAAATGCCGATCCCTCCGAAGCTGCGCGGGTCGATATCGAGTATGTTGCCCTCGCCCACGTAGCTCACCAATTGGCCCTCGGCGTTGCCCTGCAGCCGGAAGAATGTGGTCGGCCCGGGCTTGAGCTGACCCTCGAGGGTGCCGCGGGTGATATCCGGAGCCTTGGAGGTATCTTCCATCAGCCGGTTCATGATGAGTTGGTAGCTTCATGGAACAGCTCTTCATGCAGCAGCTCGGAGTGTTGCCGCAGTGGAACCCCATGAAAAGATCCTGGACCGACGCGCCCTTCAGATCGGCGCCCTTTTCGATCATATCGCGGGGAACGGTGTTGTTGATGTCGAGGAGCGTCGGCGCGTCGCAACTCGCGAGGTAACACATATATTCGCTGAGCGCACCGTAGATATCGACCTCGCAGGCGACAGGCACACCGCGTGAAGCCAGGCGCGAGTTGACATAACAAGGCACGAAACCGAACGCCTTTTCAAACGCGGGCCAGCACTTGTCCGCGAACACGCCGTAGCTGCGGGAGCCCAGGTTATCTTCATAGAACCGGATCAGGGCCCGCTCAAAGCGCGCGAGCTTCGGCAGAATGTCGGGATAAGTGTTGCCCTCGCCGAGTTCCTCGGCCATGTCTTTCGCGATTGCCTCGATCTCCGGGCAGGTCTCGCTGATAGAGTTGTAGAGGACCCACAAATCCAGCTCGCTGTTTTCCATTACCTCAACTCCGAGGTTGTAGATCGGTTTGATGGGGGCGTTGCAGGCATAAAAATCCTGGGGCCGCGGACCGAAAGCGAATATCTTCAGGTCCAGCACGCCGAGGACTATCCTTGCCACGTCGGTGAAGTGCTTGATCTTTGAAGCCAGCTCTTCAGGGAGCCCGACAGGCATCTGCGGGATGTAGACCGGAACGTCACGAAGCCCAAAGTTGTAGGATGCGTTCAGCATTCCGCAGAATGCGTCTCCACGGCCGCCGACAAGGGAATCCTTGCTCTCTTCGGCAGCCGCGCACGCCATCACCGGGCCCTGAAACTGCTCCGCGAAGATCGAGAGCGGGCCCTCGGGTCCGAAGTTGCCGAGGTAGATCACCGCGGCATTCGCCCCGGCCTCATAGACTTCGGCAAGCGCCGCGACGGTGTCGGATTCGTTCTCGATGACGGTTTTGCAGGTGTAGACGCTGACACCGGCAGCCCCGCAGGCCTTCGCAAGTCTGCTAAGGCGGGTCCGAGTCAGTTCAATCGGGAAGCAGTCCCGGCTGACGCCCACAATCGCCAGTTTTACCTCAGGTGCGTTGGATAAGGACATTGTCTATCTCCTTTTATAGTCGCGAAATGCGCGAAAGAATCAGATTTTGACTATTCCGGCAGGTTATCATACCATCTGGCAGCGGCTGAGAATAATGCCGCATCGTAACCAAGAAAACCCGCTATGAGCGCAGGCTGCATCCCAAGCAGAGGCCAATGAGCGTGCAACGCCGAATGCATTGCTGCCCCAATCATCACTGAGCAGCCAACTGCAGAGAATAATGTTGCGGCGAACGTTATTCTGTCGAAGACGCTGAATGGAACATTTGGAAACCAGCGATTTGCAGGCTTCGCCGCGAGTCCACGCTCTATTGCGGCCGACTGCCTCCGGCCGGCCCACAGCCCAATCGCCACACCCAATCCGCCGCAGATGATTCCGTCAAGCAGGCCAGGCCGTAAACCGCAAAGGCTGGATCAAAAAGCGATCCTATCAAAATGGATGAAGTGCCTACTATAGCAATAGGCCGAGCCGCCGTGCCTGAATACAAGACCGGGACGTCGTGCTTGTGCAGTTGGCGCCGCTCTTCCATCATCTCAAAAGGGCCTTCTTCGCCAGCTCTTTCCCCGTGCGTGTCCTGAAACTTTTCTCGATAATGTTCTCCAGCTTCCGCGGGTCCGCGTCAGGCATTTCATCGCCGAGGTTCACGATCATATCCGCATCCCAAATGATGGGGAAGTTCGGACCGGGAACGCCAGCGGGGCTGTGGTGCGCGCCGGTGATAGCGCAGGCTTCGGCAATCGTCTCCTCGGGAAGCCCGAGTCTCTCCAGAATCTCCCGGACAATCGGCGGGCCGTATTGCTCCTGGAGCTTGCCGTTGTTGTAACCGAAGCGCTCCTCGGCAGGTTTGATCCCGACATCGTGAAGCAGCCCAACCGCCAGGACCACATCGCGGTCCCCACCCTCGGCTTCGAGTATCCGCTCGGCCCAATATGTGACCGCGAGCGCGTGCTCGATCCGGCGGTCGTCATCGCCGAAGTGATCGATCAGCGCTTGGATAAGCTTTGTTTTGAGAAACATTTCGATTTCCAGGCAGCCTTGTCAGAATGCACAAACGCAGCATGCTTGGCTACGTTTGTGCAGACCCGGCTTGCTACAAAACTTCAATAATCCACAAGCGCGCAGGTGAGATCGCCGCTGCAAACGAGATCGCCCTCCACTCGAGATTCGGCCTTGATCTTCCAGATCCCGCGCCGGCCGGTCACGAGTTCCACAGTGGTCACAACCCGGTCTCCCGGCACCGCGGGCCTCCTGAACCTGATCCCATCTATGGCGGCGAAGTAGGCTAGCTTGCCCTTGGCCTCGGGCTTGTTCATGAGCAAGTAGCACCCTACCTGGGCCATGTGCCTCGACCAGCAGCGCGCCCGGAAATATCGCCTGCCCGGGAAGATGCCCCTGGAGAATTTTCTCGTTAGCCGAAATGTTCTTGATTCCCACGCAGCGCGTGTATTCCTCGTTCACCTCGATTATCCGGTCAACGAGAAGAAACGGATACCTGTGCGGGATCGTGTCCCTGATCTGCTCTATGTCGATCATACGTGCCACCGTTGCCCCATCTACTGTAGTCTCCACCAGTTGCCGCGCACGCAGCATGCCGGATCAGTCCATTCTCGGCAATTACTTCACTCAAGTCCTAGTGACCTATGCTGTCAAGGTAAGTGTAAAGCTCCTCGGAAAGCATGTGGCCCTCATCGCGGACCTTTATCAGTATTCTTGCATGCTCTTCGAGAATCCTGGCGCTTTCCGGCCCCATGTCCATGGAAATAACCGCTTCCTCGGCCTTTGCCGCGATCTCGGCTTCGGCGTCCGGCAGGAAAGTCGCCAGCTTGGGATATGCGGCTCTCAGGCGATGATATTCGTCCGAACCCTCCGGGGTCTGCGCCAGAACAAACTTGATGGCTTCCTTAATGGAGGTTTGGCTGCACGGGAGCATCGACTCCGAAACTCCACCGGACATCTGCGCTGTCTCGTCCAGCACAGCCAAATATCTCTCTACAACTTGACTCGCGAACTCCTGGTCCATGCTACTTCCAATACTCCCAATCATACGCCGCCGCTCCCAGGTGCAACGTCACCGCTGCCCATACTTCTCCTGATATCTTCGATAGCCGCGCCGGACTTCCTCTTCGGGAATCTTAACCGGTTTACCGCGAAGCATCGCCAGGTGAACGGTTTTCGCCACGTCCTCGCACATTACCGCCGCCTTTAGAGCCGACTTCGGATCCGCACCGACAGTGAACACGCCGTGGTTCTGAAGCAGAATGGCCGGTGACGAGCCGATATGCCCCACAATAGCCTCACCGATCTGCTCCTCGCCGATCTGGCAATATGGCCCGCACGGAATCGGGCCGCCGAACTCGTCCGCAATGGCTGTCAGAACCGCCGGAATCGGCTGACCGAGCGCAGCGAAACTGGTGGCGTAGTTGGAGTGCGTGTGCGCTATGCCGTTAATTCGAGGCATGTGCCGGTAAATATAGAGGTGAGTGGGCGTATCGACTGACGGCGCGAAGTCACTTTCGATCACCTTGCCGTCGAGGTCGACCACGCTCAGATTCTCCGGCGTGAGGGCTTCAAAAGTCACTCCGCTGGGCTTTATCACGACATAACCCGTCCCGGGGTCGCGGCCGCTCACATTCCCGCTGGTCATAGTGACCAGACCGTTGCGCGGCAGTTCTTTGTTCATCTCGCAGACTATGCTGCGCAGTTCCGGCAGAAGCACTAGAGCTTACCTCATTTTTTAATCGCGAGAGCCGCTGCTGGGTGAGGATTTCCGAACCCGGCTACAGGCCGGGATTCGGAAATCGCCACTCAGAGAAGAAATCTCATGCTTCGTCAGCGTTTCTACTTCATTTTCAGATACTCATCCGGCACGTCCTTGAATCCCCATGCCTTGAGCTGCCGGGCCCAACTGCCGAGGCTGTTTTTGTCCACGCGAACGAGTTCCATCGGGTTTAGCTCGGGAACGCTCTTCTTCAGGTAGATCTTGTCGATGATCTTCCCAACGGAAACGTAGCCCCACATGTAAGTCGGCTGAGCGAGAAGCACGGGGGCAATCCCCTTCGCGACGTAGGGAAGCTCAGCCGGCAGAGCGTCCACGGATACGACTTTGACCTTGTTGGGGTTCAGGTCGGTGAGCAGCGTCTTGGTGAACAAAGGCCATCCGCCCACAAATGCCCATCCCGTGATCTCGGGATAAGCGTTCTGCTCTCGAATGACTTCAGCCGCCGCATCCTGAGGGGTCTCGATGTTGTAGAATGTGCCAACCAGCTTGATTCCCGGGTACTTCGCGGCTTCTTTCTTGACGCCGTCCACGCGCCTGCGCAGGTTGGGGGCATTCTGGTTCCCGGCAAGGATCGCCACATTGCCCTTCCCCTTGAGCTGCTCGGCAAGTTCTTTCATAACACTCCCGCCGGTCTTGATGTCGTCCACGCCGTAGCTCGCAAATCGCTTGGACTGGGGAGCATCGCTGTCGAACGTCATCACCTGCACGCCCCGGCCCACAGCGTCATTGATCGCGCCATTGACCTTGCCTGCGTCCGAGCAGGAGATCAGGATTGCGTTATCACCGTCGTTGACGATCTGAGCAATTCGCTGAGCCTGGATCTGGCCGTCTTCGCTGGAGGGAGTTCGCCAGTCGATGATGATGTTGATGCCGTACCTTCTTTCCCAGGTCTTTCGCGGCCGCTTCGGCCCCTGTGCGAGCCGACAGGAAGACGGGGTTCATTGAGCTCTTTGCAATCATTCCAATTCGAATGGTCTTCGAGGAGCCGCCCGGCTGCTTTCCGGCTGCGGCTTCAGACTTACCGGCCTGCTTCTTGCCACATCCTGCCATTAGAGATAAGACTATCGCACAGATTGCGGCAGCGACTAGAACGTTCCTTTTCACTTGGTTAACCTCCATGCTTGTGTGTGTTCGTTCAATTATCCGTTCGCCCTCGGCTTCTCTTGGTGGGGTTCGGGGCAGCTTCCCCGCATCCGACATTCACCCCAGGGTATCAGGCTGTCTTGACTTTCTGAGCCTCAACTTTACCAGCCATCAGCGCCATTCGCTTGGTTGCAAGTTGCGCGTTCACTCGGTCCAGCACCACGGCGATGATGGTGGCGGAGCCGATGATGATCCACTCATAGTTCTGATCGAAGTGCAGCGTGCGAATCGACTGCCTGATCATTACGATAAGCAGCGCTCCGAGCATGGCGCCCACCGCGCTGCCCTTGCCTCCAGTCAAACTCGCCCCTCCTACTACAGCGGAGGCGATTACATAGAGCTCATAGCCGGTGGCGTCAGCGCAAGAAGATGAGCCGTAGAAGCTGCTTCCTATCAGGGCTGCGATGCCCGCGGTCAAGCCGGCGATCACGTAGACTCCGATCAACGTGCGGTTTGTGTTCAAGCCGCAGTAACGCGCGGCCTCGGGGTTCCCACCGACCGCGTAGACGTTACGGCCCATGACCGTCTTAAGAAGGTAGACTTCCCCCAGAATGGTTATCACCAGCATAACGAGCATAGGCACGGGGTATATCTCCGCGCGCAGCCCCAGAGAATTCTTTGCCACGCCGATCAGGCTGTTGGGCACGAGAATGCTCTCGGCCTTGCTGGCTACGAATGCGATCCCTCGAAATATCCACATCGTGCCTAATGTAATAATAAAGGGATGCACGCGCAGTCCGACCACCATTACGCCGTTGATCAGTCCGCACAAAATACCAATGCCCAGGCACAACACGATTGCGATTCCCAGCGTAGGCAGGGTCGCCGTAGTGCCGAAACTACGCAGGACCATCGCCATCGTTACCCCCGCCAGCGCGTATGTCGAGCCGACGGATAGGTCTATTCCATTGGAGATGATGACCATTGTCACTCCAATAGCCATGATGGCAAAGAAGCAGGCGTCGGTGATCGTCTGCATGAGGGTGTATGAGTTCAGAAAATTGTTGACTTGCGCGCCGGTTGCCTGGTCCGTGTGCGACCCGGCGAACACAGTGAGCAGTAAACCTAGCAGGAGAATGACCAGGATCAATCCCGCCTGCTGCGCTCTTAGAAAACGATATAGCAGTTGTTTCATGAAGGATGTTCTCTCTATGTGGTAAATAGTTGCCGGTCGGTTGGGCACTCATCCGTTCTGACGTGAGACCCAGCCGCGCCCTTACAATAACTTATATAACTGTAAAGAGAATAGCGCTGTTGAGCTTGTGGTGTCAAGTCTTGGCATGGCGCATGTGGTAGCATAGCGATTATGTCCTCCTTAACTGCAGTGCGATAATGTCCTCCTGTAGAATGGAGGCATGGAGATTAGTGAGCGAGATGTAGCGCGGCATCACTTGCTGCGGATGGTATTGGAGGGTCGTGTGGCTCTGAGTGAGGCGGCAGAGAAGATGGGAGTGAGCTACCGTCAGGCCAGGCGGCTTAGAAAGTCGGTTGAGGGCGATGGCGTCGCGGGTCTGCTGCACGGCAACCGGGGCCGGAGTCCCGGGAATAAGATCAGCGATGAAGTGCGCTCGAAAGTGTTGGCCCTCTCCGAAGAACGCTATAGCCTGTTCAACGACAGTCATTTCCACGAAATGCTCGTGGAGCGTGAGGGGATATCTCTTTCACGGGAGACGGTTCGTGGGATTCGTCGCGGGGATGGGATTAAGCCTAAGATGAAGCGCAGACCGAGGAAGCATCACAAGAGAAGGCCAAGGAAAGTGAGCGAGGGACTGATGATGCTCTGGGATGGCAGCCCCCACCGGTGGTTTGGCCCTGGTATGGAAGCGTGCTGCGCGATGGCTGCCATGGATAACGCCACGGGCAAGGTTTTGGGGCTGTTCTTTACGGAAGCGGAGTGCTCGTGGGCATATCTTGAACTGCTGCGTCGTGTCGTGACAAGCCACGGCATTCCGGCGAGCGTCTACCAGGATCGTCACTCATCACTCAAGCGCAACGACGACTTCTGGAGTATAGAAGAGGAACTGGCTGGGCGCCAGGACCCGACACAGGTCGGCTCGGCGCTGGAATCTCTGAGTATCGAGGCTATCTTTGCGAGGACACCACAGGCAAAAGGTCGAGTGGAAAGGCTCTTCAAGACGCTCCAGGACAGATTGTGCGCGATGTTGAGCTTGGAAGGTATCACAGATATTGCTGGAGCAAACGCATACGCCGAGATATTCGTGCGGGAGTTCAACGAGAAGTTTACGGTGGCACCGCAGGATACGCAGAGCGCTTGGAGAAAGCCCAGGCGTGGACTTGATCTGGAGCGCGTTCTTTCCCTTGAGTATGGGGCCCGCGTGGGCAACGATAACGCGATACGCTTCGACGGGATCGTCATAGACATTCCACCTGGACCCGGCAAGAGAAGCTATGCCGGCCTAAAAGCCGAACTGCGGCAACTCCTAGATGGCAGTTGGCGGGTCTACTACGAGGAAAGGCTGATAGCCACAGCACCTGCCAATGAGATCGCGGAACCGATCCGGGCAAGGAGAAGGAGAAAAGGGGTCCGCGCTGTTATGGAAAGCCAGTGGGTGTATATGGCATCCAAATCGGCCAGTGCTATCGAAGGTAGCTCCATGAGAAGGTCCGGACCAGGAAGACAAATAGGAGCAACGCGCATCGCGTGAAAGGAGCGGCTCATGCCAAGGAGGAGGAAGTATCAAACCAATGGCGAGCGGCAAGCCGCTTATCGTGGTAGATGCGCTCAGGCGACATTCGGGTCAATCCCATCAGTGCCGGGACTGCGCAGGTGGAAAGCCATGATTAAGGCGGCATCGGCTCTGCTGGAGGGTGCCACCACCGAAATGCAGGATTATTTCGACCAGCGCACGGACACTTGGCAGGAATCGCAGGTGGGAGAGTCTCTATTAGAGATGCTCGAATCAGCGCACGATGCTCTGGCGAGCTTGGAGGATATTCCACTCCAAACTCGCCCGACAAAAGCCGGAATAACGTAACGTTACGATACACTAAGAGGACATTTTCCCTTTGCAGTTAAGAGGACATATTGCCTTTGCAACAACAGTCTTGGCATGGCGCATGTCTTGTTAAAACGCCGGTTTCGGATAATCCCGGGGCAGCGTCCACACTCCGTACAAAAGAAATCCCGCCTGCAATTTGCGGGCGGGGCGCGTATGAAGGCGGGGAGCCTTCAATGCGAGTAAAGCCACAACACTTTAAGGAAGGAGAAAAAGATGTTTTTCTCACTTTATATAGGTGCAAGAATCGTGCCAATCACAGCACTATTGACAGGTGGTTTTGCAGCCAGCCATTAAATTACTCCTTTTTTTCCTTTGGGAAAAAAGAGAACGTATCCCGAACGCGACGCCGGGACGCCATTGACACCCTCACGCCTCGCACTTATAATCAACTGAGCATTACCCATGTCATCTTCAGGCATTTCCTTAGTAGTTCCGCTTGTGGACGCGCAGCGAAGTCGCAAGACCGGCAGCAAGGCAGTCGATCTCTCGAGACTGATCACGGCTCGTTTTGCTGTGCCGAGGGGCTTCGTTATCAGCGCAGACGCTTACCGCTCCCATCTCTGGGCCAGCGGAGCCCGCGCCGTCGCCTCCGCGGCCCAGGAAGCGGAGGATCGGGAACGCATCCGGTCTGCGATCATGACTCAAGATATCCCGGACGATGTTCGGCAGACAATATCCGAAGCCTACGAACGGCTGTCCTGGCAGGCCGGCTGCGCGGACCCAAGGGTTGCCGTGCGCGCGTCCGCGCTGGAGAACGGACTGCCGGACTTCTGCTTTCCCGGAGCATACGAAAGCTATCTAAATGTTTCGGGCTTCGAGGCCTTGTGCGTAGCAATCAAACGCGTGTGGGCTTCCCTCTGGAATGGCAAGGCTGCGGCTTACAGAGCCAGCGTGGAAAACAAATCCGAGCCTGCTATGGCCGTGATCGTTCAACAGATGATCGATGCGGACTGGTTCGGAAGCGCGAAAACCGCCTGCACCGTCACCGGCGATCCGCACAAGGTGCTTATGCGCGTCTCGCGCGCCTGGGACTCGGTGGATTCCGCATTCGTAGAGGTCGACCTTCGCGACTTGCGCTCGGTGAATACTCGAGATACTCTGGACCCGGACGGTGCACTACTCATCGCGGAAAAAGCTTTGCTCGCTGAAGATGTCCTCGGATCCGCGGTAGAGGTGGACTGGGCTTACGACGGCGGCAAGCTGTGGATGCTGCAGGCGCAGCCGCTCTGCACGCCGCCTGCGCATTTTTCTCCGGCTTGGCTGCCGAAAGAAGGAGAACGCAAGACCCGTTGGCGGCGAGTTTCAGATCAGCCCATATCCTATTTCTCGAGAAGCCTGCTCTGGAAGCCGGTCGATGGAAAGACGAAGCCCGGCTTGTTTGCGAACCCGATCAACGGTTATGTGTATCGGCGCGTCGAAGATGCGGGCAACTTCGACAGAAAGCAGGCTGCTGCGGCCCGCAGGCTCTTGGAGAGGTGGCAGAAAAAGGCCGCGACGGCGCTCAGGCAGCGCTGTTCGCAGGTGCTGGAGACAGACCTCTCAGGTCTGGACCATGCCCGGCTGCTGGGCGCCCTTGTCGATGCCGCCGATACGGTGCGCCGCGCGGCTTCGTGGGAAGCCCGAATGTCCAGCCTGGATGCTGCGTTTACCGGGGAATTGAACGCCACCGTCACCGATGCTTCTCTTTGCGCGAGGCTTCTCGAAGGCCTGCCTGACCCTACCGTGCTGCGAGATGCCCGGCTGCAGGAGCTCGGAGAACGCTTCCGGATCGCCAATGACAACGGAAAGCTCGGTGACGAGAAATGGCGGCATCACTACAAGCGTGAGGTAGAGCATTTCGCGCGTGAATATGGTTATTCGTTTGCCCAGGTCTCCGAGCTTTACGACGTGGCTTCGTGGAAAAGCTGGGTGGAGGATGACGACGCTGTTTTCCGAATCATAGGGGCTGTCGCAAGGCAGGGCAGCCGGCCGACGCTTGTGACGCGGCACTGCGCAGCCCAGGCTTCGGCAGATGAGGCTGCCGGTGAAGCCGCCGCTCTCTTCAAGGGCGGAGCCCGCCGGTCGTTGCAGTCGCTCCTCCGTCTGTCACGCAGCATTCTTACGAATCACAACGAAGCCGAGCAGATATATGCGCTGGCGTGCACGGGTCTGAGGCTGGCGCTTGTTGAACATGCAGGCAGGCTGCACAGCTCGGGCGTGCTCGCGGAGAAAAATGATATATTCTGCCTCACACTGGACGAGCTTCTTGCGCTTCCCGCAAAGCCGGATAAGGCCGCGCGCAACTCCGTCGCGACCCGCATAGCCCGCAGAAAACACGATTTATGGCTGGAGCGGCGGCTTTCGCCGCCGGATGTCCTGCTCTCTGACGAAAACACGGTGGATCAACCGGCTGCGGATCAGCCGCAGGAGTTAGTCAAGGGCCGCGCGGCCGCTCCGGGCGCGGCCTCGGGACCCGCCAGGGTTGTGCACACGCTGGAGGAGGCGGGCGAGATCGAGCGGGGCGATATCCTGATCGTGAAAGAGCTGAGTCTGGCATGGACCCCGTTTCTTTCAACGGCCGGAGCGTTGATCTCCCAAGAGGAAGAGTTCGGTTCGGCGCACGCGTTACAGGCGAGGGAATATGGCGTTCCCATCGTTACGGGCTGCCACGGAATCCTCGCCGCCGTTAAGGATCGCCGAAAGCTGACCGTGGACGGTTTCACGGGAACTGTCGAAATAACGGCCTTCTGCAGTGCTTAGTGTAAAGGGGCTTCGCCCCTGACCCCCACCAAGGGCGCTGCCCTTGGATCCCGCCAGGAGCCAAGTGGCCCCTGGACCCCCATATTGCGCTTTGTTTGACAAGCAATGCGCGGGCGGTTACCATAATAAAAACTCAACTTTTCTGTATGGATTAGCAAGAAAGGAGCAAGAAACAGGAATGAGACTGACGCATTTGAGATCGGCCTTATTGGTTGTGTTGTGCGTGGTGTTGAGCGGCGCAGCCTATTGTGCCAAGCCATCCACCAACAAAGGATCGGCGGCGCCCAAACTGCTGCCCGGGCAGGTAAAAGGCAACGTAACGGTAGCTGGTTTCACTTTTAAGGCGATCTACACAGAAACCAATGGTGCTAAAGAGGGCACCGGAACGGTCAAAGTCCCCGGTATAGGCAAACTGACACTCAATTTCCTGCTGCTTCCCCAGGGCGGAGTTGTCGGGACCTGGACAGGAAATATCTACGTGCCTGGGTTCGGCGGCGGACCCTGCAAAGGCGATATCAAAGAAGACGCGCTCGTCGTGATCAAACATGCCCAAAAGGCGAACAACCTCTACGGAATGGCCATCAGAATCACTCCGACCTCTATGACAGGCAGCGGGGCGGTGGCTAAAGATCTGGTATCCGTCGGGGATACGGCGAACTGGCACATCAAGCCGGGCATGAAGCTTGTTCAGACGGGAAAGAACGTAAAGCTCAGCATCAGGGGAACTGTCACCCGCTGGCCAAAAGGCAGCGATGGTAAGGAGACAGGTGAAAGCCAGAAATTCGGGATGTACACCACGGATGTGAACGTTGCAACGGGGGTGGCGATTATAGCGGTCGATGCGAAGTTCGACCAGCCGGCAACCAATGTGAAGTTCAAGTTGTGGTAGGGAAACAATTCAAAATCGAATTATTCGAGGCCGGCGCAAGTCGGCCTCTTTTGCGGATATCCCAGGTTTCTCCCACGGTCTACAACCCGAACCATCAGCCCCTGGCTTCCGAGCGCTCGCCTAGTACATCTGCGCGTACTTCGCCTGCATCCGCTTGAATGCGCGCGCAAGGACCTCCAGCATATCTTCCACCTCCGATATTATCCTGGGGCTCGATGGGTTAATGACCATTCTGTCGGCCTCGAACCAGTGCCGGCGGTGGAGCTTGATCAGTTCGCGGCAGAACTCCGGGTCCAGCCGCACACCGTCGCCGAACTTCACCTGAATCTGGTTCTTGAGCGTGCCTATGCTCGCGATGCCGAGTTCGTAGCACCTCAATCTCATCCTGATGATCGCGAGCATGTTCCAGACCGGCTTGGGCGGGTCGCCGAAACGGTCCTCGAGTTCGTCCTGCACCGCCTGAACATCCTCCACGCTCTTGACCGCGGCCATCTTCTTGTAGAAGAGGATTCTGTGCGCCTCGGTGGGCATGTAACCCTGTGGAATGAACGCATCAACCGGCAAATCCACAGGCGGCAGTTGGATCTCTTCGACATCTTCGCCCTTCAGTTCGGAGACTGCCCTGGTAAGAAGCTGGCAGTAGAGATCGAAACCAACTGCGGACATCTGCCCGCTCTGTTCGGAGCCGAGCAGGTTTCCCGCGCCTCTGATTTGCAGATCCCTCATTGCAATCCGGAATCCGCTTCCAAGTTCGGTGAACTCGCGAATGGCCGCAAGCCGCTTCTCCGCAACCTCGGTCAGCACCTTGTCCGGCTTGTAGATGAGGTAAGCGTAGGCCTGGCGGTCGGAGCGCCCGACCCTGCCTCTGAGCTGATATAGCTGCGCGAGACCGAGCTTATCGGCCTCGTTGATGACAATGGTGTTCGCGTTCGGAATATCGAGTCCGCTCTCGATAATGGTCGTGCATACCAGGACATCGAACTTATGCTCGTAAAAGTCCATCATCACGCGCTCGAGCTCGGTTTCCGGCATCTGACCGTGCGCGGTGTCCACGCGCGCATAGGGAACCAGCTTCTGCACCTGATCGGCCACATGGCCTATGTTCTCCACCCTGTTATGCACGAAGAACACCTGCCCGCCGCGGTCCAGCTCTCTCACAATCGCCTCGCGAACGACATCCGACTCGGCTTCCTTTACAAACGTCTTGATCGGCATCCGGCCCTCGGGCGGATCGTTGATCACGCTCATGTCGCGTATCCCGGAAAGGGACATGTGCAGCGTGCGCGGGATGGGGGTAGCTGTCATTGTGAGCACATCCACGGTCTTTCTGAGCTGCTTCAGCTTTTCCTTGTGCCGGACCCCGAAGCGCTGTTCCTCGTCGGTAATGAGCAGGCCGAGGTCTTTGAACTCCACATCCTTCGAGAGCAGCCGGTGAGTGCCGATTACGACATCCACAGTTCCGAATTTGAGGCCCTCGATTGTCGCCTTCTGCTCCGATTTCGAACGAAACCGCGAGAGCTGATCGACATTGATCGGAAACGCGGCGAGCCGTTCGGTAAATGTATTGAAGTGCTGCTGAGCAAGGACCGTGGTCGGCGCAAGAACAGCAACCTGCCTACCTTCACTCACAACCTTAAACGCAGCTCGAATGGCGACCTCGGTCTTGCCATAACCCACATCTCCGCATATAAGCCTGTCCATCGCCTGCGGCTTTTCCAGGTCTCTTTTAACGTCGAGAATGGCGTCCATCTGATCGGGAGTCTCGGTATAAGGGAACGCGGACTCCATTTCCTGCTGCCAGGGGGTATCCGGGCCGTAAGCGTGTCCCTCCAGAGCCTGCCGCCACGCGTACAGCTCGACAAGTTCCTTCGCCATCTCCTGAACGGCCTTGGAAACACGCTTGGTAGTGCGCAGCCACTCGCTGCCTCCGATGCGGTGTACCGTGGGCGGAGTTCCCTCGCCTCCGATGTACCTCTGCACGCGGTCGATCTGCTCGGAGGGCACATACAGTTTGTCGTTCCCCGCATACTCCAAAAGCAGATACTCGCGCTCAACTCCCTGGGTGTTCAGCTTGTGAATCCCGCGGTAGAAGCCGATTCCGTGGTTGATGTGAACGACGTAGTCACCTTCCCTGAGGTCGAGCACGCTCGAGATTGGAATTCCTTCGTGTGAAGCCTTTCGCGGGCGATGAAGACGCTGTTCGCCGAAGATCTCCGAGTCCGTGACCACCATCAGTCCCTGATCCTGCAGTTTGTAGCCGGTCCGCAGGGACGAATGGGCAACATAAACTCCGGGCGTTACATCTCCGGCCTCTTCCAGATGAACGGCCTCGATACCAAACTCCTCGAGAATCTCCAGCATCCTGGTGTCCTGCGCGGATGCGATGATCACGCACAGATTATTCCCGAGCCATGTCTTCACCTGGTCCATCGCGGCCTCTACCCGACCTCCGAACGAATCCATCGGAGATGAAGGCATAGCCACACTCGCATCCGGCCTCGCCCAGCTCACAGGCCTGGGCAGAAGCGCGAATGCCAGCCCGTGCCTTTCCGCCAGGGCGCGCTTTATGACGGACTCGAAGTGAACGTGCTGCCGCTGCTGCGAGGCGAGGAGAAGCCCCCTGCCCGCGCGATTGATCAGCGTCTCCAGCATACTCTCTTCGTGCTGCTCCCAGTGTGACTTGATCTGCGCAGGCTCATCGAGCACCACGATTGCGTCCTCGGCAGGTAATCGAATATGCTGACCTCTTCGGGGTGCAGGTAGGGCAGATAATATTCTATCTCATCAAAGTACGCCCCGCTCTCGATGCGCAGTATGTCGTCTTCCAGCTTTTCCTTGAGACGCCTGGCAGCTTCAGAATCTCCGGACTCGATCAGGCTCTTTAACTGACCCTCGAGTTCCTTTCGCATCCGGACAGCGGCCCTGGGTGCATTGTCCGTGTCGATCAACACCTCTCGCGCAGGCAGAATGAGGGCCTCTCTCATTTTGTCGGTAGATCGCTGGGTCGCGCTGTCGAAATGCCGGATGCTCTCCACTTCATCTCCGAACAGTTCGATGCGCAGCGGCAGCTCTTCGTTGGACGCAAACACATCTATAAGCCCACCCCTGCGGCTGAACTCGCCGTGCCTGTCCACCACGTCCGCGTGTTCATAGCCCATGCTCACCAGAAGCCTCGCGAACTTGTCCATGTCCATCTCATCGCCCGTTTTGACCGCGGCGTAGGAGCGAATGAGTGTATTCACGGGCATGGTGCGGCGCAGAGCGGAGTTTATGGGAGCGACAACCACGGCGCCTTTGCCGGACGCGAGGGCGTGCAGGGCCGCCAGCCTTTCCCCAATCACGCTGAAGTTTGGCGGGCCCTCCTCGTAAATCATCGCGTCGCTGGGCGGGAAGAACATTACCCGGTCCTTCGCAACGCCGTAGTGAGGCATATCTTCGGCGATCCGCTCGGCCTGCTCCTGACTGTAGGTCAGAACCAGCATCGCCCGCCCGGTCTCGGCAAACGCGCCCGCAAGCATCCAACCTTTTGCGGCGGCGGCGAGGCCTTCGATCTGGAGGAGCCGGGCCCCTCTTTTCATAGCATCCAGCGCTTCGCGCGACTTGGAATGTTCATCACTGAGTTGCAGTAGTTTTTCGAGACTCATGAATACAGCCTGTACATAGCCCAAAGGGGCTTTGGGTCAACACACGGGGTGTCACCAAAACCCTGGCAGTTTCTTATATAGTTTTGTCTACTTCATGGTTAGGTCCACTGCGCCTGGTGTCAACCTGAGCTTGGGCCCTTCTTTCCCGGGTCAAGGTTTCACCCTGGGATAACTCCGACTCGGTTGTGGGTAATTCAGACTAACTCACCCTCCGGAGGAGAACCAATGTTGACCCGCCGAAGTGCGCCGGATGAATTCTTGCCCGGCAGAGCTACATTCAAAAGCCGCGTCCGGGAGAGATGCCGTACTACGAGGTCCTGGACAACCAGCTCGCCCACGGCGCCAGTCTCGCAAACAGAAAGATCTGGGTCAATACAAAAGCCACGGGCTGCGTGCAAGAGGTATTTTGTTGCCAACTGGGCAAAAGCGTCCTTGGTTCGATAGTCATTACTTACGCTCTGCCTACAAACGTACTCATAACATCGGTTCCCGAGCAGGATTGCCTGGAAGAGGGCGGAGCGACATACGTGCTGGCGGCGCAGAACGGCGTGGGAACGATGCGAGTCTACCCGTTCGGACAGGCGCATATATTTGAGCTGACAGGGGAACTGCAGGTTGAAAGAGACCATACTGGTTCCAAAACTAGCGGCGGATGATCCGCCGGCGGTTCTGCATCACATTGAAGTGACGAATCTCTCAGATACCGATGCCTCTATCCTCGCCACTGTTTATGCAGACATGCAGGGCGATGTGGGGCCGGATCTGCTGGTCGAGTTCGACGACGAACTTGGGGCGCTGATTGTGCGCAACCACAGCGAACCCAACGCGGCAAGGATTATCGGGGCCGAAGGCTGCGAGGTCGGGTATCGCACCACACACGATGTCTCCGAGGGCTACGCGGGAACCCACGCGCGCAGGCTGGACACTTCATCGCAGCTCACCGCTGCCCCGATCGGCGAACTGCAGCTCGACCTGGAAATAAAAGCGGGAAGAACGGCCGAGGCCACCATTGTCGCGGTGGTCTCTCATCTGGGGGTTGAAAGACGCTAAGAAGTGGTTCGGCCTCAGCATCAGCTACCAGGGCCTGCTCGATTCCACTGTTGACTTCCTTACCCGAGCATCCTCGTTTTCAATGGTCGAGACACCGGACCCGATAATCAACCAGGGTGTGTTCTGGGCCAAGGTGAACATGCTTAAAGTAACTGCCGATTATCCCGAGGGAACGGCGTTCACCAACGAGCCGGCAGTTTCATCGAACGTGGTAGCACGGGACGCCGCGTGGTTTGTCTACGGCGGCGACTTTCTCGATCCCAGGTTCTCCCGGGAACTGCTTCGACATTTTGCGCGCAAGCAGGTACCCCAACGGCAAGATTCCGGAGTACTACAACGCGCTCGATGGTCACGTGGAAGACTACGGGATCAGCCTGAACGACGACACTCCGCTCTTTGTGCTGGCGTGCTGTCACCACTACACCACAACCCACAGCGAACGCTTTATCCGGGCGATGTACGACCACATTACCAGGGCGGCGGATTATATTCTCAGCCAGCGCGATGACACCGGGGTCGTAATCAGCACAGCGGATGGATACGATGTATACGGCATCGCTTCGTGGCGCAATGTGATTCCCGGCTACCAGATGAACGGCGCGGTAACTGAGATTAACTCGGAATGCTGCGGAGCCTTGGCGAAGCTCGCGGAACTGGCCCGGATGATAGGAAAGGACGAGGATGCGGACAAGTACCACCGGGCCGCGGAAGACCTCAAGATCGCCATCAATTACCGCCTGCTCAATCAGGACAATGGCCTGTATTACCTGAACATCGACTCCTCGGGCGTCGCGCATACGGATGTCACCGCTGACGAGGTTTTTCCGGTCCTCTTCGATGTGGCGCCGGATGATGTGGCGCACAGGATCATTGGGCGTTTGCGGGCTGATGATTTTCTCACGGTCGCGGGATTGCGGACCGTTTCCCGTAACAGCCCGGATTACGAACCGACCGGGCGGATCGGCTTGTTAGGCGGAGTGTGGCCGGGGGTTGCGTTCTGGTATGCGTTTGCGGCGTCCGGCGTGAATCCCGATTTTATGGTAGATGCGCTGCATGCCGGTTACCTCCAATATCTTATAAGCCCGCTCAAGAACAACACGGTGCCCGGACAGTTTTCGGAATGGTTCGACGGTGAGTCTATGGTGAACCGGGGGATGAGGCTTTCGCCGTGGGAGCCGCCGCGGCTGCTTTGGGCGGCGGTCGAAGGGGCTGTGCGGGGTGACGATGGATGGGCCGGATTGCACGGTTGCGCCCGCGCGTCCACCGGATTGGCGATGGCTGGCATTGAGGCGCATGCCGTATCAGGGCGTCCATCTCACATTCTTCCTGGCGGTTGAGGATGGTGAAGCGCACGTGTATGCAAACCGCGAGATAAAGACCCAACATCAACTTCACGTCGCGGGCAAAGACGTAACCCACAAAGTGAGGGTTCGCGACTACCGCGTGCACCGGGCTGCGTTCGCGAAAGACGATTCTCTCACCATTTGCCTCGGCAGCGAAGCGAACGTTTATACGACTGTTCCAATCACCATTCTGGACCTGCTCGAACCCGCACGCACATATAATGTCCGGGTTTACAACCGTGCCACCGGCTGGGTGAATACGGGTTCTCGCCGGGGCGATGAGCTCAACGAACTGGCCGTCAGCATAGAGGACGGCGGGTTCAGGCTGATCGAGATGAGTGGAACGTAGGCCAACGGTCGCCGATGTTTCGGGATTTGAGCAGCGCAGACCATCGCATGAATAGAAACAGGCCGTGATAGCCCGCTGTGGAAATCCCGAAACATCAAACACTGCTTTAGCGAGGCCTTCGACTTATTGCGCCAGCACCACCGGGATAAACTTCCTCGGGTCTTTGATGCCGGCTATGCCGCCGCCCCATTCGGTTTGCGTGACTTTGGAACCGTCGCTCTCGTTAACGAGGATGGACATTGCAAACTGTTGATTCACCAGGGGCTTCATCAAACCGCCGAAGGCGTTCCACCGAAATGCGATCTCGTAGCGGCTCTTGGTGCCCTCTCGCGTGAATGCGACCGGCATCTTGGCGTCTTCTCCTTCGCCCTTGGTAGTCTCCAACACAACCGATCCGCCTTCCGCGCCGATCACGGTGTATTCGGCATCGTCTTCTTTGTATCCGCCGTTCGCGGTCTTCACGCCGTTTATCAGCGGGTCGAATGCGACCACGATGTTGTCGCTCGGAGGGTTCGACTTAGCAAGGTTTCGGGAGTCCGGGCTGAGGAAATGGTTGGCTTCATCTATCTCGAAGGCTGTATAGAAATAGGTGTCATCGTAGGTGAACATGGCCTTGCCGATAGACTCGTATTTGGTGCTGCCGTCCGGCTGGGAAACCGGCCTCTGGAGCTTGATGGACGCCGCGTCATTCCAGTCATCGAGCTTGCCGTCGATATTAATCTTCCCCTGCGCCTTCTTCACGACAACGGAATTGTCGGCTGCCACCCATTCTGTGCCCTTGCCGCCGGCATCAATGAACACAGCGTAGTGTCCGGGGGCAGCGTTCTTGTCGGGCGCGACATCGAATACGTAGGCCTCGAGTCCCTGCGCGTCGATACTCGCGTCGAAGCTCGAGGGCTTCACCGTAACGCCGGGATAAGTTTTCAGAGTGATTTTGCCTTTGAACGGTGTATCCGTGTGGTTGATGACGCTCATTCCGACGCGCTTCGCCGCGCCGCTCGCATCAAAGATCACGCGCGCGGGAAGCAGGGTGATCTCGAACTGAGGAGACACGATGAGGCTGGTCTCGCCGCTTTCGACCTTGTCTCCAAGCTGCGCTTTGGCTGTGAGCGTGACCAACTGGCCTGCGGCGGCCTCGGGGAACGTAATCGCCCACGAATCGGTCACCACTGCGCCCGGCGCGATTGAGGCCGGGAGCTTGGAATCGGTTACCATCGCCAGAGGGAAGTCTTTGTTCGACTTCCACGCAAGGTCTACCTTGCCGAGGGCAATCTCGGTCTTGCCGGTATTGGTTATGTTCACCGCAAGCGTGTAGGTCTTTCCGGGTATGTAGTTAAAGATGGGTCCATCAGAGGTAATGGCCAGATCAATGCTGCACCCTCGGGCGGCAGGGGAACCTGATGCTTTAGCCTGGCTGGGCTCATTCGCCTGAGCCGACACGGAAATGACAAGCGCAGCAGCCAGAAGAGCTGCCAGAATACCAATCTTTCTCAACTCGCGACCCTCCGTTTTGTTTCTCCCAGAGCAAACCAGCTCATGTGCAATCATTGTAACACGGAAAAGGCGAGGCGAGAAGAGGGTTTTGGGATGAGTTCACGCCCTGAAAAAAGCTGGTGGACCCGCAGCGGTGATCCCCAGCCAGACCAGGAACTCCCGCCACGTATCAAAGACGCGCTCCGGGCACTCGATCAGTAAATCGTCCCTGCTGCGTGCGCCCCAACTGACCGCAGCCATTGCAACCTTGGCTTTTTGAGCTGCGTCCACATCGAAGATGCTGTCGCCGACGTAAACAGCCTGGTCGCGGGGCACTTTCAATTCCGACAGGGCCTTCAGGATCGGCTCCGGATGCGGCTTGAAGCGCACGACGTCGTCCGCCGTGACTATGGAATTGAACCGGCCGGCTATTTGGGTGTGTTCCAGCGCTCTGC
The DNA here is from genome assembly GCA_963775535.1 of uncultured bacterium. Taxonomy (GTDB): domain Bacteria; phylum Armatimonadota; class UBA5829; order UBA5829; family UBA5829; genus CAVZJH01. The sequence goes on along the minus strand of CAVZJH010000057.1, from coordinate 48,427 downwards.
TGGCGGAGCGGCTGGATTTGGATGTTACCAGGGCGAGCAGATAGCCTCGATCCGCCAGCGCCCCGAGCATATCGGCGGTATGGGGAAAGAGGTGGTTGTCCTCGTAGAGGTAACTGCGATACGAGTTCCTGTAGACATCTTCGAACTCCTGCGCTCTCTTACCGGCGAACAACTTCGCCTGAACCTCCAGAGGTATGCCGATGCTCTTCCTTACGTCGGATTCACTGAAAGGAATGTTCATCAGTTGGAATGTGTCTCTGGCGGCTTTCAGAATGGTGGGAACGCTGTCCAGGAGAGTGCCGTCGAGATCGAAGAGTACCTGCTTTGTATTTCATGTCTAACCTAGTTTAGCACTTCCCGGCGGTTCTGAAAACAGGGGATCGCGCATCGGACACGGTATGCCAGTGCTAATCAGCCGGCGCACGGGATATCGTTTGCCTGCAATGTGGGTATGAACCAGGGGGAAAGTGCCAGCCATGCATAATGCTCGGAATCGGATTTACGTAGGAATACTGGCTCTGCTTGTCGCGGCTGTCGTGATATCGGGCTGCGGGGGCGGGGTGATCGACGGTCTTTTGCAGATCGCCGACGTTTCCGCGCTTCTGCCTGATAAGTGGACCTCGGCCGGGGGCCTTGTGACCGTTGTTGCGGACGTGGTAGGCGGCGTGGAGAAGGTGGTGGCGCTTGTGAAGCGTCTCGACGGCTCCAATTCCACACCAGTCACCCTGACCCCCAACGCCAACGGTCAATACCAGGGCACGTTCCAGGCGGGTGCGAACACAAGTGCCGCGGGGTCCGTGACATACTCGGTCACTGTCACCGCTACTGATTCATCCGGCAATACTGCTTCATCTACTCCCGTTCAGGTCAATGTTCCACCGGTGGGGACAACCGCAACCTCGCGTTAGTCGATGCATAACTCGATGCCGGGCTTCATATTACTCCAGAATCAACTTCGATCGCCTGAATCGGGACATGGCAACGTTTAGCAGGGCTGCATCCGCAACACACAAAACGGCGGCAACTGCGGCAATGATGCCGGTCGTGCCGACTGCGAAAAACAACTGCGCCAACCGCACTATCCACTGTTTCGGAAGCATCGGGCCAACGACCGGAATCAGGATCATCGCAAGGAAGCCCATGCTCAGCGTCTGAGCGGCCTGTCGAACCGTGGCTGCTTTGAGCGACACGATAACGCCGATGCATGATATCAGAAGAGCGGTCAGCAGACCAAGCACCAGGGCTCCTAATCCTATCGGCGCCGGGTAGATCAACAGTTTTCCGTGCCCGTAGGCGATGTTTGTCGTTATCAGGCCCAACAGCAGGATCAAGATCGTAACGCCCCATGCGTAACAGACCACCGTAGCGACTTTGCCGAATAGAATAGCTCGATCCGGCAGCCGGCTGGCGAGATGTGTTTCCAGGGTATGCCGCTCACGCTCACCGGCAAATGTATCCGCCACGAGGCTGGAAGTCAGCAGGAACGGCCCCCACAAAGAGGCAAACATGGCAAGGGGAGAGTTCACGAAGCCAGGGCCTGACTGGGAGGGAAGCATAACTCCGAGAACTCCGATGAAGATCAATTGGCTCAGAATGCCGCCTTTGATTCCGCCCCGCAGGAACGGCATATCGCGCCACTCCCTCCACATTACGGTCAATATGTCGCGTATCACTTAGTCCTCCCTCAAAAACAGCGCGGTTGCTGTTTTCGTTCCATTCACGCCGGCACGCTGCGCAGCAGTCACGAAAGTGTTCAGCGCGATTCCTCCATTAATGTAAGGAATGTCTCTTCGAGACTGGCGCGAACCTTGCGCACCTCTTCGACCTGACCCCCGAGCCAACGATCAGGCTGACCAAAGGCGCCAGGCTGACATCGCCCTTGAGAGAGATCATCAGATGGCCGTCGTTCGCCTGGACGGATAACACATCGGGCAGCTCGCGTAACCGCGCAAGCAGATCGTCCGTGAAGCCTTCACCAATCACCTCGGCCTTGGCGCCCCCATCCCCAGCGCGAATATCCTCGGGCCTGCCCGCCGCCAGCAGTTTGCCGCTGCGGATCACAGCGACCTGGGGGCACAGTCTCTCGGCTTCTGAAAGGTTGTGGGTCGTCAGGAAGACTGTCGCGCCCTCACGCGCGGCGAGCTCGGCCAGATCGTCGCGCAGCGCCGCCGCAGCCACCGGGTCGAGCCCGGAAGTAGGCTCGTCCAGAAATATCAGGGATGGCCGGTGTATCAGGACGCGGGCAATGGCCAGTTTCTGCTTCATTCCCTTGCTCCACCCCTGGACTATTTCCTTTCGCCGCTCCCACAGCCCGGCCTGGTCCAAGAGTTCCCTGACCCGCGCGCTGCGATCGGGTTCAGTCATTTGCCAGATGCGCGCGTCGTCCTCAAGATTGTCCTGGGCGCTCATCCGCTCGTAGAGCCCGGTGTGTTCCAGCAGAGCTCCGGAGCGCGAGCGGATCTCACCGGCGTCTCTTATTGAATCCAGCCCCAGCACCTTCGCCGACCCGGAAGTGGGCTCCAGTAAGCCGAGCAGGAGCCGGATTGTGGTAGTCTTTCCTGACCCGTTCGGGCCGAGAAAACCAAAGACAACGCCCGCGGGGACGTCCAAAGTCAGGCCGTCGACGGCTCGGACCGCGCCGAAGTCGCGCGTCAAGCCCTCCAGGCGAATGGCGATATCCTCCAAGTAGTGCCTCCGGGTGAGATCTATTGCAGGGAGCCGGGCGCGCCGCTGCACAGTTATAGTATTCGCCGCAAAGGCCGAGGGGCCTGCGTCATTTTAGTGGATTGTTCGCGGCCGCAGCATAGTAACATCCCACTACTGGCCCTGTTCGGCCTTCATCTTTTCCATTACCGCTTGCGCGTCCTGCTGAAGTATCTGCTGCTCCGGTGTCATCGTGTTGCCCATCTGCATCTTCATCATCGCGAAGAGAGAATCAGTCCCTCTCGACATCAGTTTCTAACTTCGGTCCTTCGCCAGCGTCTCACTGATCTCCGCCAGCTTGAGCTCGATCTCCAGCAGTTTCTCGCGGACATTAAGCTCGGACTGATCTACGTGCGCCTGCACGACCTCGGCCGTGATCACGATCAATGCAATGAGACAGACGGCTATGGCATGGATAGCAGCGAGGGGTCCGGCCATTGGTGGAACAATAAAGGACAGTGAGAGTGCAAAAACTGCTACCCCGACGAATGCTATCTGCGCGAGCGTCTTAGGCTGTCGCCTTAGATTGATCGACCCAGTCGCCGCAATTATGCCACACGTGATAGCCACCGCAAGGGCCACCAAACCCATAAAACCGATTCCCCAATGGAACGGGATGCTGGTTTGCTTGTCCACCGCAAGAAACCAGGCTACGACCGCGCTTCCCGCTAAACTCCAAACAGCGGCAAACACGTACCGGCCTCTCTCGAAAGGCGTAAGTTGTCTGGTAAGCATCGATCTCGAGCTCCTCTCGTACTTTTCCCGATACTCGGGAGTGGATTGCTGCGCGGATATTAACCGGTCCCGGAAGTCGTTGTGTTCATGCATTGTGAAAACCCTCCTCTTCCAGGATTGTTCGCAGCGCTTTCTTTGCATAATGGAGCCGGGACTTTACTGTTCCAGGAGCGCTTTCCAGGACCTGCGAGATTTCTTCTATGGAGAGGTCCTCAAGAAAAAACAAGGTCAATACTTCCCGGTGAGGCAGCGACAGCTCAGCCAGTTTGGAGTGGACCAGTTCAGCATCCTCGAAGCCAAACTCCTCGCCGCCTTCGTCAACTTCGGGGACCTCTTCGCCGTCCATCGACACACTTCGGTCGTCATACCTCGTTCTGAGCCTGTCCATTGCCTTGTGCCTCGCGGTCCTGTATAACCACAACACCAGAGCGTGCGGGTCCCGCAGCTTATCGACGCCTTTGACAAATGCAAGCCACGTGTCTTGCAGAGCATCCCAGGCATCCTCTTCGTTGCTGACCAGCCGCATGATGTAGTAGAAGAGCCTGCCCTCCCAGAGCGTGACCAGTTCATCCATCGCAGCAGCGTCGCCGCGGCGGTGGCGGATAAGCAGTAGCTCCGAGAGGATAAGGTCCTTTTGACTGTTCAATAGTTGCTGCTCCTTTCGACTCCACCAATACAGTCGGAGAAGCCGAGGGAAAGGTTCAATGCTTTGACCGTCAATCCAACGGCTCGCAGGCCTCGCACCGCTGGACCTTCCGCGCAATCCGTCCCTTCACCGCGCAATCCGCGATTCAAGATCCGGGTTTGGAAAGGAGGCGAGTCCTACGGACTCGGCTTCGGGGGCATGCCACCGAAGCAACTGGCTTTGCTGCATCGATCATCTGAGTATTCCCTGCGGGTATACCGAATCCTTTCGGAATCGTGTGGCCCCAAAAAAGCCCGGGAAGCAAATCCCGGGCTTTCGTAATAACGTTATCTTCGACGAGCTTAGACTATCGCCTTCACGGCTTCCACGATGTCCTCGACTGTCGGAACGCATGCATCCTCCAGCGGAGCGCTCATCGGGATCGGGCAGTCCTTGCCGCTCAGCATAACCGGCTGGCGGTCGAAGTAGTCGAAACCGGTGAAGCCGTCCTCGAAGCGATACTCCATCACCTGCCGCACGATCTCTCCGGCCACTCCGCATCTGGGATAGCCTTCGGAAACCGTTACCAGCTTGCCTGTCTTGCGAACGGACTTGGCGATGCACCCGGCATCCAGCGGGTTCAGGGTCCGCGGGTCGATGACCTCGGCGCTTATTCCTTCTTCCGTCAACTTCTCGGCCGCGTGCATTGCGAAGTGGAGCATTCGGGAGTACGCGACTATCGTCACATCTGCGCCCTCGCGCTTGATGTCGGCGACTTGCCAGCGGAATGATGTAGTCCTCATCCGGCACCGGTCCCATAACGCCGGAATACATAACCTTGTGCTCGATGTAGAGAACGGGGTTATCGTCCCGAATGGCGGCCTTCAAAAGTCCCTTCGCGTCATAGGGTGTGGACGGCATCACAATATAGATGCCCGGGATGTTCATGAACATCGCTTCCAGGTTTTCCGAGTGGTGCGCCGCGATGCTTCGTCCGACGCCGCCCTCCGTCCTCACGACCGCTGGAACCTTGGTCTTGCCGCCGAACATGTAACGATTGTAGCCGAGGTTGTGGATCAACTGGTCCGACGAGATGGTCAGAAAGTCGATATACATGATTTCGGCAATCGGCCTGATGCCGCGCATCGCCGCGCCGCCGGCCGCACCGACAATCGCCGCCTCGGAGATAGCCGTGTCGATAACCCGCATGGGGCCGAACTCATCCAGCAGACCCCGGGTCGCCGCATACGCGCCGCCGTAGAGACCCACGTCTTCTCCCATCACGATAACCGTCTCATCGCGCTTCATCTCTTCGCGGTGCGCATCAACCAGCGCCTGGCCGTAGTTCTTGATCGGGACGCCATATTTCGCTTCAATCGCCTTGGCGTCCGCATTTTTGATCTTGGGCAGTGTGGCGTTCGCGGTTCTGCGGATCTCGGCCTCGATCTCCTTGATCTTAGGCAGCATCCGGGCTTCCGCCGTGACTTCGGCGGCGAGCTCGGTCGGGTTCTTGGGAACGTAAATGTCGTTGTAGAGCTCGCTTACGTCCGGATACGGGCTCTCGAGCCCGAACGTGGTCGCATTTTCGATGGTCTTCGCGGCCTTTGCCGCCATCTCGTCCAGTTCTTCCTGCGTCGCCAGCTTCTCCTCAAGGAGTCTCTTGCTAAGGACCGTTATCGGATCGCGCTCTTTCCACTCGGCCTCTTCCTCACGGGTGCGGTAGGCTCTCTGGTCGCTGGAAGAATGGCCATACCATCTATAGGTCTTGCATTCAACCAGGGTCGGGCCCTCGCCTCTGCGCGCCCGGTCAACGGCGTCCGCGACTGCTTCCTTGACGGCGAGCACATCCATTCCATCGCAGATCACGCCCGGCATTCCGTAGGCCGATGCCCTGTCCGCGACGTTCGTGATCTTCGATGCCTGGCCCGCGCACGCGATGGTTCTGAGATGGAACGGCACGCTCATGCCGTAGAGGTTGTTCTCACATATATATACAACAGGAAGCCCGCACAGCATAGCGCTGCCCATATTGAGGGCCTCGTGGAAGCTGCCGGTATTGGTTGCGCCGTCGCCGAAGTAGCACAGCGTAACGGCTCCCGTGCCTTTAAGCTTCTCCGCAAGCGCCGCGCCGGTGGCAATCGGAATATTTCCGCCAACGATTCCGGTAGAGCCCAGGTTGCCTTTCTCGACATCGGCAATGTGCATCGAGCCGCCGCGGCCCTTGCAGTAGCCGGTGGACTTGCCCATCAGCTCAGCCATCATCTTGTTCCAATGCTCCTGCCTTGCCTTCTCTCCGCCCGACTTGGCGTGGAAGTTCCCGATGGCGCCGCAGTGGCCGTGGCCTCTGTGGGTGCTGGCGATAACGTCTCTGTTTTCCAGGCAGGCAACCGAGCCGACTGCTACCGCTTCTTGCCCGGCGTATAGATGGGAAGCGCCCTTGATTGTCCTTCCTTGAGGAGTCGGGAGAGGGTGTCTTCGAAATCGCGGATTTCGTGCATTTGTCGCAGGTAGTCAAGTAGTTCCGCCTTGGATTCGGCAGGCTTAGTCGAGGTTTTTTTCGGCATTGTGGTGGCTCCTTCAAGAACATAGCGCGGTTGTGGGCCGCGCTACAGTGAACTTATTGGTGGACAGCTCTTCAGTTGACCAAGAGGTATTCTACTCCTGATTGACAGCCAAGTCAAACCGATTGCCGGAGTTGTCACATTTGCAGATATACGGTCGCTTCCACATTCTGCCCCGGGCGCAGGACAAATCTCCTGGGCACAGGCCCGTCGAAGACGATCTTTACCGGGATGCGCTGGACGACCTTCACGAAGTTCCCTGTGGCGTTCTCCGGCGGAAGCAGGCTGAACTCAGCGCCGGTTGCCGCCCCGATGCTCTGGACCCTTCCGCGGAACTCATGCCCGGGATAAGAATCGACCGTAACCACTGCTCGCTGCCCGGGGCGCATATTGCCGACTTGCGTTTCCTTGAAATTGGCAACAACCCAAACGTTCGACAGCGGCACGACCGACATCACCATTTGACCCGGCTGCACGTATTGTCCCGGCTCCGCAGTCTTCTGACTTACTACTCCGGTGACCGGTGAAGTGATCTGGGCGTAGGACAACTGCAGGGTCGCGTTGCGCACATTGGCCAAAGACTGCTTTATTCGCGCGGCCGCGGCCCTGTTCTGGGCCCGGCTGATGGCTATCTGCTGCGGGGCCGTCAGCGCGCCGGAAGCCGCCGCTTGAGCGGATTTGAGCTGGCCTTGAGCTTGCTCCAGGTTTGACCGGGCGACTTTAACTCCCGCTCGCGCCTGCGTGGCAGCATCGACTGCGGATGCAAGCCGGTCTTTTGCTTCCCTGACCGCAATCTCAGCGGCGTTTCTGCGCGCCCGCGCCTGGTTAAGAAGTGCCTGAGCGCCGAGGACTTTGTGTTTATCCGCCGCCAGCGTCGACTGTGCCGCCGTGTTGTCCGCTTCTACGCTGTCCAGTTGCTGTTTTGACGTTGCCCCTGCTGCAAACAATTCGCGGTATCTGGCGACGTCAGCGGCTGTCTTCTTCGCTTGAGCTTGGGCGGATACCACGTCGTCCTGATCCTGCTTCACCGCGGCTTCAGCCACTTCGATCTGAGAGGTGGCGGCGGAAAGATCGCTTCGAGCACTCGCCACAGCTTCCCGCGCGGCCTGCACACCTGCATCGGCGGATTCAGCCTGGGCCTGGGTCACGCGGACCTGGTTCGTGGCGGCCGCTACACCGCCGCTCGCAACGGCAACGCCTGCTCCCGCCTGACGCTCGCTGGATGGAGCCGTGCGCTGAGTGACCGTAACCTGCTGGGCTGCCGCCGCTGCCTGCGCGCGTTGAGTGGCGAGGTCGGCCGTCGCCTGCCTGAGCTTGGTGACCAGGTCCCGGCGATCGAGCTGTACCAGGAGTTGCCCACTATCCACGAACTGATTGTCGTCTACATCAACCGTATCTATGTAGCCTGACACGCGAGCGGTAATCGGCACGAGGTGACCGTCAACCTGCGCATCATCGGTGGACACTTTTCCTCTGCTCAACAACCAATAGACTAGCGCTGCGATGATAATCGTCAGCACGATGGGGATAATGATCCGTTTGCGCCGTTTTCCGTTTGACGTGGGAGGCTGTTGTGGTGGTTGTTCCTGTTGTGCTTGAACTTGTTCGTCCGACAAATCCGTTAACTCCATCTATTTCTCTATGAACTCAGTATAGCTTCGCGTATGCGGCAAGTCAAACACAAAGGCCGCGCGCATGCAAATACAGGGGCTTCGCCCTCCGACTGCGCAAACTTGAAAAGCAAACGCTTGTCTGATACTGTATAGCCGCGACGATCACGGCCGCAGGGAGAATTGTCATGAACTCTGTACACCGATCTGCTCGAGCGCCTCCGGACCCCAAACAAACACGGTGAACTGGTTCTGGAGGGATCATATAAAACTGGCGAGTTCGACAGCCACGCAGTCGATGGCCCATTCCCCTTTAGGTATAATGGGCGATTTTATATGACTTATATAGGGTTTGACGGCAGCGGTTACCAAACCGGGCTCGCGTCTTCGAATGACCTGATCCACTGGTCAAAGGAGGGATTGATCCTCGGACGTGGTCCCCAGGGCTCGGTCACCCAAAACAATGCGGCGCTCACCTGGATACTGAGGGATAACGAACTGTTCGGGGGTGGAGAGTTGAAAAAGGTGAACGGGCGCCACCTTGGAACATACCACGCATACCCCGGGGTCGGTTATGAGGTGGGAGCGGCAGTTATTGGATTGTGCTGGAGCGATGACCTGCGTCAGTGGGAGGTGGAGGAGCCGTGCATACGCCCGTCCGACCCCGAAGCCGGCCAGTGGGAGCGCGGTGGGCTGTATAAGTCCTGCATCATCGAGCACGACGGCACTTACTATCTTTTTTATAATGCAAAAACAACGGGCGAGCAATGGGTGGAGCAGACGGGTTTTGCGACGTCTCGCGACCTCAAGACTTGGACGCGCCACCCCGCCAACCCCGTCATCGGGATCGGGACCAGGGGCAGCTTCGACGATACATTCTGCAGCGATCCCTGCGTTCTCAGGTGCGATGGCACGTGGGTGATGTTCTACTATGCGCTGAGCACGCAGTGGCGCGCCCGCGAGAGCGTCGCATTCTCCGACGATCTTATCGACTGGCAAAAGTCGGGGAAGGTGATGGTGGATGCGGGTCCCGAGGAGTCCATCGACTCGCTGCACGCGCACAAGCCGGGGGTGATCGCTTCCAACGGCCGACTTTACCACTTCTACTGCGCAGTCGGACCGAGTTTTCCCGGAAGAACCGGTGAGATCGACCAAAACGAGCTCAGGGGCATATCGCTGTGCACGTCGTTGTGAATAAAGCGGGCTAAATGTATTTTATCCGGCTGACTGCGCTGGCGACGATGATCACGAGGGCTGCAAGCGGTATTGGTGAGGTCACGAGGTCGATGATCACGTTCCAAACGCCGAATGGGACGATGGCGCCGCCGGGCGCATGCAGCATAATCCCTGCGACGAGCATCCGAGCGCCGAGCGCTCCGATTACGAGGGCCGCGCCTGTAGCCGCTTCGATCTTTATGCCGCGTTTTCGGCTCGCCGCTCGCAGCACCATTTCCCCAACAAATCCACCGTAGGCAAAGGCGGCGAAAAGGGTAAAGAACCCAAAGTTGAACTCCACTCCCCACCCGGCAATCGCCCCAGCAAGAAGCGCAACCGCCGCGCCAAGCGAGACCTGCAGAAGCGAAGGCGAGAGCAAAGTGCCGCTTATGCGAGGCGCACGATTTGCACTTCATCCCGACAGGAGTCTGCACGAGGCAGCTCGGGCAGATAGGTGTGCCGCAACTGGCGCATTTGAGGCCGGTTTCGACGCTCGGGTGCCGTGCGCATGTAAAGGTCATTTCATTCATATAGCGTGGGCTCCATTTCAGTGATTATGAGTATAACAGCAGAGGGACACTGGGTCAAGCTGAGGATTTAGGATTGAGGTTAGGGGTGTTGGGTGTTGGGTGTTAGGCCAAGTGCAACTCGCGCTCAACCGACACCATACGGCGCGTTGACACGATCGGTGCTTGAGGTTACAAAGGCTGCCTGCGCGGGCACAATCGCTTGCTGCTTGCCGGCAAACCAACTAACGAGCCAAGATTCTAATAACTTACTATATCGCTCTGTGTTCGAACCCGGATGAGCCGGTGCAGTTCACTGCCGACGATCTCGCAGGACGAGATACCGGTCACGCCGGCATAGGTCAAGGTCGAGCTCAAGGTAACGCCGTCTGGCACGGTCCACTTCACCACTGCGCCGCTGCCATCATCGAGGGTGAACGTTTGGCTGTCGACATAGGCAAATGTCCCGCAAACCCGAACCAGAAGACCGATGTTGTTCAAGCCGAACCCATCCGTGATCCCCTTCCTGACCGCAGACGTTGCCGTTCGCGTTCCAGAAGAAAGCTCCACCACCAATGCAGCGATTGGTCAGCAGCAGCGCCCCCGGCACATTGCTCGGCGCGCCCGGGGTGACGGAGATGGACGCCGGGTAAAGCGCACATTCTCCATTATCCGGAGCCGTATTTCCAGTTATCGTCACGAGGTCGCCGGGATTTACAGCTTGACTTGATACGACTTTAATCCCGCCGCAGCGGTCAGTATCTTCTATGTAGAACTCCCCAGCGAATACCGCGGTTACAGGTTTGCCGGCCAGCTTAACTGCTACTTGTTGAGAGCCAGCCTTAGCCTGCCCGGAGCCGCTCATCTGAGCGAGATATTCATAGCACCCGATATCCACGGTTCCACCAGCCGGCAATATCCTGGGGTTCCCGTCCATATCGACCGATCCAATTCCAGGCGCTGCGTTCCAGCCGGCATTGATGCACGGTGAACCGGCGGTTAAATGATAATCTCCTGTGGTCAAGCTGACAAACTTTGGATCGACCTGAATGTCACCCGTTCCCGCTGATAACCCGGAGTAGTTGGCCCCATCTGGGTTATAGACGCAGTTGTTCCTCATGACCGGGGAACCGCCGCCGCTATCGAGTCCCGACGAATTGAAAGACACTACGTTGTTGGAAACCGGTGGCGAAGAGGAGTCGTCGCAGTATATACCGCCGCCTTCGTATGCGCTGTTTGCTGTGATTGTGTTGTTGGAAATAGGCGTCGAGGAGTCGTCGCAGCAGTATATACCGCCGCCGACACCGCTGCTTCCTGCGTTGTTGCCCGCGATGATGTTATTGGAAATAATCGCCGAACACCAGTCACACTCTATTCCTGCGCCGGCATTTGCGCTGTTTCCTGTGATGATATTATTGGAAATAATCGCCGGGCCGTCGCATTCTATCCCGCCGCCATCAACTGCGCTGTTTCCGGTAATGGTATTGTTGGAGATCGTCGGCGATGAGCTCCAGCAGTATATGCCGCCGCCGACGCCGGAGTACGTTGGGTCTTCACTGTTTCCCGTGATGATGTTATTGGAAATCGTTGCCGAGGAATTCGAGCACCATATACCGCTTTCCTTGTTTCCCGTGACTATGTTGTTGGAAACAGTCGGCGAGGAGCAATAGCAGACTATAGCGCCAAAGTAGTCAGCGTTTCCGTTACGGATTGTGAACCCATCTACCCCGCTCGCCTTGTTTCCGACCTCCATGACGACAACGCTCTCTCCTCCTCCGCCATCAAGAATTGTGCTGTTGGCACTGAAGTTCCGCTGGTCCGCGGCGGATTCAGTTCCGGCGAAGCCTCCATAGAGGTAAGCATAATCCGTGAGCGTTACCTGCTCGTTGTAAGTTCCGGCAGCAACCCACACGTCACCACCGGCGGCCGATGCCGCATTGATTCCCGCCTGCACGGTTTTCTTTGCTAAGCACCAACTGGAACCATCATTGGCATCGTTTCCTGTAGCGCTCACGCGCACCACCGTGGGAGCAAAACGTCCACGCAGTCCCATCCGATTCGTCCGCGCCGATATCGACATGCGCGCCTTGAATGCGTGGCTGTCCGTCCATATCCACCCATTCCGGCTGCACCGCGGCGTCGTAACCGGCATCTACGCACGGCGAGTCCGGCTGGATATGGAGCTGGCCATATTGAACAGCGACCAGCTTGGGATCAACCTGAATGTCACCCATTCCCGCTGATAACCCGGAATAGTTGGCGCCATCGGGGTTGTAGACGCAGTTGTTCCTCAAGACGAGAGAACCTCCACCGCTGTATATCCCTGATGAATTGAAAGACACGATGTTGTTGGAGATCTTCAATGAAGAGTGGCCTGAGCAAGCGCTGTATATCCCGCCGCCACTGTCTGCGTTGTTTGCGGTGATAGTGTTGTTGGTGATCGTCGGCGAAGAGGACGAGTCACAGTAAATCCCGCCGCCATATTCTGAGCTGTTCGCGCCGATCGTGTTGTCGCAAATCGTCGGCGAGGAGGAACTATAACAGTATATGCCGCCGCCGTCAGATGTCGGGCCGTTTCCAGTAATGTTGTTGTTGGAAATGGTCGCCGAAGAGGACGAGTTGCAGCAAATCCCACAGCTGCTGTTCCCAGTGATGGTGTTGTTGGAGATGGCTGCCGATGTGACGCTGTAGCAGTATATCGCGGCATCGTAACTGCTGTTTCCCGTGATGGTGTTGTCGGATATCGTCACCGAGGAGGCAGTGCCGCAGTTAATCCCACCGCCGTTATTGGTTGCGCTGTTCCCCGTGATAGTGTTGTTGCAAATAGTCGCCGAGGAGACGCCGCAGTTAATCCCGCCGCCGCTGTTTCCAATAATAATGTTGTTGGAAATCGTCGGCCAGGAGATGCGGACGCAGTTTATTCCGAAGTTGCTGCCATTTCGGATTGTGAAGCCATCTATGGTTGCGGTCGCTCCGGGCGGCGAAGTGACCACGCTGCCACCCTGGCCGCCGTCCAGGATTGTCACATTGGCCTTAGAGTCGCGGGAACTCCAGTCTCCGCCGCCCGACGGAAAACCGCCGTATAACGCAACGCCGTTTACCAGCGTGAATGAGCCCAACATACGTTCCCTGCGCCACCCAGACCTGATCGCCTGACGCCGATGCGGCAAGCCCGGCAGTGACCGTTGTCTTTGCCGTCGCCCAGGTAAGTCCGTCACCCGCCGACGCTGTTGAACTGTCGACATAGACGATCTTGCCCGCTTGCACGCATGATGACAGCATTGAAAGAAGCATTACGGCACACGCGCTTAGCATCCGCACCCTGAATCTCATCATTCACGCTCCGTTGGCAAAACGCCCGTTGTTTGATTTATCCATTGCATACTTGTCACTACGCAGTGTAGCCCATAAGCAGGCAGGCGTCAAGGGCAGTTTTCAAAAACCCGGTCGGTTTGACAGCTAAACCGGTAGGTTGTAGAATTTGGACAATTCTAGGATTAGGAAGAACAATGGAAAAGCAGATACTAAAGATCCTCGAGCGAGACGCACGCACCTCCTCGGCGCAGATGGCCGTGATGCTGGGCCGAACCGAGGAGGAGATTAGCAGGGCCGTCAAGCAACTGGAAGAAAGCGGCCAGATCCGGCATTATAAAGCTATTGTAGACTGGGAAAAGGCCGGCAAGGAGCAGGTATTCGCATTCATCGACGTCCGGGTCAGCCCATCTAGAGGGGTCGGCTTCGACGACGTCGCTAGGCGAATCTACAACTACCCCGAGGTCCACTCGGTATATCTGGTATCGGGTGATTACGATCTGAGAGTGGTAGTCGAGGGCAAGACCATGCGCGACGTGGCGTTCTTCGTGGCCGAGAAGCTGGCTACGCTGGAAGGTGTCCTGTCCACGCGGTCGAGCTTTCTGCTCAAGAAATACAAAGTCGACGGCGATATTTATGAAGAAGTAGCAGCCGAAGGCAGACTGGCCGTTACCCCGTAAAGCCATCAGTTGTTAGTGTTCGGTTATCGGCTGACAACTGATAACCAAAGGCAATGAACTGATAACTGAGAAAGGCTGTCGCAAGTCATGAAAGAGATTTCCAAGGTAGTCCAATCCATGCCTGCGTCGGGAATACGCAGGTTTTTCGATATTGTGTCGCAGATGAAAGATGTTGTGTCGCTCGGCGTGGGCGAACCCGACTTCGACACTCCCTGGCGCATAACCGAAGCCTGCATATACTCGCTCGAACACGGGCACACGCACTACACCTCCAATTACGGCCTGCTTGAGCTTCGCAAGGCAATTGCGAGCAACCTGGATGCCCGTGAGAACCTCCAATACAATCCCGAGAACCAGGTACTGATCACGGTGGGCGTGAGCGAGGGCATGGACCTTGTCATGCGCACGATCCTGAACCCAGGCGATGAAGTGATCTGTCCCGAGCCGTGCTTTGTGGCCTACAAGCCCTGCATCAGCCTTGCCGGCGGAGTACCCGTGACGGTGTGCACTTACGCGAAAAACGGATTTGCGGTAACGCCGGAGCAGATCGAGGCGGCCATCACCCCTAAGACCAAGGCTGTCTGGATCAGCTATCCAAGCAATCCCACCGGCGCTGTCGCAAGCCGCGAAACGCTGCAGGGAATCGTGGATGTAGCGCGCAAGCACGATCTCTTCATTGTCTCAGACGAAATCTACGACCGCCTGACCTACGATGGAGCCCATACGTGCCTTCCGGCCCTGCCCGGCGCTTACGAGCGCACGATCCTGCTGAACGGCTTTTCGAAGGCCTATGCCATTACCGGCTGGCGGATCGGGTACGCGGCTGCTGCTCCGGATGTCATCGAAGCGATGATGAAGATTCACCAGTATACGATGATGTGCGCGCCGATCATGGCCCAGGTAGCGGCTCTGGAAGCTCTCAAGAATGGCTACGACGAAAGTGAATCGATGATCGAGCAGTACGGCCAGCGCCGGAGAGTCATCGTAAAGGGCTTGAACGACGCGGGCCTCGAATGCCTTATGCCGGGCGGCGCGTTCTACGCGTTTCCCTCGGTAAAGGAAACTTCTCTGAGTTCGGACGAGTTCTGCGAGCGGCTTCTGTTTGAAGAAAAAGTAGCGGTTGTGCCCGGAAGCGCATTCGGAGAATGCGGAGAAGGCCATATTCGCTGCTCGTACGCGACTTCAATAGATAAAATAGAGATGGCAATCGAGCGTATAGGGCGCTTCGTTAGCAGCCTGAAGCGGTAGGAACGTGTGATACGTTTATTTGTCTTGGCAGGTTTCTACCCTCACCCCCGGCCCCTCTCCCTGCTAGGGCGAGGGGAGCTATTACCGTTATGTTGACTGTAATCGCGCACATTCTATTCCCTCTCCCTACGAGAGGACCAGGGTGAGGGTGGAAACGCGGTTATTATTCGCTTCGTTGCATGCAGCCGAAGCAGCAACATTGCTAGTCGACCGCTGACCGCCGTCAGCCTCTCTATGGAAGGACGAAAATGGAGCTCAAAAAGCTGTTTGTCTGCGTCTTCATGTGTGCGCTATTGATGCTTTGCGCAACGTATGCCCTGGCCCAGGAGGTCGTGACCAAAGACCGGGTCCAGTGCTACACCAATTGGGACGAAACATACTTCTACCTCGCATTCAAAGTGGACTGCCCCGATGTCGAGGGCACACATACCACTCCCAATGCGGATGTTTCGGGAGATGACTCGGTCTCGGTATTCGTGGAGGCAAACGACAAGCACTCGGCTCGCGTAACCCCCGCGTGCATCAATATGACAGTCTCCGCCGCGGGCGGCGCGCAGTTCCAGGTGGGAACGGACAAGGGAACATTCGAGCCGGTGCCTGTGTGGTCGTTCAAATACGGCTGCACGGTCCAGGGAACGCTCAACAACAGCGACGATATCGACATGGGTTACACGGTGGAGATAGCTATTCCCTGGCTGGCGATGAAAACGTCGACGCCCAAGTTCGGCGACATGGTAAGTTTCAACATCCTGGTTCACCGGCACGGCGACAAGAGCGGCGAGTTTGTAAGCCTCTCGCCGCGTGTGAAGACTGAAGATGATACTATGTGTCCCGCCAAGTGGGTGAACCTCGTGTTCGCGCAGTATACGTTCGGCGCTGCAACGATGAGCGCGGAGAAGATCCTCTCCTCCAAGACCATAGTCCGTCCTCCTCTGATCGACGGCATAATTTCCAATAAAGAGTGGACAGCCAACACATCGTTCGCCATTGACCTTCCGGTGCCCGAAGGTTTCGTCTACGAGGCTAAGTTTCCACCACACAAAATGGTGATGACGCACTATTTCTACTGGTATCAGGCGGATCCGCGAAAGTCTGCGCCTTACAGCCACATCGTGGGACCTGACGGAGCCCTGCAGCTTCAGGACTCGCCCGTCCGAAACGCCGGACCATGGTTCAGTTACGATAGAGTACAGTGGCACAAGGAACAGCTTTCCGATATCATCGCCGCCGGCATAGACGTGGTTCTGCCGGTCTACTGGGGCGACAAGGCCGACCGGGCAGGTTTCGCGGACAAGGGTTTGGACTGCATGATCTCCGCTCTCGACGAACTGCGCGATGAGGGCAAGCAATATCCCCTGGTGGCGATGTTCTTCGACACTACCGCGATGCAGGCTGCCTACGGCGCAAAGCCCGAATCTAAAGAACGAAGAGGTCGAGCGCACCTTCTATGGCATGATCAAGGATTTCTATGACCGGATTCCTGTTGACTATCGCGCAACCGCTCAGACCGGTAAGCCCGACGCGGGCGGGCAGGCCGATATAGTGGTGCTCTATACCAGCAGCTTTTTCTCCGATTTCGATTCCAGCTTTATGCAATACTGCAATGAAAAATACGAGCACGACTTCGGGCGCAAACTGGTCTGGATCGCATCGAAAGACTACGAACCCAAGGTTCAGGTATGCGACGGCATCTGCACCTACGGCGCGGGACTTGGAGCGAAGCAGGACGAAGGCGGGCGTATTCGCGTAGCATCCGTCGGGGCCGGTTTCGACAACTCTGCGGTAGCTCAGGCGGGCAATGCGCTGATGAGACCCAGGCTCGGCGGGGATACATATGAAAAAGACTGGCTCTCCATCCTCCAGAAGCCGCCGCTCTGGGTCGTGTGCGATGGCTGGGACGAGCTTCACGAGGCCAGCGATATGTGCGCGAGCCGTGAATATGGCCGGAAGTATATCGACGCGACACGCGCCAACGTGAAGCGCTTCCTCGGAAACCGGGACTTCGACGCTCAGTTCCTGAGCTATAATGTGCCAAAGACGGTGGCTCCCGGTCAGTTTGCCCAGGCCGAACTAACCATCAGAAACACCGGCAATTCGCAATGGCGAGTCTCTGACGGCTTTGGCTTGTCCTACAGATGGTATAAGAGCGGCCGGTTCCTGGGAGACAGCAAGATCAAACGGCCTCTGGAAAGAGATGTGCAGCCGGGCGAAGCAATCAGGGTGAACATCGGGATCGCGCCAATGAGCGCGGCCGGGACGCCGATCCCGGAAGGCAACTGCGAGCTGCGTTTTGAGATGGTTCGGCTTGCCGATAACAAGTGGTTCTCGGCGTTCGGAAGCCAGGCGCTCATAGTGCCGACCGTTATTGGGAAGACGCCTGAGTGGTCCGCGACTTATCTTTCGTGCGATGCCCCGGAGATGATGGTGTCCGGCCAGAGTTATGCCGCGGTTGTGCGGGCGCGCAACGACGGTTCCCAAGTCTGGCCCAAGGGCGTTACCAAGCTGGGATGCAGGCTGTTTAAGGTGGCCAATTATACTCACGATAACCCGAACGAAATGCAGGAAGAGGTTCCGATAAGAGATGTCCGGGCGATTCTCCTCAAGGACTGCAAGCCGGGGGAGATTGCCGAGTTTGTGGTCGACCTGAACCTGTCGCAGCCCGACAGGAGCCTTGTCCCGAGCTGGAAGCAGGACTATCCCTGGAGCTATCAGCTCCGATTCGATATATTCAGCGGCGACAAGTGGTTTTTAGAGCTCAATTCGAATACGCTCGACCGCGTAGTGGACATTTTCGATTCTGACTACGGCGCAAGGATAGCGGACTGTAACATTCCGCCGAAGCTGGTGGCCGGCCAGGTCGTTGATGTGAAGGTCGTTATCAAGAACGACGGCGTCACTGCGTGGGACCGCAAGCGAACCAGGATCGGTTATCACTGGTACCACGTAGACGGCACTCTCATGCAGTGGGACAACCCTTCGACGCCACTCCCGGCGAATCTTCAGCCGGAAATGCCCACGGTTGTTACCGCAAAGGTTGCGCTGCCTAAGTACGACGGTCAATACGTGCTTGTGTGGGACATCATGATCGACGATGAGTGGCTCTCCACTCTTCCGATTACACGGGGGGGCGACATCCTTCCGGTGAGTATCGAGATCAACAACGGCAAACTGGCCTTCGTTGACCTGAGTAAGTTATACGACATCAGCGCGGCAAGCCCGGATGTGAACAGAACGGTTGGCGATTTCGACGGCAAAGGCTCCAGCTTTCCGTCGGAATACCTGCCGCCCGACGCCAGCGCCACAGAGATGGCAAGCCAGGTTTACCCCTCCGGCTACAACTGGGACCGCGCACCCCATCCCGATGGACGCATAAGTTTCCTCTATCCCGAGAAGTCGGCGGAAGAAAAGAACAACGCCGTGGCATGCAGCGGTCAGAAGGTAGATGTTGAGAACACGAACTATGTCGCGCTCCACATCCTCGCAGCATCGTCCAACGGTGACGCTTCGGGAGATATTTCGCTCAACTACAGCGGCTCTGCGGCAGTCGCGCCGATCAAGATGAGCGACTGGGGGGAGGGTCCCAAGCACGGCGAGCAGGTAGGTTATCTTATTCGCCATCGCCACAGCCACGGCGGCGATGAGATCGGGACGAACTGCTATCTCTACCATTACACGATCCAGCTCGATCCCGCGAAGACGCTGGCGAGCCTAACCCTGCCGAAGAACACCGACATGAAAATCGTGGCGATTACGTTGGAGCGCGCCAATATGCCGGCAATCGCGGCGGAACCGGCGCCGGTTGTGGATAAGACAAAGAAGTAGGCGGACTTAACGGGCGCTCACTTTGCGCCGCGATCGAGCTCGGCACAGTAGATTTTATTGCCCAGGCACCAGATGACCCGGTTGCCGTCGATCGATGGGCCGCAATCGGAGTAGCCGCTGCTTATGCGGAAATTCTTCTCGCGCAGCCAGATCGTATCCAAAAACTGCGATATGATTGTTGACACCTTTGAGGTATACTACAATTCCGTCACTCACGTCCGGGTAGTAACCAGCGCGGCTTACCTGCGTCCTGGCGCGGGTTGCCACATCATACGCGGAAATTCCTTTGTTATACCAAACCACGGTCTTGCCATCAGTATAACCCCCGCAGTTTTCTTCACCGGGGTCATCGGTAATCTGTAGACATTCGCCGCTGCCTATGCGATAGCCGCATATTTGCCGCTTGTCGGTATGCTCTTCCCAGGTAACAAGGTTCTGCCCAATCTGAGGATTAGTATTCTGAGTGCCCGACTGGGAAACCTGTATTATCTTGCCATCGTTCATATCTACCAGATAAATCTGACTGTTGCTGCCCTCGTAAGCGACGTAATTCGCCCAAACCACAGGAGCAAATGCAGGCCCATTGGTCACCCGCGGCGTGTAGTAACGCCAGTCTTTCGCATCTACCATGACCATGTTCGATGGGTTGTCCGAGCCGCTTCTGTCACCTTTGAGAGGTACAGAAACCCTGGATATTTGTGGTTTTTCCCGTCCACACAGCCAGCGTGCCGGCTATGGAGCACCAACCGGCAGCTCCTTGCATAAGCCATATATGACTTCCCTGTAGCAATATTGTAGAGCATAATGCCAATGGAAGTTGAGCCGCAGCCTTTGTCATCTTTGTTCTGCACGTCGACTATCCAGTCGCCGGATATTCTTGGACGAAATGGACAGCCGGCCCAAACGGGAAGCGTGAATTCTTTCTTTACAGTCGTGCACCAACCGCAGCCCGACACCGCTATAATGCCGAGGACTATCAAGACCGCTGTGCGAACAGAGTGCTTCATATCGATCCTCCTGTAAGCCCTGGTTTTCCGGTTCGCAAACAGGAACCCACCTGTTTTACCGGTTTTTCAGGCTGCCTGTCGTAGTATACCGCATTATTGCACTGCGCCGCGTTTTCAGCACCCAGCGTCTAGTAAGCCACGATATCGCCGGCCGTTCGAACCCGAACCAGCCGGTGCGGCTCACCGTCGATCATCTCGCAGCTCGAAATACCGGTTACGCTAAGATACGTCCAGCCCGAACCTAAAATGACACCATCGGGGACGGTGCACTTTACAGGTTCGCCGCTGCCATCGTCTACGGTGAATGTGTGGTCATCAACAGGTGTGTATTTGCCGCTAATCCTGACGAGAAGCCCGATATTGTTCAGGCCGCAGGCAGGCAGGCACTGCTGCCCCCAGGTTCCACCGTCAGTGAGGGTCCATTGATCTTTCCAGACGCCGCCCTGCAGTCCAAGCGAGCCGCCGCCAACGCAGCGGCCACTCAACATGACAGGAGCAACCGCGCCACTCCCAATTGACTCGACTGAGCTTGCGTTGACGTACAGCTCTCCGTCATCATTAGTCTCCGCCGTTCCCGTGACGTCCACTTTCGTTCCCACCGTAATGCCGGACGCTGAACTCACTACTCGAATCCCGGTGGTGCGGTTGGCGCATTCGATGTAGAAGCAGTCATCAAAGACGGCGCTGACTATCCCGGCGTGAATGTAAGCAAGCGCGCCGGAGGCAGCGTGCTTCGTGTTTTGGATGCCGTTTGCTGTGTAGGGCCACTCATCCTCTCCGATATCGATAATAGAATTGATTATGCGCGGGTTTCCGTGTATATCCACAGTCCCGATGTCCGGGGCGCCGTTCCAACCGGCGTCGATGCACGGAGAGCCTGCCGCTATGTCGTAATCTCCACCAGCAGAGTCCACGAACATCGGATCAGCTGAGATATCCCCCGTTCCCGCCGACAACCCTGTGTAGTTCGCTCCGCTGGGATTGTAGACATCGTTGTTGCGCAGAGTTGGAGAACTCGATGAGTTATATACTCCAGACGAGTTGAACGCCAATATGTTGTTGGAGACATTCGGCGAGGATGAGTTACTGCAGTATATCCCTCCGCCGCTGGTACCTGCAGTGTTTGCCGCGATCGTGTTGTTTGAGACCGCCGCAGAGGAGTCGCAGGTGTATATCCCACCGCCGCAGCTCGCTTTGTTTGACGCAATTGTGTTGTTTGAGATTGTTGCCAGAGAACTACCGCAGCAATATATCGCGCCGCCGCAGTTCGCACTGTTCGACTCGATTGTGTTGTTACATATGGTGACCTGACCGCCCTGGCAGTAAATTGCGCCACCGTCGCCACTTGCGCTATTTGCCGTGATACTATTGTTCGAGATCACCGTCGGGGAGAAATCCCAGCAATATATCGCTCCGCCGTTGCCAGCGGCGGTGTTTGCCGTGATATTGTTGTTCGAGATAGTTGGCGAGCAATCATCGCAGTAGATTATAGTGCTGCCGCCGCCGCTCCCGGAATTTGACGAGATCGTGTTGTTTGAGATGGTCGGTGAGGATTCCTCGCAGTAGATTGCACCGGCGCAAAAATCCAACTTACTCGAAGCCGTGTTTCCTGAGACAATGTTACCGAGAATTGTCGGTGAGGAGCCGTAGCAGTATATTGTGCCACTACCGCTGTCGCTCGTGGTGTTTGCCGTGATAGTGTTGTTAGCAATGGTCGGCGAAGAACCCGCGCAGCATATTCCGTAGCCGTTTCCATGTCGAATTGTGAAACCATCTATCCCGCTGGCTGTGACCTTGTGACCGGTCTCTGAGATGACCACGCCGCCAACGCCCCCGCCGTCAAGAATAGAGGCGTTGGTATTCCAGTTGCGCTGGTCCCTTGAGGTTTCAGTTCCGGCAAAACCGCCGTAGAGGTAGGCATAAGGGGTAAGAATTAAACACTCGTTGTAAGTACCTGCCCCGACCCATACCTCGCCACCGACTAAAGACGCAACGTTTATGCCCGCCTGGACCGATTTCTTTGCCAAAGCCCAACTGGAGCCGTCATTGGAATCATTTCCGGCGGGACTCACACGCACTATCGCGGGGGCGTATGTCCAGGTTGTTCCGTCCGATTCGTCGGCCCCAATGTCCACATGCGCGCCCTGAATCCTGGTCTGCCCATCCATATCGACCCACCCCGGCTGCACCACACTGTCATCGCCCGCGTCTACGCACGGCGAGTCCGGCTGGATGTGAACCTGGCCGTATGCGACTGCGACCAGCTTTGGATCAACTTGAATGTCTCCTTTGCCCGCCGACAGATAGATGTAGTTGATCCCGTCCGGGTTATACACGCAGTTATTGCGCAAGACTGGACCACCAGATTCATTGAAGATCCCCGCCGAATTGAATGCCACAATGTTGTTGCATATTGTGGGACACCCACCGCCGCAGTATATCGCTGCGCCTTCGCCGCGGCTATCTGAGCTGTTTCCGGTGATAGTGTTGTTATATATGGTCGCATTGCCAAGGCAGATTATCCCTCCACTGCAGTTTGTTGAAGAGTTTCCCGAAATCAAGTTATTGAATATTGCCGCTGAGGTACAGTATATTCCGGCCTCGGCGTTTCCCGTGATAATGTTGTTTGAAATCTGCGGTGAGGAGGAGAGGTCACTGAAAACCCCAAAGGCGTAGTTAGCCGCGATCGTGTTGTGCGAAACAGTCGGCGAGGAGGACGAGCAGTACACCCCTCCGCCGTCGCCGAAACCGTTTGGAACTCCATTTCGGATAGTGAATCCATCAATAACCGTCGTCGCGCTCGCTCCCGACGGCGACGTTATGACACTGCCTTCCTGGTTGCCATCAACAATTGTCTGGTTCGTTTTCGGGGTGCGGGAACTCCAGTCACCGCCGCCCGATGGAAAACCACCGTATAATGCGACGCCATTTACCAGCGTAACTTGCTCAACGTAGGTTCCTTGCGCTACCCATACCTGGTCACCCGAAACGACGGCGGAAAGACCTGCGGATATTGTCTTTTTTGCCGTCGACCACGACGTTCCATCCTGCACGGTGGAGAGAACGTTGTGGTCTACGTACACTACGACCGGCGCGCGGATCACATATGAGGCGGAGGAGACAGCGCTTGGCGTCCAAGCCGGCACGAATGCTTTGACTTTGAGGGTCGCGGAGTAGTCGATGGTTACACTTGATCCGGACGCGACCACGGGATCGGATTCGGTCGGGTCAACGCCATTTAGCGTGTAGTGTATGGTCACGCCGCCGGTAGCGCATGTCACGGTTGCGGACTGAACTGTTGTATGCACTCCCGAGGCGAGTCCGATCACGGGTGTCGTCACGGTCGCCGGCCACATCGTGCCGTCCGACTCGATCGCACCCATGTCGGCGTGGCCTCCGAGTGTCCTCGACTGCCCGTAGAGATCCAGTGGATATAAAGCGGCAGTAGCATCGTCGCCGGTATTGCAGCATGGTGAGAGGGCGTTGATGTGGTAGTCGTCGTCGTTCGTGGACTTGAACAGCGGATCGTACGAAATATTACCGTCCTGGCCCGTCAAATCCTGCCCATAATAGTTGCCGCTCCTATTCCCGTACACACAGTTGCTACCAATAGTTATTGGGCCATAGGTCGTCTCGTAAATCCCCGCGGTATTAAAGGCGACAATGTTGTTGATAATGGTGCTGGAGTTGGTGTCTTCAATATCGAGCGCATAATTCCCCGTATTAGACGTAATGGTGTTGCCGACGATGATCGGTTGTCCGCCCTGACACATAACGCCTCCTCCAAAACCGTCCGCGAAACCGTAACCCTGGCTATCCGCTACATTGTCGAAGATCAAATTATTAGCCATAACGGGACTTCCATCATCGCAGTAGATACCTGCGCCAAACCCGCATCCGTCAATCTCCTCGTCTTCATATTCAAACGACAAACCATTTATCCAATTCGAGGTAATAATATTGTGTGAAATGACAGGAGAAGCTCCTATGCCGCAGTATACTCCGCCGCCGTAGCAGTCCACGCCGTAGTATCCTCCTACGGTGCCGGTGCCATCCCTGATGGTGAACCCGTCCAACACAGTCGCTGAGGTGGCGTTGGCGGCAATGGTGACGACGCTGCCCGCGCTGCCCCCGCCCTGGAGAACGGTAAGGTTGGCCGCCAGATTTCTTTGGCTGAGCTGCGTTTCAGTCCCGGCGAAAGCGCCGTAGAGAGCGACGCCGGAGTTCACAGTGATGCCTCCTGAGTAAGTCCCCGCGGCGACCCAGACCTGATCGCCCGCACTCGCGACCTTGACGCCGCCCGCGACGCTCGCCTTGGCAGCCTGCCAACTAAGACCGGAGTTGGTGTCCTTTCCGGACGAGGTAACATAGAACGTGCTGCAGCCCGCCTGCGAGGCACAACAAACAAGACAAACAGCGACCAGGCACAATACTAAAACCGACTTGCCACTCATTGCATTTCCTCCCGCAGTTGAGAATCGCTACAATAGCTGCAGGCCAAGTAGGCAAGCCCGCGGTTATGCATGCTACCGTAATGTATCCCACAATCGCGTCATTGTCAAGTGAACGGGTGAACTGTAAGAGTTCAGGCTACGTGAGAGAGAAGTGCTTTGTCTGTCACCTGGCATTTGAGACGATTGGCCGAGATGAGCATTTGCCTGCACATGCTTATTGTGTCCTGGCCCCTGAGCAGCCACGTCCCGAACATACTCATTAGGACTGCCTTTGTATCAGAGCCCTTTGCTGAGCGGGTTCCGCCACTGACCTTTCGAGCTATTACGCAAGGTCGAACTGCCCGCTCGGCAGCATTGTTTTCAGACGGCACACGTGGGTCCTCGACAAAGATGAATAACTCCGGCAGGAACCTCTCGATACGTTGGGCCAATATCCGTTGGGGCTTATCAGTGCCTAGATATGGACTGGCAACTTCAAGCAATACCTGCTCGAATATCTCCCGCTGCCTTATCCGGACTCGCTCATCATCGCTTGAGAACTCTTTTGCCTGATTGTATATGCTCAGAACCTTGTCTACCCACTCCCCGACCGATACCTCCGATGGATATGCCTCGACGAGCTTTTTGAGGTCACGGTAGAAATGCACCCAGCAGCGCTGATGACGCGTCAAAAGGACGCTGTAGCCACAGTAGAAGTCACTGACTACAACCCCATCGAAATCTTCACCCAAAACTTCCTTTGCCACCTCACCCGAACGACTCTTGCGGTATACAAAGTAACGCAGCTCCGGAGTGGAGAAGCTCCATATATATCCGTTGATGCCGTCTTCGCGCCAACCAGTCTCATCGGCATTCACCACAGGAGAACCACGAATCTCGTCAAGAAGATAAACATATTCCGGCTCCGCCGCTTTCGAAACCGCATGAAGTAACTCGGAAAGCTCCCCAAGGCCCAAATCCAGGCCATATATCAGTTTTAGATGGCCCTTTATCGTCCTTAATGGAACCCGGCAGACCGTGTGCAGATAAGCAATGAAGCTCATAAGCCTCACCCCCACACGTGCTTTGCCCAACACCTCCGCCGAAAGATCCACTTTGGGAGTGCACTGTGTTCCGCATACCCCGCATTTGCGCCTTATGATCCTGTGCTCGACTATGCGCACCGGAGTCTCCGGAATCTCCACATACTGACGTCTCCGGTGTATCCATCCGCCACACAGCTTACGCCCGCACTTCGGGCACTGCTCAAGAGCGTGCTCATGGACCTCGGTAGGAATCTCGCGACGACGTACAAATGAGCTCTTACGCTTCTTGCGCTCACTGCGTTCGGCCTCGCGACGTTCCTTGCGGTTTGGCTTGACCCACTCCGGCACAACTTTCGTCCCACCGCTGGGAAGCTGAGAGCGCAGGCGCTCTACCTCAGCCTCAAGAAACTCCACCCGCTCCTGCAAGACGGCGTTTGCACGGCGCAACTCCACTATTATGGCCACGAGCTCTGCTCGGGAAATACCATCCGACTCACTCATACATCCCACTTAGACAAAGGCACCAAAAGTACCTTTGTCTAAAGGATGATACTGTCATGGAAATTGTCGCCTTCAGATGTGCAGCCCCCAAATACTCACCTATCCTGAACTCTTACGGTGAACTTTTTTCGGATTCTGAGAACTAGTGAACTATTGCGATCAAACTGCGACTGTGTGTGAGAGCATTAAAGAGCCGGCTTCAGATACACGGGCAATACGCACCAAAAAAGGCCGTGGGACGAATCCCACGGCCTTGGGCTGTTTTCTCGACGGGTCTTGCTTAGCTCTTGATGGCTACGGTTGCTGATGACAGATACCTCTCGCCATCCGTTCCCGTAGTCATGGCGCCGCCGATATCCACGGTATTGCCTATTACCAGATTAGCAGGCACGCCGTTCGCCGGAATTACCATAATACCGGAGGATCTATTCGGCTCCTCAACATAGAAGCGGTCGCCGTATATCGCGGTGACCACCTTTGCGGATACACCCACTGTCATCGTATCTCCCAATCCCTTGGCTGTGACTATGTTGTACCCGGAATACTGCACCTTGTATGTAGAGGCTTCGCAGGACTGCGACACGTTTCCTGCCTTGTCGCTGAACTGGACCCAGGCGTTCTTGACTCCATAACCGGAACTAACCGACCATATCCTGGTTGCGGCATACGTCATCCACGAACTCCAGTTCACGTTGTCTGAGCTTATTCGCATTTGGTACAGGCCGCTGCCTGCATCCGTCGCCGACATATAGAGATATGCGGTAGAAGTAGTAGAGGATACGTACGCGGAATTGGAATTGTAAGTAACACTGCCCACGGGAGGCGTAGTATCCAACAATATGGACGCAGAGCTTGATGAAGAGACATTACCGACTGCATCCATAAACTGAGCATACACGCTCTGCGTGCCGTCTCCCGTCGCCAGCGTCCAGGCTGCGGAAGTTGCGACGGGCGCCCAGGCACTCCAGTTGGAATTATCGTTACTAAACCTCATCTGAGCAACGCCGCTGCCGACATCACTGCTCGTTGTAGTAAGGGTTACGGCCGTAGTGCCGGTGTAGGCTGCTCCCGAATTGATGCTTACGGTTCCTGTTGGCGGGGTGGTATCCGGCCCAACGAACATCGGAGAATCCTTCAGAACGCGGACGAAGTCGATATTGAAGAGGCCGCTGGACGCGTTGATCGGGTAGACTCTGATGGTGTTGGTGGAACCAGTCCAATGCGAATTGGTCGACATGTCGATAACGTAATCGTGGAATTGACCGTCGTCGGTCGTAGTGAAACTGACCGACTTCGCAGAGGTAAACGTCTGGTCTGTTGTCGTCTGGAACCAGATCTGAGCCTGAGTGCCGGCAGTGTTGCTCATCCTGATGTGGATGTAGTGGTTATTCGTGGCATCGATATTCGGAATGCTCGGCGAGGTCACATAAGCGCTCGACGAAGAAACATTGCCCGAAAGGCAGCCACCGGTAATGCAGTAGTTGGAAACGCTTGATGAGCCGGAGGTCATCCAGCCTTCCTGGTTAGTGGTGGTGGACATTTCGCTGTTGGCGCAATCTATGACGAACTCCCACTGCGGGCCCGGGTATATGGCGGCGTAGCGATAGTTGAACCTTCGGTTCGGAGCGCTGTCGCCGTCTATGGAGAACTCCAGGACGTTATACGCCTGCATGTTGTCGGCCCATTTGAAATCGAATGCCACATTGGTACCGGTCTGTCCTATGTACGCGCGCGGCACACTTATCTCCATCTGATTTCCGTTAATGGCATAGGTGGCGTTGCCCATAAAAGTCCAGTTCCACCAGTTGGTATTTTGTCCCCCGGTATTCTGGAGCACAGGAGTTGTACTCGCTGTAATCGGATGGCCCGCGATCGGGAAATCGACCAGGTAGTCGTAGCCGTTCCAGCCGGTGGCGGCGTTGCAGTCTGAGTCTATGAACAACATCATCCAGTTCGTGCCGGTATACGAGGTTATCGGGTTTACGGTCTGCACGTAGAAGTAGACGTTGTTGCTGTCGTAGGCTACTTTCGTCTTTGTAAAGTCGTTGCGGCCCGTGGTGTTTGTGGTTGATGAGGGCGTTCCAACTAATGGGGAGTTCCTGTTGAACGCGTCACCGGAGTAATCGTCGTATTCGGGCGCGACGTTGGTCCAGTCTGAGAAACTGCCGTCTATGGTGATAGGCTCGTTCGTGATGGTCGGAGGTGGCCTGACTCCCTTATACCTTCGAAGGTTAGCAATCATCTGATAGTAGTAATCGTCAGTATGGCCGCCCAACATCGGCTCGATGTCACGGCTGTATTCCTCAGAGTATGTGTCCACGAAATATGTCTCGCCATTTGTCATCGGCTGGCTGAGGAAGTACGGTGGGTCACCCTGGCCGCTCTCGTATATGCTCCGCCCGGCTATCCATTCGTTCCAGGATGTTATGTACACGTACGGTGGACTGACAGACAGGGCTCGGCCCCATTGCTCGTTAAAGAACAATCCCTCTGCCGACTGCGGCGGTGATTGTTCGGCGCTGTTGTGGAAGCTTCGTCCTCTGCTTATGTTCTTCGGATTACCCTCGCCAATGCTGGCCACCGGGTGCTCGGCTATAGAAACGGAAAGTTCCTCGAGGGTCCCGGTAGGTCCTTCGCCATACTGCTGTGGGTAGTCATCCAGCCACGTCCAGTTACTCGCCTTTCCTCCGTTCCATGCCCAGGCGTACCTGGTCGTAAAGTAGTTGTAGATCGTAGGGGAGGTGGACGATGATAAAGCCGGAGACAAAACCAATGGACGGCTGTCACCAGGCAGATGATACCATAGATCGTTATAAAGACCCGTCGAATAGAGGTTGTCATAAAGCCACTGTGCGGTAGGTGTATTAGCCGGATAGCCGTAGGACGAGGCTATAGGCTCATTGCAAATAAACATGATCTGCGGGGTTGTGCCTCCTGCGGCACGAATTTGCTCGTAAGTGGTTAATAATGGCGTGAGCACATCGGAGTAGGTGTAACCGTTCGTTACATCGAAAGTGACAACATCGATCCCAGCATCCTCCAGCATCCTGCAGTGCTGTTGGATCATCCATGTGTCATAGGAATGGTAATAGTTAAGTTCCGGTTCGGACCAGAAATAGTAGGACCCGGACGTATTCCAGGCTGGGTTTGTAGGGTTGGCCGCAAGGATTTTGGTGATGTCCCAGGGCCCGTCATTGCCCTGCTCCCCCACCCACAAGAAGTAGAAGATTCCTGCCGTCTTGTTGGTTTTTACCGGGCCGACCACGTCATAGGTCGGCAGGTGGCGTCCAAGCGCGTCGGTTGCAACCCAGGAATCCTGGTGAAAATCCTGCGCGTAACACGCGCCCGCGGCAAGCAAACAGGCCGCCGCAGTTATAAGAATACAGATCTTTACCCTCAACTCAATTCCCCCTCTTTAGAAGCGATTCAAGCTCATTCTATCCCATAATATGGTGGTTGGCAAGGCCTAAATTTAGGGCAAATGCAAAAGCAAGCAGGATTATGCCGGTTTTTCGACAAAAAGCTTAAGCAGGGCGGGACCGTTGGCCCGGCAGTTCATCGAAAGCGGCCGATCATTGGCGCCTCTTTTTCGACCCTCGCATCTCCCGCGATTGACAGCGTATCCGGGCCCGGTTATACTGCAGTGTCACACAGTCTTTGGAAATAGTGAGGATTGGAATGCTTCCACGTGAGAGAGTCATCGAAACGATAAGACACGGAAAACCGGACCGGGTGCCGATATACGGGTGGGTCAGCGCCAACCTGGACAAACAGATAACTGAGGCGTTCGGGTCCGTGGAGGCGTTCGAAGATAAATACGAGTTCGACTACGCCCACCTCTTCGGCGGGCCGTACTGCTATGACGGCAAGTTGGTTCGCGAGGTGGCGGCGGCGTCGGGAGGCATAGTCGAGCCCCCCGCTCTGTTGGATGTGCCGATGCACGATCCCAATGATCTTACCGACTACGCGCCGGTAGTCGAGGGGGTGGAACACCACAAGAACCGCAGAGACAGGTTCGTCTACGTTCAAACCCCCGGGTTCTTCGAGCCGATGAACGGAATCTTCGGCATAGAGAACCACCTGGCTTACCTCCTGATGTATCCGGACGAGATCCGGGAGATATACCGCCGTCAGGCCGAGTGGAACAAGGCTTTTGCGATGAACTGCCTGGACCTGGGAGTGGACATTATCCACGTCTCGGACGACTGGGGCGCTCAGAGCGGGCTGATGTTCAATCCCAAGCTCTGGCGCGATATCATATTCCCTTATCACAAGGATGTCTGCGACGCGGTCAAAAGCCGGGGAGCGTTTGTCAGCCTGCACAGCGACGGCAACGTCTCTTCAGTGCTCGACGGAATCGTGGAACTCGGCTTTGACGTCGTTCACCCGTATCAGGAGTCGGCGGGGATGGACTACAGTCTCTACAAGTCGAACTACAGCGGTAAGTTTGTGATAATGGGTGGGCTGGACGTGCAGACGACTATCGGCTTCGGCAAGCTGGACTTTCTGGAGTCGGAAATCAAGCCAGTGCTCGGGCATGTTTGCCGACGGAGGGCTGCTCTTTTGCACGTCACACTTCGTTCAGGACCACTGCACGATCGAAGAACTGACATTCGCCTACGATACGGTTTACAACGAGGTCAGAAAGCGCTGAGGATGATTTTCAAGGAACCCGCCGGCCCCACCCCGGCTCGCTTCGCGTGTGTCCACCGGTCTTATACCTACAGGCAGCCTAAGACATTTGTCTCCAGGTAAGGTTACCTGGAGACAAATATTATCCGCACTAAATCAGAGACGATGTCGAGGAACCGACCTCCACGATGGAATACACGCCGTCGATCTTGCTAAGGGTATAACTCACGTATACAGTCTTCGTATCCCCGGAGGAGTCGCTGTAGACGTGCTTGCCGAAGGCGGTGTAATCGCCGTCGCTGCGCTGCTCGGTCTTCTCCCATGTAAAGCTGATCGTATGAACCTGCCCGACCGCGTCTGACGTCATCTGGATGTAGTCATTCGCGTCTACTGAGTAATCATACTTACCATCGAGCAGCACTGCGATGCTCTGGTCAGCGTTCACGTGGTTCTTGATAAGGTCGAACCTGCCGTTTACCCATGCATTGCGGATATCCGAAAGCGCGTTGCTTAGTCCAATGGTCCGGTTCCTTGAAAGGTAGTAGCCGTTATCCATAATCACAGGCGCGCTGACATAGCTCACCGTGACGTATGGCAGTACGTGAATCCGTGCGATCTGCACGTAAGGGAAGTAACCGAAGTAGAAATAGACTGACGGACGGCAGAACTGGGCGTCGTAATCGAACGCCCAAAAGCCGAAGTGGCAGGGCCTGTAGCCCGGACGCGACGCATAGTAGTAGAATCCCCCGCGCAGGACCGGCGGCTTGTAGCCCACGGGGCGGTAGAATGCGCCGGGATCGTGAACGGACGCGTAAATCGACGCTCTGTTTGTAATGTGGCTGGCCACTGAGGGTCGGAACCCGGTGCTCGCATGATTGCCCGGGCTCTGCCAAACACTGGGATGCGAGTTGGTTGTTCCCGCGTTCCAACTCGAAGCATGGCCGCCCGTCGATTTATAGGCTGTAGTTCCGTGATAGTAGCTGGAATGCTGACTGCTCGATTTCCATTGGGCCGGGTGGCTGGAGTAGCTGCTCGTGGATCTGCTGGACGAGAAACGCGAGCGGTAACTACTATGCCCTCTGCTGCTATGCTTAGTATTGCTTCCCCTGCTGGAGTAGCTCCCGGCAAGCGCGCCGGCGCTTAGAACTCCGCAGAGCGCAACGATTAATAGTGCCTGGGCCAGGCGAATAGGATAGATGAAATTGCGTATTGACATTTCAATCGCCTCCTTTAGTATCTTAGACGTAATGGAAGAGGCATAATTTCCGTAATCTCCGGCTGCCTGCAACACCTTTTTTTTCGAAATAGCGCCGGCCAGGCACGAATCTTTGAGCTCGCCGGCTGGTTACCAATGGCTCATCCGGGGTAACAGTTTCAGTATGAAATGCTGAAAGGAGAATGGCTCTCAGTGAATCTGCGCCGGCTGCTGATTGCTGCGTTTTGCCTGGGCTGCGCCTCGCGCGGGTGGGCGGGACCGCCGTTCGTCACGGACGATCCGGAACCAGTGGAACTGCATCACTGGGAGGTTTACGTTTCATCCCTTCAGATGCACGACCCCACGGGGAGCATCGGGACCCTTCCTCATGTTGAAGTGAATTATGGCCCGGCCCCGAACCTGCAGGTGCATGTGATAGTTCCCTATGCGTTCAGCCGGCCGACAGGCGAGGTCACCGAGCGTGGCCTCGGTGACACGGAGCTTGGGGTGAAGTATCGGTTCGTTCAAGAGACCGCGTGCCGGCCGATGGTGGGCGCGTTTCCGCTCATCGAGGTCCCCACCGGGAACGAGGACCGCGGACTCGGCACGGGAAACTTTCAGTTCTTTCTGCCGATCTGGGTGCAGAAGAGCTGGGGAAAATGGACCAGCTACGGCGGCGGGGGATACTTTGTCAACCCCGGTGCGGGAAACAGCAGCTACTGGCTCTTTGGATGGGAGATTCAAAAAGATCTGAACGAGCATTGGACGCTCGGCGGCGAGATATTCGAGACAACCTCTAACGCCCCGGACGCTCCAAACGAGTTTAACTTCAACCTGGGCGGCTTTTACAACATCGACGACGGCCACCACATCCTGTTTTCCGCGGGTCACAGTATGATCGGCAACATTTCGTTTATGGACTACCTCGGCTACCAGTGGACGTTCGGCCCGCGCGAGGCCAAGGCGCCCGAAGAAGACGAGCAGCCGGCCACAGACGATTCAGCCGAGCCATGAGGGTATACTATCCAGTGGCTTTGCGTGCAAACCGATTTCGACGCCCTCGGAAAGGTGAAAGATGACCAGCTTTGTATTGCGCCCCGCCTCGCCGTTTCGATTGGACCTCACGGTCTCGGTGCTGCGCCGCGTGCCGGTGAATGAAATGGACCGCTGGGATGGACAGACATACAGGCGGGTTGTTGTTGTGAACGGTGAGCCGGTGGAAGTTTCGGTCGTTCAGAATGGTCCACCTGAGTCGCCGGAACTGCTCGTCGCGCTGGCGGGACCCGGCGCCGCCCGGGCACGCGAGGGAGAGATTGCCCCCGTTCTGACAAAGATGCTGGGCCTGGATGTCGATATGGGCGGCTTCTACAAACTTGCCGGGTCCGACGAGCGGCTGGCAGCTTTGGTGGAACCGCTGACCGGGTTCAAACCGCCTCGCCTTGGCTCCGTCTTTGAAGCTCTCACGAACGCCATCGC
Source organism: uncultured bacterium (assembly GCA_963775535.1). Taxonomy (GTDB): domain Bacteria; phylum Armatimonadota; class UBA5829; order UBA5829; family UBA5829; genus CAVZJH01. The sequence goes on along the minus strand of CAVZJH010000057.1, from coordinate 15,120 downwards.
GTGCCAGCAGATCACCCTGGTCCTGGGCATTCAACTATTGAATCGCATCTGCGCAAGATACGGCCTGCCCGTGGGCGGCAGCCACGCGTTTCCGAGACCCGAAGATCTGGCCGGCGCCGCCGTTGAAAATTTGAGGAGCTTCGGGCTCAGCTCTCGCAAAGCCGAGTACATCCTCGCAATATCCCAAGCGGTCACCGACGGTAAGCTTGATCTGGCCGCTTTGGAAGCATTGGATGACGATTCAGTGGAAGAGCGTCTCCGCGAAATTCGCGGAGTGGGACGGTGGACGGCTGAGTACGTGGCGCTTCGTGGTCTGGGGAGACTAAACGTTTACCCGGCGGATGATGTTGGGAACCAGCGCAAGCTCCAGCGCTGGTTGAATCTGGATGAACGTCCAAACTATGAAGGCGTCCACCGGATCATCGACGGGTGGGCGCCTTACAGAGGGCTGCTTTACTTCTACCTCTTATTGAACTCCCAGGTTCAGCAGGGAATAGTGGCCGCGGGGGCGATGCCCCTGATCATCAATAAGGCCAGCGCCAGTCCTTGATCTCCGGCATGTCCTCGCCCCACTGTGCGATATATTCCTTGTGCTCGATCAATTTATCGCGCACGGCCTGTTTTGCGTAGGCTGCGATGTAGCCGAGCTTCGGCACTCTGTCGATAACGTCCGCAACCAGGTGGTAGCGATCGAGATCGTTCATAACAGCCATATCGAACGGCGTGGTAGTGGTGCCTTCTTCCTTGAAGCCGCGGACGTGAAGGTTTTTGTGGTTCGTGCGGCGGTAGGTGAGGCGATGGATCAGCCAGGGGTAGCCGTGATAGGCGAAGATAATCGGTTTGTCGGTGGTGAAAAGGCTGTCGAACTCCTTTTCCGAGAGCCCATGCGGATGCTCTTCCTTGGGCTGCAACGTCATCAGGTTAACCACGTTCACCACCCGCACCTTGAGGTCCGGCAGGTCGCGCCTCAATATATCCACAGCCGCCAGGGTCTCTATCGTGGGCACATCTCCGGCGCATGCCATAACCACGTCCGGCTCGCATCCCTGGTCGTTACTCGCCCACTCCCAGATGCCGATGCCCGCGGTGCAGTGCTTGATGGCGGCATCCATGCTGAGCCACTGGGGCGACGGCTGCTTGCCCGCCACTATAACGTTCACATAGTTGCGGCTGTGCAGGCAGTGGTCGGCCACGGACAGCAGGGTGTTCGCATCGGGCGGCAGGTAGACCCGGATGACGTCCGCTTTCTTGTTCACCACGTGATCGATGAAGCCGGGGTCCTGATGGGAGAAGCCGTTGTGGTCCTGCCGCCAGACGTGTGAAGTGAGCAGATAGTTGAGTGACGCAATCGGCCGGCGCCACGGTATGTGGCGGATGCTCTTGAGCCACTTCGCATGCTGGTTGAACATCGAATCCACAATATGGATGAACGCCTCGTAGCAATTGAAAAGGCCGTGGCGACCCGTGAGCAAATAGCCTTCCAGCCAGCCCTCGCAGGTAGTCTCGCTGAGTATCTCAAATACACGGCCATCGGGTGAAAGATGATCGTCGTAGGGATACCGCTCGGCAACCCATCTGCGGTCGGTCACATCAAGGACAGCATCGAGGCGGTTGGACGCGGTCTCGTCCGGACCGACCACGATGAAGTCGTGCATATTCTGCTTCATTACATCGCGTAAGAACTTGCCCAAAACCCGCGTGGCCTCGGCGTCCACGGAACCGGGTCGAGGAACATCCACCGCATACTCACGAAAATCGGGCATGCGAAGGTCTTTGAGCACCGCGCCGCCGTTGGAATGGGGATTGTCGCTCATTCGACGCTGACCCCTGGGCGGAAGGTCGGCAAGCTCCTGGATGAGTTTGCCGTTCGGGTCGAAAAGCTCCTCGGGTTTGTAGCTCTGATCCACTCCTCGAGAAGCTTGAGGTGTTCCGGTTTCGACATATCCGAAAACGGGACCTGGTGCGAGCGCCAGAAGCCCTCGGTCTTCTTTCCATCGACTTCTTTGGGACCGGTCCAACCCTTCGGAGAACGCAATATGATCATAGGCCACTGTGGGCGCACGATCTCGCCGTTGGAACGGGCCTTGGCCTGAATTCCCCTGATCTCGATTATGACGGTGTCCAGGGTCTGCGCCATGAGTTGGTGCATTGTCGCTGGGTCCGAGCCCTCAACGAAATAGGGTTTGTAGCCGTAGCCCACGAACAGGTCTTCCAGTTCCCGGTGGGGAATGCGCGCGAGAACGGTCGGGTTGGCGATCTTGTAGCCGTTCAGGTGCAGGATCGGGAGGACCGCGCCATCGGTTGCGGGATTGAGAAACTCGTTCGAATGCCAGGATGCTGCGAGCGGGCCGGTCTCCGCTTCACCATCGCCGACCACGCATGCGACCAGCAGGTCCGGGTTGTCGAGTGCGGCGCCATAGGCATGCGAGATCGAATACCCCAACTCCCCGCCTTCGTGGATCGAGCCGGGGGTTTCGGGAGCGGCATGGCTCGGAATACCGCCTGGAAACGAGAACTGCTTGAACAGCTTGCGCATACCGTCGACATCCTGGGAAACGTTCGGGTAAAGCTCGCTGTATGTCCCTTCGAGATAAGTGTTTGCGACGATGCCGGGCGCGCCGTGTCCGGGACCGGTGATATAGATCATGTCCAGGCCGAAGAGCTTGATCACGCGGTTCAAGTGGACATAGATAAAGTTCAGGCCCGGCGTCGTGCCCCAGTGTCCCAGGAGCCTTCGTTTCACGTCATCGAGCTGCAGGGGTTCTCTGAGCAGCGGATTATCGAGTAGATAAATCTGACCGACGGATAGGTAGTTTGCCGCCCGCCAGTAAGCGTTCATTTTTTGCAGTTCTTCTTCGGTCAGCGGGCCCCGCTGAGTCCTCGCTTTGGCTGTCTTGGTTTCCATACGCTTCTCCCTCGCCTGAAATGAACATTCGCCGACGTTCCACGAATCCTTTGTTCCACAACTTCGCCCGCATTATTCACTGTGGACGCGGTACCGCAGAGGCTGATGCAGCAATGCGTCTCGATCGCGCGAGCAATGCATGTTGCACCGGCATCTTGAGGTGGATAACATGCCGGTAGAAATAACGCTTCCATCCCTCCAGGAAATTTTTCCGGAGGGATGGAAGCCTGCATTTGGGGACCGATCTAGCGTCCTTTGGATACGTTGATCTCGTTGTCGACTTTCGTGGTGCCGAGGGCATCCTTTGCAACCCGTGACACGGCCTCTCGCTGTGCCGAGGTTTGGACGCGCCCGTGGAGTATCACTTTGCCCGCGTGCACCTCCACATCGATTGACTTCGCGTCCACCTCGTCGCTGGCATTCAGGAGGTCCATAATGTCGGATCTTAGCTGGTCGTCGGAGCGAAAGACGCTTGCGGCCGACGGACCAATCCGCCCTGAATCATATTCCCCCTCCGGAGAGCCGGCCATCGGCGCGCTGGCGGGCACGGCCTGCATTTCCTCTTCTTGCGGCTCACCGTAGCTGCGCTCCAGCGCGGGCGCTTCCTTCCGGGCTTCGCGTCCGGACACTCCCGACTCCCGGGGACGGGCCTCCGGAGCGCTGCTGAGCCAAAACTCTCGAATATCCTCGGGCAGCTCACTTGCGACCTTGTCCGCCGCGCCCGGGGTTATCTGCTCCTGCAGCGTCGTAAACACCGCCCGCGTTACTATCCCGGCATCGAACGTCCCCGTATTTCTCAGCTCGGGATGGGTGCGTATTTTGTCGATGAACTCATTCAGGTCGATGCGCTCGACATTTACAGCCATTCGATCGATGTGATCGGTAACGTCGCTCTCCCAAAGACGCTGCAGCTCGGAGGGGAACTGCGCGGCTACCTTGTCTCCGGATTCGTGAGTAATCCGATACCGGAGCGCTTCGAACACCGCATAAACCACCGCTCGCGCTTCCACCTTGCTGCGAAGATTGCCTCTGTGCGCGACTCTTTCCAGGAATTGCTCTACATCCATGATTATTGCCTCCCGGTGAAGGGTTGTCTTCCTCCCTTCGTGCCAGGCACGGCGCCGCCGGCCGGCAGCGCGAGAGTGTTTGGCACAAGTCCCAAGTCATCCATGTCATTATTTCCGATAGCGGGTAGTTCCTAACTTGGGGATGCGAATAATCGAGGAAGGCAATGTGTGGCATTCGGAAATCGCCACCCAGAACGTCGATGGTCAGGCGTCTCCTTACGCCGGACCCAATCCCTTCGTGGCGAACACCCCCAGGGCGTCAGCGTATCGCAGAGCACGACTGCGGTGAGAGCTCAAAAGCAAGGAGTCCGGCGCAGGGAAGCGCCGGACTATCGCCATCGAGAAACTCAGTTTCCGGGCGGGAACCAAGGGCAGAACCCTGGGCATCAGCTCTCTGAATCTACGCTCACGCCGGCCGGCGCCCTGTCCAGTGCAGCCAGCTCTCTTTCTTCCCCGTCGGTGCTGCGAGACAGAGGAAAGAACAATCTCTTGATCCCATGCCACGCATCGTCCACAATAGTAAAGACCACGGGAATAACTATAAGCGTGAGCATAGTCGACACCACGAGGCCGCCGATAACCGCAATCGCCATAGGGGAGCGCTGCTCGGAGCCCTGATCCAGAGCGAGAGCGGTCGGCATCATGCCGCCGATCATCGCGAGAGTGGTCATTAGAATCGGTCTGAGCCTGGTAGGACCTGCCTCAAGCAGGGCTTCGTGCCGGTTCTTGCCCCGGGACATGAGCGTGTTCGTGTAGTCGACAAGCAGAATTGCGTTCTTGGTAACCAGACCCATGAGCATGATAATACCGATCATAGCAACGATGCTCATCGAGGAGCCGGTCAAAAGCAGCGCGAGAAGCGCTCCCACCATGGCCTGGGGCAGGCTGAACATAATGACGAACGGCGTCAGGAACGACTCAAATAGAGCGCCCATCAACATGTAAACCAGGAGCACCACCAGCACCATCGCCGCACCGATGTAGCCGAAGCTCTCTATCATCATCTGCGCCGAGCCACCGGTGCCGATGGTCGTGCCCGCGACGCACGGAGTATACTTGAGCGTGCCGTCGATCATCTGGTTCACGTTACCCATTTCCGCGCCCCTGGCCAGGTCCGCAGTGACGTAAACTACCCTCTGCCGGTTTTTGCGGTCGATCTTGGTCGGAGCATCGTCGTAGGCTACGCTCGCCACGTCGTTGAGGTAGACCGGTGCGCCGTCTTTTGCGCCGACGATCATATTTTCGACGTCGGAAGTCTTGTCGCGCTGATCCTGCACGTAGTGGACCCTGATGGGATATTCAGTGCCTCCCTCGCGGAATTTGGCCGTGTCATCGCCATCGATGGCCGTGCGCGCGTTTGTCGCAACCTGCGTAACGGTCATATCCAACTGCGCAGCCCTGAGCTTATCCACGGTAATCCGGCGTTCAGGCCTGCTGGGTTTGTAGGATATATCAACATCGACCGCGCCCGGGACCTTCCTCATGACGCCCTTAACGCGATTGGCCTCTTTGATGATGTCGTCCATGTTCTGGCCCTGGACTTCTTTCTGGATGTTGTTGCCTGGGCCGCTGCCGGAGGCGGACGAAACGGAGATCATCTCGGCGCCGGGTATCAGCGCGGTGCGCTCGGCAATCCACTGGACAATATCTTCAATGCCGCGCTTGCGGAACTGCTTGTCTACCACCTTGGCGCTGATGTAGCCGTATTGGGGGCCGCTGTCGCTGGCGCCCATTATACTCGCCGAGCTCGCGCCCGCAACGCTGAGGTAATAACCCGTTTGAGTCTCGCTGTGATGCTTGAACCACGTCCACGGCAAAAGCAAATTTCTGTCAGAGACTACATAGGGGCGCTTCTGAATTTCAGGCACCTGGGCAAGGACCGTTTCCACATCTTTGACTACCTTGTCCGTGGCGATAAGTGACGTGCCCGGCGCGGTTCTTATAAGGATGCCGAGCTGGCTCTGGTCGACCACGGGGAAGAACCCGAAGCCGAACGGCAGATAAATCGTGAGCGCGATGAACGCCGTCAACAAGCCGAACCCGAGCGCCGTCTTTTTGCTCTTTTTGTCCACAGCCATCGCAATCGCGGAAAGCCCAAGGGCAAGCAGGGCGATTATGATTCTCGGCGCCGCCATCTTCATCTGAGCCGGACCCGCACCGAGCTTCGGCAGCGGCACGGATAACGCAAATACAGTCAGCAGCGAAACGAACCCGATGACGATTGTCAGAAATCTGTTGTGGAGCGCCCACTCGAGAACGCCCCGGTATTTGCGGTCCAATCCCCTCAAGAATCGCTCGAGGACACCAAACAACCGCCCGGCCACGAAGTTCACTTTGTCCACGGTGGTGGATGTGCCTCCGATACGGCGCCTCTCCATCTCTTCTTCGTTGCGCTCCTTTTCCGATTCGCTTCTCATCCACTTGGACGCAAGCATAGGGGTGAGCGTGAACGACATCAGAAGCGAGAACGCTGTAGCCGTGGCAACCGTTATACCGAATTCCCTGAAGAACTGGCCCACGATTCCACCCATAAACGCGATGGGAAGGAACACGACAATGTCGACCATCGTGATGGTGATAGCCGCCAGACCGATCTCGGAGCGTCCGTTTAAGGCCGCTTCCTCCGGATGCTCGCGCAGCCTCAAGTGCCGTTCTATGTTTTCCAGGACGACAATCGAGTCGTCGACCAGAATACCGACCACCAGCGAAAGCGCCAGCATGACCATCGTGTTCTGCGTAAACCCGAACCCGCTGATGGGGATGAACGTAGCCATAAGAGATGTCGGAATCGCAATAGCAACGATGAACGTCGCTCTCGCCGTATGCAGGAACAAAAACACGATAATGACGACCAGCAGGATTCCTTCGAGGAGGCTCTTGTTGACATCGCGCAGCGCGTCCTTGACGAACGTCGACTGGTCGATAGCTATAACGGCATGCACGCCGTGGGGCAGGATCGGCTGCATGTCGGCGAGCTCTTTCTTGATCCCGTCCGCGACAGACACGGTGTTTGCATCGGACTGCTTTTGAACGGAGAAGACGACGCTGGGGCGCCCATTGAGACGGGTAATCATATCGGGCTCGGCGACAGTATCTTTGACGTCGGCAATATCGCCTACGCGTACGACCACGCCGGGGCTGTCATGCGTGCCGGCGATGTAGAGCCGGGTGTTGGCTATTTCCTCTGCGCTCTGGTATTCGCCGACCGTTCTCACCGAATAGTCCCTGGCGCCTTCCTTTATGGAGCCGGCGGGGACGTTCAAGTTCGCGTTCTTGACGGCGGCGACGACCTTGTCGATACCGATACCGTAGGCGTCGAGGCGGTTCTTGTCGACCGCAACCGAGAGCTCGCGCTGATCGCCGCCGACGACGTTTACTGAAGCCACGCCGCCGACTTTCGCCAGCCTGTCGGAAACGACATCATCCGCAAGGATTCGCATTTCCTTGGGCGGAAGAGGACCCTCGAGCCCTATGGTCATGATCGGCATGGAGGAAATGTCGAGCTTCATGATCTTGGGTTCGTCGGAATCCTTGGGCAGGTCCGCCCTGATCGAGGCAACCTTGTCTCGCACATCGGCGGTCGCGGCCTCGAGGTCGGTTCCCAGCTCGAACTCCAGAACAACCGTCGATACGCCGTCCTGGGAAGTGGACGTCACGTTCTTCAGGTTGCCGACGGAGGTCACCGCTTTCTCGATCGGCTCGCTGACCAGGGTCTCTATTTCGTTTGGTCCGGCGCCCGCGTAGGTCGTGATTACAGTCACGTAAGGTATGTCGACCTTGGGATTGAGCTCCTGCGGCATCTTCGAGCGAGACTGAAGCCCCAGCACGATCAGCGCGAGCACGAACATGATTATGAATATCGGGCGCCGTATAGATACGTTGGTTAACCACATAAACTTATCTCCGCTTCACGAACCCAAGCGCGCGGTATTACTTACCGCTTTCCAAAGAAATCTTCGAACCGTCCTGAAGGTTCTGACGACCGCTGGTTACCAGCGCATCGCCAACCGCCAGGTCGGATGTGCCCACGATCTCGACATAGCTGCGATCCTCGTTTTGCACTTCGATGTCGTGGCGTTTTGCGACCTTGACGACACGCTTGCTGCCATTCACCTTGACTTCCCTGCTTTCGATAGTAAAGACGAACTTTGTGCCGTGCACTTCCGAAACGGCATCCTTTGGTACGAGCATGGTGTTGGAATGCATACTAACGAATATGCGCCCTTTGGCAAACATACCCGGTCTTATCACCTGTCCATCTTCGGCGACATCGATCCGAACGGGGAAGTTCCGGCTCAGCTCCGAACCTGACGGATATATCTCCGCGACTCTGCCCGAGAACACTCTGTCCGGAACGGCGTCGATGCCCACATCCACCCGCAGGCCTTTCTTCACGCCTTCAATCTTTTTTTCCGAGACGTCACCCTTGAAGTAGGTCGATCCGAGGCAAACGGCTTCGGCAATCGGCGTTCCCGCGGCAACAACCTGCCCCGGTTCGGCTTGCCGCGATGAAAGCTGCCCGGCTATGGGCGATTTTACATAGGTATAGGAAAGCTGCTGCTTTGCCATCGCGAGCGAAGCCTCGGCCTGCTGCACTCCGGCAACGGCAGCTTTCACGTCTTCTCTGCGAAGCATGTTCTGGGCGGCATTTGCCCTGGCCGTTCGGAGCTCTTCCTTTGCCACGTTAACCTGTGCCTGCGCTGCAAGGATGTCTTCCGAACGCCCGCCTTCGACAATCAGCGACAGACGATCTTTCGCCGACTTGTAATCCGCCTCGGCGACTTTATACTGAGCATCGACCGTGTCAAACGAAGCCTGAGAAATCGCGCCTTCCTTAAGGAGCTGGTCGTTACGCTTGAATTCGGCCTGGGCATTGTCAAGATTCGCTTTCGCCTGTGCCACGGCATTTTCGGCGACCATCTTTTCCTGGGACCTGGACGGGTTCTTCACCACCTCCAGCTTGGCCTGAGCCGCTTCGAGCGACGCTTGCGCCTGCCCTATGCCGGCGTCGGTCTGAATCCTGGTCACTTTGGAGTTCGTCCGGGCCTGGGAGAGCCGCACCTGCGCGGAGCGCAGGCCTGCCACGGCCTGCTGAAGATTGCTCAGCGCGTCCTGCTGGTCCAGCACCGCTATAGTCATCCCCGCGGAAACAGGGTCGCCCTCCCGCACAAACATCCTGGCAATGCGGCCGGGGATCTTCGGCGAGAGTGTGGCCTTGTTCAGGGAGTCTATGTTGCCGGTAACTTCCACCGTCACAGGCATATTGCCGCGCACAATTGTCGCAGACTGAACAGGTATGCCTTCCTGGTTCCAGATATCCTCTGTGGTGGGGGGCGGCGTTTTAGGCGCGCGCATTTTTGCCGCGACATTGAGCCCGACCAGGGCCAGCACAATAACCAATATCACGAGTATTGTTCTTCTCAATTGAGATCCTCCTGCAAAAAGCCTACGGCGACTGCACCGGTGCGCTTACCAGCGGCGGTGTCAGAGGCGCTACCGGAACCCTTACCGGCGTCGATCCGGGAATGCTTACCAACTGCAGCTTCTGTGTTTCCGGCTGCGTCGAGGTCGCTCTCCTTAGATCAGCCAGAGCAATAGCATAATCATATTGAGCGTTGATCAAGTTAAACTGCGCCTGGGTCAAAGCCGATTCGGCATTCGTCACTTCCACCAGTATGGAAATCCCTGCATTGTATCGGACTCTTGCCAATCTCAGCGACTCCTGGGCAAGAGAAACACTTTCCGCGGTCGTGCTCACGCGGTCGATTGCTTCCTGCAGGTTCAGCGCTGCGGTGCGAACTTCCTGGGATACATTTAACTTGGTCTCCTCCAGGAGGTCGGTAGCATTCGACACATCCGCTTTAGCCTCGGCAATTCTGGCGGTCGTAATTCCGCCGTTCCAAATAGGAATGTTCACGTCGGCCACGGCCATCCACGTCGTGTTCACCGTGGTGAAACCCGACGGGGTGACGTTGTAGTTGACATTGCCGCTTATGGTAAACGAGGGATAGAGGTCCGCGCGCTGAACCTTGACATCCTTCTGGTTCAGCAGGATACCTATCTCTCTCTGCTTGACCTCGGGACGCTGCTCGTACGCGGTTTCGACAGCCTTGGGAATGTCGTTCTTAATGTTGCTCACCGCTATATCGCTTCTAACGATCTCGGTAGGGGAGTTCGTATCGATCCCCAGGGTCCGGTTGAAATTAGTTCTATTTATTTCGACCTGATTCTTCGCGGTGATGAGCTGCTGGTTCAGGTTTGCCACGTTGACTTCGGCGCTGGTCACATCGAACCTCGGCGCGGCGCCTACCTGGAAGCGGGAATCGGCGTCCTTCAACTGGGCAGCGGCAACATCGACGGCAGCCTGAGCCACATCTTCCTGGCCCTGTGCGCGGAGGAGGTTGTAGTAAGCGCGCTGCACGTTGAAAATCAATTGCTGAGACGCGGCCAGCAGATTCAGATAATCGATCTGGAACTGCAGCCGCGCAACATCCGTGGAGTAGCTGATCTTCCGGTTGATGTCCAGCGGCAGGAATAAATTGCCGCGCGCCGTGGTATTTTCGCTCGGCACGATAACAAGGGTGCTGGCCGTCGGGCCAAAAAAACCAGCAGGAACTGAAATTGACTGCGGAGGGCCCTGCGGCGTTTGCAGAATATCGGCGCTGAAGCGCGGGTTGAAGTTGGCCAGCGCCTCGTTAACAGCCGCCCGCGCCTTCTGGAGTTGGGCTACCGCGGACCTTAGGTCCGGGTTTTGCTGAAACGCGACCTGGAGCGCCTGATCGACTGTAATAGGCTTCTTCAGATCAACAGTTGTTCCCTGAGCATAAGCCGTGGAAACCGACGCGCACAGCACCAGAGCTACAGCTATGCGATATAGAGTTCTCAATCCTTTACCTCCTCTGAAAATAACGCAGTTATTTTCATCCCTTCGCGGTGAAGCCGACAGCGTTCTTCCGCAGGAAGAATGCGAGAGGTTTCATCCGCGATTCCTTCGAAAATGGCCGAAGGTCATTTTCTCTCCTGGGAGAAGAATTACGAATCCTCACCCTACCACTTCACCCGGATTTCCGAATCCGGATGCGCGAACGTCAAGTTCCGGGATTCGGAAATCCCGCATTCGTACAAGAGTGGCGATTCGGAAATCACCACCCAGAAGAAACTTCTCATTTTCGATGCCTTCGCGGTTAGCCCAGCAGCGCTGCAAAGCAGCGCGAGAGTGTTCGGGCACAATTTCCGTCATTCCATAAACGCTACTCTTCCTTTTGGTCGGCGTCCCCGGATTCCTTAGATTCGATTCTCTCAAGCTCTGCCAGCATTGAAGAAAACACCTCGCGCATGGCGTCGATCTTGCACAGGATCACGCCGCTCATTCCGCTGGGGTGGCTCAACACCAGCACCTTGTCTCCGGGATTGATTCCGAACTTCTTCCTTGCTTCGGACGGAATGACTACCTGCCCGCGCTCTCCGACTGTCGCCGTACCGTAGAAGCAGTCTTCAAATGACACCTTATCCTTCAAAACCAAATCACCTCAATGGGAACTAGTCCAGTGAATCATGCAAATCACACATGTATTATCAGGCTGAATAGTTCGATTAGTCAATAGCAAACTGAGCTTTGGGAACTTTTTTCCAAATCGAGCCTTGCCGACGATCACATTTGTGGGAACAAATGCCCTGGAACGCGGAATCAACCAACGGGGACGGTTTGGCTTTGCAGATAACGGGACGACCGTCTCGACTAACACATCGAAGGCAGGGAACAATGAGACCGTTTGACGAATATCCAAGCTGCGGGCGCAAACCTATCGGGCGCGTGAGCGGCGCGAACTGCCGCCACGAATACGGGCTAAAGTTCATGCGCAAGACGGGACAGACCACATGCGCTTATTGCGGGGTGGACTTTGCCGCTTCGTACGAAACCTGGCTGACGATGGCATTAGACCACGTCGTACCGACCAGCGTCTGCAGGGACCTGGGCATCCCGGATCAATGGGCTGACGATTGTGCCAACAAGGTGCTGGCATGCAGCGCCTGCAACTCCTTTTGCAACCGTTACGCGCCGAAAGACAATCCACCAAAACCAACCAACTTTGAAGAATTCTCCAAATTGAGAGACCGGGTGTTCGCGGAACGCAGAGAACTCATCATGGAGAGTCACCAAAGGGAACGCGATTTCTTTGACGAGAAAGTGGCCTGACCTCGGAGGGTCCCCCGCTATTCCAGCGTGTCCAGCACTCTGAGCCCGGCTCCCCTGGCGGCGGCTTCGATGGATTCCACGTTCTCACCCTTTACAACGAACACCGCGCGCTTGCCGCGCTCGAGAATGCAGCCGTATGCGTCGCTCACATTCAAACCCGACTTATCCATAGCGGTTGCCAGCTTCACTAACGAACCCGGCTGATCCGCGATCTCGATGACGGCAACCCGAGTCAAAGCGACCGCGATGTTGGCGTCGGAGAGAACCTGCTTCGCGCGCGCAGGGTCGGTTACCAGTATCTTGAAGACGCCGTACTGGCCCTCGTCGGCGATGTCCAGTGCGAGCATGTCGATTCCGGCATTTCCCAGCAGCCCCGCGATCCGCGACAGCTTTCCGGGTTTGTTTTCCACAAACACTCCGAGTTCGTTATACATCCGTCATCATCCTCTCTCGAGAATAGCGCTTCCGCTATTATCGTTCCCTTCAGGGCGAGCCCGACAGATTTCCGCCGCGCGGATATTGAGAGGGCTAATGCCACGTTTCTCTCGTCGATCACTCTTTTCGCCTTGCCCTCGCTGGCCGGCAGGCTTCCCGGTTCCACAAGCTCGAGCGCCGCCGTAAAGCCGATCTGTTCTTTGAGCTGCCTCTGCAGTTCGCCGCGCTGCGCGCGCAGCTTCTCGACCGAACCTTCGAACGAGCCCTGTGCCAGTTCCACCTTCACGGTCATCTCATCCAGCGATTTGGCCGTGGTCAGGCAAATAATGTAGTTGCCGCCAAGCCACTTGTGCCTCATCAACACTTCCTCGATCTGGCTCGGAAAGACATTCACGCCGCGGACAATCAGCATATCATCTGACCGGCCGACCATTCTTGCCAGCCGCACGTGCCGTCTGCCGCACGGGCACTCCCCACTCACAAAGCTCGTGAGGTCCCTGGTGCGGTACCTGATGATGGGCATTGCCGTCCGTCGAAGGGTAGTGAGCACCAGTTCTCCGACCTCGCCCTCGGCCACCGGCTGCAGCGTCTCAGGATTGACTACTTCCACCAGATAGGCATCTTCCCAGATGTGCATGCCGCCGCGCTCACTGCATTCGAACGCGACACCCGGGCCGTTCATTTCACTCAGGCCGTAGCTGTTGAATCCCTTGAACCCGTAGATCTCCTGCAGCTTCACGCGCAGCTCTTCGGTGTAGGGTTCGGCACCAAGGAACGCTATCTTGAGGCCCAGGCTCCGGGGATCGTCGCCCTCCTGCACCATTCTCTCGGCGATGTGCATGGCGTAGCTCGGGGTCGCGTGAATGCAGGTGACGTGAAAGTCGCGGATGAGCATAATCTGCCGCGCTGTGTTGCCCGCACCCGCGGGAACAACCCACATCCCCAGCCGCTCAGCGCCGTAATGGAGGCCGAGCCGCCCGTAAACATTCCATAGCCGGTCATGTTCTGGAAGACGTCCCTGGAAGTAGCTCCGGCCATCGCAAGGCACCGCGCCATTAGCTCAGCCCAGCAGTCGATGTCTTCCCGCGTGTGGAAGATAGCGGTCGGCTTGCCGGTGGTCCCGCTCGACGTGTGCAAACGCAGCACCTGCTCGGGTTCTACCGTGAGCATCCGCGCGGGATAGCTCAGTCTCAGGTCTTCCTTGGTAGTGAAAGGCAGCTTGGAAATGTCGCTCGCGGAGTTGATATCGTTCGGGTCGAACGATATGCTCTTGAACTGCTCGCAGTAATAAGGCGACTTCGCCGCCTGCGCCACGGTGCGTTTGAGCGCCGTTGCTTGCCACTGCGCCAACTCGTCTCTAGACATCCACTCGAAGCGGCTGCCGATTTTCTCTGCTAACTCACTCATCAGATAGCCTCTGGATGATGTGCCATTCGGGCACGTAAACTTAAAAACACATGGTCTTGTTCTCGTCGGGCGCACTTTGTTCCTCCCCGACTGAGTCTCGACCGCAACTGGACTCGTAAAACAATACGCAGAAAACAAGGAAAGGGTGGCAGTCGCGTCACGCTGCCACCCTTTCACGGATGGATCACCACAAGAGCTGTGTCAACTCTCTTCTTCTACTTTGCTGGTGGAGAGCTTGTTCCATAAGCCAATCAGAGCGGTTCCCGCAGCCGCTGTCACGGAGGTAAGCACGACAGCAGGAACACGTTCGCTATATATCCAATAGCCCGTGGCGATGAGCGCGCCCCAAACGAAGATACAGCCCAGGAACATGCACACCAGCCCCATCGGCACGTCCCACTTCAACTGCGATGCCTCGAACGGCTGACCATCTTTCGCTGCTTTTGTGATAACGGGCTTCCATCCGGGACCGCCGGGGTGAACCTTCGCGTAGAACGAGCGCAGCTTCTCGTCATCAGTTGGCGCGCCGACATACACCGCTATTATCCAGGCGACGGTGGTTACGGAAACGTTGATGATCAGCGCCCAGTGGTCCGCAAGCGTTGCGCCGCCGTGAGTCAACGGGTAGACCACCGCGATTGATAGGGCCGAAACCAACGAGACGATCATGGCGGTTATCTCGGCAGTAGCATTTATCCTCCACCAGAACCACCTCAGAAGGAAGATCGGACCAGTGCCCGCGGCAAAGAGTACCATATACTTGAAGTTCTGGAACGAGTTACGCAAACACAGGGCCAAAAGGCAGGAAAGCACCATAAGGCCAAAAGTCGAGAACCGGCCGATTCGGATCAACTCTTTGTCCTTCGCTTGCGGCCTGATGATCTTTCGATAGAAGTCGTTCACGATGTATGACGAACCCCAGTTGAGGTGACTGGCGACGGTAGACATGTACGCGGCAAACAGCGCCGCAACCACCAGCCCCAGCCAGCCCATGGGCAGCTTTGATATCATCGCGGGGTATGCCATGTCGTTCTTCACGTATGCTAAGGGAACATGCGGGAAGGCATGCCTGAGCGAATCGAACTCATGTGGTCCGTGGTGACCTACGG
>CAVZJH010000056.1:0-18267 GCA_963775535.1 uncultured bacterium | reverse complement strand
GCCCTGAGGACCCCCGAGCCTTGGTTGCTTGAGGAAACTTGGACTGTATTAAAAAGATGCAATGAGACCATGGTCCCCGAAAGGGAGCCCATCTTTTTGTGCGGATTCGTTCGGCGCCAAGATGGAGCAGGTTACCTGATCTTGTTGTATAATAAGGCATCAAGCTGAGGTAGGACGTGCATTCGAATTCCCATATCCGGTGAGCACTGTCCTGACAGTTACGGGGTGGTCCCTTAGCGTTTCACGGAGTACGAGAAAATGAGAAAGATCCTATTGACGGCTGTGGAACCTCCGGCAGCCGTTCCGGCGTTTGCGTCGTTTGATGTGGGCACTGGAACAATCTCGAATGAGCGCTGGCAATCCGGGGTGCCATTGGGTGGCATCGGATGTGGAAAACTGGAGATCGTTACTGATGGCTGGCTTGGATATTATACGGGAAACAACAACTGGGACAGGCCGACAGGTCGTCTAAAGGGCGCTTTCGCCGCTGTTTACGCGGAGGTCGGCGGAAAGACGGGAGCCAGGATGCTCCGACTAGATTCCCGGGAGGAATATCAGGGTGTCAAAAACATTGCGGGTGTAGACTACTGCGGCTGGTTCCCCACGGCAAATGTGACGTTCAATGACGCTGCACTCCCGGTTAGCGTAAAGCTCGAGGCCTGGTCTCCGTTGATTCCTCATGATGCGGCCGATTTATCGCTTCCGGTAGCATGTTTCCGGTTCAGGATATCGAACCCGTCTGCCCGGCAGGGCCGAGCGGTGTTGATGATGTCGTGGCCGAATCTAGTTGGCTGGGGTGGCAAATGGGATGTCCATTGGGACGATTGAGGGGCAATAAAACCTATGCCTATGCGCCGGAGAAGTCCCACATAACAGGCGTCATTTTCGAGAAGCAAAGTGGGCAAACGACCGCCGGAAATGACGCGCTGGGCTCCTATGGACTGTTCACAAAAGCCGGCAAAGCGGACGTAAAGGTCATGTCCTACCTACGATGCCGATCAGAATACCCTTCCTTTCTGGAGTTCTTTCGAGCGCGACGGCAGGCTCGGTGGAGGTTACGATGCTGTTAATCCCAAGCAACCCGCCTCTGGCCTTACTGCTGAAGTGAAGCTGGGTCCCAACGAGACGCGTATTGTTGATTTCGTGCTTGTTTGGCATTTCCCAAATCACATGACGTCATTCAAGACCAGCCTGCCGACGGGTAAGAACCAGACCGTGACGAAAGACACACAATATGCGTTTGACGGTAACCCCGACTCCCGCTGGTCCACTAACCGGGCGATGATTGCGGGAGATACGTATAAGCTTAATCTCGGTGCCCTGCATTGCGTTTCTCGCCTGACCCTGGATAGCAGGGAATCCCCCCACGATTATCCTCATGGCTATCGAATCGAGGTTTCTTGCGATGGAACGAACTGGAAGACAGCGGCGGTGGCCACGCCGGCACAAGCTGCGATGGCTCAGCACCAGGGGTATCTCGACATAAAGTTCAGCAAACAGAAAGCAAAGCTGATTCGCATTGTCGATACGGGGGGCAGCACCAACTGGAACTGGTCAATACATGAGCTTTCGATTTATGACGCTTCCGGGAGGGAGTTGTCGTCCAAAGGTTGGAAGGCTGCTGCGTATCTGGCTCAAATGAAGGCTGTTCAGAAGACAGAAAACGTCGGCCACTTCTACTCCAACAGGTTTAAGAATGCGGCGGAGATCGCCGATTACGTGTTCAACAACACCGACAGGCTGCTGGGTGATACGAGAGAGTGGCAGGATATCGTTCGCAAGTCCAATTTGCCGGACTGGCTCAGGCTGAAGCTCGTTAACTGCGCGTTTTCTATTTATGCGTGTGGGATTTTCACTAAAGACGGCAGGTTCGCCGTGATGGAGAGCCCGGTGGATATGTCCGGGGCGACCGGAACAATGGACCAGCGTATGGCTGCACACGCCTTCTACACTCAGATGTTCCCTGAACTGGACATGAAGGAACTCCGGATGTACGCGAAGTGCCAGGACCTCGTTAAACCGTATCCTGACGGCCGGATAACCCATTTTGATGGCAATATTCATGAGGTGATCGGGGATCCTAACATTGGATACGGCGTTACCGACTGGCCGGATTTGTCTACGTCGTGGATGCTGCAGGTGATCAAGCTGTATCGTTGGACGGGCGACCGCAAGTTCGTGGATGACATGTGGCCGCACGTGAAGTGGGCGCTCGAGTGGTTGAAGTCGGAGGATATGGATGGTGACCTGATACCCGAAGGTGGAAGCACCTACGACTATGACGCGCTTCCCCGTGGGGCTTTCTGCTACAATGCGGACTGTTATCTTGCCGCTCTTCGCTGCGGCATTCACATGGCCCGCATCGAAGGCGACAAGGTGGCTGAAAAGGCATATACAGACCGCTTCAGGGCCGTGCAGGCGAGCTATATGAAGAACTTGTGGAACGGCAAGTATTTTGACAAGTTCTTCAATCAGAAAACCGGTATTCGAGTCCCGAACTCGTTCATCGCGCAGCTTGCGGGTGACTGGCTTTCACGACTTTCAGGGTGTGGGCCTACTCTGGCGCCCGGCGTTATCGACAGCACAATGCGTGAGATCATTGCGAGACACGTGAAACCATTCTTTCCCGTTCCGCCGATGGAGGTTACTCCCGAAGGCAAACTCGCCACGGGCGCCTGCTACATGCTTCAACACGAGCCTTATGTCGGCTGCGAGGCCATTAATGAGGGGTACACTGACGACGGTCTGGATGTGATCAAACGCGTCTACGACGTCGCGTGGGAGCTCAACCGCAATCCCTGGCATTAATCGCTTTGCTATGATGCTCCGGCCGGAAATCAAAGAGCCCTGACTAGCTATATGACATGCCCGACCACGTGGCACGTGCTCAACGCTCTATCTGGCACGACGCTGGACATTGGAGAGAAGACCCTGTTTGTCTCGCCCAGAATAGGCAATTCGCTCACAGAACTGCACATGCCCGTCTTCTTCAGTAAGTTCTGGCTGTGGCTGGACTATGTCCCCTCGAAAAACGAGCTAAAACTGCGGACAATCAAGACATTCGGCTCGCCCGTAACCATTGAGAAAGTCGCTCCTGAGGGCGAGGCGCAGCCTGTGAAGCTGGCGAAGCCTTTCCTGGTGAAAGAGGGCTCAGTTCTGGACCTTTCCAGCTATATGAGCAAACTGATCTTGTATCCTAAGCCGAAGACTGTTGATTATGAGGTGAAGGCGTCGTTTCCTTACCGACCAGGACTCTCCAGCGAGGATTTGGACCGGCATTTCAGGACACGGCGATGAACCTTACGTGCCCCCGCTGCCCATTACGGAGGCGATTGATGGTGATAAAACCACCAGATGGACCACGGGGCGCCTCGATGCGGCCAGGCGATTGGATAGAAGTGGATTTCCACAAGGAGTGCGTGATCCACAGAATCACACTCGACTCAGCCAAGTCGAAGGGCGACTATCCCAGAGGATGCACCGTGCTGGTGTCGCTGGATGGTAGTAACTGGACCAGGGTTGCGGAGCTGAGCTCCGCCGAGTGCGAAAAAAGGCAAAAGGGCGGTGTGCTGGATATCAAGTTTTATCTGTCCAAAGCGAGGTACCTGAAAATCATTCAAAACGGCACTGCGTCGGGATTGTTTTGGTCGATCCACGAATTGTACGTCTACTAGAGAACGTTGCAGGAGGTGGCACGCCATGAGAGACAAGGCGGCAATCGAAGAAAAGCGGCGCTGGCTGGTTAACGGGACAGCGCAGTTTTGCCGGGAATATCTGGACGAAGAATACGGGGTCTCTGTGAGAAGCTCATAGACAAGATGGCCAGAAAACATATAGTCCCGTTTCTCAGTGGTCGGTTAGAGACATGGGGCGCGGCAGTTGTCTACGCCGTGGGTCAGATCAATTTTCTTTTCGACAAGAGCTTTGAACCCTACATTGCTCCCGACGACATTTGTAATCACTTTGGCGGGAAGCAGAGCACCATCTCCAATAAAGCGAGGGAGATCCGGGACATGTTCAAGATGCGCAACTGGGACAAGGATTTCTCCACGGAGGCAATGAACGAGCGCAACCCGTTCAAAGATATGGTTGTGTTTAATGGGCTGATCGTGCCGAAGCGGTTACTTCCTCCGGAAATCCGGCAGATGATCGATGGCGACTAACGATTGGGAATTGCGCGAGGCCTGTCTATCGGGAGCACAGCCCCAGAGTCACGAACACTCGGCGTCAGTGCAATCGCACTCGAACGCTGCGGTTACCGGAAAGGACGTGCGCACATTTGCCACGACCGCGGGTAATCGCGCCAGGGCGCATTCAATGTCTTGTTCGGTGGTGTCGCGTCCAAGAGTCAGTCGCAGGGAGCCGTAGAGCGAGCGCGGGAGGAATGCCCATCGCAATGAGGACGTGCGAAGGTTCGAGCGAGCCCGACGAGCACGCCGAGCCGCCGGACGCGGTGATGCCGGCCCCGTCAAGTTGGAGGAGTTGAGCTTCGCCGTCGACATTGTTGATCACAATGCTGGCATTGTTGGGCAGACGGCGATGGCGGTGGCCTGTGACGGTGCTTGCGGAATGCTTGCGAGAATGCCGGCAATGAGCGTGTTTCGCAATTTAGTCTGCCTGGGTATTTCGGTTTCCATTTCTGCCAATGCAAGCTCAGCAGCTCGACCAAGGCCAACAATTCCTGTCACGTTTTCCGTGCCTGAACGCCTGCCGCGTTCGTGTCCGCCGCCGTGGAGCAAAGGTGAGATGTGCGTGCCGCGGCGCATGTACAGAGCGCCGATTCCCTTGGGACCATAGAACTTGTGGCCGGAAAGGGAGAGCATATCTACGTTTAGATCGTCTACGCGGTACGGATGTGTCCCGGAGACCTACCGCGTCGGTGTGGAACCAGATACCGGCTTCGCGCAGACATCGGCGCCGATATCCTCAATGGGCTGTATCGTTCCGACCTCATTGTTCGCGTGCATAATCGTGGCGAGGACCGTATCGCTGCGGAAGGAAGCGCGTACTGCCTCGGGGTCACCATTCCCGTCCCATCGACGGGTAGGTAAGTCACTTGCCAACCGCGCGTTTCCAGCCACTGGCAGCTCCGCAGCACCGCGTGATGTTCCACGGAACTGGTGATGATGTGTCTCCCCTCTTTCTCTCTTTCCCAGGCGGTGCCGAGAACAGCGAGGTTATCCGACTCGGTTCCTCCACTGGTAAAGTATATCTCCTGAGGGGAGCAGCCCAAGAGATATGCAACGCTGGATCGCGCCTGGTCGACCGCCTCACGTGCCATGCGGCCTGGAGTGTGAATGTTGGAGGGGTTTCCGCTATACACGCGAAAATATGGCCCCATTTCGCCTCCAGAACCTCGCGAGCAACGGGAGTGGAAGATGCGTGGTCCAAAAAAGGCACACACAAAATTTCGAGTTGTTCGATGGGCGGGCTACCTTTCACCTGAGGTCGAGACAACCGCGGCATATCGATGAGTGGGTTGTGGCCGGCCAGGACTTAGGCACTGGATGTCAAACTATCTCACAGTGAATCCTTTCTCCACCGGATTCAAGGCTCTTTAATGTTATGGCGCGCAGGTCTTCGGGCGGCATTTGCACGCGGGCGTTTATTGTGAGCTTTGTTTCTCGAAGGGCGCTGCTTACGCTGCCGCGCAGCGCGACGTCGTTATTGATCCCGGTGAGGTTGGCGGCGATTTGTCCTCCCGGCGCGGTAAGGAGCATTTTGACGTGGGCAACCTCGGCTGATCTGGCCAGGAATTCGCCGCGCAGTGCATGCATTAAGTCGGTGCAGAAAGCCTCCCAGTCAACAGGCGCATCAGACGACAAGGAGATGGCGGCATTTAACCACCCAAGGACAGCTTCCCCCTCTGCATAGATATCATAATCGACTTCCGGTAATGCTGCGCCCCGGGGCGCGTGTCAGAGGGAGCAGGTCAAGCCATTCGCGTACACCGTCGCCGGTCAGGGCTGACAGGGCGATTTGTGGCGTCTCAGGGAACAGTTTCCGCGTGCGCGACTGCAGTTCGGCCAGGTCTTCGTGGGAAAGCAGGTCAACCTTGTTGATTGCAATGATATCGGCTTCCTCCAACTGCTTCCTAAGGATATAGCGGGCGCTGGGGTGAAGTGAACTGCTCATTCGCGGGTCGAGAATCTCTTGAAGACGCATCGGGTCCACAAGCACCGAGAACGGCGCGAGTTCGAACTGACCCGTGAAAAGCTCCTTGAGCGGCTGCAGAATGGTGGCGGAAATGTCTGTGCAACTGCCGACGGGCTCCGCGATAAGAACGTCGGCGTCGATATTCTTCACAAGTCGACCGGACGCCTCGATAAGATCGGGGAACCGGCAGCAGAAGCAGCCGCCCGCGATTTCCTCTACGCTCAGCCCGGCGTTTTGGAGTATCTCCGTATCCACCAGATCGCGAGCCTGGTCATTCGTGATGAGGCCCACGCGCTTGCCCTGCGACAACAGATAATGCGCCGCCCGCTGCAAGAGCGTGGTCTTGCCTGAACCAAGAAAACCGCCAACGAGGATAAGTTCCGTAGGTTTCATGCGAGAATTGCTCCTTTTGATTTATTAATTAAAGAGATCGCACGCCTCATCGCAACATGACCGGGGAATCACGCAGCTCGTTTAATGCCTGATTACCCGCGTTCAATAGGTGGTCGAGGCTGCTTCGGTATCTAGCGAGAGTATCCATCCACATCGAGAGACACCGGCAGCCGGCAGGCGTTATTTTATACGATTTCTTGGCTGGTCCAGACGCGGAGAGCTCCCAGGAACTCTCGACAAGCCCTTCGCTCGACATTGCGTTGAGAGCGCGATAGACGCCCGATGCGTTCGGAGTCTGCCCTTCGAACATAGACATCTCCGCCAACTGCTGTACCACTGCGTAGCCGTGGAGTTCTCCTTTGGCGAGAACGATCAATAACGCCGGACGGACAAGCCTTTCTAGAGTGTTTCCCTCACAGGCGCACTTGCCACGGCCGCCGCATGTTTCGGTTTCAAGCATCATGTATTTACTCCGTCTTTGACGTGCATTCGTGACTGCACTGATATGTCTTAGTGGCAGCATCCGTCTGCCGGAGAGGATCGATAGTCACACTGGGTGCATCAGGTATCGGAAAACAGGGTTGGATAAGGCATTGATAAACGGCCGCTCCAGCCAGAGCTCCAAGAATCGGAGCCATTATGTAGACAGTGAAAAATCCGCCGTGTGGGCCTGGAATGGCTACTTTTCCCCAACCGGCGAAATATGCGAAAAGGCGCGGCCCGAAATCGCGCGCGGGGTTTAGCCCCGCTTGTGTAAGGGGAGCGAGGACAGAAATGATGATCGCTACGGTCAGACCTATGAACGGGCCTGCCAGCGTTTTGCCTGGTCTGCCGGGGTTGCGCTCATCGGTGACGGCAAACACAAAGAACCCGAGCAGTGCCGTGCCTATTCCTTCCGCTAACATAGCCTGCCATATGCTCAAGGCAGACAGTGTGCCGGTCTTTGCTCCAAAGAGCGCCGGATTCGGAAAATAGTCGCCGTATATCATCCCGGAAAGCTCACTGCCGGAAGCCCCGCGTATTAGCCCCTTTGCAGCCTCGAACTGGACAATAATATTGTGGAAGAGGGCATACAGAAGAGCGGCTGCCAGGAATGCGCCGATGACTTGCGAAAGCACGTACGGCGCAACCTTTCGTCTGGGAAACCCACGAAACGCGGCAAAGGCAATCGTGATTGCGGGGTTTATGTGCGCTCCGCTGATAGCGCCGGTCGCATAGATCGCCAGTGCTATGGCGAGACCCCACACAATTGCCACCTGCCATATTCCTGACTGCGCTCCTGTAAGCACGGCCGTGTGCACTGCTCCCACGCCGAAGAATACGAGGATAAACGTTCCTGCTGCTTCCGAAAAACACTCACGAATGACCGGCACGCTTTGTTTCACAATATCCTCTGTTTTTGCATACGCGACTACCACACCTAGTATACCTAGTATACTAGAGTATTTGGAAGCAGTCAAGGAGGATTTACACCCAAATTGATAGAATCGCTTGACTAATCACAAGCCGTAGTGTAAGTTAAGTTGTGTAATCACCGGGTCGTTTGCACCCGGGAGCGAGATCACGGAGGAATATGTTCTGAATGCTGCGTCGATATTCGTTAACCGCCTCAATGCTTGCACTTCTGCTTTTTGCTACAATGCTTTCGGCATCCGACTGGCCCCAGTTCAGAGGGCCGAACGCTAACGGTATTTCCCTCGAGAAAGGCATCGACAAGAACTGGAATCAGAAGCCGCCCAAAGAACTCTGGAGAGTTCCTATGAGCGACGATGGCTTCGCCGGGCCGTGCGCTGCGGGCGGGAGGGTCTTCATCATCGACCATATCGGCAAGGCGGACATCGTCAGAGCCATTGATGTGGCCACTGGAAAGGACGTATGGCGATATACCTACGAGGACAGAGATGGGGCCAATTTTGGGTATCTCGCGTGCCACGCCAACAGTCGTGGGCGGCAGGGTCTACACGCTGGGCCGGTTAGGTATGCTGAACTGCCTTGATGCCGGGACAGGAAAGAAGATTTGGTCCCGTGATATATTCAACGATTTCAAAGGTAAAAAGCTCAACTGGCTTTATGCCATGTCGGTGGTCGTCGATGGAAATAAAGTCATAACCTGTCCTGGTGGCCCAGGCGCCACTGTGGTCGCGTTGGACAAGGCGAACGGCAAGACAATATGGCAGAGCAATGCGAACGGCGACATGGGTTATGCCACTCCCGTTGTTGCAACCATCTGCGGCAAGCGGCAGTATGTCGTAATCACAAGTACCGGATCTCTTTGGGCTCGATCCGGATGCGGGAACTCAGCTTTGGGATTGCAAGTGGACCGCGAAGCCGGGAACTCCCATTCCTCAGCCGCTTGTGATTGGCGATTCGGTATACATAACCGCAAGCTATGGGTATGGGTGTGCCCTGGTGGATGTGACTCCCGGGGGCGCCAAGATTAGATGGCAGAACAAGGAGATGACCGCGCACATCAGTTCTCCTATACTCACTGATGGCTGCGTTTATGGGGATTCGGAGCCGGGAGATTTCGTCTGCATAGACCCACAGACCGGCACGACAAAGTGGAGACAGCCCGGCTTTGAAAAGGGCCCTCTCATCATGGTCGATGGCGTCCTGTTGAAATTCGATGGCAAGGGAGGCGATTTGGTAATGGTGAGTCCTCAGCCGTCCTTATACAAGGAGATCGGACGTTACAAACCGCTTGGAGGGCAGAGCTGGACAGCTCCGATCGTCTCAAATGGCAAACTGATAGTTCGGAACAAAACCACTTTGGCTTGTTTTTCGCTGAAGTAGTTTGACGCAAAGAACCATCTGCGTGCGCAACGTTCTTTCGATCCCGGCTGCGCTGGTGCGATTTACCGCATCAGCGCGGCCGGGATCGGTTGTTATTGGGACAAAGCAAGACGGTCGATGGAACGGCAGCGAGTTTGGACAATGGATGATTGAAAAGCAGCGAGCTTTCTTTATGTTACGTGGTTCAGGTTGTCCGCAAAACGGGTAACAAGGCTGGGGTAATAGCTGGGCAGGAGGAACGCTCATGCATATTTTATCGCGCCGTTTCCGCAGAATGGTTCTGGGGACGGTATGTCTGTTGCTCGTCTGCTCGATCAGGTTGACTGCCGATACCGGAGCTGCATTTACGATACTGACAAATACAAAGAACATCATACTCTGGCAGAACTTCGGAACCTGGCTGATGATCACTGAGGACCTGTCGAACGGTCGCACTTGCTATTTTTACGACTATTCTACAAAATCAAAGATGACTCTAAAGCAGCCCATGCCTGGAAGCTGGATACCGCTTGGGTCAGCTATCAAATGGCTGATGTATGTGGACCCCGACTACGAGGGCCTGGAGCGTCTGATGGCGAACGATGTCGATTGGGGGAATTACTACATCGCGATGCCCAGCGACCAGAACCAGGTCGGATGCGGAATGACGGGAACCCAGTGTGTTTACGGCCAATATCGGTCAGCTATGGTCGGAGACCACTACCCGGTCGACTTGTACAACTACGACATCGGGAGCGGCGAACTCGTGGCTTTGACTTCGAGTGACTCGGAAAAGAGCCAGTTTTCCAACGACGGCAATATGATTGTCTACCGCGCTTACTACGGTCCCGGAAATACGGAGATATGCGGCGAGCTCTTCAGTGGCGGGAGTGAGGTTGACATTGCAGACAGGGACGGCGCTGATCCATCGGTTTGCGGTTCCCTGGTCGGCATGGTCCGAAGCCGACGGGAATGGCTTTGATATTGTGGCAGAGGATACATCGACGGGTGAGATGCGGACCCTCGCGTACACGACCGCAAACCCTCCGACGCCTCAGGTCGGTACAGGGACCATCTTTTGGGAGGATGCAAGCAACATCTTGACTACCGGCCTGGATATCTGCGGATACGATTGGCAGGCGGGCCAGGAGTTCGTGGTAAGCAACACGCCAGGAAATCAGATGTCGGTGAAAGCCTGTGGCAGCCTGGTCACGTGGGTGACGGGGGCCACCAACAGCCAGACACTGTGGGGCGCGACCATAATTCCGTCGGTAGAAGTCACGGATTTACATGCGGCATTGGTGACCGGCAACTCGGTTCAATTGGCATGGACCGCCGTCACATCGCCGCAGAACCTTCCTGTGTCTTATGACCTGCGGATGCGTACGGATGGGCCGGTTACTGATGCGAACTGGTTCGGATCTACAGCCGTAACCGGGCTCGGGGCACCGCAAGCCGCGGGACAGCCGGAGACATTCACCATCCAGAATCTCGCACAGGGCAGCTATTACTTTGCGATCAAGGTGAAGCTGAGTAACGGAGATTACTCCCTTTTGTCCGGCTGCGTTTGCGCCTACGTGTCGGATCAAGATACGGCACTAAGTAAAGGCCTGGGAGCTTGTATCAGTTTTACAGGGTCTGTGACCGGTCTCAGCTCCGATGGCGCTTTTTACTGCCAAAGCCAGCCGGTGACAAAGGCGGTGCGGGCTGTGCCGGCATCCGGACAACAGATCCCATCCGAGGGTTCGTGTGTGACCGTGACGGGCGTCCTGACCCAAGAGCCTGATTTCTGCGGTCCTGTGCTGCAGCAAGCCGTCGTTGGGCAGCCTGTCGGCCCACAACCCGCAGGGTTGCCACGGTGCCTTGCAATGGCCAACAGGTCAATCGGTGGATGCGATCCCGTGTTTGGCGGCACGATTGAGCCGGGCGTCTCGAACTTGTGGGCTTTGGTGAAGACCTGGGGGATGGTTTCCAATCTATCTACGAGCGGCGGGTGCACTTTCTATATAAGCGACGGCTGTAAGCTAACCGGAAGCCAGGGATGCAATGTTGAGGTTATTAGTGCATATCCCGCGCCGCTGGGGCTGGCAAACGGCGCATTCGCAGTAGTAGAAGGCATCTCGCGCGTATCTAACCTCGGCCAGCGGCAGGTCGAGGTAGTGGATAACGGCAATATTCAAGTGTGTGGGCAATAGAGAATGAATAAACCAGGGCCGGCTTTGCGGCCTGGCCCTGGTAGCGATTAACAGTGTAGTTTATTTGTTGCCTTCCGCGAGTCCTTTGGACGTGAGATATGTGTAGCTTTCCTTCACGGCAGTGAGCATATCGGTAGCACAACTATCGAGTTCAACAATCAGCCATTTCAAAACATTCGGGTCTGCGGCGCCGATGATGCCGGGCATATCGAGAGCTCCGGCGCCGACCGCGGTATGAGCTTCGCCTTCCTTGAGCGTTCCATCCTTGATGTGCAGGAATGGAAGGCGCGACTTATACTTAGATACGATCTCCACCGGATTGGCTTTGGCGTATGCGCACCAGTAGACATCGAGTTCACTGAAGATGCCGGGTGCTTCGGCAAGAAGAATATCGTACACGTCACTTGCCATCTACCGTTGAGAACTCCCACCAATGGTTGTGAAAGCCATAGGTCATACCGTGCGGCTTGAGGAGGTCGGCGGCTGTGTTGAAAATGCCGGCGATTCTTTTGCAGTCATCCACGGTCTTGAAGTCGTTTGGGCCAAAGCCGCTGATCACGTGTGTATTCCCGAGCGCCAGTTCCGTGTCAATAATCTGCTGGGCGGTTTCGGGAGTGGGAGTGCCTGTATGGCTGCTGCTAACCTGCATTCCGAGATCGCTGATAATTTTCGCGACCTCTTTTGGGTCAAGGCCGTGAATGCCGGCGGTTTCAACCCCCTTGTAGCCGATCTCGGCGACGGCCTTCAGTGTGCCGGGAAAGTCCTGGGCGGACATTTCTCGCAGTGTATACAGTTGGACTGATATTGGCTTCAATGCATTTCCTCTCGTTTCAGAAATCCCCGGCGGACAGGGATTGTGATTTGTTCCTGATGGTCCATTCTCTGCCCCGTCGGGAATAACCTCCAAATTAGTGTGAATCGTTTTACCGAGTTTGTGCTCAGGTCGAGTCAGTTTTCAGATACTTACTAAACCACTCCGTCGCGAGGCGCGCGACTTCCTCCAGAGTTCCTGGTTCTTCGAAGAGATGGCTCGCGCCCGGGACGATTACCATTTCCCTGGGTCCCGACAGCAGTTCGAATGCGTGCTGATTGAGAGGAATAACGGGCAGGTCGATTCCTCCGACAATCAACAGGGTAGGGGCGGTCACCTCCGGCAAATACTCCATAGCGAGGTCGGGTCGGCCTCCGCGTGAAACAATCGCTTTAATCTGTGAACCCCGCTTCGCGGCAGCCTGGAGGGCCGCCCCTGCCCCGGTGCTGGCCCCGAAATAGCCGATGGCAAGGCTCGCTGTTGCCGGGTCCGCCTGCAGCCAATCGGTAGCGCTCAAGAGCCGGTCCGCAAGAAGATCGATGTCGAACACCTTGCTTCTGTCATCTGATTCCCATTGTTCGAGCAGGTCAATAAGCAGCGTGCCGAGTCCCGCCCGCTGCAATATGCTGGCGACAAACTGGTTGCGTGGGCTGAATCGTCCGCTTCCGCTGCCGTGGGCGAACACTACAACCCCTTGAGTGTCTCCGGGAAGGCAGAGCATGCCTTCAAGCCGCGCCTCTCCCGATGCAACGTCTATCAAGCGTTCTTGCGATGGCATAGCTTTTGATGCTCCTTAATCGTCTTTTCGGCGGGCGTAAACAACGTTTTACGTTCCCGGTATCCCGGCAGGCGAAACCGGCCGTTGTGTAATGGATCCTATTCTATTGATCGGCTGCCAGCATAATTGCGGGGTTGCACATCCGGCAAAGCCATGGCACAATGATGGATAGCAGATAGACGCGAATACCCGCCGATTTGACTGCGCCCGCGAGTGCGCGTGGCGCTAGAGGTAGAGCTTGCGTTACCGAGGAAGAGGGGGAACGATGAAAACACTCAGATACATCGGGATCGTCGCAATATTGGGCGCAACATTTGCCATTCAAACCAGCGCGGCGACCCTGTTGGGTCAGTGGGACTTTGAGGGACCGGACATTGCCACTCAGACGGCGAACAAAGCCCCCGGTTACGCATGCGAATCCACTCGGTACTTACCCCGAGCGGCGCCAGTATATCAAGCGGGGCTCTTAGCTTTCCAGATACCAGATGGGCGGGACCGGCCCTTTTTATCAAGGCTCCGCTGTTGCCAGTCTCAAGTCCGATTTGGGCTCATCCAATTACTTCAGTGAGTTGACGATTGTCGCCTGGGTGAAGTTCACGGGCTGGAACTCCTCGCTATGGGGCAGGCTGCTCGCCCTTGGCAAGTACAGCAGCGCTGATCTTTCCACTTCGCATCAGGTTGCAGTATCGGGTCTTCAGTGGGATGGCCATAATGGAAACCCGATAAACGGCTGGGGCCTGCAGCAAATGTACCAGGTTACATGAGCGGTGGCCAGCTCAACCACCAATCCGCGAACCAAAACTATGGCACCCGAACTACCCCGCCCACCGGTAGTTATGTAATGATAGCTCAGGTTATCAAGAAATACGCCAGTTCCTACGAGGCGTTGATGTACTGGAATATCGGAAACGGTGTCACGCAGATAGGGACGACAGAAATGCTGACCTCGTCTCAAGTAAGCACTTGGGGACAGTGCGGCTCTCAATGTCTTCTTACGGGCGCTCCGTCCGGAAATCAACGCTACGACGGCATAGGTATCCTCGATTTCTGCAACAACGTGCCCCAGAGCGCCGGAGATATATATTTCGATGAAGTCAGGCTCTATTCAGGGTCAATGACCGCCAGCCAGTTGTCTACGCTTACACCGACGTCGACGGTCGCTACAAATCAGCTTGCGGGTTGGTGGACATTCGACAGCTACGGAACGTGCGGGGCGTTGTCCAACAAATTGTCGGGTGTCACTTGGGACCCGCTCGCTTTGAGTTCCGAGGGAGCCGCACTAAGAGATGGGAAACTTCTTCTTTCATCCTGCGTGCAACTGCCGTTGCTCTCGTGGAGATTAGGTCAGGCTTCCACTACGCTTAGAACCACTGTGACTCCCTTCTCCAATAAGACCGTGGTCTTATGGCTTTCGGTCAACAAACAGGGAGACGCCGACGACGTCGCAAGCGTGTTTACACTACAAAAAAGCACATCCTCTAATCAGCCATGCGACACTATCAACTGGGCCGGGCAGTTCTATTCCTCGATACAGAGCCCTGCGGGCAGTGTAATGTCTGCATATCCTTATGCTGCAAACCCGCCAACTATCCCCTGCGGGCAGATGGTGAAACTCGCTGCTGTCTGGAGCAGCGGTTCGGGCTCCCAATACAGCGTTACTTATTATCTTGATAGGTTCGATGGCAACGGCCTACAGCCCTACGGAAATCCTTTGCTCTTCGACAACTCATATCTTTCAAGCTTTGGTGACGCGGGCAACGATACAGTGATTTTCGGATCAATGGGAGAAATTCTTGCAGGCAAAACAGCCGGCGTAAGTATCGAGGAAGCCAGAGTTTACAATGCCGCACTCACTCAGACAACTATCGCCGGACTCGTCGAAAAGCAGAGGCCTGTGCCGCTCGCCGCAAACCTTGTCGGCGAATGGCCGTTCGACAGTCGGGGTGGCACTGACGGGACCAACAACAAGGCTCCTGACAGCAGTTGGAACCCCATGGCACTAAGTGCTAACGGAACCGCAATCGACCACGGTATGCTCCATCTGTCGGCTTACGCCAACGGCTCATCGTGGTCGTTCGGACAGGCATCAACTTCCCTTTTGTCGAGCCCGACCGCTGTCGATTTGCCGGCTTACAGGGACAAAACATACGTCATGTGGCTTTCGCTGGATAAGTGGGACGCTGGTGATTCGGTAGAACTCCTTAAGCTGGCAAAAGCCGCGACTTCTAACCAACCAAACGATCGAATATGCTGGGATTCAGGACAGTTTGCCGTAAAGACAAGAAACAGCGCCGGCAGTGAGTGCGTGGGTTATCCGTTTGCATCCAACCCTCCGGCCATTCCGGCAGGCAGAACCGTGAAGCTGGTGGCTGTCTGGAACGATACTCCAGGGAGCACTTTCTCAGTAACCTTGTACCTGGATTTAATGGATGGGACTGGCTTGCAGCCCTACGGCTCTACGCTCAACTTCGACTACTCGTACCTAACAAGTTATGGTGACGCAGACAACGACACGCTCACTCTGGCTTCTTCGGTTGTCCTGACCGGAAACACCCTCGGCGTAAGCTACGACGACGTCAGGATCTACAACAGAGCGTTGACTCAAGCCGAAATAGCCGGGCTCTCCACGCACCAGCCATCCGAGTTCCTGAGCCGCAATGGAGCTTCGCTGTATCTTGGAGGAATGCCCTACCGGGCATTCGGCGGTGATGACATGGATCTCTTCTCACTCTACGCTCCTCTGTATGCCGACGGCAACTACACTTCCACAAGCGCGCAGCAGCAGCACATTGTAACTGCGATCAGCGACGCCCAGAACCACGGGCATGCCGTTCTTTCGGTTCTGGGTGTCAGGGTATTGGCCATCGGACATGGCGCTGTATTTCAATGATCCCGACACGTACCTGGGCTCAGATGGATCAAGTTATCGGCATGTGTCGCGCAAGTGGAATCCGGGTGGTGCCATCGCTGTTCTTCAATTTCACGATGTGGCCGGCGATCTACGGGGACTATTACTCCCGGCATGATCAACCCGGCGTCTCAAAGCTATCGCGCAATGCACGACTACCTGCGCGAAGTGGTACTGCGATACCGGGACGACCCAACCGTGCTTGCCTGGGAGATAGGCAACGAAATGAATTTGATGGCGGACCTGGATTTGACCGGCAGCGCTACGACGTATCCAGCGCAAATGCTGCCGGGGTCTCCGGGGATGTGAATCCACGGACCACGACGGTTTTCGCGGACAACTTAACTTCGGGCCATGCTCGTTCAGTACTACGATCAGGTTCTGGCGGATATTAGAGCATTCGATAAGAATTCACATGCTCGAGAGCGGGGATGCGCCACCGCGCACGTGCAGCGAAGTTTTGAAAGAGAATTACCCGATTGCGAACTGGACAATGGATGCGTTGACTGTGCACCACGCCAATTTCACGGCTCAACAACAGATGCTCAGCTTTTACGAGCATGCACCTGTATACTCCGGAGACAGGATCTACATGGCCCGACGGGCTCGATATCAACGGGTATGCCGGTAACATGGTGCGGTATGCGAAGTCGACCGGCACACCTGTTATGATCGGCGAATGCGGTGAGCTTGACCCCGGGTTAAATGACGACCCCATGGGCACATATCTGATCCCACTGATAAACGTGCTGGACAGCAGCGGCGCAGACCTGATTTCAATCTGGGATTGGTATTTTAATCCGAGCGCTCCCGAGTCTTACGTCACGGGCAGCAACTACCCCGTGGTTATGCAGAGGATTGACCAGTTCAATGCAGCTTATGCCAACCGTACCTATGGAGCAAGCAACCGCGCTGCCTGCGATGCCGCGGCTGTCGCTGCTAGTCCGGCGTGTACGTGGGTGCTCTGGGGCAGGGTTGCGGTTTCAAACTCTAACGAATTTACGATAGATGACGGCTCGGGTAATCCAATCCAGGTTATCTTTACGAACCATGGCCTTGTGAATGGGGACTTTGCAACCGTAAGCGGTACCCTGGACACAACTCTCACGCCGCCGGTCCTGACGGCAGCCGCCGTAAGCAAGATTAACCAGTGATAATTCGCTAAGGCCGCAATTGAATGCTTGTCTAGTGACGTCTCGGGGTGAGGATTCGGAAATCCTCACCCCGGAAGATGCGGACATTGCGGCGGAGCCTGCGGATGCCGCGGATTACTTGCTGAATTTGATCTCGGACTGCATCGTGTTGAACGTATCTCTATAGGACGCGAATTGTACGCCATTCGCACGTTCCAGTAAAACGACGCGGGTAGGTCCGTCCACTCCGACAATCCTCATCGTTTGGCCTGCGTGTTTGATGGCAATCCAGTAAGCGTCGTTCCCGGCAATCTTGTCCGCTCCCTGTGCGGAGGCCGTGCCGCTGGCACCGAGGGCTTTCAACGCAGCCTGGGCGATTTGCTTTGCCGAGCTTGCCTTGGGATCAGGTGTGTGCACTTCAAAAAGCACCTTCCCATCGGTGAATATCGCAGACTTGTTTCCGCCTCCCGCCTTGATCTTCCACGTTTTCGGGAACGAAACATTAACTGAGCCGAATACCTTCATTTGCGCCATTGCGATATTGGCGGCCGGCGATTTGCGCGATGCTGCAGAGGCAGGTTTTGCAAATGGCTTTGCCGCGGGTTTCACCTGCATGGGCTTCGCGCCGGGCATAGGTCTGCCGGGAGCGGCAGATGCCTTCGCGGGACGAGGTTCCGGCGCGGAAGCAGGCCGACCCGGCACCGGCATGTGCGCGGGGAGTGGAGGCGCGACTGCAGGCCCGTGTGCTGCGGGCGGAACTGCCCCTGCGGGAGACGGGACCGCCCCTGCTGCCGTTGAATGAGGCATTCCTATAGGACCGCCCGGAATCCCCATACCCGGTGGCATTGGCGGTGCGACAGAGTGAGCCGGGCCCGCAGGTGATGAAGACACCTCGGGTACCGGCTGGGGAAGAAGGTTTCGCACGACCATAAAGCCGGCGCCCAATATGACAGCGGCCACAATGGCGATCACGATAACGTTTTGCTTGTTATTGCCGGGAGCAGCATTCCCCTTACCGAACGACATGATTTTCTGAACCCCTTTCGCAGAGAAGCTGAATGTTGCTGTGCTTTTTAACATGGTATCAATCTGACGAATTGTTTGCAAGGCGAGCGATGCGC
>CAVZJH010000055.1:0-172819 GCA_963775535.1 uncultured bacterium | reverse complement strand
ATGTATTGCTTGACATCCCGGTTATTGGAGTCTGCTTTGGATATATCGTAGATGCCAAGTGCGGCTATGTGTTGACCGCCGAACACGCAGTGACCGGCGCCAAGCGCATTACGGTCATGTTCTGAACTGGCAAAGAATCGAAAGCACGACTTATAGGCGCGGACCGCCTTACCGATGCAGCGTTAATCCAGGTCGACACACATAACCGACCCGCGCTCGAGATGGGCGACTCGGACACCATACGGAAGGGAAGCACTCTACTGACCATTCTCAATGTGCCCGTCACAGCCGATTGCGTTTCACAGGGGACTGTATTGTCCACCACACGAACCCTTGGCAGATAACAATCTTCACTTCATTCAAATATCGACTATGGTTGGTCCCGGAATGAGCGGCGGGCCGGTTTTTGACCTGTCGGGACGAGTGGTTGGGGTGGCTCGGGCGATAATGAAACCCCCGAACTCACCCGCGTCCGGTCTCAGCCATGGTTTCCTTTTTGTCACACCTATAAATGCGATAAAGGCAGAATTACCCGGCCTAAAAGCTGAGAAGCCGACACGTCATGATTAACGCTCTGGGCCGTTCAAAGGAGGATCTGTATGTACATGAAAGTGGTGCTCGCAATTGCATTTCTAACTCTCTGCTCGGCGGTTACGTGCTGCGCACAGACAGTCTCGGCGCCGCAGTCCCTGCAGCTCACGGTCTACAATTCGAACTTCGCGCTGGTTAAAGACGTGCGCACCGTCACGCTCAATAAGGGTGTCAACTCGATTGATGTCGAGGACGTCGCAGGCTCAATCGACCCGACCAGCGTTCTTTTCAAGTCGCTCACAGCGCCGAACTCGGTATCGATACTGGAGCAAAACTACCAGTACGACCTTATCAGCCCCGACAACATATTGAACAAATCTGTCGGGCAGCGGGTGACGTTCACCGGCTTCGACAGCAACGGCAAACCGTACACTCAGAGCGGAGTCCTTCTGAACCCGCCCTCGAATAAGGGTGTGGTGATAAAGGCCGACAATGGGCAGATGATACTCAACCCCAGCGGCCAGGTCTCACTGGAAAAGATGCCGGAGGGACTGCACCCGAAGCCGACGCTCAACTGGCTGATTAGAAGCGACAGCCAGGGCGAGCAGAGGGCTGAGATCAGCTATATTACCGACGGCGTCGGCTGGAAGGCGGACTATGTCGCGCTCGTCAACAAAAACGAAACTGCTCTCGACCTCTCCGGCTGGGTCACGCTTAACAATCAGAGCGGGACGACCTACAAAGACGCGAGATTGACACTGATGGCCGGCGACGTGAGAAGACAACAGGAAGGCACGATTGGTGGTTTTTATGCGAACAATGCCGTCCGGACGGCGCGAGAAGTCGAGCCGCAGTTCCAGGAAAAGAGCTTCTTTGAGTATCACATGTACACAATGGAACGGCCTACGACCATAAGCAACAACGAAACCAAGCAGCTTTCGCTGCTGAGCGCGACCGGCGCTTCCGTCACAAAAGAGATGATCTACGACGGTCGCGGAGACTGGTGGCGGGGATGGTGGTATCCCGGACGCACCGATTATTCTCCCGGCAGCGGCTTTGGCACCTCCGACAATCACAAGGTAAACGTGGTCCTCGAATTCAAAAACTCTAAGGAAAACCACATGGGCATGCCGCTGCCAAAAGGTAGGATCAGGGTCTACAAGCTGGACGACGACGGCAACCAGCAGTTTGTGGGTGAAGATGAGATAGACCATACGCCGAAGGACGAGAAGATCAGGCTATCTGTGGGAGACGCATTCGACGTGGTCGGAGATTACAAGCGCGCCGACGTCAAGTACCCCTCCAAGGGTGTGACGGAAGAAACCTTTGAGGTGAAGATCAGGAACCACAAAGAAACGCCTGTCGAGGTCAAGGTAATAGACCATGTGTGGGCGGACTGGAACGTTGTGAAAACCAGCCATGAGTTCAACAAAAAGGACTCAAACACCATCGAGTTCCCTGTCACAGTGGCTAAGGACGGCGAGGAGACCATTACCTACACGATCAGGACCGTGCTGCCCGACAGAAGGTAGCCTGGACTCAGCATAATGGGGGTCCAGGGGCCACTCGGCTCCTGGCGGGATCCAAGGGCAGCGCCCTTGGTGAGAGCCCGAGAGTGAACCCTCGGATAAGCTCATTGCTTCATCACCCAGGCTTCGTTGAAATGCGCCCACCTGATGGTCTTGTGGGACGCATCGAGCCCACAGCTATAGGTCACATGGATCGAATCATCGCGGGACTGGATTATCGAGGGATACGAGTATGAGCCGGACGCGGATTCATTGGTGTCATCCTCCAGGCAGCCGGCGTGCCGCCAGGCGCCTCCCTCATCATCGGAAATGTAAAGCGACAGGCGGCAGCGGTTGTCCTGCGTGTCGTTGCCCGCCATCAACCAGCGCCCGCTTCTGAGCGCTATAACTTCCAGCCCCGAGCCGGGATTCGGTATATCCAGTGAGCCGATCTCACTCCAAGTCTCGCCTCGGTCGCAAGACTGGGCGTATCGTGACGCGCTTCGGAAACGGCCCATTGTCTCGCATGAACGCTGCAAGCGATCCATCGTGCCTCTGGACGACGCTCGGCTGTATAGCGCCCAGCCTGACGAGAGGAGAACTTACGTGCCAGGTCCCACCGTCGTCGTCGCTTATGGCCATTAAGGAAAAGCTGAATCCGTCGGAGTACACGGGAAACACGATCCGCCCGTCTTTCAGCAGGGTCGGGTGCGCCCGCCCCATCCAGCCCAATCGGCGGTAGAGTTTATCCCGGGCGTGCTCGCGCCATTCGTTCACGTGCGGTTCGCTGCTTTCCTGCGCGCCGCAGGCTGCATTCACCGCGGCAGCAAACGAATCTCCGGGAGTAATATGCAGAACGTCACCAACCGACCACTTCGGCGCCGAAGCGCGAGTGTAATCTGAGGACACGCGGTATTTCAGAAGAGCGGTATGCCACTCGTTTGCAAGGATAGTCGCATATATCAACCAGAGCCTGCCCCGGCGGTCGACGAACATGCAGGGGTTGCAATCCGGATAATCGACTGTGTCAGCCATCAGGAAACGACGGCTCCAACGCGCGGAGCCGGCGCGACGCCTCGACCCGTATACCAGAACATCATCAGCCGTTCGCTCACCGGAACCATGGAACCAGCAAACCACGAGGTCGCCATTCGGAAGCTCAACCAGGCACGATGCATGATTGTGCCAGGACTCGGGTTGGAAGATATTCTCCGATTCGTAGAACGCGGTCATTTAACCCGCCTTTTCGGGATAGGCGACGAAGCCCTCGATTGCAATGTCCTGCCCGAACCGCCTGATCTTGACATTCTCCAGAATAACCGATGATGCCACATTCTCCGCGCCCAGTCCTCCCACCGAGGGCACAGCGTCGCGCCCACCGATGATCTTCGGGGCGTAGAAATAGACAACCTTGTCCACGACTCTCTCTTCGAGCGCGGATGCCGCGACTTCCCCTCCTCCTTCAATCAGCACCGAAAGGCATCCCATCTCGCCGAGTTGGGTAAGCATGTCCTTCATCGAGAAGCAGCCGTTAGGCCCGTTGACGGTCATAACACGAGCACCGGCTTCATTCAACTTCTTCAGCGAGTCAAGGTTCGCCTCGGATGAACATGCCACTATCGACTGGCCCGGCCCGGAAAACAGCGCGAGATCAGGCGGGAGCATGCCTGTGTTCGTAACAACAACCCGAATCGGATAGTATATCTTCTTCCCCACTCGCGCACTCAGGCTTGGATTGTCGATGCGGGCGGTGTTGCCACCCACTATTATGGCGTCAACGCGGCTTCTGATCTTGTGGGCAAAGGCTCTGGAGCGTTCGTTGGTGATCCACTTAGAGTCGCCGCTGCGCGCAGCGATCCTTCCGTCGAGGCTCATTGCCGACTTTAGAATAACGAACGGCAGCCCCGTAGTGCGGTGCTTTATGTAGGCTTCATTCAACTGGGCCGCCCTGTCTCCACACAGGGGATAGTGGACCTTTATGCCTGCATTCGTCAGCTCCTGGAGTCCCTGTGAGGCCACTTTCTCGTCAGGATCGACCATGGCGGCATACACTTCGCTTATTCCTGCTTCGATGACGGCTTTGGTGCAGGGAGGCGTGCGGCCGTGGTGACAGCAGGGCTCGAGGGTCACATACATTGTTGCCCCCTTTGCCCTGAGCCCGGCGGCTTTCAGAGCGAAAACTTCGGCATGCGGCTCACCGGCTTTGGGATGAAACCCTTCGCCGACGATCTCACCATCCTTGACTACGACGGCGCCAACCATCGGGTTTGGGCTGGTCCTGCCGCGCGCGGCCAGGGCAAGGGCTCGCCGCATGTAGTCGGAATGAGTCACTTCTCCCGCCGCTTATCCTCTCTGAGGTCGCCAAACACCCGGCGGCTTTGAGCCACATAGCTTTTCGCAACCTCTCGAACGTCGAATACCGCGAGGATCAGCACCGCCAACCCAAGAATGAGGCAAACCAGCCAGTACAGTAGTTCGATGAGTACATACTTTCCGCGGGTCACAAAGGGGCCGACGAACATCATCACAAACAGGACTTCTATAAGAAATATGAGGCATGTCCGAAGGATTCGCTGCCTTCGTCCAATTACTGCCGTAAGCGCGCGCCACTTCCGAACCTCAGTGGCAAAAAGCACCGCAACGGCAACAAAGCCCAGCCCTGCGATCCACTGCACCGAAAGAAGAGGCATCGCTACACTTCCTCGCGAGCATACGCAGTTTCCCCTGCGAGCCTCAATGCGCCGCAAGCCTCCCCGGCAGGCCTCTTGCCCGCAAAAACAAAGGAACCGGCTACCAGCACGTTTGCACCTGCGCGAACAACTCCGGGCGCGGTCGCAAGATCGATTCCGCCGTCAACTGCTATGTCGAGGTCCGCACCCGCGTCGTCGGCCATTCTACGCGCCTGACTTATCTTGGGCAGCATGGTTTCAATGAAGCTCTGGCCGCCAAAGCCCGGATTAACGGTCATGATGAGGATGGAATCGATATCAGCGATCACGTTCTCCAGCACGCAGACAGGGGTAGACGGGTTCAGAGCAACCCCAGCCCGGGCACCGGCGTCTTTTATACACTGGATCACCCGGTGAAGATGAACGCATGCCTCAGCGTGAACGGTGATGCTGCCGGCTCCAGCCTCTACGAACTGCTCGATATATTCCTGGGGCCTCTCGATCATCAGATGAACGAAAAGCGGGAGCTCGGTGAGCAGCCTCACGGCATGCACGACCATCGGCCCGAACGTGATGTTGGGGACAAAGTGACCGTCCATAACGTCGCAGTGCAGACCACCCGCGCCGCAGTCCGCCACCGAGGCAACCGCCCTACCAAGATTACTGAAGTCCGCCGACAGCAGCGACGGCAGTACCTTTACGTCTCTCATAGTCAAACCATCCACCCAGGCATCTAAATGCCGAAACGCCAACAACCCAAGCTCGCCCTATCGCGTTGTTTCAGGCTCCTCGTTCGTCAAGACTCCGCC
Organism: uncultured bacterium; assembly: GCA_963775535.1. GTDB lineage: Bacteria > Armatimonadota > UBA5829 > UBA5829 > UBA5829 > CAVZJH01. The sequence goes on along the minus strand of CAVZJH010000055.1, from coordinate 167,302 downwards.
TACGTAAACTTTGATACGCGGATTCTCGCCTTGGGTATCGACGGGTATCTCGAACTTATCCCCCGGCTCGTGCGACTCTTCATATGCCGTGGTCTCGCCCCTGTCGTCGATAACCTTCACGACCACATCCTGCGATCCGTCCGCGCTTTCAGGCACCTGTACGTCCACCTTGTAGTGCCGAATGGTGCCGAGAGTCGAGTCACTGGTGTCGTTTGATGTATCCACAACCGGCTTAGGCCCGGAACTCACGACCAGATTGATGCCGCTGTTCGGCTGCCGCCTTACGCCCGGCGGCGGGTCCTGCGATACAACGTGATCTGCCGGAACCTTATCGCTGTATTCTTCCTTTATCTTGTCGATAGTGAAGCTGGCGTGAACCGCGGCATCAGCCGCACCGCTCTCGGCCAACCCGGTAAGATCGGGAACCTCCACTTCGCTCGGACCGTTGCTGATCTTCACCTTGACCACGGCATTGCTGCGCGGCACAGTTGAACCGGCGGGCGGAACTTCCGAGCAGATCTTGCCGGCTCCATAGGTGTCGCTGTAAACCCGCGGTTCTTCTTCCAATTGGATTCCCGCTTTACTGGCCTCTGCCTGTGCTTCATCCCACGTTCTATTCAGCAAAGATGGAACCGAGACCTCGCCGTGCTCCCGGTATACCAACATCGTTCCGCCCATCATGACAAGCACGACGAGCACAAAGAGAAGCAACAGCCATACATACTTCTTCTTCAGCGATTCCTCGCCGACTTCCTGGTATGTCTGTTCGACCTGACGCTCCGGGCGCACAACCGCGGCACTGGAGGTGCTCGTATAGCCTATCCTGAGCGCATCACGCAGCCCTCTTAGATCGGCCAGCATCGCCGAAGCACTGTTGTAGCGGTCTTTCGGAGAACTCTCGATCGCGGTCATTATTATGTCATTCAGTGTTTTGGGAATCCCCGCATTTATCGACCTCGGCTGGGACGGCGTCTCCTTGATTTTCTTCAAGGCAATGGAAACCGCGGTGGTCCCATCGAACGGAAGCGTGTTGGTGAGCATCTCATACATGATGACGCCGATGGAATACAGGTCCGAAGACGGGGTCGGCACTGCCCCCTCGGCTATCTCAGGCGCCTCATAATGAATGGAGCGCATCTGGTACTTGTCCGCTACGCTGGGACACTTCCTCATCGCCGTTGCCATCCCGAAATCGGTCAACTTTACTTCGCCGTCGGGACTGGCTATGATGTCCTGAGGTCTGAGGTCACCGTGAGCGACGCGGTTGGCATGCGCGTACTCCAGCGCCTCCAATACGGGAATGATAATGTCGAGCACGAGCGGCACAGCCATCGGCCCCGCCCGCCGAACTCGTTCCTTGACATTGATCCCATGCGCATATTCGCAGGCGGCAAAGCAGGATTCGGCAGTGCAATCCGCATCGAGCACCCTCGCGATGTTCGGGTGAGCCAGCGCAGCTACATCCCTGTAACTCCCGGCAACCACCGTGCCGAACTCTCGGTCCGCCGCCAGATCCTTTGCCAGGACTTTGAGCGCCACCAGACGGTTGAGCACTTTGTCGCGCGCTTTATACACTGAAAAGATCTCAGAGTCACCGATCTTCTCAAGAACTTCATAGCGATAATTGACGATTTGTCCTATCACGCCTCGGGTCTCCCGTAGCTCTCAAAGAGCTTTCCCCACCCCGACTGCAATACTTTCTTCACTCTCGGCTTTCCAACGAATGGATACCAATAGCCATCGTGGTACAGCCTGGAAGCATAGAACGACCAGGGGGCAATAAAGCTCCTGAGCAATATATTCTCCAGTGGCTTAAGCGGGCCGTGGTAGATCATCTTCTGTCCGCGGCTGGCGAAAGTTTCCATCTTTTCGTGGAAGTGGAAATTGACCTCTGAAATATCTTCTCCGACAATCTCAATCTCTTTAATATCGGCGCACCCCAGGCCCTGCTCGTGGGCAAGCCGAAGGAACTTGAGGTGCATCGGATCAAAGCCCATCAGTGTCGCGGATACGGCGTCAATTGCCACCTGGTCCGCACTCGCAATGATGTAGTTCTTCTCAACAGGCATCATTGCTCTGGGACCGGGTCCGTCTCCCGCGATCGTTCCATCCGTAACGGCGAATATGCCGGGATGAATTTCCTTCTGTATTGCAAGCAGATCGACCAGTGTCTCATGGATGACCGAATGGGTCCAGTGACGGTTCTCCTGCAAAAGCCCACCGAATGCGTTCTTCATGGCGCCGGTCATGGTGGTAAACACGTGCGTCTTCACCGTAGGCAGGTGAACCGCGTTCTTGCCCACTAGCAGATCCGGAATCATCATCCCGTCCGGAAACACCTTGTCCAGCACCAGCATCTTGGCCTTGGGCTGATACTTAAGCCATTTCACGCCATCTTCGTAAAGATACACGAACTCAAGGCCGTTCCTGCGGATAACCGTGTCAAGATGATTCCTCTTCGCGCCGACTTTCGGATCAACGACAACCGTCCGGTTCTGCGCCGGAATCAGGTTTTTGTAACCCGCGCTCTTGAGCGCCTGGGTAACTCCATCGAGCTGCCACGGAGTAGTGGAACAAGCAGGGAAGTAATGGTGCCACGATATATTGATTTTGAGGATCGTGTCTTTATCCTTCGGCAGGTGAGACTCGAAATCCGCCAACTTCATCAGCCTGGCGTAATCTTCAATCACGCTTTCCGGAGAAGTCTTTAAAACAGCTACCTTAGAAACGCTCATTTAGCCATCCCGTTCGTGTTTTTATTGCCCGCACGGCGCGCCGCCCGCAGGGCCGCACCGATCAAGCAGGATCCAATGCAAAATGCAATAACAGTTACATATACGTACCGTCCTGCCGCCAGAAGTTCCTCAACTGAAGACTTCGGACACGCGGGCAGCGCGACAGCGGCCAATGAGGCCGCAATGAACGCCACGCCTGACAGTATTACCCACAAAGACATGAGCCAGTCCCGATACTTCACGCCCAGCCCCTCGCCCACGCTGCGTGCGCTTCAATGGCCCGCGCGACCTTGTCCCTGCTCACGGCAAGAACCGTACACTTGCCAAGCTGAGTCGGAAGCGCAAAGCGCACTTCACCACCCAGCGCTTTTTTATCCAGCTCAATGGCGCGAATCATCGCGTCCGTATCCGGATTCCTATCCATCTCGACCGGCAGGCGCATCTTAGACAGAGTCCCGGCAACTCTGGGGGCCATACCAGCCGGCGCGATCCCCTCTATCTCGGCCAAAAACGCCTCCGTCACCATTCCTATGGATGACGCTTCACCGTGGCGATATTTGCCGTAACCGCTTAGAACCTCTATAGCGTGACCTATGGTATGGCCATAATTCAAGATCGCTCTGATGCCGGACTCGCGTTCATCTTTCTCGACCACGTCCCGCTTTATCTCGACTGATCGCTTTATCGCCTCGAGAAGAACATCATCCTGCCTTGCAAGCAGCCGTCCGGCGTTGGCGTCAAGGAACTCGAAGAACTCCTGATCGTAGATTATACCATGCTTGACAACCTCCGCCAAGCCGGACCGAAGTTCCCGGGCCGGAAGTGTCTTTAGGGTCAGAGTATCTATGATTACCGCACGGGGCTGATGAAAAGCGCCAACCAGGTTCTTTCCCTGCGGCAGATCCACTCCCGTTTTCCCACCGACGCTTGCATCCACCTGTGCCAGGAGCGTGGTCGGCACTTGGAAAAAGTCGATTCCTCGCAGATATGTTGCGGCGGCAAATCCCACTATATCTCCGATTACTCCCCCACCCAGAGCCACCAGAGCCCCGCGCCGGTCAATTCTCATCTCCAACAGCGAATCGTAGATCTTCTTGACGGTGTTGAGAGTCTTGAAGCGTTCTCCTGAGGGCACAAGAATAAGGCGCGCCTCAAGATTGGCTGACCTAAGAGCGTTTAATGCAGCCTCGCAGTAATGCCTCGCAATTGCCTGATTTGTGACTACGGCCACGGATGTGGGTCGGCCAACCCCTGCCACGACTCCCCCGAGCTTCTCCAGCGCGCCCGGTGCGATTGTGATCTTATACGACCGTTCAGCGAGATTGACTTGTATCTCGGGCATTATCATTTACCTCAAGCGCCGTACATGAACAAAGGGGATTGCGTTTCTGCAACCCCCTGTTATCATCTCTAGACCCCGAACTACTACGGAGTCACCCCTATTCCGACTGTTGCGCCACCGTGGTCAGGAATAATAGTCGGCGTGACGAAGATCAGCAGTTCGCTGTCATTAATATTCTTTGATGTCGCCTTAAACAGACTACCGATAATCGGCAGATCAGCAAGGATAGGAATTTTCTGAACGTTGCTGCTGTCGTCCTTATGGATAAATCCTCCAACAACAATCGTCTCGCCGTTTGCCACTCGGCGCGTCGTCGTCAGAGTCTGTTGATCCTGCTCAGGAATCGATTCGCCGTCCGGACCGGTTACGTTCTGGCCGACATCCGCAACCTGAGGCATCAACTGCATGGTTATCGTGCCGTCTCCGTTGACTCTAGGCAAAACCGCCAGCTCAGTGTCAACACTAATAAAGTTCGGAGTCGCCTGGTTGATAACCGTCCCATCGCCGGCAACCGTAGCAAGGCTTACCCAGTAAGGGATGACAGTGTCGATCGATATCATCGCCATCTGGTTGTTGATAGTCGAGATAATAGGCGAGTTGATTACCCGTCCCACGTTGTTGGTTAACTGAGCCTGCAGATTAGCAGTCAAGTTCCCTGTCGCCAGCGCATACACGACATCACCACTGAGGTTAAACGTTGTGGCAAAGCTCTCGTTAAGCCGCTGCAGACTCCAGTTGATTCCGAATGACTTGACATCACTAGTGGTGACGTCGATAAACTCAGCCTTGATCGAAACCTGCTTCGGCGGAACGTCGAGCATACGGATAATCTTTTTGAAGGCCTCGATACCGTCTTCGGTACCTTTTACGATGATAGAGTTATCAAGATCGAAGGGCTTGGCTTGATCCACGCCTTCCGGCCACAGGAAGTTGCTGTTGGTCGGAGTAGAGCCGGGAGCGCCCGAACCCGGAGCACCCGAAGCCGGTCTGCCACCACCGGTCGTGTATCCCGGAGGCCTGTTTACGCCGCCACCGCCAGGTACCACCATACTGCGCAGCTCCGGTGCTGACATCTCCGGTCCTGCCCGCCCCAGGATTGAGGCTTGTAGGATCGATAGTCGGTATCATCGGCTGGTTATTCTGCATCTGCACGCCGTTACGGAGGTCCAGCGTCTGATTGCGCTGATCCAGGTAGAGTCCGCCCTTATTCGCCGTTTGATCGACGTTCGGAGCCATCCGCTCCCGGCACTGTTCATAGAATCGCTGTGCCGGGTCATCGACTATGCCACTGCTGCTCGGTGCAAGAGCCGCGAGGATTTCACTTGGACTCGAGTGCTGCAACTTGATGGTGACTATCTGCATTTCTTTATTCGCGGGCGCCTCCTCAATTGGAGGCAGTGCCGCGGCGACATCGCTCTTTGTCAGGACCGGTTCATCCGCAGCGACTCCACCTATGATGTAAGTGCCGTCATCCATCTTCTTGCACGACACACCCGCGCTGGCTACGATATAGTCCAAAGCTTTATCGAGCGGAACATCGTTAAGAGATGCCGTGACCTTCTTGTCCAGCTTGGATTCGTCCGCTATCACAATGTTAGTCCCGCTCTGCTGCATAAGCAGCATCACGACCTCTTTAAGCGGAGCATCCTTAATTTGAAGCATGATCCCGTTTGCCGCCACCGCACCATTAGCAGTGGAAATAATACCGACTGCCGCTATCAGCAAAATGCCCGCGACAGGCAAAGCCGTGGCGTAAATCCTGCGCCACCGCTTTAGCATATATTGCATTTGGTTCCTCCTCCGGTTAAAAAGGCCAAGAAGACCGCTCACTACCATGCCCTGCCCGCACTGCTGCCGTAGCCGCCCATGCTGCTGCCGTAGCCGCCCATGCTGCCCATGCCGCCCATACTACCCATGCCGCCCATACTGCCCATGCCGCCCATGCTGCCCATGCCGCCCATACTGCCCATGCCGCCCATACTGCCCATGCCACCCATCATGCCCCCCATGCCACCCATCATGCCGCCCATGCCACCCGTCATGCCGCCGCCCATACCGCCCATGCCGCCCATGCCACTGCCGGTATTTCCAGTCATCATGGCAAGGAGTTCGGTAGCGCCGGTATTACTAAGCGGAACTTTTTCGATGGTCGTCTGATCCGTTGTGGTGGTGTCTGGAGTGGTTGCGTCCGGGGTAGTCGGAGCAACCGCGGCCACGGTTGCTGTGGTGTTTTTCTTGCTGATCACGTATATCCCATCCGATATGCGATATACCAATCCTGCCGACTTCAAGAGATTCTTGAGCGCCTGATCAAAAGTAACATCCTTAAACGACAGCGCCGGCACGATTATCCCCTGCACATCCTGATCAACCGTATAATTACGACCTGCGCCATTAAAAAGCGCCTGGTATAGCCTGTACTCACCTCAACGTCCTTAAGTTCGAGGTTGATCGTCGCTGAGCTGTCCGTCGCTGCGCATACGCTTCCGCAAGTCACGCCAATACAAACTGCGGTAACCATTAGCGCAACCATCCACTTACTGTATTTGGCTTTCATTTCAGAATCCTCCTACACAGACAGCAGCAGCTAATCTGTGGCAATATCAAACTCATGTACTACGAACTCATACTAATGACCCAAGGTTCCGCAGTGAACATTATCTTGGGCGCCCCGGAGCCGACAAACAGTGAAGGGCACTCTACATTCGGCCCGGCGCCCGCATCGGCATCGGCGGCCCCATGGGCGGTCTCATCGGCATCGGCGGGCCAGGCGCAGGTCCCGGGCCCGGACCACCACTGCTGATCGGCTGTGCCTCCTGCGGTGACGACGCCATTCTTACCACGAGATACCTCGGTTTATCGCCTGTGGTCTTCAGAACAACCTTGTCTCTCTCTATTCTCTCGACAATCGCCAAACGATCGCTCAGTGTATCGCCGGGTTGCACTATGTCCGTCTTGCCATTGCTTTCAATGATGGCAAAAACCTTGCCATCAAGCAGCAGTCCCGCCATTCTTCTCGGTGGCTGCGGCCGCTCGGGCATACCGCTGTCGTCAACTGGCCTGGATGCCACATTATAGATTGCAGGCATAGGAAAATCGGCAATGGGAATCGGAATTTTCTTTTTCTTCCCCGACGGTTTCTTGTAGCCCTGAGGCATAAACGGGTCCGCGCGTGGAATTTCCATTGGCTTCACAGCGACCTGCACTCCACCAGCAGGCTTTGCGCCGGCGGCCGCTGCACCACCAACTCCCGGCTGTGCGGGTGACGCTCCCGTAGCCTGCGCCCCGGGCGTAGTCGGCGCCCCAGGCGCGCCTGGTGTAGACGCAGGCGGCGCGGTTGCATTGGCGGGCCCTGCAGCAGAGCCTGGCGCCGGTGGAGGCGCACCCGCCGAAGGTCCCGGCGGCATCGCGGAGGACGCACCCGTCGCGTCCGCCGCCGGAGCACCGCCTCCGGACGATGATCTGTTAACAAAGAAAAACACGCCGACCACTGCCAGGATAACCACCGCGGCAATAGCAGCGGCAATCGGCTGATTTTTCTTATCCTTAAGCCAATCCATTAAACACAACTCCTGAGCAGCGGGGTATCTGACTCAACAATGATACCCACAGCAACTCACGCTTATCCACGCGCTCCCGGTGTCTGTGCACCGCCGCCGGCCAGCGGAATCTTTGGCCCACCCTTGGCGACCGGGAAAATGTAGCAGGTGATGTTATACTGTGCGACCAACGCTGGAGACGTTCCCGCAAGAACAGGATTAGTCACCATAATAAGACGCCTGCAAGAGTTCCAACGTGCTATGTTGTCCATCAAGCTCTTGAAATCCCCCTGAACCTGAACGCTTCCAAGTGGAAAGACAAGAACGTCCTGGTCGAAGACAGAATCATTCGGGTTTGCAGGAGGCGCCGGAAGAGTCACGTCGTCGCTGAGCACATCGACGTTTTTGTCCCTTGCAAAACTCTTAATCAGCGGACCCAGCGTGTGAATCTGCTCCTGCCACAGTTCAAGCATGCCCTGATCGCGGCGAGCAAAGCTGAGGTCCGGCATCCGCTTCCGCATCTCATTATCCAGCATGAGATTGCTGGTCTCTACCTCTGCCGTGGCTTTATTCACGTCGCTTATCGCAGCGGCTTCCGAGGCGGGATTGCCCACGACGACCGCGGCTGTATAGCGCGCTTCCGCCTTTTTGTACGCTTCCTGTTCCGGTTTAACCACCAGGTAAAACAGGGCGACCCCCGCAATGACGCACAATACGGATCCGATTATTATGATGTGTATTTGTCGCAGTTTAGAAAGACTCATTCCAGTTCCTAAAACCTGATTACACTCGCATTAGCCTCGTTCAGATTCGACATTCTTCATCGCGAAAAACCTGGCTAACCCGCATTATTCATGCCTGAGATGGCATTTACCGCACTAAGCCCTGTGGTAAATGGCCTTGTGAACAAAGCCGGCTAGGGAGCTCCCGGTGGTTTTGCCGGAGTCATCGGAGGCGCCGGAGCACGCCCCACAGAAGGCGCCGCAGCAGCGACGCCACCCGTACCCGTAGCAGCCGATGCTGCCCCAAAGGAAGGCGCAGTAATTGGAGTCTTCAGTTTACAGCTTACGGTAAACTCAATCCAATTCGTCAAATCCGGGCCCTGTTCGACTCCATTGCTAATCGCGTTAATCCCCGCGAGGCTGGCTTGCGATCCACCGATCTCGCCACCGTCGGGGCCGGATGCGGAAGATCCCGACCCGGAGCCCTGGTCACTTTCGTACCCCGGAACACCTGATATGGTTACTTCCGTGAATAAATCGGTAGCCCGATACATATTGAGCAGATACCTGCCGACATCATCAAGTGACTTCGCTCTGGCATCCATAGTAAGCGATGCTCCGTCAGAAGAGATAGCCATCGACTTATAGGTTATTTTCTCGTAGGTCCAGGCCGCGACCTGCTTGTAGAGCTTGGGCGTTTTCCCATTGTATTCAATGACCGCGTTGATGAAGTCCAGCTTCTGCTTGATGGGCTTGATGGAATCACGTAACGTCTGCGCCTGCGCCTGAAGGTCCTTTACCTTCTTCTCGTAGGCTTCCGTATCGCTGGCCAGTTTCTCTTCCGCAAGACGATCGTTATCCAATTTGTGTCCATACGTCATGCCGCCGGCCAATACGGCGACCAACAACACGCCGAACAGAATCGCTGTATTGCGTAAAATGCGCTTCGTGTTTATAGTCTTCGGCAGCAGGTTTATTCTGATCATCTTGCTTGCGTTACTCCGTCAGTCGGCACGGTCACTCTCCGACCATGTCCCTAATCGCCAGGCCAATGCTGATCGCGAAGAGCGGCGACATTTCTTTCAAATATCGTTCAGAGGCCCCCGGAATGTTGACCTTAAGATTCTTCAGTGGGTCCGCAACGTCAACTTGCACCCCAAGCTCCCGGTTCAGAAACTCCCCCAAATTGGGCATCTTTGCAGTTCCTCCGCTCAGGAAGATACGCTGCGGCATTTGCGAATACCTGCTGCTGTAATACTCGAGCGACCTTCTCAGATCGTTCGCGAGGTCAATCAGCACACCGGATATCGCCTGGAAGACCTCGTCCTCCGTGGATGAACCGCTCTTAGGCGCGGGCGCAACTGCAACTGGTTCCTGGACTGCTTCACCCGGATCGGCGGTCTCGTCGGCATCGCTCAGGTCGAAGCTTGGCGCCGCAGGCTCTTCTTCCGGCGGCGTGGAATCCAAATCGTCATCACCACCTAAGTCGAACGTCGGAGCGGCTGCTTCCTGCGGGGTGGAAGCGGTTCCACCAAGATCAAACGCAGGCGGTCCCATCGTATCCGTTGTATCGGAAGAACCCGGCACGTCAAACACCGGGCCATCTATGGTATCTTTGAAATTACCGAAATCGTCGGCTTGAGCCGGCTCAGCGGCAGGCTCCGGCGTTTCCCCAAGTGTTGGCGCAGAGCCAAGGTCAGGCGCCCCTCCAAAACTGGGTGCTCCGCCAAAATCGGGCGCCCCGCCAAGATCGAATGTGCCGCCGTAGGCCGGTTCGGGCGAGGAGGCTCAGGAGCCGAAACAAAAGGCTGCGGGGCATCCATCCCGTCCGGCTCCGGCTCGACAGGCGGGGGTTCGTCGGCGCCGATCGTCTAACCCAAACTCCGGGAGCGGAGCGAATGCCGTATTGAACGCGGTCGGCTCGGAACCGGACGCGTCCCCCGAACCACCAGTGGCTGCATCGTTCGGCGAGCTCGCAGCGAACCCATCCAGGTTCACCACCGCATACTCTTTTTTCGTGATTTCAGCCTGCTCCATGCTCTGTCCCAGGGCTTCTGAGAGCTCACGAGTAAAACTGACCCCTGCAATGCTGAGTGGAGGACTGGGGAACGTCAATACACCAGCCTCAAATATTCCGAGGTCCGTATTATTCGCCCCGATGTTGACGACCGCAACTACTTCTGAGCGCACGCCGTTATCGGAAGTTTCTATCAGCGATCGCCCTGAAGCCAGCGGTTCTATGTCGATAGCCATCGGCTTAAGACCGGCCAACCGCAGCGTCTGGACATGCCCGTTAATAAGCTCTTCCTGAGCCACCGCGAGCAAAACTTCCATGTTCTGTGCATTGGGATCGGCATCGGGTTCTCGCAGGGGCTCGAAATCCATTACAATCTCGTTCTGGGCGAACGGAACGTGCCTCTCGACTTCCCATTTCATAGTCTCAGCCAGTTCCTGGCGGCTCATCTTGGGAACTTCAATCACTCGAACTACCACTCGAGACTGTCCCGCGACAGAGCTGACACAAGCCTTAGTCTTGATGCCGCTCTCGGCAAGCAGAGCCTTTATCGCGTCTCCCAGGAGCTTCGGGTCAACTATGACCTCGTTCTCGATCGCCCCCTGAGGCGTCGGAGCGATTCCCATGCCGGTTATTGTTATACCATCCCTGGTGTATTTGGCTTCGGCAACCTTGATTGAGTCGCTTCCAATATCCAAACCGACAACTGCGGATGGCGCTGTTCTCCGTGACGGACTCATATTGTCTAAATCTTCCTAACTCGCATTTGCAGAGCGTGCCACGCCAATAATCGTAGCATCAAACCCAGCCTTATGTCAACACAAACAAAGAACGCAAGTGAGTTCAGTTTTCCTGAAAGGACAATCCCCGATAGTGCTGAGCAGACCTGTTTTGGGCCGTCTCCCTCGGACGACAGCGTCCCGAAGGGATGCGACAGTCGAAGCACGGTATGCGATTGATCGCCCTTCGATAAGCCCTCTTTCGTCGGGCCACTCAGCCAACGACGGTTTGTCCCGCATAGCTGTACACTCTCAAGAAGACGGAGGTCAGAGTTGCAGGAACCGGACTCACACGAGAACGCTATGGGCTGCACGAAGCAGCCCATTTACCCTGGCACCTGGGTATCACTTTGCCGAATAGGTGGGGCTAATGGTCGCCCAACACAAGTCTGAGTTGCCTCCACGTGTGGTCGTCCAGAACACCCATATCTTTGAAGAATCTCGCGGCACTAAAGTTCCATTCGAGCCTTTGTCCAGTGGATCATCGAACGCGTAGACGCTGTCTTCATTCACGCTTCCACTGCTTATGAAGCCAAACAGTGACTGGTCCGGCAGCTCCGGTATCCAGGAAATGTCGTAGATGGTCTTCGAAACCGACGTGCCGTCCGCGGCAGTATATGTGATTCCAAGCGCTCCCGGCCCTGGGGGGGTTACAGGGTTCGGATTCCCTGCAATCCAGGCACAGCCACCGCTGGCGGTATTGAATAGTGACCGATACCGCTCGTCTACCTGAGTAAAGTATATTTTCCGACCGGTGCGATCGACCTCCCAGGGACCATAAATAGCCCCGCCGGAAGCCGGCGTGACAGACAGGTCGCTCTGGTATGTTTCCGGAGTGCTGCCTGCGGCCGGAACGTCGTTCACCTTGATCGGCGGACAGCCAAGCGCGGAGAGATCCACACCTATCCTGTAGGTCTTGTAGTATATGGTGCTGCTCTTGTCGCTGTTCGGCGCCTTTCGCCACAGCACCCACAGTCTGTCAACCGAAGGATACTGCATGCCGCTCCACGTACACATTCCCGGATTTGCCGCGGTATCCATGACCGTGCGTTCAATGAACGCGCGGGGGCCGTTATCGGCCGCGGAATCCCTGGTAAGCCGCCATGTCTGCGGTGTGTAGTCCACATACACATCCGGCGAGCTGACAGAGTTGTCGCTGGTATTCTTGACTTCCTGGAACGGCTGAGTGAAGCGAACGATGCCGGAAGAAAAGTCCACAAGCATGTCACCGAGAACCTGCTTTATTGGGCTGGAGTCCGGATACTTGTAGGTGTAAATCCCGGTAGCCTGGTCAGTCTCGATCCTGAAGTCCGTGGACGTAGCTGGACCATTGTCGATCAGAGCCAACGGAGGAGTCGACCCACCCGTGGGATAAATCACAGTGCCGTCCGGCCCGATTATGGTGCCCGCTGTAGCGTTGACCACTGTACCCACCGCCCAACCCGTTCCCGCGTAATTCGCAGGCATCACAACGTGGATGTACGGCGAGTCGGAGTAGACCGGATTCGAACTCATATCCTCTCCCGGAGTCACCACCCCATTCACAGAAGGAGGCCTTATCCATGCCAGATCCTGAGAAGTGAAGAAGCCGAACTTCGGATCGCGCTGCAGCTTTTCCTGGAATACACGCGGCATAGGCTGCGCCATCTGCGAGGGCTGCGCGCTCTTTGCGCCGGCCACGCTGGCGGCAACGTCTTCCTGGCCAACAGCCGCATAGCGACCCAGAAGAATATCCGACGTCTGAGTGAGGCTCGTAGTGCCCGCGTATACCATGTCAAAGAAATGCTTCTCGGCACTATGGTCCGGATGCTGCCCGTTAGAATCCGTTACCGGAGATCGAAGATTCGCCCACAGCGTCCTGTGCACTGCGTTAGGCGAACTGACGCTGGACAGGCAGTCCGGGGTTCTGAGCTTCAAGTCGAACTTCTGCTGCGCCTGTAGGCTACCGAGCCAGTCCCAACCGGTATCCGGGAACGTGGGCCCATCATCATTGTTGCAGTAGTAAATCGACCAGCGCCCATTGTCGCCTCCCTGCCAGAACATCCACATACGGTCCCTGTCGACGGCCGACTGGCCCGAATAAATGCGGTACACGGACATACTGGGATGCCGCTTCTCCATCTGTGGATTGTGCTGGATGCTGTATATCGCATTCGGAGTGGTGGTGTTATCACTGGAAGTAGTCGTAACATTCCCTTGCGTTGCATCGGTTGTGAAAATGCGGTACTCCTGCATCATCTTTTGAGGTTGTGTCGGATCTGACGATGCCGGCCCGAGCACGTCCGCAGTGCCGGCCCAGGCAAGGTAGGTGCGACCTGATGTTGCAGTCGGCAGCACAGACAGATTCTCAGCGATCACAGGTGAATAGTGCCGCACCGACTGGAAAGCATGACCGCCTGACCATGGCATTACGGTTGAACCGGCAGGCAGGCCCGGCAGCAGCGTCGTAGGCCACTGACTCGAGCCAAACGAAGGCAGATACGGATTGGCGCTGGAAACAGGCAAGGTCCACCACGTATTCGCCGAAGTGTTCGGCTGCCAGTCATCATACATTGCGGTAGGCGTCGTCGACCAGGTTAGGGTTGCGCGGTCGATGAGCCACGGCGAATCGACAATCTGCTGTGCGCTGGCAGGGCTCTGACCACCAAAACCGGGATACAGGGTGCTATCAAACAACCTGTTGCTTGACCAGAACAGGTGAACATTCCCGTTCGCCGCATCTCTAAACGCCGCGGGAGTGGTATCTCCGACTCGGGGATAGGTCTCGTCATCGATCTGCGTCAAAACACAGGAAGACTTGGTCCCGGTCAGTTGGTTTTCTTTTGCGGTTACCTTCAGGCCGAAGCCCGGCACCGCAAGAGGCTCCCCATCAACGTACATAGGATTGCTGGTAGTTGGATCGAGCTGGCCCATTATGTCGCTATATACCGGCACAATCTGTGAAGTGGCATAAGTGCCGACCTGCTGGCCAAGCGGGACGCGCACGCTGATCTTGACGGGCATCGGCAGCGGCAGGTTCGGATCAGTCAGCGCAAATTGGGTATTGTTTGCCGCATTGTAGGCAGACAATGCTAAGGACTTTGTATTGTTGTAATTGGAATCCCACTTTCGTTGATCCGGTATAGACATCACGCTCGCGTCCGGATCCCCTACCCTGGGTTTTGTTATAGAGTAGTTAGGCGGACCCATATAATTGACGGCGCCGTAAGTAGGTCCGGTGTAGGGCGAATAGCTCGTAATAAACGGATCCGTCTTCAGCGGTTGCAAAAGAGGCGAGTCGGGAAGATTCGGGTCCAGCGAACTCCTGATCTCCGCTCCTGAGATATACGGCGTAGAAGTGGTGGGTGCGTAGTATGACGCATCATTCACCTTGGTCAGTCTTACATCCTGGCCATCTATTGATTTGCCTACGCGCACGTTCGGGAGGTTCACATTGCCATCGTTCTTGATGGTAATGGTCTTGAACCACTGCTGCACATCCGGTATCGGATTGAACGGCCAGAAATCGAATCCCACGCCCAGGCCGTGCGCGCCCTGCCCGATGTCGATCAACTCCTGCTCATCGACCTCGATCTTGGGGTCCGGCGGAACGGTCAAGCCGGTCCTGAACTTGCGGTAGGCTTCCTGATACGTCGTCGGCGCGCCGTTAATCACGTTTCCGGTGTCACACACTCCGTTGCCATTGACATCGGCGTATGCATACATAGTCCTGCTGTAGCCTGCAGTGCTGCCCTTGCTCGCATTGTACTTATTGATCCAGTTTGCAGGCTGATACTTGGGCACATCCACCGACACATACACTATGTCCGGATTCATAACCGCGTTGTCGTAGGAGAGGGTAGTTGGAGGGGCGGCAGCAGGGTTGGGATGAGCACCGCCAGGGAAAGTGACTGGAGGCAGCGTCGTCTTCTGGAGCGACGCGTCCAGACCATCGCTCTGCTTTCGATAGGTTTGATGGGCCTTGGTGATATTGGGATAATCCACCGAGCCTATGCCCTGCTCCCATGGGAACAATACACCACCGGAAGCCTTGATGGCGGCAACATCGCCTCTCCATCCCAGGTCCCCCGGATCGATGCGGAACATATTCAGCACACCTTTGCCGTTGGGAGCAGTCCCCATCGCGCTGCGATCCATTGCCCACAGGTTGCCCTCGCGCGAAGTCGTCCCGTGCGCGACCCCGACCTCACCTGCGTTCCAGAAGACATCGAGGTCCATCCACGGCATATTACCAGTAGTCAAAAAGCTTCCGGTACCTGTGTCATTCAAAAAGTTTCCGTTCAAATCGATCGAGCTGTTCCCATTGAAGTGCGCTTCCGGGTTTGTCCTGTCAGTGGTGTAGGTCGACTGGCCAATGAGGCCCTGCGGCCAACCGATTTCACCCAGAGCCCCGCCTGGAAGATTGGTGTTGTCATCCTCTAGAGCGATCGGATTGTTTATGCCCAGGAGTTCCGGCGAAAAGCCTATATCTACGGGGTTACTAACGTCGCTTGGAGTAGTCGAGTTGGTGCCCTGAAGATCGATGGGTGTGTAGGTTAAGTCAAGCTGCGCCAGTGGGATCGTCAACTGCTGCCAGACTTTGGCAGCGCCTGCTTGCGCCGTATTCACTTGCACCTGGGCCGTCAAGACCCATCCCGGGCCGGGGTTAAAAGGTCTGCTTGTTATCGGAGTAATGGTGATCTCGGCCAGAGCATAGGAACGCATATAATTATGAACAGGCGTCAAACTTGGTAGTGTAAATGGGTTGTAGCACGTCCCTGACGGAGTAGCGGTAGTTGAATATGTCTGAGGGCTGTCATCGAGCACTGTGTAATCATTGAGCGCCTGAATGGTCCCGCGCACTCTTACCTGGGAGCCGGCGCTGGAACCGGCGCTGGTATTGGCGAGGTAGAACGCAATGTTGCTGCGCGCTGCCGAATTAATAGTACCAGTGGCACTACCGGGATAAAGGTTGGCGCTATTGGGCATGTTCCAAAGTATCAGATAAATGGTCTCGCCCCACTCCACATAGTATGGCTTCGAAGACGGTGGAGGAGGATCGCGGAGAACGTTAGGCGATCCGGAAACGCTGCCGAGTCGCTGTTTTTTCGCTCGTGTGCGGAGCTCCTGGTTTACCTGGTCATCAGTCGTGAAAGCTGTTGCGTCCGCATGCGGGAGAAACTTCATGTCGTGGCTGAGTATCCAGTTAGTCGTAAAATCCGGTGACAGGTAATAAGTGGAATCCATCGGTTCAGCCGGGTCCGACCCGTACAGACGTCGTCTGATTCAGAGAGTTCATGTAGAAGGCCGGGGTGAACATATCGAACTGGACGTCCGTATCTCCGTTGATCTGCACCGCTTTCGATCCATTGCTGTTCGGAGCACCGGGGAACGGCCAATATGTTCCTCCAGCCCATTTGCCGCCCCAGGCGCCGCCAGCCTCAGAAAACGCAACGAGTCGGCCGCCGCCGGATACGTCAGTGTCTGAATTCGACTGCCTCGACGTGCCGACGTAGACGTAGTTCGTGGTGGTTGATCCGCTACTCTGGTCCACGTCTACACGACTGAGGTTCGGAGACGAGAATATCTCATCTCCGGCTTGAAAGCCCGTATATATGGTTGTGCTGTCGGTGCCATCGCTGTCGGAGGTATCCGGCGCTTGCCAGGTGCTCGTGCCGGTGTTGGGGCTGTTCCAGTGCAGCATGCCGCTCATGTCGCCGACGAGCATCACCCTGGGGCTTTGGTACGTATCGTTGGCGGTATCGAGACCAACCGAACTCTGGAGAGGGGCAAGAAGCGTGGGTTCGTAGTAAGGCATCGAAGTGCTGCCGTGTGTCACATACGGGGTTACAGACGTATCGACCCACAGCCGCCGATCCGATTTCACGGTTGAGGGATTCGTGAGATCGAATGAGTAGACATGACCGTCACTGCTGCCGGCCCAAGCCCTGCGAAGGCCGTCCATATCGTTTGCAATGGCAGGTGTCGAATATCTGAAAGCGCCGGGGGGTAAAGTCGTGGAAGTCGCCGGATAGGTCCAGTTGGGCGTGCCGGAATTACTGGTATTCAAGCAGTAGAACGTGCCATCAGTGGCGCCTATAAGCAGCTGGTTACCGACCGTATCCAATGCGGGAGAAGACGTGAACCCCGCGACCGGAGCCGTCCAGGCCGGCTTCTGTTCTACCCCGTTTGGGTCCGGGAATATCCATCCACTTCCTCCATCGGTACCGTCTGACGGCAGCGACCCGAATGTAGCCTTGTTGACGCCCTGAAGGCATCGCACGTCACCCTGTTCATCACTGGTAAAGTCCGCAACATACAGCCTCTCGTTATTGAGGTCGAGCGAAAGGGAAGAACCTATCTGGCCCAGGCTCGGCTTGTCCTCGCTGTCGATTCCACTGTTAAGCGTGGTCCGCACACCCGGATAAATCCAATTCAAGTGCGCGGAATAGTTGCCCATTGCGGGCATGCTGCTGAACCCAAGGACTCTGCCATTCGAGGAAGCGGCATATACGTTCTCCGCCGTCGGGACAGCATCAGCCGGGTTAGTATCGGCTACCGGTGTGCTGTAAGAAAATGCGCCGATGGTATCCGGCACAATCATCACAGCATCGGCCACTACTGAAACTGAAGCGCTCGCGGACAGATTAGAAAGCGCCACCTGCGAAACGTTAAAGTACGATCCGCCAATCTGGACCCATTTGCCCTGATTCGTGGGATCGCTCTGATCGACTTTGACCGTTTGAGACGTTGTTCCGCTGCTTCCCGCGAAGGTAATAGTATATGTCGCATCCGGAGCACGCTGACCCTCGCTGCCGGGCGGAGGAATCCAGGCAGAAACCGAATATGACAGACCCCCGGCAGGCTCACCCGCAGGCACCCGGTCCGCGGTTGGATCAAATGTCCATGTCACGGCGGATGCATTTCCGGAATCGCTCACGCAACTGGTGTAATGGTTAATGCCGCCGTAAGCCAGAGCCGGGCCCGAGGCATTCCATCCTCCGGCCATCGGAAGCCCTTCGTTTTCGCTCTTAGTAACGCCGGGTCCCTTCCATATGAGTTTTCCGGTGGCAGCATTCACGGCGTAAACCTGGCGATCGCTGGCAGCAAATATACACGCCATTACCGGATTCTCCGTGCCGGCACTGGTATCCAGCGGAGCGATGACGGGCGAAGAATAAATACCGCCGTCGATTGGACCCTCGTACTCGGCGGTTGGGTCCACAGGGTTCAATGGTCGACGCCGCATACAAAGTAACCGGATCGCGGGGGTAACGCCAGACGCTGGTGCCGAGCAAGGTAGCCAGCGCCGGTTAACTCGTAGGATCAGTAGTATAGGTAGCCAACGATTCCGTAGTCGGGGTAACGCTGTTTATGCAATACATAGCCCCCGAATTGTCAGTGTTCGTTGAGTTTACGAGAGGCTGTTCCACCGTGCCGACGTATACAACCGCTGTCGGATTTCCGCTGGGCCAGATTAGCTTTGTCGGGTTGGCAGGATCGTAAAGAGGGACATAAATCTGAGCGCTTGCCGGTGATGAGTAAATATTCATACCCGTGCAGGGGACGAACTTGACGGCGTCCGCAGCCAACATGATATTGTTCGTCGTAATGTCACCGGGATCGTCGTCGGTTACGGTAGTCAGGGTAACTGTGTAAGGCTGCTTGCTGGCGCCGGCAAACCTGAACTGCGTATCGGTGAGGGGCGCCCAGTAACCGCCGTTTTGTCCCTGGTCGAACGTGTAGGTATTCGCGCCGCTGTCGTCCTGAACAGTGTATTGGGCCTGTGAGCTGAATGTCAGACCGCTGGGCGCTGTCGGAACCCAGATCTCAACCTGGTAATAACCCTGAGGCAGACCGGCAGGAAACTGCCACTGAACGCCGTATCCCACCGGGGTCGGCGTAAGACTACTTGACTGGGCCGGAGCAACCAGGCAGCCTGTATCGTAGGCATCCGTGAAGACAAAGCCTGCGGGAAAAGGGGGAACGTAGGAACTGGGAGGCATCCACACGTGTTGAGAAGGATTCAGGATCTGAAGTCCGGTTATACCGTCAACGATAGTCTGCTGCTCCGTAGGAACTGACTGATCGACTCGCGGAAATGTCCATATCGGGTTCAGTGTCGCGGGATTGCTAATGGCTGGACTACGAGCCGTATCCTGGCCCGTTAGCAAGTAGTTCTCGTGATACGCCGACCAAAGAGGCTTAACCACCGTGTCCGACCAGGCAGTGCCTGATAGCAGCATCATGCCGGTTACGAGTAATATCAAGGTTAGTATGCATACTTTACTATCCTTCATCCACATCCTCCAGACCAGAAACAAACGGGCCATCACCGCACCATCAGGCCACTACTTTGGACTCTGCGCAAGGAGCAATTGTTCCGTTGCGGCCGCACGCATGATTAGCACATTATAGCAGGAACCGCAGAGCGTGTGGGTGCAGGTAAGGTCTGCACAACCATTCCTGGTCGGGCGGATATAACGCGCATCACATTGTGCCTGATTGGCAGCTCGCCATATATAGGTATAATCGGTATGCGGATCGCCGAACTAGACTTAATGAAACCATTAGGTGTAAATGCTCGCTCATCAATTTCGGCACTTTGTTCTTGAGTTCGCAAGACCACTCAGCATTCCTGCATTATCTGTGATCTAATATGTTTTACGCCGCCGCCGTATCCCTCAACATGGCGAAGTGGCACGAATTATGCACGTTAGAGATTGCAGGCTAATCCACAAAGCAGAGGTAGTAATAATGAAATCAAAAGCAATCGGACTGAGAGTGCTTGTGTTTCTGGCCGTCTGGTCGTTCGCAGGCTCACTTGCCAGCGCGCAGGCGATTAACCACCTTGCACTTACCACCAGCAGTTCCGATCTCTACCTGCTGTGGGCGGAAGGCGCGCAGAACGGGCAATCATGCCCCTACAATTTGCCCCTGCCCAGTACCAATGCTGGGAGTAATCTGGCCCTCACCGGAGTAACGGCGTTCAGAGATCCCAGCAACCTCAACATAATCACCGTAGCCGTAGCTGACGAAAACTCTGATCAACTGTTCGTAGGTCAGTTGGGAAACCTGTGCACGTCGACGCCGGTCATCACGGGCAGTTGGATTCCACTATCCAACGGCAGTGCGTATGTTTCGCAGCCTACCTCCATATCCGTCGATTCCAGTGGTGGGATCTACGTGATCGGCCACTCAGGCTCAAATTATGCATACGTGACGGGCCTGGGGCAGTCTCCATCGGTGCAGATCAACCAATTGAGCAGTAATCTGGCCATGGCGGGTGTTGCGGCGACCGGCTCCGGCGCAATCATTGGCAGTCGGGTCGTGGGAGGAACATCACCGGGTCAAACAACCATGACGGGCGTATCGCCTACCGGAACAACATTCACCGCAACGGATACAAACAGCTACTATCCCGCGGCTGTAACGTACAGCAGCGGCACCGGGCTTGCCTACGTAGTCAGCAATGCGGGCACATTCGCGCAGCAGCAGACCGGGGCCATGGTTTCGGTAGACAGTTTCGGCAGTGTTTCAAATGCAACTAATTTCACAAACAAATTGAACCCGCAGGATGCCGCAGCCTATACGCTTGACGGGCAAAATTACCTGGCCGTCGTTGGCACGCCATATCCGACAAATGGAAGCGGTTCTTATGGCAGTGCGCAGGCGTGGAATATCCCGTTGAGCTCATCGGGAACCCCAGCCTTGAGCACCGCATCTACGGCCAACCTGGCTATATCCGGCGAGTCCGATAGCACTTTGAATCAGCAATGCGCTGTATCGAGCGATGGACAGGTGTTTTGGTACACAAGCTGTCAAACAAATACTGTGGGAGCGTGGAGCACCGGCAATTGGGGAACTTCAATTCCCGGATTTAACGTCTCCTTGGACGACTCAGCTAGATACATAGCCGCCCTCACCGTGCCGGAGCCATCGAGCATAATCGCACTGCTCTCCCTCGTCGCGAGTTTGGTCGGCATTGCGAAGAAACGCAACCGATAGAACAACAGTTATCCAATGAATATGAAGAGGGATCTGCTTCCGGCATACCAGTTGCAGATCCCTTAATACATTTGGTAATCTGCCTCTGTTCGGGCAGCTCCTTAAGAATCGGGCGGAACTCTACCGGGCTCGTGTCTCACCTTTACAAGCCGGAGCAATTCCCTTAGGTTCGTAATCGATGGCCCTGTCCATTCATCAATACCCTCGAGCCCCACAATATTCCCGGGCTGCCGGATCAGGACCGCATCCATGCCCGTATCTTTTGCACCTATTAGGCAGGCGGCGCTGTCGTCCACATACAGGCATCGCTGGGGCGGGACGCCGAAGTCTTTCGCACACGATGGAATACATCCGCGCATCGGGTTTCATTAGACCTTCAGTGACCGAGAAGATTGCTGCGTCCACTATAGCGACAAACGGTGACCTTGACCAGAGTTCCGGAGCCTCCGGCCCGCAGTTTGTAATGAGTCCTGTTTTTATCCCGATCTCTCGCAGCCACCCAAGAACGACAATCGCCCCGGTATATGGCCGACCGTAGCCCTGCCAGTGGAAATCCGACCACAATTGTGCAGCACTCCGATTGAAGACATGTCAGCACGCACTTCAAGCGTCTTGCAGATGTAATCGACCTCGGCTATCATCGAGCTATACCGGCCGGCCATGCTAAATACATCGTCTCATCCATCACCCGGGCGAAGTCGTCACCACGGGCTCCACCGTATCCGCCATCTCCAATAGCAGCGCCCGGAATCCATCCCTGGACCAGGGTATCAACGTGCCGTGCAAATCAAAGATCACAGCGTCATATCTATGCGAACCCATCTTTGCTCCTCGCAGCCGGTCTCTGCCACTCTAACAGCATCTATTCCCTCGCCACCTACACAAGCCGTCAAGCAACTGCGCCGCTACTTCAAATGTCTCTCCAGCCACGACACCGCGAATGAATGAAGAGATGCGGCGTCGAGCAGGTAGCTCTTTGCGTCCCCAACTTGCCCGACGACGCCTTTCCAGCGGCGACGAAATCTCGTATGATTTGCGAGAAGCACTCGCCCTGGTCATAGCCCGGCCTGAGGCAATTGGTGTCGAACTCTTCTATCTCTATCCACTCGCGCGCACCGTTTCGCAGTATGAGCGCGGGGTATTTATAAACTTGCTTCCCAGGCACGTCCGCCATATGCTCCGAGTAATGAAGCAGCGTCACGTCGGTCTCAGGAGAACCAAGCAGCAGAACCTTGCCTCTGATGTCACACAGCTTTGCGAGTGGAGAGCCTGGGCCATAGCCATATTGCAGCGGCTGATCTTTCGTGATCCATTGAGCGAGACTTCCGACTGCCGCAAAAGAGCCGTCAGGATGCCGAGAGCGGTATGCCCCGGGCCACGTGCGAAGATACTCCGTGAGTATGCTGTATTTGCGATATGCCCGCGTCCGCGCCGGGTCGAAAGGCGGGCACTCGTCAAGATACGCCTTGCGCTTCTCCTGAGGCCAGGTGGGAATCTCGTAAGTGCCGTCCTCGGAACCTATCATCATCATAAGAGTCCCATCCGGTCCCAGAGCTTCGAGGATAGAATCGATAACGACATCCGGACCGCCGACTACCCAGCCGATTGACTTGACTGAAACATGAAGCATGACGTGGTCGCCACGGCACAATCCCAATTTGCCAAGATCACCTCTGAGCCTGCTCTTGGTGACCAACATTTCCGTTTCACCCTCCTCATCCAGCAGAATCAGTTCAATGCGGTATTCGCTCATCTTCGCGACATGTCCCTCATCTTCCTGCTGTGTGATAAGGCGCCGGTTGGCTATTAGCGCGGTGACCGCGGAGCGGCCACTCGCGTGGAACTGAGCATACTGGTCCGGCTATTGTAAGTGCCCGTCTGCTGTGATATACTAACGCCGTAAGATTTGCAAACTACGGGAGGGTACGGCTTGAAGTTCATCTGCGCTCGTAAGGATTTGTATGAAGGCGTTCAGACCGCCGGAAGGGCAGTCAGCCCGCGCACTTCTCTGCCGATACTCGGTCACCTGCTCATAAACGCCGAGGAAGATAGGCTGCGCATTGCCGCTACCGACCTCGAGATCGGTATGGAGTGCATCGTAGAAGCGAACGTTCAGGAACAGGGGTCTTTGACGGTCCCAGCGCGCGTCCTGACGGAAGTCCTTGCAGCTCTGCCGGAAACCGACGTAGCCATCTCGGTCGACGAATCGAACAGCGTCGTTGTAAACTGCGGAACGTCGGAATACTCTATTCTCGGGCTGCCGCCGGAGGAGTTCCCAATGCTCCCGGAGGTGCACGAAGAAGTCAGCCTGACCATAGAACACGACGCGCTTCGCGAAGGAATCAGGAAGACCGCATTCGCCATCAGCGCGGACGAGTCCAGGGCTATCCTGACAGGAATCCTGATGCAGGTAACCGATCAGGGCCTCAAGCTCGTATCCACCGACACGCACCGGCTGTGCATGGATAATTGCCAGATTATTGAGAGCCACGGCGCTGTGAACGCGATAGTCCCGGGCAGGGCGATGAGCGAGTTAACACGAATCGTGCCCGAGGGTGAAGGAACGGTGTCCATCGGCATCGCTCCGAGCCAGATCATATTCAAGGTAGGCAATACATCGCTTATATCGAGGCTCATTGAAGGCCAGTTCCCCAACTTCGAGAGAGTCATCCCCACTCAGCACGACAAAAAGCTCACCATCCCAACGGAACAGTTACTGCAGAGCGTGAAGCGTGTGTCCATCGTCGCCCGCGAGAACTCGAACCGGACCATAGTGCAGACCCAGGACGGAACGCTCATACTAACCGCGGAGAGCGGCAGCGTGGGAAAGGCTCACGAAGAGGTAGAGGTCATTAAAGAAGGCGACGACCTCAAGATGGCTTTCAACTCAAAGTATCTCCTCGACGTGCTCGGCGTAATTGACACGGAAGCTATAGAAGTCGAACTCAGCGGCGATATCAGCCCGGCGGTCATCCGTCCCCAGGGACAGGACGATTATCTGTATGTGCTCATGCCAATGCAGATCGAATAGCTTTCGGTTTGCTTTATAAAGCCAGCGCCCAACCAGATATAGCTGGGGCTGCCACGCACTAGAACCCAAGCGCCGTGAACTCCATCCGAAGCCGCTTTAGGGACTGAGACCACGCCAACTGGGCCTCTTGCCTGCCTATCGTCTTGCAGAGGGCGATCTCAGCGTCTATATAGTCGCCAGTCGTGAATCTCTGGAAGGTCCCGAGCACGTTGAAGCGCCATGTTGGCAGGAACGTGTGACTCATGTTAGAAAACGCGCTTACGGTCCCGTCACTGAGTCCGTAGGTTCCGTTTAGGCTGGTGTTCCACTTTGTGGACGGACGAAGAGAGAGGTTGGCACTGACCACCTGTGAGTTGTAACCAAGGACAGAGTCTGACCACGAGTAATTATAGTTGAGCGCAAACTGACCGATTGCTCCAAGCGTTTTATTGTATCCGGCACTGCCGTAAATGGACGTTCCAGCAGTTGAACCCCCAACATCCTGGCCGAGAGTGAGCGATGTATTCAAGCTGGA
Organism: uncultured bacterium; assembly: GCA_963775535.1. Classification (GTDB taxonomy): domain Bacteria; phylum Armatimonadota; class UBA5829; order UBA5829; family UBA5829; genus CAVZJH01. The sequence goes on along the minus strand of CAVZJH010000055.1, from coordinate 142,639 downwards.
AGTCTTGCTGAACCGTATCGGCTTGCCGTACAACTGCAGCCCCACCCCCGTGCCCAGATCACTGTCACTAACGACGGTGTTATCGTAGGAAAGCTTCGTGTTGAACGAATAACTCAGATCGTCTCCGAATAACGTCTTCGGCCGCGACTGAAGAAAAGCGCTTGTAGAGACTGTCCCATCCTCCCCTTCCACCTGACTGGCCCGAGAACTCGTCGTGAGGGTGTAGTTGCTGAACGTGTGGCTGTAATCGAGGCTTCCGTAAAGGTCACGGTGAGATGGAAAGTCGACGTAGCTGTATAACTGCGAGTCGCTGTCGAGTTCGCGCCTGTCACTCCACTGCATACCCCAGTCACTGGAGGTGACTCTATCAAGAGTAAATGTGCCCTCGGTCGTCCCGCGCAAGCTATACTCCTGAGCGACATCGACCTGCCAACCGGTCTGATCCGCAAAATCACCCCAACCGGTGGACTGGTTGTGCTCCAGCCTGACGGAACCGGTGCCGTTGGGGGTCAACGAGTAATAGAACGGCATGTCAACCCGAAGTCCATCGGTTCCGTAGGAGAACATTTGGTCCAGACCTCCGGCCTGGCTCTTGAGAGGCACTACCTGAAGCGGAATGCTCACAGACTTCTGGTTATCCAGAAAGTAGGTCGCGCGCTTGATCTTGATGTCTACTCCCGGATCGATGATGATGCTCTTTGCCCGAACGAACATCGAGGATTCGGCGACCGGTTTATATTCAAAGCTGATCTTTGAATCAGGTTTTTTGTCCGGCTCGGTGTAAAGGTCACGTCCCCTGAACAGCATTCTCTTCGCTCCACTGTCGGCAGGGGTAAGGATCACGCCCTTCATCGAAGTAAGGTCATAATACAGAGCGCTTGCCTCGATCTTCTTGTCGCCGCGCTTGATGATGATGTTGTCACCGCCGAGCTTGGCTTTCGCGCGCAGTATGTTCTTCTTTACATCGATCTGAGCCTCTTCCGCGTCGATAGTCAGTCCTCTGGTGTAGATCTTCACTCCGCCCGCCGAATCCACGACCTGCTTATCCACGTCGTAGCCCAGGTGCCTGTCAGATGAGATCGAGATAAACGACTCGTTGTACATTTTGGTACCGGGAGCCAAAAAATCCACCTGAAGCTGCGCCACCGCGTTTTCAGCGGTCGCTACAGCCGATATCGATGCGGTTCCGGTAACGCTTCCGGCTTGGAGACGCGCTCTGGCAATACCCGCGGCTGTTCGCACATGCTGATCGAGCAAGACACCCAGGCTGGACGTAAACTCGATCATCGTGCCATCCGGTACAGGTTGTCCCGAGGAATCTCTCAGTTCGGCGGAAATGGTTGTCGTACTGTGGGAATCAGCAACAATGGCCTGAGGATGCGCTGTCAGCCACATGGAGTAAGTGCTTATCGCAGCATGGCAAGCAGGGGCAACAAGCAGCAAAGCGAGTATTATCACGACACGTACTAAACGCATTAATAATATGATACACCTCAGCCTGTAAAAGGGAAAGATGGGCTGGAAAAAGATTGAAGCGATGAGAACACTGAATGCAGGGCTTGTGGTATCATAGAGGCAATGGCTGAGCTCTCAGCCGAACCCTAAAAAAATTGGAGGGGAATTCAAAAGTGAGTGTTTTGTTGGGTCTTTGTGCCGTGCTGCTGGGCATAGTTTCGCTTGGCTCGCCGGCTTCGTGCGGGACACCAAAAAAAGGCAGCACGTTCTGCAACCCGATGGACGTGGACTATCGATTCTCTATTGAGAATGTTGGCTACAGAGAAGCGGCGGACCCGGTAGTGGTTTACTTCAAGGGCGATTATTATCTCTTTGCGTCGAAGTACGGGGGGTTACTGGTATTCCAGCGACTTTCTGAACTGGACGTTTGTTGACATCAAGGGACACGGGTTCTCCCCCATCGAAAGCTACGCGCCCTGCGGTCATGATAGAAAGGCGACGCCCTTTACTATAGCCGCGTACCAGGAACTGACAAGATGTAAAAGAGCGCGAACCCCAAGGCCGGCGAGTGGAGCATGTCGCCCGGAAAGAAGCGTGTGATTCGTGGATGGACCCGTGCTTCATTTTTGGACGATGATGGCCGGGTCTACCGGTCCAGCGGCGGGAATACGAATGCAGAGTTCGCGATATACTGCCAGGAACACGATCCCACAGACTTCCACGCTGTAAGCGAGAGGATTGCCCTGTTTCGGCGAGAACATCATGACCACGGTTGGGAGCAGAGAGGCTCGGACTGGAAGTCTCTCTATCAAGTGAACGTTCCCGAGGGACATCCATGGGTCGAAGGCTCGTGGACGACCAAGCACAATGGCACATATTATCTTCAATATGCCGCCCCCGGAACCGAGTTTCAGCTCTACGGTGACGGCTACTACACGTCGAAGTATCCCCGGGGCCCGTGGACATATCAGCCCAACAGCCCGTTCTCTTACAAGCCCACCGGGTTTATTGGCGGCGCTGGTCACAGTTGCACATACCAGGACAAGGATGGCAACTACTGGCACACGGCGACGATGGTCATTGCGGATAAGCATCCGTTCGAGCGCAGGCTCGGCACGTTCCCGGCCGGCTTCGATAAGGACGGCCTGCTTCACACCAACACCGTCCTGGGCGACTACCCGCAGTTCCTGCCAGGCAAGCACAAAGACCAGGTGGACGACAACTTCACGGGCTGGATGCTTCTTTCGTTACAAGAAGAAAGCCGAGGCGTCATCATCTCTGGACGATCACCCGACGGCGGACGCGTTCGATGAGAACGTGAAGACGTTCTGGTGCGCGAAGACCGGCAATCCCGGCGAGTGGCTCAGCGTAGACTTGGGCAAGGAGTGCCGCATCAACGCCATTCAGACCAACTTCGCTGAAGAGGGCGCAACCCAAATGGGAAGACATGCCGACTTCATGATCCAGTATATCATCGAAGCATCTACCGACGGCAAAACCTGGAGCACCATCGTAGACCAGAGCAAGAATACCAGGGACCTGCCTCACGATTATGTGGAGCTCGAAAAACCTGTCATCGCTCGATATGTGAAGCTGACCAACGTGAACTTCCCGGGTGGAATGAAGTTCAGCGTGCGTGGGCTGAGGATCTTCGGCAGCGGCCGGGGAACCAAGCCGCCCGCGATGACCGACTTCACGGTCGAGCGCAGCAGCCAGGACCAGCGAAGCTGCACCGTGCATTGGAAGAAGCTCGATGGGGTCCAGGGCTACATCATCCGCTATGGAATAGCTCCTGATAAGCTCTACAACAACTACCAGATCTATGAGTCCGACTCGATCAAGTTCAACTCTCTGAACGTCGGCGTGGACTACTACTTCACGATGGACACGTTCAACGACACGGGAGTCACGAAGGGGAAAGTTATCAGGCAGGGACTGGCAACGAAGAAGTGAGCCTTTTCGTTATCGGGTGGCGATTCGCAAATCGCCACCCGATAATCCGAGAATCGATCGAGAAAAGATGGGGCCTTGATCCACATACGATCTCTCACTGCGTCCTGCGAAACTTATTCAGCCATTCTCTGCAGAACCAACGCCGCGCCGCCAAGCACCCCCGCATCGTCGCCAAGCTCTGCCGGCAGTATCTGGCAGGCCTGAAGCGCCGTGTAAAGCGCATTTACCTCGACGGTCCTCCTGATCGGCTCAAAGAGGAGCCCGCCGGCCTGTGCAATTCCGCCTCCGATGACCACTTTGTCCGGATTCAAGATATTCATAGCGTTCGCCACGCCTATCCCGATGTAATAACCGGTCTCATCCAGAGTCTCCATGGAAACTTCATCGCCCTCGGACGCGGCTTCGGCAATCATCGCGGGCGTGATGTATCGAAGGTCGTGGCCGGATTTCTCGACCAGGCTCGTGTATCTGCCCTGGTGAGCTTTTCTTGCCGCGCGATCGATAATCGCATCGCGGCGGGCGAGCGACTCCAGACAGCCGTACCTGCCACAACTGCATCGCGGACCATCGGTAAGGATTATGTGATGACCAATCTCCGGAGCTGTCTCGCTCACCCCAAGCCAGTTCTTCCCGTTAATAACAAGGCCGCTGCCGATGCCGGTTCCAAGGGTGAACATGACCATGCATTTGGCGCCTTTTCCGGCTCCGAATGCATACTCACCGAGCGAAGCTACGTTGGCGTCGTTGCCCATGAACGCGGCCAAACCCACCGCTTCCATTATCGGAGCCAGAAGCTGTACACCATTCCAATCCCTGAAGTTTGGGGACCACAGGACGATGCCTTCTTCGCTCTTGAGTGTTCCGGGAACGCCTATTCCGATCCCGCCGACGTCACTGACGCGCACCGAGGCTTCATCCATAGCCCCACGCACCGCAATAATGATCTGAGCTACAGTCGCAGTCAGCCCCTCCATGGCACGCGAGTCGGTCCGGCTCTCGCCAATGATCTTTCCATCTCGATCGACCACCGCCGCGCGAACGTTTGTGCCTCCCAGATCCGCACCCACCACGTACCTGGCATCTTTGTTAACCTGCATCCAATCACCTTTAACACAAAGGGTCCGAAGGGCGTATGTCAGAGTTGGGGAGATTCAGGGGCTTTGCCCCTCGTACGCTCTTGCCGGACCCCGGATTCGACTTTGACAATGGTTAGTATAGCCAAGTGGACTGGCACTGTCAAACAAAACGTCGGCCGATCATTCCTCTTCCACGCCGTCAGCACCGCGGAAATCCACCCCCTCCACAGCCAGCGGGCTAGAATGAAATTGGCAGAAGCTCCGCGCCGAGGTAGACGTCGCTGCGAATGGTGTAGGCTTTCACCCTGAAAATGCTGATTGGCTGCCACCCCACAGCGGCATTGAACTCGTGGCTGTCATACTCGCCCTGCGCAAAAAAGTTGAATGGAAGCTTTGTCTCCAACCCGAAGAATAATCCGGCGATTTGTCCAGCACCAACTCCGATGGTGCCACTCGCTTCTTTGAGTATAGACAAACCTCCGTTAAGCGGAAGAGCCTTTGTCATGACGGCATAGGCTCCCATTTCCTCCTGAGACTGGGTGGCTACGTCCTGGACGCCGAATGCCACAGCCGGGGTAAAAGCGGTCTGCGGCAGGAAGTTCCACTGCGCGCCTATCCGGTTCTGAGTCGCACTGCCCGGGGTTTCAATGCGGATCAGATCGGCTTCGAACTGCATAAAGCCCGTTGAAAGCCATAAATAATTCCCGTGATCGTTTCCGGGGCTGAGGGCTGCCTCCGCGCGAACCTGACCGGTAGTCAGTGTCGTTCCGCTTGGGGCAAGTATTATGGGATCGGCGATGGCCTGGCGGGATACGCCTATCAGCATCACAAAACCAAGTAAAAACGTTCTCTTCAAAAAAACACTCTCCTCTCCTCGCTCTCCTCCATTATCTTATCGACGGCACGGCATACGCAATCTTGCCGCCTGTGGCCCTGAGTATCTGCAATGGCCACAAATTCCACAGTGTGCTGCTTAGGCGAGGGCCTTTGGCTGCTCACACGGTAGCGCTTGTATTTCCTGACGGCGACACTCACTTCGCCCCACTCACCCAGGAGTGAGATAAGCGCTTCGACCGGGATGATACCTTCTGTCGAGTAGCTGAGCAGGATGTGCCTTGCACGCAGCTTCGGCAGGAGACCCTCCAGCTCATCCAACGCCGCCGATTTGTGACAGTACATACTGCGCCGCGCCGTGCGCCAGTCCTTCCTTATTGCCGCCTTGTCCTTATGCCCGTTGCCGGATATGTGCTCGCTCACTGGCGGCTTGTCCCACAGCACTATGGTATTGAGCAGGTGATAGTTCGCACCGTACTGATGTTGGTTGTAGGGCGGATCAAGATACGCGATGTCGCACTCGACATCTCCTGCGACAGCCAAAGCGTCGCCCCGCAGGACAACGTTTTGGGCACGGTTATCATACAGCAGTGGCGCCTTCAGCTCCAGGAGGCTCCTTATGCGGTACCACGCGGTCTTTGTCGCGCCGCCCCATCCACAGTGAAACCCCTTGAATACACCCGACGTGTTGCTGCAATAGGACGCCTGATACACAAGAGAGGCGAGCAGCAGGCTCTCTTCCGCATCATCAACCATCCCGAGGTCTCGCCAGGCTTTTATCTGCTCCCGGACCGCATCTATACGCCGTCCGTTGCGCTGCGTATAAAACATCCGCTCGATTGCAACGTTATATTCCTCATCATCCGCCGGACAATAGTGTTTGGCGATGTATCCCCTCTCACCGGGAAGCGCGTTGAGCAGGCCGAACGCGTTCGCTATTCCGCCCAGGTCTCGGAACTCAGGAGCCGTATTGTTCGCGATATACGCCGTGTTGATAGTCTCCGAGTATGGCTCCCAGTCATTGGCCACAACTCTGAAACCGAGCAGCTTGGCAAGCCTCGCCACGACGCCGCTCCCGGCGAACACATCGAAAAACGTGCCGGAACGCACCCCGGTCCTGCCTATGGCCTCGTGGATCAGCGGGAGCAGTTTGCGTTTGTTCCCGATGTATGGAATGAGCTGGTCCATAAGGTATGGGTGATTGGGACAAATCATTTTTCAGATACTGGGGACCATATCGGGTCAAAACTGCCGCCGTCCGTGGTAAGCCGCTTCACCTGGCCGCTGGACGCATCGACCGATACGATGTCTCGCTTTCCCTGCTTACTGCCGATTTCAACAGCCAATATCGCATCGCCGCGGGGCGAGTAACGGGGAGAATCAAAGTTGCCGTTGGCAATCGGCTGCGCGGCGCCATTCGCCAGGTTCATCTTGAACATCCCACCGGGGGAACCGGCGCTCGCGGAACTCACGGCAACAACAAGTTCGGAGCCGTCCGGCGAAAGCGCCGGAGCGCTCATCTCCTGATTGTTGAAACGCGCCAGCGGCTTACATGTCGCCTGGTCCCTGTCAAACAACAGCAACGCGCTGCCCTTTCCCGCAACGACCGATACAGCAAACACCGCCTTGTTCTGAGCCCAGCTAATACCGCTTATCCTGGCGTATTGGCCGCTTGGAACGGGCATGAGCGGTTTTGGCTGGCCACCCGGACTGGGAATGAATGCCAGCATTCCACCTTCCCCCGCGCCTTGAGCGACCGCCAGGAGAGGAACAACCTTTCCATCGAGCTTGGGCAGAAGAATAAGCACATCATTGCCGGCCTGGCCTTTCATCACTCCGGCGAGACTTCTGCTGTCGGGAGACCACGCATACTCGCTGTATGCCGGCAAAGCACTTCGCTCCGCCATCGCGGCTTGAGTCTCATCGTGAGTCGGAAGTATTGGGTCGAGGTTGTCACCGTTGAGATCAGAAATATAGACCTTACCGCTCGCGATAAACGACAGGTTTTTCCCGTCAGGGCTGTATTGAGGAAGCTCTTTAGGACCGGTTGCGTTTGTCAGGCGCTCAGGACTGCTACCTGCGGGAGTTACGAACCACACCTGATTCCCGCTGTCGAATGCACCGACGAACGTTATGCGCTTGCCCGACGCTGATATCGCGGGAGGAGACATTACATGCGCGTTCGATGTAAGCGGCTTTTGATGCGATCCGTCTGTGTTCATTATATAGAGCTCGTTTGAGCCGGTTCGGTTCGACACGAAGATGATCTTGTCTAAAGCTATCGAGCTGGGAAAAATGGAAATACCGGTCCATTCCTCGAGCTTACCAGTGGTCGCGGCCATGATTATTCCCACGATGAGTATTACCAGAATGAGGCCGAGTACTCCACGCAGTTCCGGGTTGCGGATGATACTCATACGGTTAAGCGCTCCTGTGATACCTTTTTCACTTTCTATCGTAGAGGCAACGGGAAGCTTTGTCAATGCCGGCATGGATTGAGACGACTCACACGAAGCAAGCTCAGATTATCTATACAGATCCCCGCTATCTTGCGTAATGGTACAGTTCTTGCAAGAGTATATATAATCCTGGCAGGATTATCGGGTGGGCACACGAATCGTTTTACAGGCGGAGCGTCTGAAGATTCGTGCATTAGCTTCGCTGCAGTGAAGGAGTCACTTATGTTTAGGAGTTTAGCGCTGATCGTAGTTGCAGTAGTCACCCTTGCAGGGCTCATAGCGATGGCCCCAATGTCATACGCTTTGGCCATCTACAGAGAATGGCACTGGGCGGGATAGTCGACGTGACGGCACGGGACATTTCGACTCGCTTCGCTCGGCACGCGAAGTGAACTCGGATTATGTACACGAACTCGCCGCCATGCTGAATGGTACAGTTCTTGCAAGAGTATCATTGATTCTGGCAGGATAACCGAGTGGGCACACGAATGCGCTCGCAGGCACATTCGTGCATTAGCTTCGGTGAATTGGAGGAGTCGCTCATGGTAAGATTTCTTACCCTGATCGTAGTTGCAGTAGCCACGGTTGTAGGAATCGTGGTAATGGTCCCAATGTCCTACGCTATGGCTGTCTACAGAGAATGGCACTGGCCTAGCTAGTCGGCCCGTCAACCCGTTTGCCGCCGCATCTTAAGCGGCGAGTCTTATTCCCTCGCGTGCGTCCCAGGTGGGTGGACCTTGAATATTGGCGTTATGCCTGCTGCCGAGGTATACAGGCAGCAGGCGTTGAAATCTCTGGGTTACACCCCGCTGTTCACTTCCACGAATGCTCGATATCCTGTACCGCGTCGTAGCCGCGCCACATCATCAGGTGATCCAGGATCGCCACACGAGCCATAGCTTCGGCAACCGCAACCAGCCTCGCGGTGATAGTCGGGTCTCTTCGGGTAATAGCAGCAAGCTTCTCGTTCTTCATTTGGGCCATGTTCACGGTCTGCTGGTCTATGGAAATCGTAGCAGTAGGTTTGACAGCCAACCTGATAACAATGTCCTCACCGTTGGAAATGCCGCCCTCGATTCCGCCCGCCCGGTTAGTGTGGAACCGAACCGTTTTTCCGTCGGTGTAGGGGATATCGTTGCACTCGGAGCCCTTCATTCGTGCCACTCCGAAGCCTGCGCCGAACTCGACGCCTCTGACCGCCCCTATACTCATCATCGCGTGAGCGAGGGTCGCGTTCAGCCTGTCGAAAACGGGCTCACCCAGACCGGCAGGGACTCCGCGCGCTATAACTTCGACGATCCCGCCCGCTGTATCTCCCTCGTCCTTGATCTCAAGGACACGATCGATCATCTTCTTAGCCGCTTCTTCATCGGGACAGTTGATCATATTTGTTCGGTAATTGGCTTCCACTTCCTCGAAGGTCAGTTCACGGGCGCTGACTCCGGCACATTCCTTGACATAGCCCAGCACTTTGATGCCGTGATGCGCCAGGACCTTCTTTGCAACCGCTCCCGCCGCCACACGCATGCACGTCTCGCGCCCGCTTGCCCTACCCGCTCCGCACCAGTCAGCGAACTTGCCGTATTTTATCATGTAGGTGTATTCAGCGTGACCCGGACGTATGAGATCCTTGACGTCGTAATACTGCTTTACGTGAACGTCGTGCCTGTCGACGTTGTAGATTATCATCCCCAGCGGCGCACCCGTGGTAACACCATCTCTCACACCCGCAAAGATGTGGACCTGATCCGTTTCCTGGCGAGGCGAGTCTATGGGACTGGTGCCGGGACGCCTGGCGTCCAACTCCTGTTGCACTTCCTCGTCGGAAATGGCCATCCCAGCCGGACAACCATCGATTATTGCCGCGAGGGCGTCGCCGTAGGACTCACCGCACGCACTCACCCTGAACATTCTTCCGAACGTGTTGCCTAACAAGCTTTCTCAACCTCCAAATGACTAATCACTCATACACATATCAGCCCCTACGGAGCTCATCAGATTGACGAATGTCGGAAACGTCACGTTAAGCGCTTCCGCCGAATAGACTGTCGTCTCACCATCCAGGCACATTCCCGCAACCGCCAAAGCCATTATTACACGGTGGTCGTAATGGCCGTTAACCATCGCCGGTCGAAGATCACTGCCTCTGATGATGAGTCCATCAGGCAACTCCTGAATATCCGCGCCCATCTTGCCAAGTTCTGCGCACATTACCGCAATGCGGTCGGTTTCCTTCAGCCGCGCCTGCCCGACATTCACCAGCCTCGTCTCGCCCTCGGCAAAACAGGCGGCTGCGGCGAGAGCAGGAAGCGCGTCCGGGGTGTCGCTGAGGTTAAACTCAGCTCCCTTGAGCTTTCCACCGACTATACGAAGTCCACCCTCGCATTGTTCCACTTGGGCGCCCATCTCGACCAGCACATTAACCACAGCCTTGTCGCCCTGGACGTCGTTCATATCCAACCCGAGCAGCGTCAAGTCGGCGCCGGTTATCGCCGCCGCGCAAAGGAAGAACGCAGCAGAGCTAAAATCCGCGGGAATGCTCCTGTCGAATGGCCTGTAACACTGCCCTCCCGGAACCTCAAAACGCCTGAAATCGCTGCTTTCGACCTTGATTCCCTGCTCGCGCATCCACTTCAGGGTCATTTCAACATAGGGTTTCTCGATCAGGTTTTCAACCTCGATGGTCGAGTCTGCCTGAGCCAAAGGGCAGTTGATGAGCAGGCTGGTCAAATACTGTGACGTCTTGCTGCCGTCCAGCTTGACGAACCCACCCCGCATCGGTCCACGCACGATGATCGGGGCCAATCCGTTGCCACGAGTCGATTCGACCATTGCTCCGAGTTTATTAAGCGCTTCGATAAGAGGCTGTGCAGGTCTTCGCCTGATCTGATCGTCTCCGGTAAAAACACCGCAGCCATACGAGAGACAAGCCGCTCCAAGAGCGATGTACAGCGTTGTTCCTGAGTTCCCAACATCAATGATATTCTCGGGAACGCCCGGTCGCCCTGCCACGCCGCGCACCAGCCAATCGTCGGGGACCAGTATTTCAGCCCCCAGCAGGCGAAAAGCGCTCACCGCTGCCATGGCGTCCAGCGCTGCGAGTGGCTTGCGTATCACAGACGCGCCCTGGGCGAGCGAGGCAATAGCCACAGCTCGAATGGTGTGCGACTTGGACCCTGGAATCTCCACTGATCCTGACAGTTTAGATTTGTTGACTAACAACCTCATCTTGTGGGTATAACTCAATAACGGGGTTCGGACGTATACATATTTTTTTAAGGATACAGGAGTCAGCCCGGCCCTGTCAAATCCGCGCGTCTCCGAACGGCTTGACAAAGCAGGTGATAGTGTTACAATTCGAGCGGTCTCAAATATATAATCAGGTTGTGCACCGCCTGCAGCCCGGCGACATCAATGGCATTTGGCGCCGTAGTTTGGCGGGACCGCAGTAACTTGGAGGACAAAAATGTACGCAGCAATCATCGCGGGCGGGGCCGGGACCCGACTATGGCCCAAATCGCGCCAGGATAAACCAAAGCAGTTTCAGAACCTCTACTCCGAGAACACGCTCTTGCAGGAGACTGTTCGCCGCCTGGAACCCATGGTCGAGCATGAGAACATCTACGTGATAGCAAATCGTTCGCACGAGCAGAGCGTGAGGGACCAGCTCCCGTGGCTCCCGAAAGAAAACTACGTGGGAGAACCGATGGGCAAAGACACCGCGCCGGCGGTTGGAATCATAGCTACTCTGATCAATAAGAAAGATCCGGACGCAGTCATTCTGGTTACTCCCGCCGATCACGTGATCTCCAAAGAAAAACACTTCCGCCGGCTCCTCGAGGTCGGCGAACTGATTGCGTCTGAAGGACCCAACATTGTAACTATCGGAATCAAGCCGACCGGGCCGGCCACGGGCTATGGATATATCCAAATGGCGGAAGAGCACCGCAGCGTGGACGACATCGAGGTTCACAAAGTCCTTAGCTTCAAAGAGAAGCCGGATATTCGAACGGCTGAGGAGTATGTATCGTCCTGGCACTACGTCTGGAACAGCGGAATGTTCATCTGGTCCGCAAAGACGATCACCGGCCTTTATCGGGACTACGCGCCCGACATTTACAGGCTCCTCATACGCTACGATGGCGCAATTGGAACGCCTGCGGAAACCAAGGTATTCGAAGAGATCTATGACGCGTTCCCCAGAATTTCGGTAGACTATGCGATCCTGGAGCATGCAAAAAGTATATTCGTGATACCCGCATCGATCGGCTGGAACGATCTGGGCAGTTGGGCATCGCTGCAGGAGATCATGGAACCTGATGAGAACGGCAACGTGGTTGTGGGCAATCACGTCGGACTGGACACTCACAACTGCCTGATACATTCAAAGGGTGCATGATTGCTACGGTCGGACTTGACAACATGGTGATTGTCGACTCAGGCGACGTGGTATTGGTTCTGCCCAGTGGGCGTTCGCAAGACATAAAGCATCTGTTGGAAGAGCTGAAGAAAGAAGGCAAGACGCAGTATCTGTAGTCAAATGCATGCCATAGGCCGACATTATTGCATCGCGGAGGAATGTCGGAAGGACTTGGGAGCGGGCCAGGCTAAGTAATGAACGGCGACTGGGTATTCTAATAATCGCGGATCGCCCAATGTGATACATGAGAGGGATATATGAGCAGCGTCATACGCGTAACTGTCTGGAACGAGTTTAGGCACGAGCAAATCGAGGGAGGCAAACCGCAGCAGGTCTATCCCAACGGTATGCATACTGCCATTGCCGACTATCTGAAGAAGCAGCCGGGGCTTGAGGTGCGCACCGCGACTATGGATCAACCGGACCACGGTTTGACCGATGAAGTGCTGGCAAACACCGATGTATTGACCTGGTGGGGCCATTTGGCTCATGTGAAGTGAGAGACGACATCGTCGATAAAGTCCACGCGAGAGTGCTCGAGGGCATGGGACTTGTGGTGCTGCACTCCGGCCATCATTCCAAGTTATTCAGGAAACTGATGGGCACCGGATGCGATCTGAAGTGGAGAGAGATCGGCGAAGAAGGAACGCATCTTTGTGATCGACCCCGCCCATCCAATAACCGAGGGTCTTCCGGAGGTACTTCGAATCGAGCATGAAGAGATGTATGGCGAGCGGTTTGACATTCCGCAGCCGGATGAGCTGGTTATGATCGGTTGGTTTGCCGGAGGAAACGTCTTCCGCACGGGCTGCTGTTTCCACCGCAGCCGAGGCAAAATCTTCTACTTCCAGCCCGGCCACGAGACTTACCCCACGTTCTACCAGGAGGAAGTGCTCAGGGTCATCAGCAATGGGATCAAATGGGCTGCTGCGCTGGATACCACTGTCCCGACATTCGGACATTTCCTGCCACTTGAGGAAGTTGCGCCTTACGAATAGTTCTCGGGCGATTGCTTACGACGGATGAATAATAAAGGGACAGTCTGTTAGGCTGTCCCTTTGCTTACTCTATAATCGGACCCGAAGCTATTTCTGCGGCGCGGCGGCTTTTGCAAGCGGCTTGTCGGGAGCCGGGGTCTGGGTCTGACCCGCTGCCGCTGTATCTTCAGGCTTCACTGCAGGGTCTGCACTCGAAGACGACTCATCTGCTGTTATTTCCGCTATGAGTCTGGTAACAGCGGCGCCTTTCGCAATGTCTCTGAGATCCTCCGCTTTCGGACGTTTTCACCGTCTCCGGCGTGCGACCGGAAACAAGACAAGTCCGAACCAGCCTTCCGTTCCTTGTATCGAACACATCTGCTTTCAGCGTCACCGTCGCAACTTTCTTGGCGGTATCGACGGTTATCTCCTCTATCGATCCTACAAGGTAGTAATCGCTGCCAATGACCTGCGCAATCTTGAGCGGCTTCAACTTATCATCGGCAAACGGTGGATTAACATCCGACGGTTTCAGGGACTGCTCTTCCTTGGCCCTCTGAACGGATGGCAGCCGATCCGTATAAAGATATGGAATATACTCTGATTTCCCGGTCAGCATAGTGCGCACATCGGACGCGACATAGCCCCCGTATGAGTCAGGCACAGTTGTATCAGTGCCATTGTCGAAAGGAAACACCACTAACGAATATCGAGATGCCTTTCCTGCATGCTTCTTGCCCTTTCCCAGTCCGAAGAGTCCGGCATTCGCCGTACCCACTGCGACAATACTAATCACAACACATAAGGCAAGCCATTTCCAAGGGCAGCCTCTTCCATTCATCGTGAATCCTCCACAAAGTTCATTACAACACTGGTGATATTTGGCGCGGCTCGGGGCCATTCCCGAGCCGCGCCTGGTTCTGCGTTCAACACTAGTTTGGAACCGCAGGCGGCAAATCAATATTGCTATTAGATGTTGCCGACGCAGGCTTCACCGCACTAGCCAGACCCTTGACCGACATTGTACCATTATACGTGGTGTTCGGATCAATGATCAGTTGACAATTAACGAATGCTCTTATCCAGTAACCGCTCCAAGCATACAGCACTGTTTCTGCTCCAGCGTCCGTAGGGCTCACTTCCACGTACTTGTTCTGGCTGGCATCGTAGCGCCACGCATACCCGCGTATCCAGTTAGCAGTCACGGCATCAGCGAATGATTTGGTCTGATTCAAGTAGACAACACTCAGTTCGCTGATTGGGATTCCAACATCCACTTTTGGGATGAGGTCGGCCCCCGTGGCGTCCTTCTTCCAATTGAAGAAGATATCACCGAACTGGTTCCAGCCAGTCGTCAACGATATGGTGCACGGCAGGACTTTTCCCGTGGAATCCTTCGTATAGTCCTTGACAAAGACATTTATCAGCCTGTAGTCCTTCGTAACATCTAGAGGGAACTGCGGATCGGCGGATGCCAACAGCCCATCATTTATCTCGTCGGTCGTGATTGCCACCGCGGGGTATGTCGCGACGTACGTCGAGTTCGGCTTTATCCAGAATGCATCTCCCGGGCTGCACGCCGGGAACGGACCATTTCCGTAGCGAATATAGCTGCTCGATGCCGGATCCCACTTTACAATCTGCATATTAACTGCCTTATCCGACCCGAAGACCTGACCTATGTCGGTCGAGCCCATGATCTTCGGAGGCGCAACCATATCGACAACAGGAATGCTGGTCGCAGGGTTCGTCGGATCTGCAACAGCCATCGTGCGCATCGGACCGCCGACCGATGCGCTCAGATTGGGATTCAATGTTGCGCTATCCCATCCGGATCCGCCTGCCCACGACACTCCGAATTGCCAGGTACCGCTGGCAGACAGAGTCAAGCTCGTGCCTGTTTGCAATGCCGGGTCGGTGCCGGTGGGGTAACTAACATTCAGGTAGTAAGTCCTTCCGGTAGCCAACTGTCCCGTAGCCGATAGACTTAGAGAAGTTCCATCCGGCTTTGTCACCTGAACGACAATGTTCGTGACCTCCGAGGGCGGAGCTGTCGTAGTACCCACCGGGAACTCTAGATTGCCGATGAGCAACACATTGTCCCCTACAAGTGAATTTGTCACTGATGTGGCTGCGGCAGGATCCTTAACGAGGTCACCTGCGTTGGTCAGGTCAGCAGAAATCAATTTGACGTTGTCGAAATACGGAAGCAGCAGTGTTGGTCCACTTCCGGTAACCGGAACCGCGGCATTAATGCCGTTGGATGCAGTTATCACAAACGAGTGCCGTCCCGGCTGCAGTGATTTACCTGATATTGTCGAAGTCGTATGGTAAGCGACTCCCGCCGTGTAGTCCACCGCGCCCGTAGTAACCCTGGTCATCGGAAGTGTCTGTATCAACTGCTGGGCAGCCGGTAGATCCAGGTTGTAGATGCTCACGTTGAGGACATCTTTCTGTCCGTTGGAAACCGGCGGAAGATCGTCGCTGTCCGAATACGTAACTTGATAAGTGAACGTCGAGTTCAGATCGCCCTCAGGTAGATTGGTCCCAGTTGCCAGAACCTGAGGATTTGTCAGAACCGGGATACTCGTATAATTTCCGCAGGTGAACTTAACCGGCGGATCCGTAGCTCCCGGGTATGGATCGGCTGCTTCACCGAGTTCATCAGTCGCTTCGAAGATCACATTATATGTACCTGGTGTGAATATGTCCTTTGTTGGATCGGACGTATATTGATATACAACACCGGATGCATAGTTCGAGCTGGTAGATGTCGTTGTCATGTCCCGAGGTGTAAGCTCGACCGGCGGATTGCTGTTCTGAATTATCCTCATAAACACGTGAGGCGGCGTGGCTGACGTTCCATCCTGATCCGTATATGTTACGGTGAAGTTGAACGCCTGTGATATTGCTCCAACCGCCGGGGTGACGCCACCAGCCGAAAGTACGGGCTTGTAGCTCACGCTGACGGTATAATCGCTTCCCGTTATAGGACCGGACGGTGGTGATGGGTATCTCACAACGAACCATCCGTCAGATGCCTCGAAGTGGTACGTGTGAGTGCCCTGCGGCAGGGTAATCGGATCAGTGGTAAACCAGTTAGTCTTCGTGAAATCCGGCACCTGTGCCAGCGTAGGCGGAATCAACAAATGCATTGCCTGAGAGGTTCCGATGTCATCGAACACTACGTTTACGTAACCCTGTATCCATCGTGATAACTTGGAGGGTAGCCACCGGCGTCCTGGTATGTCGCCCTGAACGTAGCCGTATCAGTGGCGAGCAGTGGGTTCGTGCTTGTCATCTTGAAGTATTCCACATACATCGGCGGATATGTGATGCCCGACTTCAGCGTGTACTCCAAATACACCCGTGTAGTTCCTGCAGGCAGGGGTTGGGTCAACGTTATGGTGTTAAACGATACAGTACCACCCAGGGTCGGCGGTGGCGGAGAAGCCGAGGAAACGTAGTTAACACCCGAGAGGTCCGGGTTCAGCGATACCGCTACCACGGAATCGATAACCGTCGGATCATCCGGCGTGACGCTCTGAAGTGATGCTATATTCGTGGTTGTATCGAGAGTAGGCACAGCAAACTGCACCATCGGCGCTCCCGCTATAGACGCGGGAATAGCTGTGGTCAGTTTTATGGTCTGATCCCCGGGCTGGAACGGAGTCGTCGTAGCCACCGGATCGTAATAGCCGTTCGCCACATTCGTCGCGCTGTCCGGAACAGCAGTCAGATCGAAGTCGTTCGCGTTCTTGTATACCCCGCGAACTTCACGGATCAGCGCAAACGCGGTCGCGTCGATAGGCCCGACTGCGGTGGTTGAAGTTACAGCCACACGCTGATATGTAGGACCAACGTAGAGCGAATGGTCTGCGTCGCTGGTTAGAGTCGGCGCCACGACGCCGGTCGGCGGCTGGCTGGATACCGTAGGACCGGTCAATTCGCCGCTGGCAGGGAATCGTGCCAGAGACGAGTAGGCAACCGGCATCTGCGGCGGTATCAGCGCGAGCATCTCAGTCTGCAGCCATTGTGGCTTCGTTAGCCTGCTGCGGGCGGTAAAGTGGAACTTGTGAGAACCTACCGCCAATCCCGGCACAGTAACCTTGTATGCTATGCCCTGTGTATAGTTTTGCTGGGTTGGATCGACCTTGGACAAAAGCAGGCCATTGATGACGAACGCACTGGCGTTGGCCCCGCCTGCTACTACACCGTCCTTCAGCAAATCATCTGTAGACAGTGTCAGAGTGTTGGCAGTGTTGCTCTGGATCAAATACACCCGGTTCAGCAGGGTGCCGTTGGTGATCTGCAGCAACTGGCCGGCGAACTCGTTCTGAGTCCAGTTTGGATTACTTCCGCTTGCGGTCGTCGCAACTATAATCCTCTTTTTGCCAGGCGCAAGAGGATCGTCATTCAAGGCGGATGTAACACCGGAGTAGGTCTGATCCGTAGTGCCGGAATCAATCCACAATCTCGGAGATCCCGACCAATCCAGGCCATCAGGAACGCCATTGCCGTCCAGGTTATCATAGATGTCCGTGACCGGATTGTAGAAATAAGGCGGATCATTATCCATATCGTCGTATGTAACCGTGTAATCGATACTTTCCGTCGTGGCGATACTGCCCGAGGTCGGATTCGGCGACGCGGCGCCGACGGTAAGATCCGGAGGATTATCTACCCACGGCCCGTTAAAATCGACCACCGATGATACAACTGATCCAACAATACTCTGATGTGAGTAAGGCGGAACATCATCAAGCCACGCAACTGCCGCACCGTCTGAGGCCTCAAAGTGGTACTTATGAGAACCTCCCGTAAGTCCGCTGGGCGGAGTGTATGTGTATAAGGCCCCCGAGCCATATGGAGGAGTGCCAGTGTATGCGGGAGTCATATCGTAGGCAACACCGTCGATATACACCCTCACATACTCCGGAGCCTGCCCGTTAGGTCCGTCCGGGTCCTCATAGATTACTGAGTATACGTATTGCGCGCTTCGTGACCCCTGGACAGGCGTCAGCGTAGAAGTCAACTCGGTTAAACCCCAGTTGGCCGCAGCCTTCCCATTCGTTGTCGGTGGCGACAGAGTTGGAGGCGTGTTTGCCGTCAGCAACTGCGGCATCTTTGTTCCGAAGAAGTAGGACGCCTGGAGGCTGGTCCCCGCAGGCAGCGCCGGATTTGTAATGAACATTACGTTCCGGTTCCACCTGTCTATATGGTAGTCGCCGAACTGATAATAGCGGGCGTACATGTAATTGGTCCCAGTTGGAGCGAGAGTGGAAAGCCGCAATGTTCCCATGCTCACTCCTGAACCTGCTGCGGGCAACTGCCCCTGCGGGACCGAAGCCGCGGTAAGCGTAGCCGGTCTATTGTCCTCGGTAGCGGGTATAATGTCCGTTCCGGATGTTATATCTATGTACCGGGAGGTCCACCTGGGATTGAAATAGTTGGTCTGAGACAGGTCTGAATTAAGCCATATACCAACCGTGCCGGCGGTAACGTCCGTCGTATTGCCACGCATGTGAACGTTCGGCACCGACCAACCATCCGGCATGAAGTAGGATACTCCCTGGGCCCATGACAGCGTCATTCCATCCGGTAGTATCGCATCGACGGCCGTGCCGCGGGCTTGATGCGTGAAGCTTATGTCCGAGTAACTGAGATAAACAGACCGGTTGAGCGGCACGTATGCTATATAGACAGTGCCACTCAACGGCGCTGACAGGCGGATCAACGTGTCTCCGGTTGTGTACGGATTAGTCGGAACGCTCTGCGCACCCGAATAATAGTTCGTTCCGGTCAGGCTCGACGAAGTGAATACTCCGTCTACTCTGCCTATTAGCGCCGGGGTCGGGATAGCAAGCACGTATTGGCCCGCGACCGCCGTGGCAGTCATCGACACTTCAGGGAGAGGCGTCGTCAGTCTCAAGGATGAATCGCCGCAGCTAAAGCTCCTCGTAAGGGCCTGTATGTATACCGTGCTGCCAACAGCAGGCGCGCCCGAGGCGCCGGGCTTAACATTCAGCGGTATCCAATACGTGCCACCCGGTCCGCTCGGCTGGCCATTCGATCCAATCGCACTGCTGGGCGGGTTATAGTATTGGTTTGCAGCGACTGCCGGGTAGTAGTATATGAATGCAGGCCCCGGCGACGCCAAAGCGGTACTAAGGGGTATGAACTCATTTGTCGGGCCCGGTGGCGTAACAAACGGATTCGGTACCCGGATGTATTTGTCGTGATATAGTTCGTCGCGCCCGAAGAAGCGACCATCGTCTGGTAAACACCGGAGATCACAGCAATGTCCCAAGGATTGTCCGGCCAAACACTGGATAAGCTGAGGGTACCCTCCGCCTGAGCCTGCTGCCACTGGAGCTGTCCTCCATAGTAATTAGCGCCCGACAGATCCGCCGCAGCGAAAACACCCTGTATCTTATCATTCCCGCCCAGCGGCCACGGGTCATTCGCGCTGGGATATACGCAGCTCGCGCTGGCATATAGATTGCCATCTGTTCCTTCTGTCACCGTGCCGGTCTGAACGGCCGGCTCATTCAGAACAGTTGGATCGTAGTAGTTCGTGCCGGTCAACAACGGATTGTCGTAAATTCCTTCGATCGATGCGATGTTAGCGGCACTGTCGGGAGTAACATACGTCAGTGTCGGCAGATTTGCATTTGCGGCCACAGCGTGCATTACCATGACACCATGGTCTGTCGGATCGTCTGATGAGATCCAGCCGTTCTTCTGGTCATCGATCAATATCGGAGTCGGATTGCTCGAATAGTTCTGGTATAACTGCGCGTCCGGAATGACACCGGCGGGCGCGGGTAGATTAATAGGAAGCGGACCGACTATCGGTGACTGAGCTTCATACTGGATCCATAGAACTCCCGAGGGCGCACCCGCTATCAGAGGAACGGTAGGATCACCCGGGTTGTATACCGCAGCACTGTTATAGTAGTTCGTAGTATAAGTTGGGTCCTGATCCAGGTTTTCCGTCTGATAGACGCCCCAGACCTTGATTATATCTCCCGGGCTATCGGGCGTGACCGCATTACCAGCCGCATTGACTGTTCCCCTTTGTGCAATTATCGGCCTGATGGCAAACTCATCCGTGGTCAGTGGCACAAGGTTCTGAAGCACGTAGCAGCCCGCAGCGTTGGACCTGTCTTCATCCACCGCGGATGAATTATAGGTGGCCCAGGCAGCGCCATCGTACGCTTCAAAGGCATAGAGGTCCTGCTTCGGTTGAGGTTGAGTACCCGCTGGGATCCACTAAATCAATGGCTCCCAATCTTGTTTGGTAACTAAACGATATGCCGTTGCTGTACACCGTATTGGTCGGGTCATCTTGTAACATCGTATGCCCGGTATCCCACAGGATGGTCCTCCCGTCGGGTTCAAGCAAGCCAAGATAGACCTTGATAAGGGCTGGCGGATCGTTGTCCAAGTCACGGTAGGTAACGTTATAGGTCCACAGAGTGGCGGCGTTTGACGTGCCGTCCTGTGACTGCACACTTCCGTTCGCGAGAGTAGGCGCATGGTTTGCAGACACGATCGGTCCGTCTATCCAGTTGCCATCGCCGGCGGGCAGCCTGGTTGCCTCACCGGCTACGGTGTCGGTCACATCGAACTGCCTGCCCCAGTCATCTGTAAACTCCATATAATAGCGCCGCGTGCCCTGTTCAAGGACCAGGTCGCCTATGGAAGCGGTGTCCAGGTAGTAGTAGACGCCATTCATGTAATCCTGTGAATGATTCGCGGTCGGGTCGGCGAACGGACTCTCCGGTATCATATCGAACGTGCGTGTGTCACCTCGATCGTTAATCTCTATGGTGAGCTTCGCGCTGTAGACTCTCTGCCCATCAGGATCGGCATACATTACCCTGTACTCGAACTGATTCCCCTGCTTTCCGGTGCCCGGCGTCACGGTATTTTGGCTCAACACACACGGATGGTTGATAAAGGGTCCAGGGCAATAGTCGTTGTCGACATAGCTCGCGGTGCCGCGATCGGTCTCGAGACTGCTGGTTGGTACCCACCAATCATTATAATAGCTGCCTGCGCCCCCATAGTTTAACTGGTCGGGCCGGACGGGATACCTTGCCTCGTGTATTCCATCATAGGCCTGGAAATAGTACGTGTGCGGCCCCATAGGAAGCTTAGTGGTGTACTGGTACCATACGCCGTGTTTATAGTCATACGGCTGCGTCTGATTAGGACTGGGATACATAGTATAGGCTGTGAAAGCATGCGCTGTATCAGTGCCGGTCATCTCGTTCGCGTTGTTTATGTATACCTGCACGTAATTCGGCGCAGTATCATTGATTTGCTGAAACAGCACCTGGAATGTTATGTCCGTCTGGCTGGTCAAACCGCATGTCTCTGCGAGAGCGGACAGCGATGACGACGCAAAAGCGCCCGGCAGGTCAGGATTGACTGCTCTGTAGAACGGGTCTATTGTGCCCAGGAAACGCCCATTGCCATATTTCGGGTCGTCCCACCTCACGAAGAGATCGTCCATGGAGTCTCCCGTGTCAGTGTCGGGATTGTACCTGGTACATCCCCAGGCTGCAAGTAATCTCAGGATGCTGTGACGCCTTCCAGGGATAAGTAGTTCCGAGATTTGTCTGCAAAGTCTGCTCGAAGAGGCCCGGCACACGATCCGGCCGGTCTACGTAGATTGTTGAGTCGTATGGACCAGTAACATTCGGATCACCTACGCACGATGGCACGCGCTGCGGAGCGCGGTTGATCGCACTGTAACCGGCGACCTGGCGGATAACTGAAGGATCCGTGCCGGTACTCTCGTGATTCAGCCAGTCTGAATTATCCTGGATGGAGGTGTAGCCCCACTCCGTTTCATTCGGCTGCCAATCGAACAGATATGTCTTGGCATCGTCGAGAACAATACTGTCATCGGAGCACCCGAAGAAATAGTGGTATACGCCAATTGACAGCGATTGATACAGTGTATTGTCGAAGTTGTATACGCCATAACCCCCGTCATATAGATCGCCCAATGGGTAGGGCGGCGGGGCGTTAAATATGCCGATCGCGCTGTGCGGAATAACCCTGTAAACGTAGACGTTGCCCGCCCCTGTCTGGGTCGTAACCTCCGGCTGCATAAAGTGAGGATGATAGTCGCCCGTTCCCGACTCATCGAGATATAATATAACGCCGCTTTCATCGGCCTTGGTCTCGACCTCGCCCCCGTTGAACAACCACGGATCATTCCAGTAATGCATCCACGATAGTGGAGGCAGATTGTCTGCATTATTGTATCTGACTCTGAATACGAACTCAGTCGAGCTGGAGCCATCGTTCGGCTCGGTAGAGTTCAATTCCTGGACTGGCTCTACTGTCACCGGATATATGTCATACCCCTGTGGCCACCCTACCCCATTAGGAGCGGGATCCGGATAGCACGTCAAGAAAGACAGGCCGGCTCCCGTGCCATTAGGCAGGCTGTGGAAAGCAATGCCGGCGTGATCGATCATCTCCAGATTGCCGTTCGTTAAGAGCTCTCTCGGGCGGCTGTCGTGGACGATTACAGAAGACAAATTCGTGTCGTAGAAATATGGTTGTGGGGTCATATAGCCTATCGCATGGATAGGTGGGTTATTGATCGTTTGAGCAACGCCAAGGACACCGGCTATAAGCCGCGGCGCATACCAAAGAGGTGGAATTGTTCCACTCTTGAGCGCCGACCCCCATAAAAGATGGTTATTGCTCCACTGTCCCGGGCCGCTGTCCCCAAACTCAGGAAGAGGCCACTGGTTATCGTTGCTCATATTCAGACCCGCGCTGACCGACACCTTGTATATGGCCCCGGTAGCCGGGGTTCCACTATCATAGTCCATCGGTATCGGGCCTTCGCTGGCACTATTAATATTGTCCAGCCATATAGCGCCCTCGGGGCCTGCATCCGAATCATTGCACAAATAGGTGATCGAAACCGCGTCCGTTCCGATCGGGAGAAGATTAGTTGTACTGGTGAAGTTGAATGTACCCTCGGCGTTAGGAACTATAGTGGTGTCCGGGTTAACGGTTCCAGGAGGATCACAGGTTATCGCCGTCGCTGTTGAAGGACCGGTTGCCCCACGGTAATAGCATTCCTGCTGAGCGGCGTGAACTTAATTGCTACTTTGTTCCCCATCGTATCGATGGTATACGTGCCGGTAGAATCCGTGACTGTCGTGTTGACCGTAGGCGCTGAGAGCGGCGTCGTGAGTTTTATGATGCCCTGCTTCGAATCATAAACGCCCGTGCTGAGGTTGAATAATGCTGAAGTAGAGTCCGATGGGACAATCGCGGTATTAACATTCACAATGGCGTATGAGCTGACTTTTATGTACACCATCGCGGTACTCTGCGGAAGGGCAGGCAGATGTATTACGCCGTAAGCTTTCCCCGCTGTTCCAGGTATGTCGTAAGCAAGGGTCGACGTGGGCTTACTGGTAACGCCGGAATAATCCGGACTGACAAGGTTTGGGTTGTCGTATACCCCCAGCAGCCCGCCGGCTGCAGTGCCCGCGCCCCCTGAAGGGGTCTTGTTAAGGTGCAGGATGCCATCATTGATCTTGACCACCATGCCATTGGCGGTCCTGGTCGGCTTCAACTGATACACAGTATACGGTGCGGGCAGCGGATAGGAAGCGGTGGCAACATAATTTTCGCCCGGATAATAATAAGAGACATAATACTGGGTTACACTGTCCGCGGCGTTCATGTCGTCGATCTCAATCACGTTGACCGGCGGCTGAGTTCCGGGCCAGTCCTGGAGCTGCGTCAGGTGCGCAGCCACCGGAATATTATGGGCGAAGTCCGCCCACACCCCTATGAGGAAGATCCGGATCATGCGATGTAACAATGAAAGGCTTTATTTCCGGGATTGCAGCACTCCCAGGCGAGCCGCCCGTGCCTGGCACAGCGGCAACCGCGTCCATATGGGGGACAATCATATTCTGCATGACAGTTTATACCCGTATTGGGATCAATAGCCCCGCGAACGACAGGAGGATCGTCCGTAGAATCCATGTTGTTTACCGACTCATCTACAACTATGTTCAGCCCACGGTCATACCTGGCTTCACTATTGCTGGCCAATTCGACAATTGGCTGAAGCGGATCCGGCGGGCGCTCCACATAGCCAACTGGATTCTTATCGGTATTCAGTGACCGTAATAATACTCATCTTGAGCCGTAAAAGGTGACGGAGGCCCGAATCCCAGGAAATAGGGATAAGCCATCAGCCAGGAATCGGAAGTCGAGCGCTCTGGTCCGACCGCACTCGGAGCGTGCGCCCCAGAGGCGACCACGTAATTCTCATCGTATGTAAGACCTTCAGTAGTGCCTGCGGCGGTGCCCGGAGACCCAGTCGGCCATACGTTGGCGGTCCAGGTGGCAGTAAAATTCCACACGGAGTTGGCTGTCGCCTCGTTCGGAGTGCAGGTCAGGGTTAACCCTGCCATTACGCCGGTCCCCGCCGCACACAGAAGCAATGCCGATATCAATGCCGCCAAGGGCAAACGTTTATGAATAGATCTCATAGTGTATTCTCCTCCGAAAATAGCTGAAGGCTATTTTATCCCTTCGCGGTGAAACCGACAGCGTTCTTCCGCAGGAAGAATGCGAGAGGTTTTCATCCGCGATTCCTCTGAAAATGGCCGAAGGCATTTTCATCCCCTTCGCGGTGAAACCGACAGTGACTCGCCGCAGGCGCAGTCGCGAAAGGTTTCAGGCGCGATTCCTCATAAGGAAACTCTACTTGCAGGCAGCACACCGCGGTACGTCCTGTCGGCGCTGCACTCTATACAGGGCAATCCATTGCTTGGATCGACCCCCTCAAGTCACATTATTCACTGCCAGATGGTGAATAACGCATTTATGTGCCATCCGCTGGATTAGCCGTAACATCACCGCCCGGCCATACCTCCGGCCGGAAGATCAGCGTAACAGGCGACTGCGCCTACCCAATAACCCTGCCACGGAAGCAACTGCGCTGCGAAGTCGCTCAAGTACTGGTAAGAGTTGCTGTTCGGATTCCAGGTAAACTGGCATTTTGCTTATCCAGCTATTTTGGACTGCTTGATTGAGCGAAACTGTTCAACACCGTCCTTATAAACAAGCACCTGGCCCCAGTACACGGGGTAGACAACGGGTTTCCTATCAGGTTCCAACCCGGCAGAAGACTAACGTCCTGCTCCGCATACTGCTTTCCATCTTCCTGTCCCACGATCGCCGTGTCGGCTGCAAGCGTGAACGCTTGCGGAGTCGACTGCGACACGCCATTCACATACATCCAGAATGCCTGCCCCGGCTGCACCTGCTGCACGGGCACGTAGCTGCCGCTGGCCGTATTGTAGTATTCGGCTCCGAACGATCCCCTGTGTCAGGCCATTGAATATGTGACTGATCGCGAAGTTATTGAATGTGAACGGCACTTGTATCAACTGCCATCCATATCTGAAAACGGTTTGCTTGGTCGCAGGAACCATCTATCGGAAGGCTAACCACCTGCTGCCAACCCGATGAATCTCGCGCAATAATGAAATATTCCAGATTGCCCGAATATAGGCCAGTGGGCTGCACGGTCCACTGAACGGGTGTGCCCTCTGAGTTGATCGGCACATCACCGACGGTCTGCTCCGCGGTTTGACCCGGCGTCAGTTGCAAGCCAGCCGGCAGATACAGCGAGGCATTCACGTCGGTCAGTTGTAAGGGCCGGGGTCCGTCGCCAGGTTATAGACATAGGCCGTTATGTTGAAGGGGTTGGGTGTGAGATCGTTCTGACCAGTCGTAGTGCTGTCGTATTGGAGCGAGCGTGGCCCCTCTACAGCCAGCGCTACACTGTCTTGCACCTGACCTGCGCCCGCGCTCACAGTCCACGCGGGTCTCGCCGCCCCGACACCGTAATAGGTAACCAGCGTTCGTGCGGCGCCGGACGCCATAGCAGTCTGCTGCCACTCCGACATCCAGGCAAGCTGAGCTACCGGCGTGTCGGGGTCCGGCACATAATTATTCGGATCTGCGGCATTCCCGCTGAGCCAGGTGGCCGGAGAAGCCAAAGCCTGCCACTCGCCGACAGCCACGTAGTCAGGCGCAACACAATCCGCCTGGTTCAGTGTCGTCCGCCCCACAACGACCGGGCTCTGCACGTCGTCATAGCACTCAAACATACTGGGCACATTGCTGCCACTGAACACTTGTCCAAAGACCTGGGGCTGAGCTCCAGGCGTGGCTGTCTGTCCTATACCCTGAATAAACGGATACCCGCCTGGACCGTTATCCTCCTCCGAAGCAGCGCACTCCATCGCGGCTCCGATGCTCTGAGCCGTGGCTGCCGAGTTCACAATCGTGAGTTGAAACCTGACCTGATCGCGCACTAGACTGATATGCTACCCTGAAAGTCGCTACAGGAGCAGTAGAGCCCGTGATCTGCCACGTGCCATCAATAAACGGCCCTGCCTTGCCAAGGTCGAGTCCCGCGAGCAGGCGGATTTACTACACACAGACGGCGGATATTAAGCACGAACCGGTTGCGGAATCACCAATAACATAAATAGTGCCTCCGACGTTCACCTTCCAGGTACGCCCAATATCCACAGGGATACAGCGACTGGACGATCAGCGCCTGCCTATCATCTCCCGGAACCTGCGGATCACCCGTCTCGGTGACCACGCCAAAGCGTCCGGTGGCCGGATCACTTTGACCATCACTTGTCAGGTCCGATGAAACCTGCCCTGAAACACCCAGCAGGAACTGTATGGTACTGGTTTTCCAACGTTACATACTGCGCCGTGTTCCCGGAATTTTGAGACCAGGCGCAGACTCCCAGCATCAGCAATCCCGCACAGGCTATTGAAATGATAATGCCCCGGATATAATTCATCTTGATGATCTCCTCTTCGCCCTTACCGGGCGTTCTCCTCATGATTTCGGCCGACGCCGGGAGTCAATCACTTTCGCGTTTTCGTGTTCTGCGCCACCGGCTGCAATTCACCTGTGTTATTGCCGCGCTAACAGTGCGGACACGACGAATATGCTTGCCTATGGCAAAACCGTCATTGTAAGAGCAGTTGTCTGATCAGTCCCGCCAACCAATGCGACTATCCAATAACCCTGGTAGGGTTCGAGCATGTCGTTGCTGGACACGCTCTGATACACGGAACCGTTGTAACCGTAAATAACTGTTCCTACCCATCCGGCGTTTTCAGCGTCAAGGAGACTTCTTCGTCTGCCCCTGGTAGGTAAACAGCGCAGCCTGCGACGTAATCTCGTGCTCATAAGGGTTGCCGAACATATTCCACCCACTGCTACAGTTGAATCTGGTAGCCCTTTGATCCGTCAAATTGAGTCAGTGATTCCAATGGAACGTCATTGGTAATGCACATGTCTTCAGGAAGAATCAGCCAAAACGCAGAGCCGGCAGGCCCCGCGGTGACCGGCATTCCGGTCATAACGTTGGTATATATTCCGCCACCGACAGTAAGAGTTGTGCCGTTATCAAGCGTATAGTAAGGGTTCGTCCAAACCAGATCCAGCGGATTGGCCGGCGAGTAAGTCACATAACCGATAGGCGAAGTACTAGTCGACGACCGTGGCGCGGCTATCCAGCGAATCATGGTCGAGCGGGGATACTGATTGAGTCCGAACTGAGCGCTGTTCCCACTCGCATCGACCAGGAAACTCGAAGGCGCTTGTGCAGTCAGGCTCGGCAATGCATACGGAAATGCAAACATGTGCAGACCCTGAGTCACTTTATACTGGGCAACCGTGAATGTCCCCCAGTCTGACACCGTGGTGCCATCGGCCAGGGATGAACCGGATACGTAGATATTATGGACCCCCGGCACAAGCGTATTCAACGTCGGTATGGGGGGTGTGAATGTGATGGCAGTCTGCGTAACGTTCAGATACGACGCTATGTTCAACGCGCTTATTACCGGAATCTCCGTCGAGCTATCGGGTATCCCATCACCATTCAGGTCTGCGTAATCCACATACACGTTGATGCTGTTAATGTCCAAACCCTGAATGGCAATCTGAAATTGCGGGGTCTCGCTCACTGTGGAGCCCTTGGCAGGTGTGACAATCTTGAGGGTCGAATTGATCAGCGCAGCCTGAACGTCCAGGATGCCGGCGCCATATTTAACAGGATCCATGCCCCCTGAACTGGGGGGGCGCGCACTGTTGATCAATCGGCTTCTAATATTAGCGGGCGCCACGCCATAGCTGCGCAGAAGCGCTGCAGCTCCGGCTACTAATGGGGTTGCCATCGACGTTCCCTCCCAACCCCAGGCAGTCCCGTCCGAAGCAGTATACGGTCCCTGGTAAGTGTAGGTTGGAGTGGTGCCGCTCCAAGTCACCGCAGTGCTCCAAACCCAGCCTGAGCTACCCACGGTATCGTCCCCACCGGGGGCGGCGATGCTTACTATCTTTCCAGGACCGTAACTCGAATATGGCGCAATCTCGTCGAATGGGCCGACGGAAGCGACACAGATGCACTCAGGGTACACCGCCGGTGGACCAATAGACGGATCGCTCGTTTCACCATTGTTGCCCGCGGCGGCAACCAGGATGATTCCAAGGTTGTTCAGTTCGGCCAGCTTGCTCTCCAATGTGGGAATATCGGAGCCCGACGGGAAGCCCCAGCTCATGTTCACGACATTGGCGTTATTTGTCTCGGCAAAACTAAGGCCGCTGAGCGCCGTATCCAACGTGCCGGCGCCCGTGTCGTCTAAGATTTTGACCGGCATAATCTGAACGCCGTTCCAACAGACGCCGACTACACCCTCACCATTGTTGCCCTGCGCCGCAATCGCGCCCGCCACCCAGGTGCCATGGCCTTCCAAGTCCTGACTTGCGTCCGTGGTATTTGCCTCGAAATTGTATCCCGCAGTGATTCTGCTGGCAAGGTCCGGGTGATTCGCAACACCAGTGTCCAGCACTGCAACCGTTACGCTCGATGAGCCTTTTTCCAAGTCCCATGCAGCCGGCATATTAATCGAGCGCATGTTCCACATATCGCTCCAATACGGATCATTCGGGATTGCATACGCCTTGCAGATGGCATTCGGCTCAACACTCGTGATGACCCACCTGGAAGGTTGATAGGAAGTTGCGCGCATCGTGTCAGTCGACCCAACCGAAGACGTCCGGCCAAGCCTTACCAGATAGGTATCGTGAAACCCGCTGGGCTTGATGAGTGTCGCTCCCATCTGGCCGATCGACTGATTGATTTCCGCCTGCGTCGCCCCAGGCTGCACGTGAACCAGATACTCATTAGGCACATAAGTCGCATTTGGGGTGCCTGCCCCTGCTATGCTTGCAAGCAGCAGGCCGACCAACACTACCAACGAGCCGGCAAATATCAGGCGCCTATTCCACTCATACGCGCAACGTTCCATTCAAATACTCCTCCTCTTCCTATGCAACAATACCAAGGCCTAGGACGGCAGCGGCGGTGGGGTTGCTGCGATGGTGAACCTGTTTTCCTGGCTCTGCACCCATGCCGGACTGGTGTCCGTGGAGTGCCTTTGGTATACCCACCAGCTCATTACCGAACCCGCGTATGCGGTGCCTGACAACACCCTGGCCAGGTCGGCGAGCATGCTGCTCGACAATGCCACAGTCGGACCAGTCTCATGAATGACAGGACTTTGCCAGGTCGGGCCGGTGCCCGGATTGGTAGGCTGGACAACTACGTAGTAAGTGTCCGCGCCATCCTTGCGCTTCCACTGGAAGTTAACATTCCCTGCCTGGAGGTCGCTGACGAGCAGATCCGACGGGCCCACGGAAGGATCGTATGCAGGCTGCACGACATCCGTATTCTGGACCGGCTGAGTCGCCGTCGCAATTATGGAATTGCTGACAGGCGAGAACGCATACGTGGTACTAGTCGTGGTTGTGGTTGTGGTGCTGGTTGACGTGCCTGATGAACCTGTCGGGGTCGTTACCGGCGGTCATCTGGTAGAGCACTCTGACCTGGTAAGTATGAGTATTGCCGTAAGGCTCAGCGGGAACATTCCAGTTCAACTGGCTGATAGTTGTGGATGGGTTACTGGTCATGGAGTTGTAGACCACGTTAGTCGCCGTGGTTGTCCCATACAAGCTATATACGTCAGTCTTGCCCGCATCGATGGCGGATGGGTCGCTTATTACCCTTACGGGTTGTGCGCTCACCGCCATATTATCCCTGAGGACATCATACTCGATAACATTGAGGCCATGAGAAAACGCGGCCGGATTCCAGGTGATCGTGGTAGGCGTCGAGGAGGACGCGCCGATGCTTGCAGGACTCCCAGTTCCGCGACCGCCACTAAACAAAGACACCAGGCCAAAAACGACAGCACCGATGAGCAGCGCCTTCCCGATCTTGCTGAGTGTGTTACTCCTACCGCCGCTGCTCTTTGGCGCGCCGGACGGCAAAGGCTCGGACTTCAGCGTACTGCTCACGGTCGGCATATCGAAAATCGCACGAACCTTATCTTCAGGCTGGATGCCTCTCATCGACTTGACGACCTGCGCCATACTGTCCATCGGGTTAACCTGACGAATCTCGACATAGCCGATGATTTCGTTCTGCCGAAGCACGATCATTCTCATCCCGGGCTTAAGGCCATCGCGAGCGCCCTTGTTGAGCATAACCTCATTGTCCCCGAAATTCATCTGAACGGTGGCTTCGGGGATAATGTAATCGACCATCGTCTTGACGGCCAAAAAAGCAGCGTTGCTTATTGCTTCGCTGATCAGTTCGTCATCGTCGCAGGTGTAGCCTACGCGGCTGCTGGAATTACCGGTCTGGACTGCGCCGTTTATGATCTCAGCAGACGCACGGTCCCTCATCTGAAGAACCAGTGTGACAGAAGCCCGCCTGGTGGGACCGGAGCCAGCCAGTTGAACCGACTTGATGGATCCTTGAAGCATTGCGTCGACCTGAAGGTCCTCTGCAAGCCTCACAAGACCGATCGTAGTAAGCGGCGGATGCAGGCCGAGATCGTCCATGGATTTCTTTATCATGGCTCGGGTGGCGCCGCCCACATCGTAGCGGCCGGTCTTGGCTAATTCCACCACCACTGCATCGGTTGCCAGCCTCGCAAGGAAATCCCCCTGGACTCCGGATTCGTTAACGAAATCAACGACACCCACGGAGTAAGTGGGCATCAGATCGGCTTTCGCCGGGGTCGGAAGCGACAATGGCGC
The DNA here is from genome assembly GCA_963775535.1 of uncultured bacterium. Classification (GTDB taxonomy): domain Bacteria; phylum Armatimonadota; class UBA5829; order UBA5829; family UBA5829; genus CAVZJH01. The sequence goes on along the minus strand of CAVZJH010000055.1, from coordinate 111,257 downwards.
TATAGAAGAAACAAAAGCTACGATAAGCACGTAACAAATGCCCTTAATAGCCCTGGATTGCATAAGCTGCCTCAACAGTTAATTTCCTCCTACAAATGATCGGTTCACATTAACAAGCAGACCGGTTGTGCTCAGATTAAACGGGGCATAACACGGGGTTTCACAGATGAAAGGGGTAGTGCCAAACATTCGGCTGCTCCACTTGCCACCACAACAACCATACGGGTCCACACAACTTGAACGAACAGTCCATCCGAAAGCATGCCAACGGGCCTTTGCCCTCGGGTACGCGTTGTCTTCAAGATGCCGGTAACCTCCCTGTGCAGGTAACAAATGATCTACACTCGAATTGCTTGACGTGTAACTCATCCGTTAACAACTATAGCACAACTGCTCATGTTCAGAGCAAGTGAATTTCCTTCCAAACGCTCTTCACGGATTCACTGAGCTGGCTCAAGCCGCCCTCATTCCAAATCACCCTGTCGGCACGCGCCGCCTTCTGCGACAACGGCATCTGGGCATTGATCCTGCGGAGCGCCTGTTCCGGGGTTAAATCTTCATTGTATCTGCTTGTGAGACGATCTATCTGGGTCTGTTGTTCCGCTGCAACGAGCAATACTTCATCGACAAGCCACTCCAGCAAACACTCAAACAGAAGGGGAATCTCAACCGCGAGAACAGCGCAGCCTGGCGGCGGATCTTTTCGAAACCGCTGGATGCGCTCCTTGAGGATTTCAATTATGCGCGGATGAGTAATATCGTTCAGCGCCTGCCTCGCCTCGGCATCGCCAAAGACTATTTCTCCGAGGACAGACCTGTCTATCTCGCCATCAGCGGCAATGACATTCTCGCCAAAACGCGCCACTGTTTCGCGATATCCCGGAGTGCCTTTTGCCAGGACTTCGCGAGCAACATCATCGGCGCTCAGAGTGCAGGCGCCCAACTCGCCGAGCATCTTAAGCACTGTGCTCTTTCCCGTGCCTATCCCTCCGGTGACTCCAATCACAATGGCCATTTGATCCCCGCCGATAGCTGACAAGCATATCAGTCAAAACTATGGCCCGGCAGCATTTCTACCGCCGGGCCGACAAGTCCGATTGCGTTTATCGCAAGCGATCTATTCCTCTACTGCGTGGCTTCCGTCTTACCTTCAGTTTCCGGAGCGGCTTGGGCTGTCTCTTCGCTTGTGCCCTCTTCACTCGCAGTGGGCTCTGCCGCTGCTTCAGGCTCTGCCGCCGCTTCGGGTTCTGCCGCTGCTTCGGGTTCTACCGCCGCCTCGGCTCTGCCGCTGCCTCAGGCTCCGCCACGATCTCTTCGGCCGCAACCTGCTCAACGATCACCGGCTCTTCCTCGACGGCCTCAGCCTCCGCCAAAGCTTCCGCTTCCGCAAGGGCTTCTCGCTTAGCCGATCTAGCCTTGGACTTCTTCTTGGCAGGCTCTTCTACCGGCTCGGCGAACTTTAGATCACCGAGTTGTTCACCGATCAGATCGCCAATAGTAGTCCTGTCTTCCGACTTGCCCTGCGAGTAGCTGCGGTATTCGGTATCGTCGCGCTCCCGCTCCTTCTGAGCCAGGAGCTGTCTCATAGAAAGCGTGAGCCGCCGCTCGTCGGGTCGAACATCAATGACTTTGATCTCAACCTTCTGACCAATGGCGACAACTTCCTCAGGATTGCTCACACGCTTCGGACCCAATTCCGAGTTCGGTATGATGCCCTCGATTCCACCTTCGACCTGCACAAAAGCTCCAAATGGAACCAGCCTGGACACGCTGCCCTGGATAACATCGCCAACGCTGTACAGACGCTTCACATCTTCCCACGGATCCGGCAAAATCTGCCTCAGACCCAGTGAAACCCTGCCCTGCGTGAGGTTGAGCTTGAGCACCATAACCTGCAGCTTCTGACCGACTTTCACGGCTTCGGAAGGATGGTTGATCCTGGTCCACGACATCTTGCTCACGTGCAGAAGCCCATCGACTCCACCGAGGTCCACAAACGCCCCGTAGTCGGTAATGCGCCTGACCACACCGTCGCGAATCTGGCCTTCGGCGAGGTCGGAAACGGTCGCCTTGCGCATCTCTTCCTGCTCTTCTTCAACAGCCAGGCGGTTCGAAAGGACGACTTTCCTGCGCTCGCGATCTACCTCTATGACCTTGAACGGCATACTCTGACCGATAAACTTGTCGAGGTTCTTGAGCTTGCCTGAGCCACAATGCGATGCCGGAACGAACCCTCTAATGCCAAGGTCGACCACCAGTCCACCCTTGACGCGGTCCGTGACCATCGCCTTCAAAACGCTGCCCTCAGCAAAGACTTTTTCAACGCGTTCCCACGCGTTTTCAAAATCCGCCCTCTTCTTCGAGAGGACAGGGCCGCCCTCATGGCTTTCGGGCTTAACCACGTAAACTTTGATAGTCTCACCGACCGAAACAACGTCCTCCGGATTGGCTCCAAGATCGCGGGTAAGCTCGTGGGGCTTTACGATTCCTTCCGATTTGGTGCCAACATCCACCAGGACGCCATCGCGGTCTATGTGAACAACAACCCCGTCCACAACATCACCAACCGTAAGCGATTTGAACGTCCCCGAGTAGTCGACTCCTGAGCTGGCCATACCAGCCATTGCAGCATCCATCGTCATCGGCTCTTCGGCCTCTGCCGGCTGCTGGGTTTTCTCCTGGGCTTCCCTCGCGTCCGCGGGCTGCTCTTGGGTCGCTTCGACAGCCGGCTGGGCCGTCTCGGCTCCACTTTCTCCTTCGGAGTAACTCGTCCCGAATGGGGTCTCCGACAGTTCGTGAGTGGGGGCAGGCTTCCGCTCTTGCTCCATCTTCTCGTCAGACATGTTCAACACTCCTCTCGCGAGCAGCCAGGCTCTATCAGCGGCTGTCGCAAATTAGTCGTCCCCAGGCAGTATCCCGCACGCCCGGGGCAAGCCAAAAAATACGCCGGCATTGATCTACGCGCATCCGGGGTCGACCGGCAGCGACCGGCTGCGGTACCGGTCTGTTCGAACCCCAAAGAATACAGTTGTGAAGCCGCCTGGTTGAATCCAGACCGACTCTAACATATAATAATAACCGCTTAGTTTCGAGACGTCAAATTTCGTTTTGTCGCGGGCCGCGCCAAATGAGGATTTCAGGCTTCGCGGAGATGTGTCCCGATAGTATTAATCGGCAGGAAAGACGGGCTTTATGAATAAGATCACTTTGTGCCGACAGCGTTTGGCTTCACTGGCTTGACGGGCTGAGTCGCTTTTTCCTTGCTCTCCAAGACCATCGTAACACCGGACATTTCCTGCTTGATGACCTCGCCATTATCAAGCTGCCATCTGGTGACTTTTTCATCTGCGTCGCGTTCTTCGGAAATCACGAACACATTGTAGGTCTTTTCACCGAGTTTGAGGTCCTGCCGGCGGACAGTCTTTAGCGTTGAATTCACTTCCCCCCCGTTAATGCTGGCTTGTGTGTTGGCTATCCAGCACCAGTGCACGATATCGATGGAGTCTCCAACACGCAGTCTTCTCACGCCAAAATCGTAGGCGCAGCCATCTATCAGCCAGTCCCTGTGTTCTTCGGACACAGGCGTTGTGTCAGTAGTGGCCTTGCCTTCAAATGTCGTCGTTATGTCAGCTGATTCCGGACTATACCGGATCTCAACCGTGTAGTTTCCAACCTGAGGTGAAACAGTATGATCGACGACACTAGCTTCATCAAAAACTGGAAAGAAATCATTACCGGCATAGGATGTATGATTGAAATCTGTATCGGTACTCTTTCCGGTCAGAGCTGTCCACAGATGCAAACTCTCATCTCTTCGGAAAACATCTTTTCCTTCAAACTTATCCGGTCCTGTGACCACGTGAAAATACCCTATCTTCGAGGAGCCGGAATACACACCCATCCAGTAGTCAGCATTAGCGGGAGACGAACTGAGCAGATGGGGATTGGGTTTTGCTGTGGGTTCAGACGTGGCCTGCCCAAGGAGGGGTCCTGGACCCTCGTCAACCTCGGTTGCCTTTTCCTTTGTTTCCCTGAGAAACACCAAGTGTTCAGAAGGTCTCTCTTCTTTGATAATCTCTCCGGTCGCTAACTGCCATCTGGTGATATCGACATCGCCGCCCTCCTCGGTTACAACCAGAGCATTGTAGGACTTTCCGTCAATCGTGATTTTCTCCCGACGTTCCACAGATACAGCGGTTGTGCCAGACCATAATGGGCAATTGCCAGTCGGCTCCAAAATCATCGCGATAAAGTGGAGATCGTTTACATTAAAACGATCCCCTGGCGAGAGCGTTCTTCCTCCGAGATCATATTTGCAGCCTGATGTAAGCTGTGCTTCGTCCTCTGCCAGAAGCGACAATGTCTTTTCCTCGGTTGTGTTACCCGAAGTGATTTTAGCGTTGCCGACGCCCGGTGAAAACGTCTCGTCAACAGCTGACAAGTCGCGGTCGGTGCCTTGCAGCTTCATGCAGTCTGATGCTGGTTCGTAATTGTTGCACGCACGATGCTCGCGGTCTGTCTCAAGTGTATAGCTCTTGCCAGAGGATCTGTAGCAGAGGCGCATAGTCTCATCCCTGATCCAGCCGTCTTTGTCGTTAACCCGGCCTTCGCGGACCGTCACGTGCAGCGACCCGACCTTACTATGGTCGTAGTAAACGCCCATCCAGTAATCCTGCTTCGGCTTGTCAGCAGAATTGGCGCCTGACGCAACAGCGTTCTGGCAGAACATCAGCACACCCCAAAGAACCGCTAGACTCTTACCTTTCATTCCGTTACACCGCCTAAAAAAAGACGCTCATGCATGAGATCACTTTGTGCCGACAGCGTTTGGCTTCACTGGCTTGATGGGCTGAGTCGCTTTTTCCTTGCTCTCCAAGACCATCGTAACACCGGACATTTCCTGCTTGATGACCTCGCCATTATCAAGCCGCCAGCTGGTAATCTGATCACCATTGCTGCACATCTCCGATATGACCAACGCATTGTATGTCTGCCCATCCAGTTCGAGCGTCTCCGCGCGAATCACATCCAATATGACATTGGTGATATTGCGTGACAGCCCATCTTTGTCACTAAAAGTCCAGGCGCAATGACGCGCAGCGATCGAGTCGCCGACGTTCAGCTTCCTCGTGCCAAAGTCATAGGTACAACCAGTGATCAGCCTCTCCCTAATATCATCTGTTAATGGAGCATTAGCTGCAGAGGATTTCCCGTCAACGGTCATCTTGAAATCGACTGACCCCTGACTGTATCTGATCTCTGTGTGCATACCCGTCTCACTTGCTGGAGCCCCAGATTGGCTGTTCCCAACTGCGTTCAGCGACTCGAAGACGGGAAAAGAGTCCTTACCAGTGTATTTCGTGCCGCTCATGTCTGCGTCGCAGCTAATTCCGGACCCGTCGGTCCACAGATGCAAACTTTCGTCTCTGCGGAATACATCTTTTCCTTCAAAGTTATCAGGCTTCGTGACCACGTGGAAGTATCCGATTTTTGAGGAGCCCGCATACACTCCCATCCAGTAGTCAGCATTAACCGGAGACAAACTGAGCATATCGGGGTTCTTTTCTGCCGTAGGCTCAGACTTGGCGTGTGTTTCAAGGAGAGGCCCTGATCCCGCGTCGACCTCTGTGGCCTTCTCCTTTGTTTCCCTGATAAACGTCAGGTGTTCCGCGGGTCTTTCCTCCCTGATGATCTCCCCATTATCCAACTGCCATCTTTTGATGCCGACATCGTCGCTCACCTCAAATACAATCAGAGTATTGTAGGGCTTACCATCAACTGCAATCGGCTCGCGGCGTAACACGCCTATTTTAGTCGGACTGCGCTGACACACGATGCCATCCCCAGGCACCATGCTGAGTGTGTAGCGGACACGGTTTACATCGAACTTGTCACCTGGTGAGAGTGTTTCTCCAAGATCATATCTACAGCCTGACAACAATTGGGCGTGGTCTTCTTTTGAGATTGGTACTGTCTTTTCATCAATCTCCCCATCCGCATTTGTCGCGGTCTTTACACTACCTGCCCCGAAAGAAATCTCCACGGTCGACGGATAGTAACCGTCATGGGCGGAATCCTTATAATCTGATGTGAAACCGTCAGATACCGGGTTGTAATTGTTGTCCGCAAACAGCTCGCGATCAAGGTTACACGTACAGTTCGTGCCAGGTGTTCTAAATCGGATTCGCAGCGCATCATCCCTGATCCAGCCATCTTTGTCGTTAACACGGCCTTTGCGGACCATCACGTGCATTGACCCGACTTTACTCTGGTCATAGTAGATGCCCATCCAGTAGTCCTGCTTCGGCATGCCAGTAGAGCTGTCCACAGACTTGCTGTCTGAAGCAACGGAAACGTGACAAAACATGAGCATAACCCAAATAACTGCAAAAGCCTTATACTTCATCGCGTTCCACCTCCCGAACAGATCTGCTTATAAATGAAATCGCTTTTTGCCGTCAGAGTTTGGATTTACTGGCTTGGCGGGCTTAGTCGCTTGATCTTTGCTTTCAAGCACCATATAGATGTTGGAAATTGTCTCCTTTATAAGTTTTCCGTTATCGAGCTGCCACCTGGTGATCTTGCTACCGGTGTCAGACTCTTCCGATATCACCAACGCGTTGTAAGACTCACAACCCAGTTTGAGCTTTTCCCGGCGAGTAACTTTCAACGTTGCGCTCGCGATCTGCCCCCCGATGTTGACGTTTGTGGCTGCCCAGCACCAATGGACAACATTGATCGAGTCTCCGACATCCAACTTTCTCATGCCAAAATCACACGTGCATCCGGCTATGAGCATTTCTCTGCACTCTTTCGATTCAGGTTCTGTATTTGTGGAGGTCTTGCCCTCAGAGGTCACCGTGACGTCAATTGATTCTGGATTGTACCGAGTCTGCAATAGCATGGAGTTTCCAGCCTGCGACGATGGATCATGAGCGCCCCCAGTAGCTTCCTCAAATACAGGACACAGATCATTGCCAGCGTATACTGTGTGACTGAAGTCTGCACCGTACCTCTTCGGCGACCTATTGGGCCAGACATGAAATCTTTCATCTTTCCGGAACACATCTTTTCCACCAAACTTATCCGGCTTTATAGCAACGTGAAGGTATCCTATTTTCGAGGAGCCGGAATACACACCCATCCAGTAGTCAGCATTAGCTGGGAAAGATCTGAGCAGATGGGCGTCGGGTCTTGGCGTAGGTTCAGGCTTGGCCTGCGTATCCAGAAGAGGCCCTGGTCCCTCGTCCACCTTCGTAGCATCTTTCTTCGTTTCCCTGAGAAACACCAGGTGTTCAGTCGGTCTCTTTTCCTTGATGACCTCCCCATTTGCCAACTGCCATCTGATGATATCGACGTTCTCGCTCGTCTCGGATGCCACCAGAGTGTTGTAACCCTTTCCACCAACCATGATCTTCTCTCGACGCAACGCAAGCACTGTAGTTACATCGACCGAGGACATGCAGCGGCCATCCGGCAGCAAGTTCATAATGTTGTGCATATGGCTCAAATCAAAGGTGTCTCCCGGCGAGAGCGTTCTTCCCCCGAGATCGTATCTACAACCTGACGCAAGGTTAGCCTGGTCTTCTTCCAATAGTGGAATTGTCTTCTCATCAGTTGTCTCGCCTGAAGTTGTCTTGAGCTTGCCAACACCCGACCCAAAGGTGGCTGCCATAGACAGAGGCTGGCAATCGCTGCCGTCTGACGTGAGAGTATCGGATATCGGGTGGTAATTGTCGTCGGCAAAAAGCTCACGATCGATATCGAGGGTGTGGCTCTTGTCCGCAGTCCTGTAGTGAATCCGCGATATCTCATCCCTGATCCAGCCATCTTTGCCGTTAACACGGCCTTTGCGCACAGTCACATGCAATGACCCAATTTGACTCTGATCATAGCAGATGCCCATCCAGTAGTCCTGCTTCGGCATGTCGGTAGTAATGCTGTCTGAAGCAGCAGTGACACTGGCAAAGAGCCAGCACAACCCAAAGAACTGCTAAAGCCTTAAACTTCATCCCGTTCCTCCTTGGTTGGGTTTTGGGAGTTAGGTGTTGGGTGTTGGGGAAGGGAACTATCACCCATCGCCTGTCACCTATTCCCCATCACGCACTTCCCTCATCTCGGCCCAGTTCTTGCCGGCCTTCACGTCGACCTTCAGCGGCACCTTCAGCGCATACGAACTCTCCATTCCGCTGCGCACGAGATTGGCCACGGTATCCAGGTCCTGCGGCGCGACCTCGAACACCAATTCATCGTGGACCTGCAGGACCATTTTGCCCGAGGTTCCTTTGAGAGCCTCGTGGATTCCGATCATCGCCAACTTTATAATATCGGCTGCAGTTCCCTGAATCGGCATGTTTACGGCGGCTCTTTCCGCAAATTGTCGAATATTATGGTTCGAGCTGGCGATCTCGGGGATGTATCTGCGCCTTCCCATAAGCGTTTCGACGTATCCCAGCTCCCTGGCTTTCTCGATGGTCTCTTCCGTGTAACGGCGCACCCCGGAGAACCGGTCAAAATAAGTGTTTATGTATTCGTGGGCTTCCTTGACCGATATCCCGAGCGTTTTTGAGAGCGTAAAATCCGCCATTCCGTAGATAACCGCGAAGTTGACGGTCTTCGCCCGCCGGCGCATCTCCGGCGTCACGTCCGGGGGCGAACAATTGAAGATCACGCAGGCTGTGGCAAGGTGAATATCCTCATCGTTTTCGAAAGCCCGGACCAGGTTCTCGTCCCGCGTTACGTGCGCGAGGATCCTGAGCTCGATCTGAGAATAATCCGCCGAAATGAGCAGCCTGGCGTTGGACGCGATAAACGCTTTCCTGATCTCTCTGCCGAGTTTGGTCCGCACGGGGATGTTCTGCAGGTTCGGATCGCTCGACGAAAGGCGGCCTGTCGCGGTCACCGCCTGGTTCAGGGAGGTGTGGACCCTGCCTGTCCTCGGATTGATCAGCTTCGGCAGCGAATCGGCATAAGTCGACTTGATCTTGGTAAGCTCTCGATATCGCAGTATGTCCGCAACAATCGGGTAGTCAGCCGCAAGTTCCTCGAGCGCAGCCGCGCTGGTGGAATATCCGGTCTTAGTTTTCTTCGATGCGGACAAGCCCATTCGCTCGAACAAGACAGCCTGCAGTTGCCTCGTCGAGCCGATATTGAACTCTTCGCCCGCATGCTCGTAGATCCGCTGCTCGGCCGCTCGAATGTCGGAATCCAGCGTAACGGAGAGCGTCTCCAGTTGCCCCACATCCACCGCGACGCCGGTCAGTTCCATATCCGCCAAAACCGGCGCCAGAGGAAGCTCCATGTCCGACAGGAGGCCGATCTCATTGTCCTGCTTAAGTTTTTCTTCGATCACCGGCCTCAATCGATAGATCGCTTCAGCTTCGCCGCAAACGATTGTTGAGTCGTCCGCCAGAATATCCTGCTTCTTCTGGGTGACTCCGGGCAATTCCAGAGCCAACTGCTCGAACGCAACCGTGCCGATGTCGTAGGAACTGCGCGACGAATCCAGCAGATAAGCCCCGAGCATGCTGTCGAATACAACGCCTTTGAGCTGGACCCCGCGCAGTGCAAGCGCGGCGTAGTTTAGTTTGTAGTCGTGGGTCGATTTGACCAGTCTCTCGTTGATCAACACGTCTTCAAGCTGAGCGAGATCGGCCTCATAAGGTCCCTCAAAACCAAGCTGAAGCGATGCGCCCTGCTCGACCGTCGGATCGATCACCCGGACATATGCGCTCTCTCCCGAACCCGTGCAGAAGCTGAGCCCTATGAGCTCGGCCCTGATCGATTTACGGTCCGCCGTGTGACACTGTACAGAGACTCCCCTGCCATCTCCAGCGTGCGTATCATCTCGCCCAGCTCGGCCGGTGAATTGATCTGTCTGCAAGCCCCCAATGCCGCCTTCTCCCCGGGCGCCGCCCTGCCCTCGGCCTTTCCCACCTCGGGAAGCCGCTTGAGCATCGTCTTGAACTCCAGGCGCACGAACAAGTCACGAAGCGCATCGAAGTCAGGCTCCCTGGCGTGATATTCCTCGGGGTCGATGTGCACGGGCAGGTCGGTAATGATAGTGCCCAGATACTTCGAGGTCCTGGCGATTCAACATTTTCCTGAAGAGCCTTCTTTACCTGCCCTTCCGGCAGTTCCGGGACATGCTCCAGCAGGTTCTCCAGGGTGCCATATTGACGAAGCAGTTCGACAGCCGTTTTCTCGCCGATCCCCGGGACCCCCGGAATGTTGTCCGACGGATCGCCCTTGAGGCCTTTATAATCGGCCATCTGCTCAGGTTTGAGGCCGAAACGCGCCTCAACCGTTTCCGGACCGTAGATAACGATGTCCGAAACGCCCTTTACCGTCGTCAGCACGCTGACATCCTCATTCACCAGTTGAAGAGCATCCAGGTCGCCTGTTACGATCTCGGTCCTGATTCCCTTCGCGGCGGCTTCCTTCGCCATCGCGCCGATGATGTCGTCGGCCTCGAATCCCGGCACTTCGACCACAGGTATGTTGAACGCCCGAATCAGTTCACGGGCGAGGGCCGCCTGTTCGACCAGCGCATCCGGAGTAGGCTTGCGATGCGCTTTATACTTTTCGTATTCGACGTGCCGGAATGTAGGTGTGGGAGTATCGAACGCGACTGCGATGTAGTCGGGTTTTTCCTCCAAAACCTTCAAGAGCATGGTCGTGAGGCCGTAGATTGCATTGGTCGGCTGGCCGCTCGAAGTCGAGAGGTAACGCATGGCAAAAAACGCTCTGTAGAGCAGGCTGTTGCCATCTATCGCTATTAGTTTCTTCTTTTCAGAGTTCATTGCTATCTCAGGTGTTATCCTCTCCGGTCATCGCCTACCTCGCACCCGGGAGCAGGTCGTCCCGGCGCAGTAGTCTTTCCAAAATCTCGCGCGTCGCGGTATTCTCCAGTTGGGACGAAGCGGCCTCGCTGTCGTCACCCATCAATATCTGCAGCAGCCCCTTGTGCCCGTATTCCACCACTTTCGGCTCGCCCTTGATCCCGCGTCTGTGAGCAGCTTCAAGGATAGTCTCGCGCAGGCCACCGATTCTGTCCACCAGCCCGACTTTCATAGCCTGCCTACCGGTGAAGACGCGTCCGTCGGCGATTGCCTTGACCTTGGAGATCGGCATCCTGCGTCCGTTGGCAACGGCACTGACGAACTGGGAGAATGTATCGTCGATGATCCCCTGGAGCAGCTTGCGTTCATCGGGGGTCATTGGCCGATTCTCGGAGAGAATATCCTTGAACTTGCCGGACTTGATGACTTCAGGCTGATAACCTATCTTCTGATAAAGCTTACTCAAATCGGCGCCGTTGATTATGACTCCTATGCTGCCGGTGAGAGTGCTCGCGTCGGCATAGATCTTGTCGGCTGCGGAGGCTATGTAATAACCGCCGGAGGCGGCGAGGTCACCCATTGATACGTAGACCGGCTTGCCCGATTTCCGAACACGCTGTATCTCGTTGTAGACCTCCTCGGAACCCGAAGGACTGCCCCCGGGGCTGTTGATCCGGATGACTACCGCCTTCGCTCCACTGTCTTTGCGAGCTTTTTCGAGCTGAGCGATCAAATCTTCTGAGCCGGCAACCGTTCCACCGAACATGCTCCCGCCGCTCTTGCCTGCCGTGATTACGCCGGTAACGCGGATTAAGGTCACGTGTTTTCCGTAGCTTTCGTTCCCAACGGAGCCTATTATTCCCCCGAGAGCCAGTCCGAAGAGGATAATCCACGGAAGACACCCTACGACAAGAGATATCGGTATGAGATAGCTGCGCCGAGGCGGCGGCTGTGGCGCGTACGGCGCATACCCCGCACCTGCTGCAGGCGCTCCCGAAGGAGGTGGCGCGGCTGCGCTGCGATACTGAGGCTCGCCGGGCGCAGCAGAAGACGGCTGTGGCTCCGGAGTTGGCGTGTTCTCGTCCGTTGATGGGTTCTGAGACTGATCTTCGTTCATATCGTAGCCTCCTCTGAAAATGCCGCAGGAAGAATGCGTGAAGTCTCATCCGCGGTTCCTTAGAATATTGACAGTGCTATTTCTCGGCGATATAATCTTAGAGCTTCAAGGTAATGTAAAGTACCTCTATTCATGGGCCGAAGTGGCGGAATGGCAGACGCAGTGGTCTCAAAAACCACCGAGAGCAATCTCATATCGGTTCGACTCCGATCTTCGGCACCAAGATTTTGAGCGTAAAATCAGCCTTTCCTAACTTTTTTGGAGGGGCTGATTTCTTGTTTATACCCCTGTAATGGTCAAGAAATGGTCAAGAAAAATCTGATGCTCGGCGGCAAGACCCGCCACATCCCGCTATCAAATGGCAATTGGTCAAGTGGCAGATAGCAGAAAAGGCACCCACAGGATGTGCCTTATGCAAGCAAGCATTGTTTTCCTCTTATTGAGCTACCCTGGCAAAGCTGCCGAGCAATTCTTCAAGTTTAGTGACCCCTGCCGCTTGAATGGACGGCAACAGGTGAGAATAGAGATCGACACTGGAATGCCCGAGCCGCTCAGAAACCACTTTCGGATGAACACCAGCCGCCAATAAACAAGAGGCGTGGCAGTGGCGAAGGTCGTGGAAAGTCAGTTTCAGCTTGGCTTTGTTTCGATAATGAATGAATGAATGCGTAAGAGCGTCAGGGTGCATGCACTCTCCGTTTCCCGAACGCATGCACCAATTCATCTGACAGGTACTCCAAGGAGTTGGAGAAGAACGGCGTAGGCAGGTTGGAAATCGTGGAGAAGCAGAAATAGGCCAAAATACTCTGCCGCTCCAACTAACCAACAGGTCAGGACATGGCTGAAATGATGAAAACTCCTCAAACGTTGTACGCACACGGGGCGTACCTTGTGGTATAATACCTGTGGAGGAATCCTATGGAAGCACTTAGACACAAAGAGGAAAGAATAAGCATCCGATTAGATGCCTACCAGAAGTCGGTGATAGACGCGGCGGCCGAAGCTCTAGGTATCAGCCTTTCCAGCTTCGTCCTCTCCCATGTGTTGGAGGCAGCAAGCAAGGTTGTTGAGCGACAACACCAAATTCAACTCAGCGAGAACGCCTGGAAACAGTTCGTACGCCTAATCGCAGTTGATATCGAGCCGACACCTGCGGCCCTCAAGGCTGCTGAGCGATATAGAGGGAAGTGATCTTGTACGAGCTAATCCAGCACATTGAAATCCTCAACGATCATCACAATAGGGATGCGTTTGATTGCGGCGAAGAGTCGCTTAACAAATACCTGAAGCAACGGGCATCACAGGATATGAAGCGGCAACTTGGGATTACTCATGTTGCCGCTTCAGCAGATGATCCCAGTAGGATTGTGGGTTATTACACCTTGGCTATGACTTCGGTTGCTCCTGGTACTATGCCCGAGAAAAGGCTTCCAGACCAGATGCCGCTGCCAGCCGTGTTGTTGGGGCGACTGGCGGTTGACACCTCATTCAAAGGACATAGGCTCGGTGAGTATCTATTGATGGACTCACTGGCACGAAGTGAACGAGTTGCATTGTCTGATGTGGGGGCTGTGGCCGTTGTGGTCGATGCGCTGCCTTCTGCACTGGAGTTCTACGGCAAGTATGGATTTCAACAGTTGGCAGATGATGAATTACATCTCTATTTGCCTATGAAGACAATCCGAAAGCTGGGCTTGAACAAGTAGCTTGACATCTGTACTCAATTTGATTGACAATTTAACCGATATTCGCGTGTACGGAGATACCAGGAATGCTGGAAGCCATAATACAATCCAAAGCAAGAATTGAGATATTGAGGGTTCTTCTACTTGATGGTGAGCCGCGCTTTTATCTTAGAGAACTGGCAGCGCGAACTGGTCTTGGACAAGGTAGTGTCCAGCGAGAGCTTGCCAATCTGCTCAAAGCTGGAATTCTGAAGCTAGGGAAACAAGCGGAAGGGCAGACATACTACCAGGTTGACTTAACGTGTCCTATAATCTCCGAACTTCGGTCAATCTTCATTAAGACCGTGGGAGTTGCTTATTAGGCTGCGTTCGCGGAACCGCCAGACCGCAGGACTACGAGGGCAGCATCCGGCCCCACAACGCTGGGCTAATACCTTGCTAAAAAGCCACTTGACAATCCAGCACAATGTGGTAAACTCTAATTGCTGATGTAGCCTCATTCAGGACACATCTTTTTTTCTCCAAGTGTTGTGAAACCGGTGAGCGCGTGATTTCTGCGTTCGCCAATCTTGAGCTTCTCTGAGCTAGTCTCAGAGAGGCTTTCTTCTTCTTGGAGCAAACAGCCACTCGCGTCGTTCTTCCTTATCTGTTCCGAACTAGGACACTTCTATCGAGCAGTTCGGGCAATTTGCGATCGAGTGGGTTATTGAGTTGTGCAATGGAGCCGGCTCTATCCGCCAGCCAGTTCGGCAATCCGCTGATTGACATTCTCGCCATATGCTCCGCCGTGATAGGTTACCACGGTTTGGATATCGTATCGAGTAAGTTTCTTCAACGAAGCTTTCGCCGAATCCATGTCCGCGCTGAACTGGGGATTCGGCCCTACCAGGCTGCCGTCTGCCATGTTTAGAGCGTCTCCGGCAATCAGGACCTTGTTCTGCCTCAGATACAGACAGATGTGCCCCGGGGTATGTCCCGGCGTGTGTATGACAACAATTCCTCCACAGCACGGCAGTTCGTGCCCGTCTCCCACACATGTGTCCACCGGAGCCTTGGGTGGGGCCTCGTACACGGATTTCAGGCGCCTCTGCTCGTCCTCGGGCAGCGCCTCAATTGCCCTCACGCGCTCCGGGGTGAACTTGATGAGTCTCTTCGTCCCCTCGATGTAAGGCTTTTCTTCCTCGTGTGCGATAACTTTCACTTTTTGCTTCCTGATAAGTTCCGGTAGCCCGCCGATGTGGTCTATGTCCTGATGAGTGAGGATTACCTTGGTCAATCTCTCGAATGGTATCCCTGCCTCGATCGCTTGCTCCCGGATTTGTTCTATTCCGTCCGACCCGGGAAATCCTGTGTCCACAAGGATCACCTCATCTGCATCAGAGACGATCACGGGATAGATGATGGTCCGCCTCCCCATGAAATCGGCGGTGATTTCGAGCATCTCGATTCCGTTACCCAGCTTCATTCTATAGTCCTTTCGAATTTCCGCCAGATCTGCCCCTGTCAGGATACTCCGCCACCTGCACGGGAGATGTGCCAATTGTGGCTCTTGGCCTGGCCTCAAAGCCGCTGTTCTTCAATGTCGTAAACATCGAACCAGTGATAGATCACGCGGTTGCGAGGGATGAACTGACAGATGTAGTCTTCCATATACTCCTGGGTCTCCAGCGAAAGATCGCTCAGTCGCGTGTCGCGCTGTTTGTTGTTCCAGACAATGATCTCCATTCGCGGGCGCTGCCTCGCGTTCCCGGCGATCCATTCTGCAATCTCGTCGTCTGTTGCGCCTGTGGCAATGAATGCCCGAAAGTCGCTGTAATCTATCTCAGCAAACTTTAGCCATATCTGGTCTACTGGGCAATTTGAATGATACTCTCCCTGCCGGCCCACCAGCGCCGAACGGCACTTATCAACCGCCCGGGCAGCCAGCACATAACCTGCCAACAGTTCCCTTGGTCCACGCGGGAACTCTTTTCCGTCGCGTAGATCTCTGGCAAGTAATCTCACCTTTTCCAGGTCTTCATTCATTGGTTTCTCCTCTGAAAATGTCGAAGGCATTTTCATCTATTCGCGGTGAAACCGACAGCGTTCTTCCGCAGGAAGAATGCGAGAGGGTTTATCCGCGATTCCTTCTAAAACGGCGTTTTTGCTATTTTCATTCTGTTCGTTTCGCGCAAGCAGTCGAAGTATAGCACAGTCTCCGCCGCATCATCAATGCATAACGATCCGGCAAGGGCGCTTAGTAATGCACCTGGCCTACCTTGACTCCGCCTCTCCTGGTCATGTTCGCCATCAGCACTGCCACAGCGATAGAAAGGAATTTGTCCTCGGCGCTGTCCGCCCTGCTCGTGAGCACGACCGGAGCCGACGCCCCCACCAGTACTCCTGCCGTCCGTCCACCGCCCAGATGTGAGAAGCACTTGACCAGCATGTTCCCGGATTCAATGTCAGGCACAAGCAATATGTCCGCCTGCCCGGCAACGGGGGAGTCGATGTTCTTGATCTTCGCGGCAGCGGGGTTAACGGCGTTGTCCAATCCGAATGGTCCGTCTATGACACAGCCGGGGAACTGTCCACGATCTCCCATCTTGGCGAGGGCCGCCGCTTCCAGAGTGGCCGGCATGGCCGGGTTCACTACCTCTACCGCAGCTAAAACGGCCACCTTAGGCGTCTCCACTCCGAAAGCGTTCGCCAGGTAGACAGCATTAAGTATGATCTCTGCTTTCCTCACGAGATCGGGCGCGATATTCATGGCGCCATCGGTTACGAATAGCAGCTTCTCCCGGCCGCTGACTTCCATAATAAAGACGTGGCTCATCGTCACGCCTGTCCGCAGCCCTTTTTCCTTGTCGAGTACGGTGCGCAGAAAGTCATCAGTGTGAATTTGCCCCTTCATCAGCACGTCGCACCGTCCTTCTCTCACGGCCAGCACAGCCTGCGCTGCCGCTTCGAGTGGGTCCGGCACGTCGACGATACGCTCATCGGGCAGATTCCAGCCGATGTCATGGACCATTGAGCGGATATGCCTGGCGTCGCCGAAGAATGTCGGGATGCCAACATTCGACTCCTGCGCATTCTTCAGCCCCTTGATGATGCTGATCTCGTTAGCCGCGGCCACTGCTACGCGGCGCGGTTCGGCAGCCTCGACGGCCTGTAGGACTTCCTTGAAGTTTTTCAACCTGAACGTGCCTCCTCGGTCAACTCCTGCTCTGGCAGCCAGGGTTGTGACTGAATCATTGCAGTCGACATCTATTTGTGGATCAGCGCCGGCTTGATATTCCCTCCCGTGAATCCGCGCAGGTCGTCGCGTTTCGGAAATACTATATCATCTCTCGTGCCAAACTCGGCATCGGGACCTGCGCTGATCACCCGATAGCCATCCGGCGTCTTGTCAACGCGCAAGCCGCGACGCCACCCATGCCTCGTTGGACAAGTTAGTCGCCGCTGTGTACGCTATATGGAAGTAGGTCGGTCGTGCAGGAACAAGGCTCGCCTTATCGAACGAACCATTCCCCCTGACAGAGTCGTTGTGCTCGGCATTATGTCCGTCAATCGAGACCTGCACTTGAAGACCGATTCTGCGCGCCCAGCGAGCGAAGTTGTCCGTAACAAGCGTGCCGTTGGTCGAAACCAGAGGCGTAAACCCCAATCGACGTGCCTGGGCGGACACGTGAAGAAGCTTCTCGGGTCAAAGCAATGGCTCCCCACCAAGGATCACGAATGACGGCTTGCTGGCCGCTAAGCGTTTGGCATTCTTGAGAAACAGCACAATCTCAGCCGCAGAAAGCTCGTTTTCTGAGCTATTTGTGAGCACATCAGAGCTGTAGCAAAAACTACAGCGAAGGTTACATTGCCGGGTAATGTTCAAGGCAGTGTTTCGAATTGCCGGCTCAGAGCGCCTTTCTTGCTGGGACGATTCTCCGGAACTGCTGAGTTCACGCTTCGTCCTGCAAATGAGATTACACATTTCCTCATCCACGACAGCCCACCGTGCATCCGCCTCGCACACGAGCAAATGATTCTCGCCCCGTTGCTCGACGTAGTCGGGCGCATAAACATACTGAAGCGATTCGCTGCTATCCGCACCCCTCATATCCCCTCCCCCCATCACCTCAACATAGTACGAGCGACCCGATTCCGTTACTCACTCATTTCTTAATGTATGCATTCAAGCCTACAAAGACCGGCTTGCCGTCCACTTCCACGTCGATCTGGACATTGCCTCCCGTGCTTGCAACGATCAGAGTCTTGCCTGACGAGGACGGTTTCGGTTTCTCCAAGGGTATTCGAATCACCAACTCGTTGTTTTCAATCTTGGCCTGCAAGTTATGCTTACCTCCCTGAACAGATCGTTCATACGACCGACGATCAATCTTACTGCTCATTTGTCATGGAGTCCAGTACCAATTGAACGCCGGTAGCGTACAATGGAGTGTGTAAAATCAAGTTGAGGTAGGTAAGGCGCATCCCTCTTTCTAATATGAGGTTAACGAGACCAACAGAAGGAGGAACGCGCCTTGAGAGAAGTATACGTCGAAGAGTTCGAGGAAGCAATAGAAGCTTGGTCAGAGGTTCGCGCTGCGGATTGTCCTTGGGGTCGATACAGGGAGTTTCAGCAAAGGGGGTTAAAGCATTTTGTGGAGTCGAGCCTGCGAGATGCGCTGAGTTGGAAGCTGGGAATTGGCTGGTATAAGCGTGGCGAGGGCCGTCGGGGCTATCGTAACGGTGTCTACCTGCGAACTCTGGTAACTCCGTATGGAACGGTAGAGATAGAGGTTCCACGACTGCGAGATGGAAGCTATGAGCACGGTCTTTGGGACGCTCATGGGCTGCTGACAAGCGAAGCGCGGGATTTGATACTGGAGACATATCTGTCAGGTCCGTCAACGCGCAGAGTGGGAGAAGTGCTTGGCAGAGTTTTGGGCTACGAGGTTTCCGCCGGCACGGTGTCTGCGATCTGCCAGGGTCTGGACGATCTAGTGAGGCAATATTGGTCTTCACCGCTTGACGATGACTGGGAGTATTTGCTGCTGGATGGGGTCGTTGTCAAGAATCGATCTGCTGTCGGTGCGGAGAAGCGCTGCGTGTTAGTCGCTATGGGGATATCCGGGACCGGTAGGAAACAGATCCTGTCATTTAAGCAGGTGGAGTCTGAGTCTGAGGTTTGCTGCAGCTCTTTTCTTGAGAGTCTATACAGACGCGGCTTCGAGGGCAAGAACCTGAAGCTGATATCGACAGATGGCGGAACTGGGCTCATTGCTGCTGTGGAAAACATGTGGCCGCACATCCCACGTCAGAGATGTTGGGCGCACAAGCTCAGAAACGTGGCTAACAAGCTCAAGAAGTGCAATGAGAAGGCTTGCCTGGATGGAGCCAAGCTAATCTACCTGGCGCCAAAGCGCACTGAGGCGGCAAAGAGATTTCGAGCTTGGCGGAAGAAATGGATCGAGATGGAGCCGAAAGCAGTCGCCTGCCTGGAAGCTGACATCGAAGAGTTGCTGGAGTTCTTCAATGTGCCTGAATGTTTCCAGCGCAGAGTGCGAACCACCAATCCAATAGAAAGGGTGTTCAGAGAAGTGCGGCGGCGCACCAGGACAATCTCGTGCTTCACGAACCGACGCAGCGTCGACCGCATGCTCTACGCAGTGTTTGCATACCAAAATCGACACTGGGATAAGTCTTACCTGCCAAAGAACTCTGGCCCGCAAACAACATCAGCTGCGAAACGAGTAGCCTGAAAGGAGACGCTCATGCCGAGAAGACGAATATATGCAACCAACGCGGAGCGTCAGGCTGCCTACAGACACAAGCTATGCAGCGGCAGTCAAGCGGCACAAGAGTCGATTCCGCCTCTTGCGGCAGTATCATCCAAGCCTGGACACAAGAGATGGCGCGGATTGCTAAAACACGCAACGCTGCTTGTCGATCAGGCCGCGTGCGAGATGGAAAGTTACTTCGAAAGCCGCTCAGAAGAGTGGCAGTCCTCAGAACGGGGCGAGGGTTTCACTGAGATACTTGATGCCGTCCAGGATGTTCTGGCTTCTCTGGGCGAGGTGCCTTACTAGCGTTATATCGTAACGCGTTACGATATAACTGGACATCCTAGCCGCAGGGGACATTTTTCCTTTGCAATTATACGCAGGGTTGTGCCTTACCGGCCAAGGCAATTTACACACAACACTTGACGCTACCTTGAACGCCTGCTTCAAGCAGCCAGTTGATAGCACGCGTGCAGTTTTTTGAAGCCTGCAGGCGGATTTGAGACGGGGGGCGCATGTCAAATGTGTGGAATCAGGCGGCGATTTTGGCAGCCTCCAGTATTGTGTGGGTTCTCTTGTTTAGGACAGCCGATCTCAGGTGGGCTATTGCTTCGATTCCTGGCCTCTTCCAGTGCATGCCCGACTGCTTTAGTCTGCCCTGGCCATACTGCTTACAAGCGCTTTCAACACTGCCACTACCGATGTAGAAGCCGTTAAGCTCGAAAGTCGCGTAGAGCATACGATTAGCGTTCGTAGCAAAGTAGTGCAGATTCTCTCGCTTTGTCTTCTGCTTATCCTCGCCTTTTGGCTGCCACTGCTTTATCGAAGAGATCACCCGCTCCACTCCATCCTCCATCAGTCGAGTCTTGTTCCTCTTAACCCAGTCCTTGGCTTTCTTTGTTCCGTCCCCATACCAGGCATTGGCTACCTCCCATAGGTGCTGCGTGGCGTGATACCAGTCCACAATCTCAATGGCCTCGGGAAAGTGATGGGCCACCAGGTTCCATATCCACACTGCCCCATCGGCCACGAACACTATCTTGCCCGCGCGACGAAGACCGCGACGGACGGCTTCAAGATACACAAGCTCGCCGAACTTCTCCGACTTCTCCATTGTCGCGATGGTGCTGCGCCCATACGCCTCACTCAGAAATGAAGCGCACTTCATCTCGGTCCAAGCCCCGTCAGAATGAACCATCAGCCCGTCGGCGCTCATAGTCAGCACATCGGGTCGCTCCTCACAGACAAGCGCAACGTCATCGGATATCACTCCAAGGGCGAGTTCATACTCGCCCTCGTAGATCACTGCGCCAGTCCGCTCCGCAAGGCGCTGAACCTGCTTGTAGCATAAATCCAAACCAAAGCGACGAGACAGGAAATCCTCGCCCGCTTCGAAAGCAAAGCCAGCCGATACCTCGGCGGCAAGCGCAACCACTCCAACACTGTAGTTGCCCGAACCTATTCCAAGCTTCTCGTCGCGCGGCACAAGCCATTCGCCGCATCTCTCGCAGCGATAGCTCCTTCGGCTGATCCTGTGAGTCCCTGCCATCGTTACCACGCTACGGGAACGGCTTTGCTTGCCCAGTGAAATGCCGCCGCACTCGCAAACAACGCACAACGGCTCCTCCGGATCAACAGCAATCATCTCGGACATCGACAACTCAGCCGCACGCCGGCCAATCGCCAAAGCTCTTTCTTCTTTCTCTGATAAGCTCTCACCGGCAGAGCCGGCAATATTGCTCTGGATAAGCTGCATCAGTTCTGATACAATAGTTTCCGTTGACATGTTGGGGTGGTGCCTCCTATCATCTGTTTCTCAACGCTACAGATGTATTCGACATCCACCCCAACTACACATGCTTATAACTCCTTCTTTTTTCAGCTTTTTTTGCCTCCAAAGCTTTCCACACATTTGACAAGCACCCTGAGACGCAGGGCCTACGCATACGAATTTGTTATGTGACGAATGCATGCGCTAGTTGACGATTATTACGATTAGGCAGTATTGCATTGTGTGTCGAAGCAGTCAGTATATCAGCAGGGGGTTGGTGTATTGGCTTCTACAAGTTTCCTAGATCATTTTGAGGAGTTGGAAGATCCTCGTCTTGACAGACAAAAGTATCATTCTCTGATGGACATCCTCTTCATCGCTGTTTGCGCTGTCATTTGCGGGGCGACGAGCTTTGTGGATATGTCCGATTTCGGCAAGGCCAAGATAGACTGGTTTACCGAACGTCTTGACCTGCCAAATGGCATTCCCAGCCACGACACATTCGGCAGGGTGTTCTCGCTAATTGATTCCGAGGAGTTCGGGAAGTGCTTTGCCGAATGGACACAGGCCATTAGCGAGAGTGTGGGCGGTGATGTGATCGCTTTCGACGGCAAGACCCTGCGTCGCAGCTTCGACACCGCGACCGGTATGAGCGCAATTCATGTTATGAATGCGTGGTCCAGTGAGAATAGCTTCTGCCTCGGCCAGATGAAAGTAGACGGCAAATCCAACGAGATAACCGCAATGCCCGAACTGATAAAGCTTCTCGACATAAGGGGCAGCATCGTAACTGCCGACGCCCTGAACTGCCAGAAGGATATAGCCGAGCAGATCATAGATTCCGGCGGGGATTATGTTCTTGCGCTCAAGGGCAATCATCAGGCTTTGCATGAAGATGCGAAATTGTTCTTCGAGGATGCCCTCAGCGAAGGCTTTGATGTGGCTCATGGCTTCTATGAGCAGGATGATTGGGGCCACGGAAGGGTGGAGAACAGGAGATACTGGTCTGCTGGGATAGAACAGTTGGATTTCCTGCGGGGCAAAGAGGAGTGGAAAGGTCTGAAAAGCATCGTGTGTACGGAGAGCAGGCGCTGCACAAGAGACGGCGAGAGCGTCGAGAGGCGCTACTTCTTGTCCAGTTTGGACAACATCACTCACATAGCCAGAAGCATACGTCATCACTGGAATGTCGAGAATAAGCTTCATTGGGTGATGGATGTGGACTTCGATGAGGACGCCTGCAGGGTCAGAACTGACAACGCGCCCGAGAATTTCGCCTTGCTCCGTCAAATAGCCCATAACCTCATTAAGCAGGAGTCGTCTAAGAATGTCAGTGTCAGACGCAAGATAAACAAGGCTGGCTGGGACAACGACTTCCTTGCCAGAATCCTGGCTGGCTTTTAGTGCGATTGCCCTGCCCTGAGACGGGTAGCGTATTCCATAATAAGGCCTTTCGCGCTATAATGTTGTGAGGCGGGCAATTCACCCATCTCGGCACGCAATATGGTATTTGACCGCAACAACAAAAACGAAGGCAACGCAGCACCCGTCGAAGCGCCGGGTCGCTTGCCGCTCGTGTCCCACACTTTCCGAGCGCTGGGCAATCGTAACTACCTGCTCTATTTCATCGGACAGCTTATATCTCTGGTCGGCACTTGGATGCAGTTCGTAGCTCTACCGTGGCTGGTGTTGAGCTTCTTTCCCCGTGGCACTTCATTCCTGCACGCGATATTCCAGCGGCCAGCCCGCCTTGAGCCTGTCCACGGACATGTCGGGATCGGCCTATATCTTTCCGCCGCGCTGCTGTTGGGAATTGTCGGGTTCTCGGGGCAAATACCCGGATTCCTGCTTTGTCCGCTCGGTGGACTGGTGGCCGACAGATTCAACCGCCGAAGAGTACTTCTGATCACACAATCCCTGGCAATGGTCCAGGCATTCATTTTGGCCGGGCTCGTCCTCTCCGGCCATATTCGATCCGTGCCGATTCTGTACGGGGTTATTGACGTGCTTGCACTGGGTGCGTTCGGTGGAATCATAAATGCGTTCGACATGCCCACGCGTCAGGCCTTTGTAGTCGAGCTTACACAAGATAAAGAACTGCTCGGCAACGCCATAGCGCTGAATTCGTCCATGTTCAACGGCGCAAGGCTCTTCGGTCCGGCTATAGCCGGACTGCTAATCGCCAGGTTCGGCACAGGATGGTGTTTCTTTATCAATGGAGCCAGCTTCCTTGCGGTGCTGGCGTGCCTTCTTGCAATGAGGATTCCACTAATGAGAATTGAGCAGACGTCGGTGCCGCTTTTGTCTAGGCTCAGGGACGGGCTGCAGTATGCCATCGGCTTCCCACCAATCAAATACACCCTCGCACTGCTGGTTTTTGTCAGCCTCGTCGGAATGCCTTATGGGGTTCTGTTGCCCGTGTTTGCGAAGAACTATCTTCACGGCGGCCCTCGTACGCTCGGCTTCCTTGTGGGTTCCTCCGGGATCGGGGCCCTGGCCGGTGCGCTCTATTTGGCAGCGCGCAAGTCGGCCGTGGGCCTGGCAAAATGGATACCCATAGCCACAGCGACGTTCGGCCTGAGTATTGTGGCCTTCGCTTGCTCCCGAAACATCTGGCTCTCGTGCAGCGTTCTCACCGTTACGGGGTTTGGGATGATCGTGCAGATGGCTGCGAGCAACACGATTATCCAGACTCTGGTTGATGAGGACAAACGGGGGCGAGTGATGAGCCTGTATACGATGTCGTTTCTTGGCGCAGCGCCATTCGGATGTCTGCTGGCGGGTTTCGCGGCCAATAAGATCGGTCCGACTCTGACGATAGCAATCGGGGGAGTGCTGTGTGTAGCCGCTGCAGCGCTATTTGCCACCAGGGTGCATACCATAAGGGAGTATGCTCGCCCCGTTTACGTCAGAATGGGAATCATCCCCGAGGCGCCGGATAGCCGTCAGATTCCGGGCGGGGTACCTGCGCCAGTAGATGACTAGGAAATGTCCCACGCATTAGCCTCTCGCCGCTCAAAGAACTTAGTTTGCAGACGCCCAGGCCACTGAACAAAGTGCTTATGCAAGCAAGCATTGTATTCCTCTTAAATGAGTTACGTCATCGAGATTGTCAGCGACCGCAGCCCTATTCAAGTGAACGAAAGCGGCGAAACAACAACAACAACCCGGTCAGAATGCCAAGCATAGGCGATGGCTCCGGGACGGGGGTCCACAATACGCCGTGAATTTGGCCGTCCGTGGTCTCGGATTGTCCCACAATCCAGCTGTTATCATTGATCGCGAATGCCGTACTGTAGCTTCCGCCCAGTGTGCCCAGGTCCGTCATCACACCGTCCTGCCACACGAACGCGTGGTCCGGTTGATCCGAGGAAGAGGAGCCGCCGGTGCAGAACGTCCACCCAACAACCTGACCCAGGTTGTTGATCCCGTTCGCGCAACTCAGTTGCCAAAAATCCGTAGGGGTGCATAGGTTGCCCAGAAATGTCTCAGTGCCGTTTTGTAAGATGAATGCTTCTGTCCAAGATGCACCGTCCTCGTGGACCCAATCGTCTCCCACGATCTGACCGCCGTCGTTGATCGCCATGACATCCATCGCCTCAGGAAGTCCCGGAATGGAAGACATAACGCCGCCCTGCCAGATGAACGGTGGCCACTGACCTGTGCTACTAACGGTGAACCCGATCACCTGACCCGTGTTGTTCATGGCTGTCGGAAAACTGCCTGAAGCACCCATCGTGCCGAGGTCGGTCAGGTTGCCGCCCTGCCATATCCATGCCCGCGTGACGGAGCCGTCGGTTGTCGTGCCGGTAACCTGTCCCCTGTTGTCAATAGCGAGAGCACTGCCATAATTCCCATTGACTCCGGATATTGTGGTCACAGCGCCATCTTGCCAGATGGTGGGCAAACCGTTGTTCTGCGTGCCCGACCAACCGACCACTTCGCCGAGATCATTGATCCCTTCAGCACATCCAGGCCCCAGGTCGGTCGTCTGTCCGTCTTGCCAGATGAAAGCGTGGTCCGTCCCATCCGCCTCGGCCATATCCCCCGCAACTTGACCGAGGTTGTTGATGGCGCACGGGATCATTGTCGTCCCGAAGTCGTGCATCGTGTAAGTCGCCGACTGCGATGGCCCGGCACACAGGCATATTAGCAATGTCAGTAGTGGAAATGTTTTCATTTTGCTTCCCTTTCCATTTCCTCACTATGCATTCGGTAGAAGTGCCGCACCATCCGTCAAGTCTCTCGTGACCACGGATATCGTTTTGGACCCCTTGTTAGGCCGGCAACGCTGCTCAAGGAGCTCGGGTGCGACCAGACAGCCAAATGCTCCGCCCAGCGCAGTTGACCAATCTTCATGCGCAGAATACAAGGCAAGTGGGCCGGGCACAAATCCATCCGCCGCCAGCTCAATTGCAGAGACGTGATCCCCGAATTCGAGCTCAGGTTTTGGGCTCCAGCAACTTGCCAACTCTGGTCGCCGTATTGATCGACTTTCCACGCTGGGCGTGCGTCAGTACAACGCTGGTGTAGTAGTTCGTCGGCGGAATCGTCAGATTGATGCGGTCAGCTAGAACCACGGGCTTGGGAAGAGCGACCGACCCATCGGGCGAGACAGCATAGGCCACCAGTTCATTATCATCGGTGTTCCACCAGTTGGGCTTGTAGAGAGTCACGTCGATGGCGGGAGTGGGTGTTATCGCCGCCGATTTGCCATCTGAGGCAATCGACACATTCATGTCGTTCAGATCCACAATCAGCTTCCCTGCCGCCGCATCCTCGTAGAGCGTCAGGCCTGCCGTTGCGGGAGCGTTCGCACTCGCCAGGCATACGCGCTGGTTCTGAGCTGCGAGAAGCGTCGAGAGCTCCGCTGCAAAGGTCCCGAGCTGATCCTGCCTGGCGGGCGGGGCGGCTTGAAAGAACTTGAGTCCGATGTTGTCCTTCAAATAGCGCACTTTCCCGCGTCCAATGGTCTTCACGGTGCTGCTCGGAGCTGAGTTGTAACTGCTCACCCCGGTAAGCGGCGACAAAGTCAGGCTATCGGCAGTCTCGAAGTTTGCACTCTCTCCCAGGCGCGAACCGCTGTCGCCGGTGACAATCAGTATTCCGCCGTCGTTGCGAACCCAGCTATCGAGCGCGGCCACATCCGCCGGATCGAACACGTTCGCATTAGGTATGATAAGCACTTTCAGAGTTCTAAGCACATCCTGATTCAATTTCCATTCCGGCACCATCCGGAACTGATAGTGAAGCTCGCTCAACGCCGTTCCCCAACCCCACAGCGCGTGAAGATGCGGTTGGGCGTCGAAGTTGAGCACGGCTCCCGGTGTGTACCGGGAAAGTATGGACGACGTCGAGACGTAGACACCGACGTCCTCAACCGGTCTTCGTCCGCGGAACTCCGGCTGAGCTTTCTGCTCGACGAATTGAAAGAACGCCTTGTTTGCCGACGGGTTGCCTGGATACTCGCTGTCGCCTGGGGAGAGCTTCGGCATCGTATCGGTTGCGAGCATCTCGTAGTAAATGGAGTTGATAACCGGGTCCAACTTGAGCTGATCCACAAACCCGTTGTTGTACAGCCAGATATTCACGAATCTGCTCGACTGGGCCTCGCGTATGGATTTGTAGACCGGCGAAACTCGTGCGAATGGAGGCAGTCCGAAACCTCTGCTCCCCGAACTCAAGTCCCAACCCAGACTCAGCTCCGAGCTGTACATTTCCAGGCTCCCTCGCATCCAGCCCAGAGAAACCGGGCCGCCGCCGTTCCCCATCATGAAGAAGTCGGGCTTACCTTCAGCAGCAGCGGCAGCCTTCACCGCGCCGCAATAATCAGCAAGCGCCCGGGTGCCGGTCTGCCGCTTATAAATGATATAGGCCCTCCATACCGGCTCATCTGTCCAGCCGGGCTTCTTCCACGCTGCCGAGCCCACATTCGCGCCATCCCATCCGTATTTGCTCGAAGCCAGTCCGCGAAGGTAGGCCCTCACGTCAAATGAGTTCAGGTCATCATAACTCCCTCCCGGGGGAATGACTCCCCATCCGGACAATTGAGATACCGTAAAATGGCTCCTGAGGTAAGCCCGGAACCCGGCAACCGACCACTCTCCAAACGCGGCCTGGACCGGCCAGGCGCGGAAACTGTCCCAAAAGTCAATGTTATCGGTCCATGTTCCTTCCAACCCCGTTTCAGCTATCGCACAGCGAGTAGAGGCACCCTCGTAGTCGGCCCAATGAGGACACGCGGTGTCCTTGTGCAGAAGCACCAACCCCGTATAATTGTCGTCCTCCACGATGTGCAGAAAACCGGTGTGATCTGTGCCGTTGGCACTCACCTCTGCATTATACCTGTTTACCGTAGCCAGATGGCCAAGGATGTCTTTGGACGATCCGGCATCGTAGACTCTGCTTTTTCTGGGGTCCGAGGAATCGTTGTCGACAAACCCGCTGGCCACGGTTCCGTCGGGGTAGGTCATCGGTTGTCCACCGAATGCCGGATTGGTTCTGGTGTATGGCCTGGCGAAATCCGCATCGTCGAACCATGTCCACGCGCCGGCCCACCGCACCGTACCGCCGGAATAGTGCTGCCAATCCCAGAACTCGTGGAGTATCGTGGCGGGCTTGCCGGGGCCCGTCTCGGTTATCGGCGCATAGCTGTCACCGAAACCTTCGTTATAACTGATGCTGCGCACGCCGACCTTGTCAAAACTCTCCCGGGTCCGTTTTTGCCCATTCGCACTCGAGTGCATAAACCACAATCCCCAGCCTGGGTCCGTCCCCACCCCATTCATTGCCATACTGGCGTGGTAATCGACGGCAACCTGGGGCGTCTTCGCGTCAATCATTCTTGGCAGCACGTCCCACCACTGAGCCGAAGCCGAAGCGCCAACACAGCACACCCAGCAGATAGCGATTTCAACGAACGCAGCGAGAAGATAAAGGTGGGTTTGAACGGACGGATACTTGCTTCTTTTCATTGTGAGATGCCCCAGTTTTTGGAATAGACAATAGCTTCAACTGAATGTTATGCCGCTTCTTTCGCTTTGTCAACATCGCAGCGAGTGCGCCGGATTTGCGGAACGTCAAGGGTGAAGCCCTCGGACAATCCTCTGATTGACACAAAGGAACCCGCGGGCTCGACGGCGTATGCTCAATTGGGGGAATAATGAGGAATTAGGAGAAAGCATCACGTGAGATCGTTATTGACACGCAACAACAAGGCAGTCAGGCCCTGCGTCGGCGTCGCCGCGGCAGTCGTTCTGCTGGCATTCATCACGCTTGTTGGAGCAAACCCGGCGCCTGCCGCGCAGACGGCCACCCAGAAAGACCCCGCGGCCGATTATTGGTGGTATTCCTATCCGACTTTTGCCGGCGTCGGCACCCTTGAGGAATTCGCTGCGACCTCCGCAAAGATGGACATTCATTCCAGTGATGCGGACGCGACATCGGGACCGTTCACTCAGTGGACCAGCGCTCTTGACGCCCTGAATGATTACCGCGATCTGAAAAACGCCGGCGCGAAGGTGACGTGCTGGATCGAGGGATTCGGCGACGCCAGAGTTTACGCCGCCGCGCTGGAGCGCAAGGAGGATGGCAGCTTTGTTATGCGAAAAGATGCCCCATCCGTTGCGTTGATCGAACGGAACCCCTGGAACTGGACATCTCCGCAAACCTCGGCGAGCAACACCGTGCGCTGGACCGGAATCCACAACCTCGTGAACGACGAAGACTTCACAATGCCCACATTTTCACACGAAAAGGCCGGACTGAAGCTTCCGACCTACCCGAACGGGCGATCCGCGGTCGGATATGTCAAGGACTCGGAATGGCAATATCCGCTCAACGCAGCAGTTTATGACGCGTGCGGAGCCAAGGATATCAACGGCCATATGCGGCCATCGTATAATATCTTTCCGGATGTGAACCAAATCGACCCCGTGACCGGCAAACCCAAGGGGCCGACCGAAGGCCTCTTCCTCGCCACTGTCGGAAAAAACGGGTTTAAACGTGCCGGTCTGAAGAACGGCGACATGATCTACTGCGCAATGATAAGCATTCACAAGGACCTCTCCGCCCCGTTTTGGCGGGATTACGCGCGCATTACAGCCCGCACACTGATGAATGAGGGCCTTGACGGGGTATGGTGCGACAACTATTCTCCGTGGGATAACTTTAACTACGAGGCAGTTCAGGGAGCATTCGGAGACTGGTCGGTGTACAGGTTCCGTCAGTATCTGAGCGACAACTTCTCAGGCGAACAGCTCAGAGCGTTGGGGATAACCGACCCCGCGGGATTCGACGTGCGAGACTGCCTGAAGAAAAAGGCCGCTCAGTTCGGATCGCAGGACCCGTCGAATCTCGACGATCACGTGTGGGGAGACGCACGCTGGCTGGATGAGCCGGTCTGGAGTTTGTACAAAGCGTTCAGGCAGCAGGCCGCTCAGCACGATTTGCACGAGTTTTATGACATAATCCACGATGAAGCCAACAAAGCCGGACATCCGGACTTCTGCATCCGGGGTAATGACATTCCGCTGTTCAGCCTTGGATGGGTCCGTGACGACTACCTGGACATGGTGGACACCGAACTCAACGCCGGTTGGAACCACGGCACAGGCACTCGAGGGATTACACTTCCGCCCGAGGGCAAGATGGCTGTGGTCTACCAGGCAGCGCACGTGCTTCAGAAGGGACCGTTCTGCTCAGCCTGGTACTGACGTGAACGACAAGAACGGGAAATACCAGCACAAGCCGGTGATCTCAAAGGTGCTTGAATCCGAGGCTTTCGCGAACGCCACGTTCCTACTCTGCTCGCCCAAAAATGACAAAGTCTGCGGAACAGCGGCAAGCCACGCGTGGCTCAACAAGTGGGTGAAGCAGAACGAGGGCGCACTTGGCGTACAAAATCCGGCGGCTGACGTCGGCATCCTGTTCTCACCTGACAACCAACTGGAATCGATGACTCCCAACGGTTATGCTGATATGAACAAGCAGCCGCATACATTCGGCTACTTCGGCTGGGGAACAGCTCTGCTCGACGGCCACATTCCCTTCCGTGCTCTAGCGGATTGGAGGATAGACCCAGCCGACCTTGCCCACTTCACCACGTTCATCATTCCTGATGCCGAGTCTATGGACGATTCATCTCTGCCGGCCCTCAGAAGTGGGTTAATGCCGGTGGGCATCTTATTATCACGGGTCCTACCGGAACAGGGTACTCGACATCCGGCTACTTCAGAAAGAGAGCCACACCGCTCTTTGCAAGCTTGATCGACGAAAGCGGCGCCGCGAATAAAGAGGTAAGCCTTGGCAAAGGCAGGATCACCTGGATGCCGGCCGGTGTCGGCATGGACTACTACAACAACATTCCCCAGCGCGACGCGCTGCGCCCGAACCTGCTTTCCGTTGTCGGAGCATCCGACATCGTAGACGGCACAAGCCTGCCGACCACAGTCGGTATCTCTACCTGGACATCCGGCGACGGCAAGGCAGTCTTTGCTGACCTGGTCAACTATAACATCAACCTCGATGCCGACGAGATGAACCCGGCCACGAACCTCGCATTCCGAGTGCATCTGCCGCAGGGGTGGAAATCAGCCAGGGCTGTCACTCTATCTCCTGACGACGAGGGTTCTGCAAAGATAAGTGTAAGGGGTGGATGGGCGACGCTCAAAGTCGCCACGCTTACAAACCTGGCGGTTGTAAAGATGGTGGAATCCGCACAATAGGCAGAAGGATAAGAAACAATGGGGCTGGGATTAAACCCGACCCCTTTTCTTTCGGCAGCAGCAATGCGCTCCATTTCGCCTGCAATAGGTGTGGAAGCGATTTGACGGTTGACGTGGAGTACAGGGCGATGGAACTGCACAAGAGTTCGCCAGGTGTGCGCTACATTTGGTACGCTCTGTTGGCGTTCGCGGTAGGCTTTTCGATACTCATGCTCGCACGTCTGCTATGGTAACGGATAGAGCTTTCTCAATCTGGCTGAGTATGCGGCCACATTTGTATATCCGACCTTTTTCGCCAATTCTCTCGCTTCGTCATAGCTGCGGGTGAGGTTGGCCGGGTTGTGCGCGTCCGCCGTAATGAGGAGGGGAATGCTGCGCTTGTAGCATTCGCCCAGAATCGCGGGCGATGGATAGGCCTCAAGGATATCCGGCATGTGCCAGCCCGCGGTGTTGATCTCCGTCGCCATTCCCGATTTCGCAATCGCGTCCAAAGCTCCCGCGATTTCGGTCGAGAGGTCAACGGTTGGCAGCGCGCCGAACTTCTTGTAAAGGTCGAGGTGAGCGGCGATATCGAACAGACCGGATTGCGCCATTTGGGTTATCAGGTCCCAGGTCCTTGCGGATGACGTCGTTGCGTTCGTTTTCGGTCAGGGTGTCCCATCGTTTCTTCTGCTCGTCTACCGGGAAATCATCGACGAAGTGTACGGAGCCGATCACATAGTCAAAGGGATAAGAGCGCAGGACCTCGGCAAGATGATCCTGGGTGCGGGGGTCATAGTCCACCTCGATTCCGTATCTGATGACCGGCTTGTCACCCACCTCATCGGCTATTGACTTGATCTCTTCAAAATAACCGGGCAGGAAGTCGAGGGGCATGCTCCACCAGACGCTCTTCCCGCCGGGCAGATAAACATAGTGGTCAGAAATCCCGATCTCATCCAGCCCAGCCTCGATGGCGGCCTGCACAAGTTCGCGGATGCTCGTTGAACCGTCCGAGTGATTGGAATGAACGTGGTACGATGTGAGCATTTGCCTCTCCGAGCATGACACGTGTTACCGGGTGCCATTATATTCGTACACGTACCGTTCTGTGTCAAGTGGTATTTGACAATGAGCCAATCACATGGTAAATTGCAGCAGAGCCTGTTGTATTGAGGGCTGCGTTAGAGCAGTAAGCATTACAACGGGCTTTTTGTCTCAGACATTACGCAGGCTCCAAAGAGAGCCAAAGGAGGAGAAATCGATGAAGAGGCTTGTTTATGCGGTAGTGTGTCTTGTGTGGTTAGCGTTCGGGCTTTTGAGCGGGGCAGGAGCACAGGGCTATACGATCCTCGGCTCTGGGTGGGCCCAAGCGATTAATGACAGCGGGCAGGTGGTGGGCCAGAGCTCTGGAGCTTTTCTATGGAAGAACGGCGTCACCACAAACCTCAGCTGTCCGTCAGGCGACGACGGCCCTGCTGCTAACGACATTAGCGACAACGGACAAATTGCCGGCTTCTGCTCGATCCCCTACACCCCGGACACTGTGGCCTGTTTCTGGCAGAACGGAGCTTTCACGGCACTCCCCAATCTTATGGGGTGCAGCACAGGCATCGCATTCGGTGTTAACCTCAACGGGCTGAATGTGGGGGCATGTCAAAACAACGCAGGTAAGTGGCTGCCTTGTTTATGGCAGAACGGAACATGCACCGGCCTACCCCTTCTACCTGGATCTAACGGCCCGATCAACCGGGCCTGTGCGATCAACGACAGCGGCCAGATTGTAGGCTGGTCGGGTTCTGAGGCTTGCCTCTGGCAGAACGGGACGCCTACCGACTTAGGAGCAGGGGAAGCGTTTGACATAAACGACTGCGGGCAGGTCGTCGGTGTGCACACTAACTCAGCCGGAATCACGGAGGCCTGCCTTTGGCAGAATGGGACGTGCACGGGCTTCGGCGTCCCGACTGGTTACGCGGTGTCCATTGCCCAAGGGATCAATGACGCCGGCCAGGCAGTTGGCTATGCCTACAATCAAGCTCGCACCATGGAGGTAGCCTGTCTGTGGGAAAACGGAAGGTGTACAGATACTCAGCGCAGTGCCGGGATCGACCAACAACGATGCTCATGACATCAATGACAGCGGCTGGATTTGCGGAACGTCTGGCAACCAAGCTGTCCTCTGGCAGCCGGTCCCCGAACCATCTTCCATTCTTGCCTTGCTTGTTGGCGTAGCAAGTTTGGCTGGGTTCAGGCGAATGAAACACTCAGGAAACCCGCTTTGATTGATAAGTGAAGCGAGAGGGTGGACAGATGAAGAACAAGAGATTTGGCGTTGTGCTCGCAGTCCTGCTGGCGCTGGCAGCCATTCGTGCCGGCGCAGCCGAAACACCTATTACCACGATCGCCGTCATGCCGTTTCGGAACGTGTGTAAGGATGCGAGTTTCGATTGGTTGGGCTACGGGTTTGCTGAAACCCTCGGAACAAAGCTGTGCATGGTTCCCGGCATTCGAGTACGTGGAAAGAACCGACCTGTCCAAGGCCATTAAGGAACTCAAGCTACAGGATACGGCACTCGTAGACCCGGCAACGGCGTCCAAGCTGGGGAAGATCGTGGGAGCGAAGTACGTGATCGTGGGCAGTTACCAAAAGGTCGAGGACGCGCTGAAAGTCGATGCCCGGGTGGTGGATGTCGAGACCTCGGTGGCCACAAAGTCGACTGATGACACCGGCACTATGCCGGGCGTGTTCGACCTGGAAGCAAGCCTCGCAACGAAGCTCATTGCGGCACTTGGTTTGGTAGTGCCGGAATCTTCCGCACAAGCCGTAGCGAAACCTGCTACTGAGTCCCTTTCTGCTTATGAGTGGTGCTCCAAGGGCGATCAGGCTAAAGCCGCAGCCGATGCTGACGAGGTCAGGGCCGACAACAAGGCCCATACTGACCAAGCCGTAGCCGACTACACGCAAGCGATTGCCATCGAACCGAGTGCAGATGCATATAGAGGCCGGGGTTTGACCTACCAGAGCAACGGCGAGTATGACAAGGCCATTGCGGACTACACGAACGCGATTGCGATCAAGCCGGATGATGGTTTAGCCTATGATTGCCGGGGCCTCGCCTATTCCGGTCAGCGCGAATACGACAAGGCAATAGCGGACCTAAACAAGGCGATTGCCATGAGGCCGGACGATGCTCGGGCCTATAACGACCGAAGTCTTGTATATGTCGACAGGGGCGAATTTGAAAAGGCCCTTTCTGACTGCGACCTGGCAATCGCCATCGAGCCGAGTTCGCACACCTACTTCAGGCGGGCCAACACCTACGTCATCAAGCGCGCGTATGACAAGGCCATAACGGACTTCAACAAGGTGATTGCACTTGCACCCGCAGGCAGCCAAGAGGCGGCACTTGCGAAAATGTTTTTGAGTGAGCTTCGTAACAAATAGAGTGGGCGGGGTGCCAGTGAAACCTTCAAAATGGTTGGCACGGAGCGATTCTCACGCAAAGGGCACGGGTGAATTGCCGACAGCTTTTTGAGCTCTGGAAACGGTGGAAAGAGGCGAGAGGTGGTCTTATGCCACCCAGACCGCAGACGCGTCATGGCGCTTGTTCCTGTGCACGAAAAACAGGAAAGAACCGAATCCATGCGCCGTGCTAAATCCAGAGTGACCACATCCGAAAATCATGCTCGGCCACTTCACCACTTTTGGATACGACGCAACATAGTGCCGCCCGTTGGGGGCAAGTGGGGGCGTTGTCCGCGCTTGCCAGTAACCCCCGCCGCTAATCCTCCTCACCATCACCCATCAGTTCACCAGCCCTGTCAACGATCAGCCGGCAGATACGCTCAGCATCCACCGCACCCAGCTCGGCAGTCAACACCTCAAGCTCAGCATTGCCGACAGCAACGAACATGGCCTTAACGCGCTCGGATCAGAACGCGTGCTCTATATGTTGGGTGGTCTTGCCGAATGCTCGATCAATGACAGCCTGCACTACCTCTTTCAAACTCATCGTTGGTTGCCGTTTCATATCTAGTCCTTTCCCTTGCTGCCTTTCCGTTGCTGCTTGTGGGGGCAGATCAAGTATGCTACAATGTTACCAAGTGCACTTGCTATCAGTCAATAGCATTGCGTCGTGATATGGTGCTCCCACAAGGCATCATGGTCACTTGATTGCGTAACGCATATCGTGTAACTGGAGAGGTATACAAATGTGGTCTATTTAGCACCCTCGACCAGTTGCGAAGTCGTTTCGGTTGACGGGGTCCGGACGGTAAGGTACAAAGAAGTAGACTACCCCCGCTCCGGCTATTGGGCCTATTCAAACGTCGAAATACCAGGGTTCAGATCATTCGCTGGGCTTGCCAAGACAGAGGAAGCAGTCATTCGGTTCGCCTCGAAATACGGATTGCTGGGAATCAAACCTCTGTTCCTAGGCAGGCAGCACGAACAGACTCCGTCAGCAAGAATCGATCCCGTGTTTTGCTACCCGATTGTCGGAGACATTATGGACGGAACCCCTGGCGCAGAGGCTATATCCGATTGGTTCCGTGAGATCGACATTATGGCTTTCGCAGTACGGCTGTGGGAGGCGATTAAGCAGCCCCGTGGCGGGAAACTGGAGAAACTGGTTCACTGGAAGCACGTCACGCGCGACGCGGAGGAGGTTGACCAGGCAGTCTGCGCCATCGGCAGTCTGGTGCTTGTAATCGCCGAAGATTTTCCGGCCCTTGCTGAGTTCGCCGATGCTCACGACCTGCGTGAATATGTCCCGCCATTTCTCGTGAGACCAGCCCGTCGGTTGCTGCAAATTCTCGTGAATCGCGGCTTGCATTATCCGAAGGAATTGAAGTCGGTAAGAATACCAGAGCCGCCCGCAATAGACTACACATTCCGCATGGACAAAAACACAGGTTTGTTCCGTTTTCAGCAGGAACCGAGCACGCTGCTGGCGGATATGTGGCTGCAGTTCGCTCGGACCCTGACTGGTAAGGCAAGCGAACCGCGGAAACCAGATATGCATGTGTGTGAAGTCTGCGGCACTCTATACGAGGCACACAAGGCCTTCGGTAGGTATTGCAGTGATGCCTGCCGGCAGAAGCATTACCGCGCGACGAAGAAACGAAAGAATGCTTCCCCAGCCAAGACAGACAAAAAGTAACTAAAGCTGTCCAGGATAATCCCCAGGCGGCTCAGTAGTGGCTCAAAGAGACAAGGGAGTCAGAATCGAATTCTGGTGCGTGCTCTTGCTCCGGCAATAGCTCAGGAATCCATTGACTGCTTCCTCCATAGAGCCTGCCAGCGCGTTGGCCTGGGTTAGTCTGACTACGTTACTTTGTGCCATGATTCTGTCTCCTTGTCGGGTCTAAAATCACGGCAAAAACGACTCATGTGAGCAAGGCTCAATTACTTAAAGTCATGTGATCAATGCTAAAAACGGGGGTTGTTGGCGACTGGTTTAGAGGGGCAATTCACGCTCAAAAAGAGTGTATGGCGCGCCTGGAGGGACTCGAACCCCCGACCCTCTGATCCGAAGTCAGATGCTCTAATCCACTGAGCTACAGGCGCGGACGGAATTGCCGGTTAGATTATAACAGACTTCGTAACGGCGAGGCAATGGCTACCTCCGTTTTTGGCCTCACCTCGCTTTGTTGCCTCGTGCTCAGAAAGATTGATTGTCTCCACCCCCATTATGATGGAACAAATTGCTCAGCTTGTTCATCTAAGCAATAGCGGACAGCCAATCGACAAAACGTGCAGTTCTGTGTCGTAACGAGTGGTGGGCGATGGAATGCCACATTTGTTCGGATTCTGTTTGGTTGGCTTTAACTGCAGAGCTAATTTCGAGAATCAGACGAAAGCAGGAGGCTTCAGATGATTGCACTTCTAGGGCTCGCCATTGTTCTCGCCGGCGCGCAGCCGACTCCTCCGGGCACATTGCTCACGATACCCGTAAGCTGCACATACCAGAGTGCCGGCGCAACTTCCACCACGCAGGCTGTCGCGTATATGGCGGTCGGTTCCCCTGCAAATGCCGAGACTGGAAGACCGGTCTTTCTCTGCTGTGGTTACACGCGCACATACAGCAGAACGGTTAACAAGGTCACCACTACCTATACCTACACCGACACTGCTGCCAATGGTAGATTGGTCCGGTGCCTCCAAAAAGCCGTGGACGGCAGTCTCACCGCTTGCGATGGCATTCAGCTCAATGACGGGCGTGTGCTCGCAAACGGTGTTCCCATTACGCCTTACTATTATTAGCTTTCTATTCTCCTGTTTGGGCTGTTGGTTCGGGCGATGGGCGAGAAAGCAGGCGCTTTACTGCCGGGAGTCGAATAAGTAAGCATTCTATCACTTTCTCGCGGGGGGTCAGGAATGCTTAACGAAGAGCAATTACGGGCTGTTGCGCACGTGACCGGCCCACAGGTCATCGTTGCCGGTCCCGGCTCCGGGAAGACCAGGATCATCATTTCAAAGATCGAGCACCTGGTAAGCGACCTCGCCGTAGAGCCGTCGCGGGTTTTGGCGATCACGTTCAGCACTAAAGCTGCTCAAGAAATGGCAGACCGGCTGGGAGATGTCCTTTCGTACCGCTCGCCCGAGATCAACGTCCACACGTTTCACGCCCTGAGTTGGAACATCGTCCAGGAGTTCGCGGCAGACGCCGGATTCCGAACCGGGGTGCGCGTTCTGGACGAAACCGCAGCCTGGGTGCTTGTTCGCCGCCATATAGAAGACTTTGACCTCCGGCACTTCCTCCCGGACTCGGACCCATTCAAGCACATCTTCGATCTCCTCGGACACATCAGCAGAGCGAAGGACGAGGGAGTTACCCCCCAGGACTACAGCGCGTACGCCCGGAAGTGCCGTCAGAATCACGAAGCCCAGGCAGGCTCAATGGACCCTGACGCCGCCGCCGATTCGCTTCTTGGCGTAGAAAAGTGCGAGGAGATGGCCGGATTCTACGAACGATACCAGGAGTTGCTGCGTGCCGGAAACTGCATCGACTTCGGCGATCAGATATCTATGGCGCTCTCATTGCTCAGCAAGCGTCCGGACATACGCAGGATAGTTCAGGAGAGGTGGGACTATATCCTGGTCGACGAGTTCCAGGACACCAATATAGCTCAGATCGAACTGCTCAGGCTTCTGGTTGGAAATAATCCCGGAATGTGCGTGGTTGGCGATCCCGACCAAAGCATTTACCGGTTCCGTGGGGCTTCCTTCGCGAGCTTTGTCAGGTTCGATGACGCTTTTCCAACCCGCCAGCCGTTCGCCTTGACCCGGAACTATCGCTCCACGGGCAGCATCCTTGGTGCAGCCTCCCGGTTGATTTCTCATAATCAAGACCGCTATCAGGCGGAGAAAGCGGTCTGGACCGAGAATGGGGCAGGCGATCCGGTCAGCGTGTTCAGGGCGCCTTCCTACCCGGCCGAAGCCGAAGCGGCTGCCGAGAAGATTCTGACGATTTTAGGGAGCACTCCGGAAAGCGAGCGGCGTTTCGCGGACTTCGCCATACTTTACAGGGCGCACGGCCATAGAGAAGAGTTCATCAGGGCCTTGGAGCGGCACAGTATTCCATACCGGGTTCGCGGAGGCACGGGGTTCTATCACAAAGAAGAAATCCTCGACATGGTCGCGCTCACCAGGTGCATTGACGGACGGGAAGACAGCGCCTCGATGTATCGAGTGCTCGCTTTGCAGGATTGGTCGATTCCGGGTGCGGATCTCAAAATGTATTCGCGTTGGGCTGCGTCCAGCGAATACGGCCTCAGGGCGGGCCTGTCGAAAGTCGACGAATGTGGTGAACTGAGTCAGGCGGGCTTGTCCGGCCTCCGGGCGGCACGAGAGTTTTTGGCGGAGATGGAGTCGTTTGCACGGGAAAAGCCGATATCGGAAGTCTGCCGGAGAGTTTACGAGACTACCCGGGTATTGAAGCGGTTCCTGTATGACGACGCCGTAGACAGCCGGCAGCGCGCGGCCAACCTCGCCAAATATCTGAACGGGGCGAAGGACTTCGAGGACGCAAGCGAAGACAAGAGCACTGCCGCCTTTGCCCAATACCAGGACTACTTGCTGGAATCGGGGAGGGACGAAGAGGAGGCGGAGGTTGAGGACAACCGGGACGCCGTCCAGCTCCTGACGATACACGCAGGGAAAGGGCTCGAGTGGCCGTATGTGTTTGTCGTATGCCTGTCCAGCCGCAGATTTCCGACTTCTCGGCATCCCGAAGCGATACCGTTCCCGGATGAACTCGTCCGGGAGGCGCCTCCGCAGGGTGATTTCCACACTCAGGAAGAACGCAGGCTGGCGTATGTCGCTCTGACCCGTGCCCAGCGCGCTCTCTTTCTGACGTGCGTGGACAAGAAAGGCACCAGGGCATCCACGTTTGTCCAGGAGGTGATGGGAGACGGCAGCGGCGTGGTGGAAGTTCAGGTTCCCGAGGTCACATTTGAGGCCGGCATAGAGCCTGCCTCCGATCTTGCTCTGCTCGAACGCGACATCCGGCGGCAGGTCATGCACGTGCTCGATATTGACGGCGATCTCGTCGCCCTGCAGCCGTATGTCAGGCTGCTGGGAACGGTCAGGCAGCTAAAGCGGAATGCCGATGTGAGCGCGATCCGGCAGACGATATCTGAACTGGCCGATGGGCTATACGATGGAATGGACCCGGCGCTGCGGGAGTCCGTGGAATCCGTGCTGAAGAACAGAGCCGTTGTAAACGCTGTGGCGTTTGCGGTGAAACCCGAACCCCTTTACCTGAGCCACACCAGGATGTCAAAATACGAAGAGTGTCCTCTGGCCTACAAGTTCGCCTATGAGCTGAAGATTCCGGGACCGCCCAGGCATTACTTTACGTTCGGACAGACGGTGCACACGGCTGTGGAAAAGTTTTATACCAGCGTGCAGGCGGGCAGTCCACCTTCCCTGGACGAGCTTAAGGCGATCTACAATGACAACTGGCGCAGCGACGGATATGTGACCGAAAGCCAGGAGAAAGGCTATCGCAAAGAAGGGGAGTCTGCGATGGAAGCCATCTACCGGCACTATCTATCGGCGAAGGTCGTCCCGCTTCACGTTGAGTGGAATTTCACGCTGCCGGTCGGGGAGCACTTCATTACCGGCAAAGTGGACAGGATAGACCCGCTTCCTGACGGAATGTGTGAAGTTCTGGACTACAAGACCGGGAAACCGAAGACGCAGAAGGAAGTCGACGAGGATGCTCAGCTAAGTCTGTATGCGCTCGCGGTGAGGCAGTGCCTGTCTCTGGAGGCAAGCAGGCTAGGACTTTACTTTCTAAGGACCGATCAACTGATTACCACCACCCGCTCCCGGGAGCAGTTGGCGCAGGTGACCGAGCGAGTCTTGACCCTCGCCGAGGCCATCACCAGCCGCAGGTTCGACCCGAGTCCCGAGGACCGGAAGTGTTCCCGGTGCGATTACGCCGGCATTTGCCCGGCGATGGAAAGATGAGAATCCGCCTGTAAGCGCAGACGGTATCAACCTCTCTTTTCGGCGTGCAAAACCTGTTGTATCGGCACTTCGAGGCCGTCGGTGTAGTTTTTCACGCTGGCCAGCTTGTGGCGCCTGGTGAACAAGGCATTGTGGCGGGTAATGCGCATGACGCCGACCTCGACGGGAAACGCGAGCTGGCTTTCGTCGGGCTGACCTGGGCCCGGCGTCCCTGCGAGCCGCTTTGAGTGCGCGCTTTGGTACCTACGTGCACAATAGCAGTTTGTCCTCATGGTGAACTGGGGAAATGGATTAATCCTGTGGTGGTTTTATTGCGAGCTCGGGTCAAGGTGGAATGTCGGTCTCGGAGGCTGAGCAGGCAGGATCTGGTTCAATCGAAATCCGCCCAGTTGGGAACGTTCTCGTCTTTTTCTGATCCCATGAACTTCGCCGCAGTGATAGGAAAGCTCGAAGAGCTCGGCGACGATATCAACATGCCTCACACAGACTTCGGGGGGAGTGACGATGAGTGTTGAGGTCAGGTTAAGTATTCCCAGGATGCCCGCGCCGACCAGGCTGTCCGCCACGCTTTGCGCATCTTCCGCGGCTGTGGCGATGATGGCCCCTTGTGCGGAGAGCCGTTCAAGCATTTGAGGCATGTCCGCGACGGAAGTGACCTTCATGCCGCCGATCATCTCGGGGCATCTGGATAGATCCGTGTCGAAGATCGCCGATATATGGTATTTGTGCTCCTTGAATCGGTGAAGGAGCGACTTGTCTGCTTCGAGTCGAGCCGCGCCCACCCAGACAATACTTCTCTCGACATTGAGATGGAGTATTTCAGAGAGGCACTCGCGCAGCACCGAGGTCTCATAGCCAACGCTGGGCCGGCCAAACTCCCCGAACTGGCTCAAGTCTCGACGGACCGAGCCACGGTTTGACACCCACTTTCCTCGCGATGTCATCCGACGAGATGCGTGTCACGCCGCGCAGGATAAAGTCCTGGACCGCGAAGAGATACCAGGGAAGTCTACCGACTACTTTATCGAGTTTCTTGGCTACCAGCGTATTATCCTGGCTGGTGGGCTGGCGGCTTGCGAAGTGGTCGGAAAGTCTCTTTGTGTAGCATCGCTTCTTTTCAAAACTCGCCCTGACGGGGCAGAGCGTCTCCAGGGACCTGGAAAAGGAGCAGACCGACTCCCTGCATTGGCTGCAAGTGTCGATGTTGTGCGATCTGGTGCACGCGAAAACTGCACATTGCCTCTCGGCGTGAATCGAAACCGCGTTGCCCTGCGAGCAACCCATGCAGTGATTTCGTGTTCGGTGGATGCAGGTCGCGCAATCAAACACTCCACAAGCCGAAACCAATGATGCTGCTTCTTCAGCCAAGAACTCCCACCCATTTCTACGAGCACGACCATATGCATGAAATAGTGCTCGTAATCGCTTCAAGTGTACCAAGGATGAGATCAAATGTCAACGGAGCAATTGCACATGTTGGCACTATATGTTTCTCTAACAGCCGGCGGGAAAGACAGTCTCCAGTGCAGCGACCAAGCCTTCGATAAGTGTACTCCTCGGCGATCACGTCAGGGTCGAGCCCGCACTGCGCTGCCGTCTGCGCGGTAATGGGGCCGATGCAGGCGATCTTGGTACCATTGGGAATGGCAACGCGTCCTTTATCGCCGATGAGCTCGACGAAGTTCCTCACTGTGGAAGAGCTTGTGAATGTTACCGCATCGATTTCCCCGCCGTTCAAGAGTTCTCTTATGCGCTCCACGTCCGATTCTTCGGTGAGCGTTCGGTAGACCGGAACCACATCCACCTGCGCGCCCCTCTGGGCAAGCATCTCAGGTAGGACTTCCCTGGCTTCCTGGGCACGAAACACAAGAATGCGTTTGCCTGCGGGATCCTCCGGAAACTCGTGCGCGACGGCTTCAGCAACGAACTCAGCCGGCGTAAACGCCACATTGATGCCACAGCACTTTACAGCCTCGGCAGTCTTGGGTCCGATTGCGCCGATCTTAGGACCCTTCAGCCACCGAATGTCACGGCCGAGCGCCCGAAGCCGATCGATCACTGCGCGAACCCCGTTTGCACTGGTGAAAAGGAGCCAATCGAAGCTCTCTATGCGATCGAGCGCTGCGTCCATCTCATCAAAGGACGCCGGCTCAACGATCTTGACGACAGGAAACTCGATAGGTTCCGCGCCGTGCCTGCGAAGCATATCTGAGAGCGCGCCGGCTTGTTCGCGGCTCCGCGTCACCAGAATCTTCCTGCCGAAGAGCGGGCGGTTGTCGAACCAGCGCAGCTTTTCGCGGAGTTTCACGACCTCGCCGACCACAGTCACCGCCGGGGACTTGAAACACGCGCTCGTCACCTTTTCCACTATGTCCGCGAGCGTCCCAGTGAGCGTTTCCTGCTGGGTGCGGGTTCCCCAGCGGATGAGTGCGACGGGCGTGGCTGCGTCTCGGCCATTCTCGATGAGTCGGGAAACGATGTTCGGCAGATTCTCCACTCCCATCAAGAAGACAAGCGTGTCGATGCCGGTCGCGATCTTGTCCCACTTGATGCTGGAATCGGTCTTGGTGGGATCCTCGTGGCCGGTGATGATCCCGAGGGTCGAGCAAAAATCTCGATGCGTCACGGGTATGCCGGCATACGCGGGAACGGAAATGGCTGAAGTGATCCCCGGCACGACCTCGAACTCGATGCCTTCCTCCGCAAGGAACTCGGCTTCCTCGCCGCCCCGTCCGAAAACAAACGGATCGCCGCCTTTAAGACGAACGACGACGTCGCACTGACCGGCCTTCTGCACAAGCAGGCGGTTCGATGTCGTC
This sequence comes from uncultured bacterium, assembly GCA_963775535.1. Classification (GTDB taxonomy): domain Bacteria; phylum Armatimonadota; class UBA5829; order UBA5829; family UBA5829; genus CAVZJH01. The sequence continues at coordinate 68,086 of CAVZJH010000055.1, read as the reverse complement.
TTGCTTCATCGTGTGAGAAGAGGATGCTTTTCCGACGTAGATCAGTTCAGCGCAGGGTCGCGCGTGCGCGAGTATCGCGGGATGCGCCAGGCGATCGTACACGATCACATCGGCCTCGCGAATGCACTCCAGGCCCTTTACCGTCAGCAGCCCCGGGTCACCGGGCCCCGCGCCTATGAGGTAGACTTTTCCCATTTCGACTCCGCCTTACAATCCGATTTCTTCGTCAGTAAGATAGCACGCGGGATCGGGGGCCCAGACGTCATTGCGGACCGCCTGCGCTCTGATCCTGAAGTTGCCATTGCATATATCCAGCCACTTGCACTTGCCGCAGCGCCCGGTGAGAAGACCCTTGCGATCCTTGAGCCCCGCCATCAGTGGATCGGACGTATCCATCCATATATCGCCGAACCCGCGCTCCCTCACGTTGCCGAACGAATAGCTCCACCAGAACTGATCGGCGTGCACGTTGCCTTCATTGTCTATGTCCGCAATCCCGATTCCGGAGCTGTTTCCGCCGTTCCATTGCAGAAGCTGCAAAACTTCCTGAGCGCGAGGGGAGTTCTCCCTGAGCATTCGCATGTAAAGATACGGCCCGTCGCAGTGATTGTCGACAGTCAGGATATCGACGTTCAGGCCGCGCTTGTGAAAATCGGCGGTGCGGTCGATTATAAGGTCCACCGCCTTGCGCGACTCTTCGAGGGTCAGATCATCATCCTTCATGCCGGTTCCGCGCCCGGTGTAGACCAGGTGATAGAAGCAGGCCCGAGGGATTTTGTGTTCTTCGATGAAATCGAAGATCGAGTTGAGCTCCTGGCAGTTGTGCCGGGTGAGCGTGAGACGAAGCCCGCACTTCTGCCCGATGGCGACGCAGTTGTCGAAGCCGCGCATTGCGGCCTCGAATGCGCCGGCCTTGCCTCTGAAGAAATCATTGCGTTCACCTATGCCGTCGAGGCTGATCCCCACGTATCCGAAGTCGACCTGCTTGATGCGCTGAGCGACCTTCTCCGGTAATGAGCGTGCCGTTTGTGGATATAACCGGACGTATGCCCAGTTCTTTGGCAAGGGCGGCGTGGTCGAACATGTCTTCCCTTATCAGCGGCTCGCCGCCGGAAAACAACAGCACGGGCGCGCCGAACTCGGCCAGGTCCCGCACCATCGTCTGCGCCTGGTCGAATGTGAGCTCGTTCGGATACTGCTTGTTCTCCGAAGAGGCGTAGCAGTGAATGCACTTGAGGTTGCAGCGGCGTGTCGAGTTCCATACGACGATGGGTTTCTTGTCTGCTGAGTATTGAAGCAGATGGGCCGGCAGATTCTCGCTCTTCCGACCGTATCTGAGCGGATCGCCCGTGGTGGCCGTCCCGCAGTATAGCTTTGTAATGCCGATCACTTGCTGTCTCCTGTCAGGTAAAAACTGCGTTCCCTCGAGAGCCAGGTTCAATGCTGCGCTGACGCGAAACAATCAGTCTTATTGTATCGGAATACCTTTATCCCGATACGGCCCAACGTAAGAATACGCAGCGCCCTACGGAAAATAGATCGGGCTGCTCTTCTTGAACTCCGCAGTCGTATAAAGCAGGGTGTAAGCGCTGACGCCGGTCTGATGCGCGATATCGCGCGCGACGGCCTCGCAGTCTTCCCTGCACTTGCCGTGGATCATAGTGTAAAGGTTATAAGGAAAGTCGTCGAACCTCGGACGCTGATAGCAGTGGCTCACACTCCTCTGAACTCCGGCTGCCGAGGCGAAGCTTTCGATTTTGTCCTCGGGCACATCCCAGACTCCCATCGCGTTTGACTCATAACCCGCGCGACGGTGTCGAAGAATAGCCCCGAATCGACGGATCGTTCCGTCAGCCCGCCACTCCTCCAGTTGCGCCAGCAGATCCTCCAGGCAGACGCCGGCCCGCTGGGCAACTTGCGCGAACGGCTCCTCGGACAGCTCAAGTCCGTCCTGAAGCGCGCGTATTATGCTGATCTGCGTCTGCGTCATCAAAACTGAAAATCGACCTTTATCTTGAACATTCGCTCGGCGGGAAGGGTGAACATCTCCGAGATGCCGGTCCCGGACTTTATGCTCTCGAGCACTTCTTCAATTCTCTCGAGGCTCTCGCACACCAGGGTGAACCAGAGATTATATGCGCCCTCACGAGCGTAGTTGTGAGTTACCTCGGGAAATGAGCTGACCAGCGCCGCCTGCTTCTCCAACTGTTCCGCCTGGACTTTTGCCGCAACGAGATTATCGACGTGGCCCAGCTTGCGTGTATCGAACGACGCGCCGATCCTGCGAATTACGCCGGACTCGGCAAGCTTCCTGACGCGCCGGAGCGCACCGTCGGCGGATATGCCCAATTGCTCACCTATGGCGTCATAGGGGTGCGCGCGGATGGGAAAACCGGCCTGTATGATGTTGAGCAAACGCCTGTCGGTATCGTCCAACGTCTTCCTCTATTCCCCGCTGCGGCCGTGCGACGGCGGCTCGTAGACGCAATACGGTTCGGACGCCATGTAGTTGCCGGTATTTGCATAGGCGCGAGCGCGGCAGCCCATGCACACCCGCCGGAACCCGCAGAAACCGCACTTGCCCTGGAGGTTGTCCTCGTCTCGCAGGACCCTGAAGACCTCTGCGTCCTCCCAGATCTCGTCCGAAAGCTCGTCTGTCTTATATTTCCCGCTGAGACCGTTAAATAACCGCAGGGATAAACCTCACCTTTGTGCGAGACAAAACAGACTGCCGAACCAGCCAGACAGCCCTTGGTGACCGCATCGTGTCCATGAGGACTAGCCGCGGGCTTCGTGAAATCTTCCTTGGCTCGCTGGCGCATTATGCGGTAGTAATGGGGCGCGCAAGTCGCCTTCAAAGCGATCTCGACATCCTTCGAGCGATCGTAGAACCAGTTCAGTATCCGCTCGTATTCCTGCGGGTCTATCATTTCCTCGTCCGCAATTTCCTTTCCGCAGCCGGTCGGCACGAGCAGGAAGATGTGCAGAGCGACTGCGCCCCGGCTTATCGCCAGATCCAGAATTTCCGCTATCTCGCCTATGTTGTGCTTGGAAACGGTGGTGTTGATCTGAAAAGGCACGCCTGCAGCCTTGAGATTCTCGACGCCGCGCCATGCGTGCTCGAAGGCCTCCGGGTATGCGCCGGAACGAGTCATGTGACGCTGGGTTGGCTCCGTCGATGCTGACGCTCACCCGCTGGATGCCTGCCTCGGCGATCTGCTGAGCTATCTCGGGAGTAACCAGCGTCCCATTCGTCGCGAGCAGCATTCGCAGGCCTTTGGAAGCGCCATAGCGCGCGATCTCAAAAACATCGGGACGAACGAGCGGCTCGCCTCCGCTCAGCACGAGGGCGGGTTTGGCAAATGAGGCGATCTGGTCGATGAATGCCTTGCCCTCGTCGGTCGTGAGGTCCTCAGGCGATCTTTGATCTACAGGACAAGCTCTGCAGTGGATGCATTTGAGGTTGCACGCGTTCGTCATTTCCCAGAAAACGAGCCTGGGCATAAACTCTTTTGAAGGGGATTCGGCATGAGAATGCGCGTCGGTATGCGATATTTCGTTATTGCTCATTAATCACTCTTCGTTATCCGGGTCGCTACTACCGCTACCATAATAACCGCAATCTTATCCCGTGTCCAACTCAACAATAAGACCCAAATCCGCCATCTACCGATGACTTGCTGCTTCTCCTGAGTATCATCGTGAAACTCACTTAGATAAGCAGGGTAATTCTTTCAAAACAACCCCTGCAAATAAATCTGATGGCGGATTAGGGAAACTGATGTGGTAGCAAAGCGGCGAAACACGCAGCCACGGGCGTCCAACATGGAATAACCATATGTTAGCACTGCAGGGAGTGGATATATGGGATTAACAAGCCTCAAGACACAGTTTTATCTCCTGGTCGTTTCTCTTATTGTCTCCCTCATCGGTATTGCCGTCGTGAAGTTGAGCCAGGGCACACCCTCGGCGAATCAGGGCCATCGGATGACGACGGTTCAAACGCTGGGCGCGCTGGAGAAGGTCTCATCTGATTCGCCGGAAATGTCCAGGTTCCTGAAGCGGGAGAAGGCCGCCGAGGAAGCGAACCAGGAAGCCGCCGACTCCTTGCCCCGGTAGATTCTGGTCACGCTCTTGTTTCATTCGCGAAATCCGCGGAAAGACTATTCCTAACTCTCAGGGAAAAATCGAGCTGGAGGTAGCTGGAATGGCACACCCGGTAACTGAGCTGACCATTACGAATGGAATAGACTCGGCAGTTCTCCAAGACATAATTGACGCGGTGCACGACGACCCGAATCTGGCGCAGTTCGTTTTTCGTGCAAAGAACCGATGGTCATACGGCGCGCACTGCTGCACCACGATTCAGGATTTCTGGCAGGGCGGGCATGAGGACGTCACTCGTCCGAAGCCTTTGTGATGGAAGCTGATGAGCCGGACGTGCTGCTGGGGGGTGATATCGCTCCGAATGCTGCCGAGGCTCTGCTTCACGCTCTTGCTTCATGTCCGACGGCAAGTTTCGTCTACCATGTGTCGGCTCAGGGAGTTGTGGTGGACCATCTGCAGATCGACGTGGAAGGAAAGCTCGATATTCGCGGCTTCCTGGGAGTGGATGACAATGTCAGGAACGGCTTTCAGGAGATCCATGTCAACTTCAATGTGATTGCCGATGCTCCTGAAGACAAGATTCGTGATCTCTGCGATCTGGCGCAAAGGCGCTCTCCCGTGTTTGATGTAGTCAGCCACGGAGTTCTCATCAAGACGAACGTGGAAATCTTAAACTCCGACTCGATTGGGGAAGCTGATTCGAGTATGTGATTACTGTAGCATTCAGACAGGGGTGGTGCCGCCAGACGTGCATTTCGCCGTCAGGCGCCGTCAGGGGCGAGCTTGACTCCGTCTCCTCTCCCATTAACATCAGCCAGCCAACGGCTTTGTGTGCCGTGGCTCGTTGGACTTGATAGTGAAAGGATCTGCAATGGAGACAAGAGACGTTATTTACAACCGCCGTTCTGTAAGGGATTTCAGGGATAAAGCTGTGGACCAAGCTTTGATCGAGGTGTTGTTCGCGGCTGCCGCGCAGGCGCCAAGCGCAATGAACTCTCAGCCGTGGGCATTTGGCGTTATCCAGGGCGCCGGCACTCTTCTGGACATCTCGAACCGCGCCAAGTCTTACCTGCTGAGACAGATGGATGAGAATTCCAAGCTCCAGGGCTACCGGGCAGCGCTTGAGAGCCCGGACTTCAACATATTCTATAATGCCTCTACGCTGCTTGTGATCCTCGCCAAGCCGGATGCTAGTCCCGACCCAACGACGGATTGCTGCCTGGCGGCTGAAAACCTGATGCTTATGGCCCGTGAACTGGGACTGGGCACATGCTGGATCGGATTCTCTCGTTTCTTCCTCAACACTCCCGAGGCAAAGCGAGAATTGGGTATTCCGGAGGACTACAGCATAATCGCGCCGCTCATCGTCGGCTATCCCGCGGGTGAAATGTCGACCATGGACAAGAATGCGCCCGAGGTATTGTTCCGGAAGTAGACCTGTCCTTCATCTTTCCGGCTTGTATGAATCGAGTAGGTGGGGTCGTCACCGGCCCCACCTCTCCAACTCCTTGTCGAGTTGTCCAAGAGGATATTGGAGAGCAGCGGAGAGAGCGGTCCACCTTGACGAGTCCCTTCATACCGCTCCATCACAACGCCGTTGAGCATAACTCCGGCCTGCAGATAAAGGCGTATCAGGGTGGGTAGCGGCTTGTCGCCTATTCGTTCGGCCAACTGCACATCAGCACGTCGTGGTTTACACGGTCGAAGAAACTCACTCCAGCGCTTCCGGGCTTCACCCCTATCACTGAAAGGTAGGCTGAGTTGTTCAGTTTTCTGCTGCATTATATCTCCGAAGTCCACACTGCTACCTTGTCATCATGTTCCGGCCCTTCGCCCACCGCAAGGACTACTATGGCCTCGGCTGACACGGGTTTCACCGCCTCTTGCCAGCTCACCCACCGCCTGTTGCCTAACTATCCGGTTTCTGTTCGTCGAGCCGTGACTGTGGCTCCGGCTTCCTTCAGACCCCACCTCACGGTGACACCCTTGCCTTCGCTGAACGGTTCCGACTCCCTTTACCGTAGGGGACTTTCACCCCCGAGAATGTACGTGTGCCCGGTGTACAATAAAGGGGTCGGTCACCTGTGTCAAATCGGCAATATCGGTAATATTGCCCGTCCGGTTGCATTTGGGCAGTTGGCTTTGGTAGCGAGAACGCGGGCCGCCACCTGTGGAACGTTCTCCCACTCGAGCCAGGCTCAGACCGGTTATCCTCGTTATCCATCCCCGAATCGGCTCCGGAGGTTGGCTATTGACGCCCAGTTGCCCCTGTCAATGGCGAGGAATGTCTGTAAGAGTTCAGGCTACGTGAGAGAGAAGTGCTTTGTCTGTCACCTGGCATTTGAGACGATTGGCCGAGATGAGCATTTGCCTGCACATGCTGATTGTGTCCTGGCCCCTGAGCAGCCACGTCCCGAACATACTCATTAGGACTGCCTTTGTATCAGAGCCCTTTGCTGAGCGGGTTCCGCCACTGACCTTTCGAGCTATTACGCAAGGTCGAACTGCCCGCTCGGCAGCATTGTTTTCAGACGGCACACGTGGTCCTCGACAAAGATGAATAACTCCGGCAGGAACCTCTCGATACGTTGGGCCAATATCCGTTGGGGCTTATCAGTGCCTAGATATGGACTGGCAACTTCAAGCAATACCTGCTCGAATATCTCCCGCTGCCTTATCCGGACTCGCTCATCATCGCTTGAGAACTCTTTTGCCTGATTGTATATGCTCAGAACCTTGTCTACCCACTCCCCGACCGATACCTCCGATGGATATGCCTCGACGAGCTTTTGAGGTCACGGTAGAAATGCACCCAGCAGCGCTGATGACGCGTCAAAAGGACGCTGTAGCCACAGTAGAAGTCACTGACTACAACCCCATCGAAATCTTCACCCAAAACTTCCTTTGCCACCTCACCCGAACGACTCTTGCGGTATACAAAGTAACGCAGCTCCGGAGTGGAGAAGCTCCATATATATCCGTTGATGCCGTCTTCGCGCCAACCAGTCTCATCGGCATTCACCACAGGAGAACCACGAATCTCGTCAAGAAGATAAACATATTCCGGCTCCGCCGCTTTCGAAACCGCATGAAGTAACTCGGAAAGCTCCCCAAGGCCCAAATCCAGGCCATATATCAGTTTTAGATGGCCCTTTATCGTCCTTAATGGAACCCGGCAGACCGTGTGCAGATAAGCAATGAAGCTCATAAGCCTCACCCCCACACGTGCTTTGCCCAACACCTCCGCCGAAAGATCCACTTTGGGAGTGCACTGTGTTCCGCATACCCCGCATTTGCGCCTTATGATCCTGTGCTCGACTATGCGCACCGGAGTCTCCGGAATCTCCACATACTGACGTCTCCGGTGTATCCATCCGCCACACAGCTTACGCCCGCACTTCGGGCACTGCTCAAGAGCGTGCTCATGGACCTCGGTAGGAATCTCGCGACGACGTACAAATGAGCTCTTACGCTTCTTGCGCTCACTGCGTTCGGCCTCGCGACGTTCCTTGCGGTTTGGCTTGACCCACTCCGGCACAACTTTCGTCCCACCGCTGGGAAGCTGAGAGCGCAGGCGCTCTACCTCAGCCTCAAGAAACTCCACCCGCTCCTGCAAGACGGCGTTTGCACGGCGCAACTCCACTATTATGGCCACGAGCTCTGCTCGGGAAATACCATCCGACTCACTCATACATCCCACTTAGACAAAGGCACCAAAAGTACCTTGTCTAAAGGATGATATTCATGGAAATTGTCGCCTTCAGATGTGCAGCCCCCAAATACTCACCTATCCTGAACTCTTACGAATGTCTCTTCGTCGTACCGATTGAGGTCACGGAATCTCTTGTCAAAAGCAGTCATATCCATCATCTTGAACGCGATGACGCTGAAGTCAGCGCCGCTCACCAGGTCTTCGAAGCGAGCGGGAACCTGCTCGAGTGGAACCGACTCCTGAATGTGCGCTGCAACAGCTGCCTCAACCCACGTTCTCATATCAGGTGACGTAGCACAATCCTCTCAATCGTTACGGTTCAGAGCACCAGATGCCGCAGCAGGAGATAAACTGCCACAACTCCCAGGGCAGTAAGCCCGATCCTCTTAGCAGCTTGTGGATTCCACGTCTGCGGCCGGCGAGGCTCGCCGGACAAGTCAAAGACGTCGAAAACCAGACGGGCCTGGCAGCGTGGGCACACGAAGCATGGCTTGCCGCTTCCGTGGTAAGTGAATGGGTCGGTTACGCGTACCAGGTCTCCCAGTTCCCTGAGATCGCACGCCTTGCGGCAGTCAGGACAGACTACATCCTGGTCAACCAGCCCAAGGACCGCATTAGGAATGCTCGCCCACTCCCTTCTGGAAACGCCCGTCAGGTCTGTGATCCAGTTCCAAACAAGTTCCGGAAGCGCGGCTACCGTCTCCCAATCGCTTGAATCAAGCGCGGCATAAACCTGGGAAATATGAGCATCGATTTTCCGGAAGCCGACATCTTCCAACGCCGGTTCCTGGAGTCTGGATGAAAACACACTGTAGTCCAGGTCAACGGTGCAATCGATCCACTTCGGGGGCACTTCGTAGCGCCAGTACCAAAGGAGCTGCGCGAGCAGGCGGTGGACCAGGAAAACGTGCACCTGCTCCGCCGGTATGAGATCGCGGACATACTTCGTGACCGCCGCTTCAACCCAGGTTCTCATATCCAGTGATATCATAAGCGCGCACCGTGCTAAGCCGGCTGTTTTGTGTGACGTGGCTCGACAGGTTTAGTATAAGTAAATCTGCCGGAGGTGGCAAGGGGAAGGATGCAACGTGTGGTAGCATAGCGATTATGTCCTCCTTAACTGCAGTGCGATAATGTCCTCCTGTAGAATGGAGGCATGGAGATTAGTGAGCGAGATGTAGCGCGGCATCACTTGCTGCGGATGGTATTGGAGGGTCGTGTGGCTCTGAGTGAGGCGGCAGAGAAGATGGGAGTGAGCTACCGTCAGGCCAGGCGGCTTAGAAAGTCGGTTGAGGGCGATGGCGTCGCGGGTCTGCTGCACGGCAACCGGGGCCGGAGTCCCGGGAATAAGATCAGCGATGAAGTGCGCTCGAAAGTGTTGGCCCTCTCCGAAGAACGCTATAGCCTGTTCAACGACAGTCATTTCCACGAAATGCTCGTGGAGCGTGAGGGGATATCTCTTTCACGGGAGACGGTTCGTGGGATTCGTCGCGGGGATGGGATTAAGCCTAAGATGAAGCGCAGACCGAGGAAGCATCACAAGAGAAGGCCAAGGAAAGTGAGCGAGGGACTGATGATGCTCTGGGATGGCAGCCCCCACCGGTGGTTTGGCCCTGGTATGGAAGCGTGCTGCGCGATGGCTGCCATGGATGACGCCACGGGCAAGGTTTTGGGGCTGTTCTTTACGGAAGCGGAGTGCTCGTGGGCATATCTTGAACTGCTGCGTCGTGTCGTGACAAGCCACGGCATTCCGGCGAGCGTCTACCAGGATCGTCACTCATCACTCAAGCGCAACGACGACTTCTGGAGTATAGAAGAGGAACTGGCTGGGCGCCAGGACCCGACACAGGTCGGCTCGGCGCTGGAATCTCTGAGTATCGAGGCTATCTTTGCGAGGACACCACAGGCAAAAGGTCGAGTGGAAAGGCTCTTCAAGACGCTCCAGGACAGATTGTGCGCGATGTTGAGCTTGGAAGGTATCACAGATATTGCTGGAGCAAACGCATACGCCGAGATATTCGTGCGGGAGTTCAACGAGAAGTTTACGGTGGCACCGCAGGATACGCAGAGCGCTTGGAGAAAGCCCAGGCGTGGACTTGATCTGGAGCGCGTTCTTTCCCTTGAGTATGGGGCCCGCGTGGGCAACGATAACGCGATACGCTTCGACGGGATCGTCATAGACATTCCACCTGGACCCGGCAAGAGAAGCTATGCCGGCCTAAAAGCCGAACTGCGGCAACTCCTAGATGGCAGTTGGCGGGTCTACTACGAGGAAAGGCTGATAGCCACAGCACCTGCCAATGAGATCGCGGAACCGATCCGGGCAAGGAGAAGGAGAAAAGGGGTCCGCGCTGTTATGGAAAGCCAGTGGGTGTATATGGCATCCAAATCGGCCAGTGCTATCGAAGGTAGCTCCATGAGAAGGTCCGGACCAGGAAGACAAATAGGAGCAACGCGCATCGCGTGAAAGGAGCGGCTAATGCCAAGGAGGAGGAAGTATCAAACCAATGGCGAGCGGCAAGCCGCTTATCGTGGTAGATGCGCTCAGGCGACATTCGGGTCAATCCCATCAGTGCCGGGACTGCGCAGGTGGAAAGCCATGATTAAGGCGGCATCGGCTCTGCTGGAGGGTGCCACCACCGAAATGCAGGATTATTTCGACCAGCGCACGGACACTTGGCAGGAATCGCAGGTGGGAGAGTCTCTATTAGAGATGCTCGAATCAGCGCACGATGCTCTGGCGAGCTTGGAGGATATTCCACTCCAAACTCGCCCGACAAAAGCCGGAATAACGTAACGTTACGATACACTAAGAGGACATTTTCCCTTTGCAGTTAAGAGGACATATTGCCTTTGCAACAACAGGGGAAGGATGCAACGGTTCATGCTAATGAGCACCACGTCATGCTGAGCTTGATTCAGCATCTGCCTTGAACGCGAAAGATGACCCTGAAAATCCTGGACTGGATTCAGGATCAGGGTGACATATTCTCATTGCTTGTGAGCTCTCACGGAAGGATAAGTGGCGGCCAGCATGCTCAGCGCCATCGAAGCACGGGCCTCGTGATCAGGTCAAGCTGCGATCTCGGCTTCCTCGAAGAGAGTCCCGTTTTCCAGCGCCGGAATCACGACATCCACCACTTCCGGGTCGAACTGAGAGCCGGCGGACTGCTTCAGGCGCACCACTGCTCCCCTTGGCGAGACAATGCGGTAGCTCTTGGCTGAAAGCATAGCGTCCAGCGCATCGACAACCGCCAGTATCCTCGATACCAGGGGAATAGCATCTCCGCGAAGGCCGTCCGGGTAGCCGGCCCCATCGTGCCGTTCGTGATGATGCCCGGCGATGTGCCCCAGCGTCGTCAGGTCTCGATACTCAGGAATACAGCCCAGTATTTGAATCGTCGTTCGGGCATGCTGGCGGACAATGCCTATCTCCCGGTCTGTGAGACGGCCGGGCCGGTTGATAATGTCGGAAGGCACCCCTACCCTGCCGCAGTCGTGTACCAAACCAGCGCGATAGAGATCGTGGGCCTGAGCGTGAGGCATCCCTATTAACCCTGCAACAATTCTGGCCGCACGGCCGACCCGAAGCGAATGGCCGCTCATATCCGGACACTTCACATCGACCAGGGCGGCCGACAGGTGAAACATACGCTCAGCGCCTTCCTGGTGGCTGAACGGAACGGGTATTTCAAGCTCAGCAAGTCTTCCTGCCACCATCGCGCGCTGCTCGGTCGGATTCATGAGCGAAGCCACAAACTGCGCATCTTCGGTGCATTTGACGAAGGCGGACCAGAGATCGACGGACCAGGCTTTCCCAGCCAGAGCCGCAAGGGACGTCTTGCAGTGCCGAAGGTTGGACATCGACTGGAATGCGCCGGAAAGATCAACAGCGTCGATCAGCCCGAGAATCTGGGCGCCCAGAGAAATATCGTCACTGCGGCTTCCACGCGGATACCCACTGCCGTCCCAGCGTTCGTGATGAGACCGTATATACTTGCTGGCTACGCTCATTCCAGGAATCCAATCGAGCAGAGCTGCGCCTCGCTCAGGATGGTTGAACTGATCACTCCTGGCTGCGTGCGTGAGGTCGGAGTTAATATTCACGGCGCGTTTGCTGGCGCCCACGAAGCCGATGTCGTGAAGAAGTCCGGCGTAAAAGACGTCACTGCGCACTTCATCCGAAACAAGCGCTGCGAGCCTTTCGCTGGCAAGCGCGACCCGCCACGAATGACAATCGTTTCCGGCGAAGTTCAGATCAGCCATATATGAAACGGCAACCGCCAGTTCAGACGCCGAGATCTTCAGCGGTTGAGTTTCGTTCTCGATCTTTTCTAAAGCCAACGGACCCTCCAGGACTCATGGCACACATCGACAACACCCGCCCGACAGCGGCGAGCCTACTGCTCAAACTTAGTCCGAATACTATGTTCCACATCCTCGAGCTAAGTAAGGCCGACAAATGCGAGTAAATACGCTGCCTGCTTCGCTAATCCCATTGCCTTCACGTTACATGGGGACATAATCGCTCGGCAGTTAGGGGGACGTAATGACTGTGCTATCACAAATGAGCGAAAAAGCAGTTGACAAGAACCCCATATTTTCGTTATACTTACCTCTGGCTTGTCGGTTCGGGCTGACTTGCGTGCCCGGCCGAAAAATCTTGTAGAGGTGATGTAGTTATACTCAAGGACCTCAGAGTAAACGAGCGCATTCGTGCGCGGGAAATAAGGCTGATCGACGAGAACGGCGCGCAGGTTGGCATTGTGCCGTTTCGTGATGCTCTGCAGTATGCGAAGGAACGCGGCTTGGACCTTATCGAGGTTTCAGGCAATGCGACTCCTCCCGTGTGCCGGGTCATGGACTACGGGAAATATAAGTATGAACAGGGCAAGCGAGAGCGAGACGCCCAAAAAAAGCAGCGGATGACTGAGCTAAAGACCGTCCGCATGCGCCCGGGCACAGATGAGCATGATTTTCAGTTCAAACTCAAGAACACAATGAAGTTTCTCAAGGACGGCCACAAGGTGAAGGTCACGGTGATCTTCCGGAGCCGCGAGGCTTCACATCCTGAGTTCGCCCGCGAATCGCTGACCAGAATGGCGGAATTCGCGAAAGAGTCGGGTTTGGGTACGGTCGAAAGACCACCCTCGATGGAGGGCAGGACCATGATGATGATCCTCGCTCCGACCGGCGAAGTTACCGGATCGTAAACCAAGGCCCCGAAAACGGGGTAGGATAATGAGGTAAAATCAGTGCCGAAGCTGAAAACAATCAAAACAGCGGCGAAAAGATTCGAGATTACAGGGACCGGCAAGATCCGGCACGGCAGCACAGGGATAAACCATCTCAAGATGAAGAAGTCCAGCAGCGCCAAGAGACGCTTGAGCATCAAGTCCGGCGTAACAAGCGGGCAAAAGCGTGTCATTCGGAGAATGGTCCCCGGGCTGTAGATCGATATCTTTGAACGCCAGCAATCTGTAACAACGCAGAGGCCGGGGCAGTCAGCATGGTCGTCTGTTGGGGGCGCAAGGCCCCTAAACCGCATTATTCACGATATGATGGCATCTACCGCGTTAAACCCTGCGGTCGATGGTAATGTGAGTTAAGCGGGTTGGGCTACAATTAAGTAGAGGAGACTTACGTTATGCCACGCGTTAAACGCGGCACTATGACGCATAAGCGTCACGCGAAGATACTAAAACTTGCCAGCGGCTACTGGGGCGCAAAGAGCCGGCTTTTCAAAACTGCTAAAGAGCAGGTGATGAAGTCCGGCAACTATGCGTTCCGCGATAGAAGAGCCAAAAAGCGCGAATTCCGCCGGCTCTGGATCGCACGCATAAGCGCGGCTTGCCGCACCAATGGAATGCCCTACGGCAGGTTTATCGAGGCCTTGAAGAAGGCCGAGATAGATCTGGACAGGAAGGTACTCGCCGAGATGGCGATTGCAGACGCAGAGGGCTTCACCTCATTGGTGGAACGAGCAAAGACTCAGTTAGTCACGATATAAGAGATCGCCGGCCCAGGAACGCCAGTTATCGGTTTTGTGCAAGACAGACCGGTTTCCGGCTCGAAAGCCGATGACTCGACAATAACTACCGCCCAGCGTCCAATAGCTTGAGGTCGAGACGTCCCGGACCAGTCAATTCTCCGGTCCGGTAATACGTCCGATCTTTAGCAATTGGACGCTGGATTTTTTTGTAATCTCGACGGAACCGTGCCTGAACACTTTCGCGACTGCTGCGCAGCGCTGTCGTGTTCGGCACGAAGGGATGAGAATAACCGGGGTATTTTCAACGGAGGCAGGATAAGCATGAGCGAACAAGACAACCTGAAAAGCATACGCGAGACGGCTCTGGGGCGCATCGAAGCTGCACTATCCAGTGCGGAGCTGGATTCGCTGGAGACCGAGTACCTCGGGCGCAAGGGAGAGCTTACCCTTCAGCTCCGGAAGATCGGCTCCCTGCCCCCCCAGGAGCGCAAGGACTTCGGACAGGCCGTTAACGATATAAAGGACGAACTCGGTGCGGCGGCAGCCGCCAGGCGAGAAGCGCTTGTCTCCGGTGAGATCAGTTCGAAGCTGGCTGAGGAGGCAGTGGACGTGACGCTGCCCGGGCGATTCTACCAGATAGGCCGGCCGCATATCCTCGTCGAGACCCAGAAGAAGATCAAAGAGATCTTTATAGGGCTGGGGTACCAGTTCGTGGAAACCCCTGAAGTCGAAGAATATGCCTACAACTTTGAGGCCCTGAATTACCCTGAGGAACACCCCGCTCTCGACGAGCAGATGTCCTTCTATATAACCGACAAGAGGCTGCTTCGAACTCACACGACGGCGTACCAGCACCGCGTGATGAAAAATCGCAAACCGCCGATGAGGGTGGCGACAATGGGCAAGTGCTACCGCTCCGACGCCGTCGATGCGACCCACTCCCACACGTTCCACCAGGTGGACTGCTTCGCGATAGGCCGCGACATCAGCATGGCCGACCTGAAGGGCACCATCCACCAGTTCGCGGTCGAAATGTTCGGCACCCAGGTCAACGTCAGGTTCCGCCCCGACTTCTTCCCGTTCGTCGAACCGGGCGCGGAGTTTTCCGTAACCTGCATTATATGCAAAGGCGCAGGCTGCAACGTCTGCAAGGGCACCGGCTTTCTTGAGATAGGCGGCGCGGGCATGATCCATCCCAATATCCTGGAAGGCGCGGGGATAGATTCCGAGGAGTATTCGGGGTTCGCGTTCGGCTTCGGCATAGAAAGAATGCCGATGCTGATGCGCGGCATCCCCGACCTGCGACTGTTCATGGATAACGACATTCGGTTCTTGAGGCAAGTGTAGCGCTATGAAAATATCAGTCAATTGGCTTAGAGAATATATCGACATCAACTGCTGCGTCGACGACTTGGCAACCGGTCTGACTATGGCTGGTCTCGAGGTAGAAGAGACGAAGCTCATAAGCAAACAGGATTTTGTCGACGCCGGAGGCGGCGGAGCACGCGACGATATCGTGTGGGACGCAAAGGTCACTCCGAACAGAGGCGACTGGCTCTCGATGATCGGGGTCGCCAGGGAAGCCGCTCCGATAGTCGGCGGCAAGATGAAAATGCCGGTCGTTGAAGTGGAAGGTTCCGGCCCGCGATATTCGGAACAGATCGAGATCGGAATAGACGACCCCGACCTCTGCAAACGGTATGTCGGCGTTGTGATTAGAAATGTAGTGATCAGAGACTCGCCGGACTGGATGCGCGACAGGCTGATCGCGGCGGGAATGCGCCCGATCAACAACGTGGTGGACATAACCAACTACGTGATGCTGGAGTTCGGACAGCCGCTTCACGCGTTCGACTACAGCCTCCTCCACGACTGCCGGATCATTGTGAGACGCTCGCGCCCCGGCGAGACAATCACATCCCTTGACGGTATCGAGAGAGAACTCGACCCCGATATGCTCGTGATTGCCGACGCTGACCGACCGGTGGCTATTGCGGGAATAATGGGTGGCACAGATTCAGAAATTAGCAAGCAGACGAAGGATATTCTAATAGAGTCGGCAAACTTTAACAGTGTAAGCATCCGGCGCACGGCAAAGCGCCTTGGAATGACTACCGAGTCGTCCTACAGGTTTGAGCGTGGAGTCGATCCTTCTATCACCGCGTTAGCAGCGCTGAGAGCGGCGCAATTACTGCAGGAACTGGCGTGCGGCAGTGTCGCAAAGGGAATGGTGGATGTTTACCCCGTCCCTGTGGAGCCGCTGCGAATTGAAGTAAGGCCGAAGCGGGCAAACACAATACTTGGCACATCTATTGAAGCTGGCGAGATGGCTGCGCACCTTAACAGCATTGAGATCAACGCATCCGTTGCGAATGGGCGCCTGATATGTCAGGTTCCCACATTCCGTTCAGACATCAGCCGTGAAATCGATCTTATCGAAGAAATTGGCAGAGTATACGGTTACGATAAGCTGGAAATGACTCTGCCGCGAGAAAACCTGCAGGGCAAGGACAGTCCCGAAGGCATTTTTAGAGAACAAGTCAGACGGTTACTGATGTCGTGCGGCGCGCAGGAAGCGCTGACACACTCTTTAATTGATAATTCTCTCGTGCAAGTGGCGGGCAGATGCGATCAGCGTATAGTGCTTCGCAACCCGCTCACCGAAGACCTCGACTCAATGCGGGTAACGCTTGTTCCGAACCTGCTGCAGGTGATCGCGCGTAACCAGGCATTCGGAACTACGGAACTCTCAGTGTTCGAGATCGGCAAGGTCTACTTCTGCACTGGCGGAGGTGGGCTCGATGAGAAGTTGTCGGTATCGGGCGTGATGATCGGCAGGCTTTGGAAGAGCGCGTGGAGCCTGCCGGCGGGGACCCTGGAGGTCGATTTCTTCCTGTGCAAAGGAGCGGTCGAGAGCCTGCTGGAGGGTCTGGGCATCGGCGGGGTGAGCTTCGTGGAAACCAAGGATCCGCTGCTTCATCCGACCCGCGCGGCAAAGGTTTTGATCGGCGGCAGGGAAGCCGGAATGCTCGGCGAGATTGCGCCGGACGTTGCTGAGGCGCTTGACGTGCGCGGCAGGCCTTACGCATTCGAGCTTGACTTCGCAGCGTTGATGGAAGCATCGCCGAAGGCGCCTCGGTATGAGGGTGTTCCTCGTTACCCGGCGCTGTCGAGGCATCTGGCGGCGGTGGTCGCGGATGATATCCGGTATTCTGACTTAGTAGGCGTTATCGAAAAATCCGGCGGCGAAACAGTCGAAAAGGTGGAATTGCTCGATATTTATAAGGGCGAGCATATACCTGTGGATAAGCGGAGTCTGACGCTCTCGATCACATTCCGCGCCTCTGACAGGACCCTTATAGACGACGAGGTAAATGCGGCGCTGGCCGCGATAAGAGAAGCTCTGAAAAGCCAGGCAGGCGCAAGCTTCCGGTAGTCCAGCGAGTTAGAGGAACACGGAGGAAGATAAGGGATGGCTGTGGAACGGCATTTCAACGCGGCTGATATAGAATCTATTATCTGCCGTCTGAAGGACGTCATTGCGGTCAGCGTTGTCACGGACAGCTCCGGAGAGCTCTCTGAGATTCACGTGCTGACCGGTTCGACCAGACCGCCGAAGCAGGTGGTGAGAGATGTGGAATCCGCCGTCAAAGCAAGGCTTGGCATTGCAATCGACCATAAGATTGTCAGTGTTGCCCAGGTAGACAGCGGCACTCAGCAGATGGAGCAATTCAGGCTGAAGTTCTCTGATGTGTCGATCTCGCTTAACGGAAGCCGGACCGAGGCGACAGTTCGCTTGACCAGGGATGGCGCCATCTTCTCCGGAACCTCCGGCGGCACAAGCTCCCCTACCGGCCAGATGAAATTGATCGCCGGGGCGACGCTCAAGGCAATCGAGGACTCTGCGGTAACAAACGCCATATTCGCCCTGGATGATGTAACCGAAGTGACGATGGGCGGGCGGAAGATCGCCCTGGTGCTCGTCAATATGGTCACCCAACGGGGCGAGGACACATTGACCGGTTCTGCCGTGATTAGGCAGGATGTTTGGAAGGGTACGGTGAATGCTACTCTAGATGCAGTCAACCGTAGACTATGCGTCGCGCACGACCGTTAAAGCGGTCTTTCAGATTTGAGCCAACAACGATAGCGATATTGGCGGAGAGCGATAACGTTAACCCGAGCGGAGCGGTTTTTTCAGCGGCTTGTCGAGCGACACGAGCCAGCTTATAAACCGAAAGGGGTTGAACTAGATGAGTCGCCTTTTCAAAGTTCTCTTGGCACTGGCCGCTTTGGCAGTTTCCGCGGGTGCACCGTGGACCGTTTGGCCACCCAAGTAATCGGCACACATATCCTGTGTTCCATGAAGTAAATGCAATTGGTCTTCCGCCCGTTGTTGGCTCAAATATAATTGTTTGACATACGCCCGGCGTCACTTTGCCGCTTGACTAAAGACTACGCCACAGCATGGCACAATTATAGGATGTAAAGACACCAAGTCCGCGCATGAAGCGCGGCTTCGCACAGGGAAGTAGTGCAATGCAGGATAGACAGAGAGCTTATGCGATCTTCTCAATTACATCCTTCGCATGTGCTGTCGGCGTTACACTCTTGGCAAGTGTACACGTGCCTGGCGTTGGCAGCCCATGGCGTCTGGTTGTCTGGTTCTCCATCTTCACCTCGCTGACTGAGCTACTGTCCGTAAACATGGGCGATGGTCAGCAATCGACCATTTCTCCCGCGTCACCGATTCTGTGGGCTGGGGCTTGCATTATTGGCCCGATCCCGACAATGATCATGTGCCTGGTGTCCTCTATTCTGGCGGGAATCATACGCCGGACCAGCTATCTTATCGCCAAGTCCGAGGAAATCAATGCAGCAGCCGGTTGGGGCAAACTGCGCGATAAGCTTCCGGGCACAGCGCTCAAGAGAATATCTGATCGGCTGATCAAGGTATTAAGCAGCATCGATACGAGTTGGCAGCCCCCCTCGTTTACCGCAAACATTCTCGTGATCCTGGAGACAGCTTCGGCGCTGATATTCATCGCAGCGCTGCCTTCCGCCCTTTACTACCACCTCGGCGGCCACTTCCTGGCTGATGCGAGCCCAAAGTTGAATGTGTGGCCCAGCTTCGCTGCGCCGTTCGTCGGAATGGCTGCAATATCGATCTGCCTGGAGCACAGCCACTACCTCGTCGCGGTCGCCGTAACCAATCCCGTTTTTGGCGTCAGGGGGATAAGCGGAGCCATACTCAGGGCAAAGCTGGTGCTGATCGAAAATGTGCTGCCGATGCTGAAGGGCCAGTTGTTCCTGGTGGTGGTCGCATTCCTGCTGTCGTTCCTTTACGCTCACATAAGGATAATCGGGTTCGTGTTCGCCGCGTTCCCCGTGCTGGCGCTTCGTGACTTCTTCACCCAGTGGGTGCAGGAGCGCGATGCGTATTTTAACACCATCACTACCCTGGCCACTTACATGCAGCATTACCACCCTTATACGAGAGGTCACCTCAAGCGGGTTGCCGACATGTCCGAAAGGCTTGCGCGCGAGCTTAAGCTGCCCGCGGAGAGCATTAGGCACATAAACACCGCCGGGCTCCTGCACGACATCGGCAAGATAGGCGTGAGTGAGGCGATCCTGGACAAGACCGAGAAACTAACTGACGAGGAATGGGCAACGATCAAGGAACACCCGGTCAACGGAGCCGAGATCATCAGCCACATCGAATTCCTCGACGGCATAGTCGATTGGATCAAGTATCATCACAAGTGGTATAACGGTCAGGGATACCCTGACACGAACGGGAACGGGACACGGATTCCCATAGAGGCGGCGATTATTGCCACGTCGGACGCGTTCGACGCGATGACCGACGATCGAGAACTGACTTTGGATTGGACCTGCGATTCGTGCGGCCATAAACCGGAAGACGGAAAGCGTCCGGAGGTGTGCCCGAGCTGTGGAGCAGCGAAGCGTCGTACCTACCGGGAGCCCAAGTCACTCGACGATGCAATAGATGAACTGCGACGCGGGGCCGGCACTCAGTTCGACCCCAAAGTAGTCAAGGCGTTCCTGACGATGGTCGAACGAGATGGAATACACCTCAATGTTTAACGTTCAACTGCCACCTCCAATAGTTATGTTCATCATAGCCGTGCTGATGTCGATCACGGGGCTCAGCCTGTATGTCTCGCGTCGGTATCTGCCGATGAAGATGAAGAGCGCCTACCTTAAGTCGATAACGGTGCTCGCAGCGGCCGTGGAAACCAAGGACTCGGGCACAGTCGGCCATGCCCAGCGCGTAGCTCAGCTCACGGTCGAGATCGGCGCGCAGGCTAGGGGTAAGGAACCAGGATCTGGGGCGCATAGAATACGCGGCCTTGCTGATGGACATGGGAAAGGCGAACGTCCCACACACCCTGCTCAACAAGAAAGGCCCGCTCACACCCGAGGAATGGGAGGTCATCAAGAGCCACTCCCGCCTGGGCGCACAGATGGTTGCGGAGGTCCCGTTTGTTGCCGATACTGCCGACTACATACTTCACCACCACGGGTACCTGGGATGGGTCCGGTTATCCCGACGCTTTGACGGGCGAGGACATTCCACTGGCGAGCCGAATCCTCAGCATTGCGGCCGATTATGACGCGATGGTCTCCGAAAGGCCGTACCATCCACGTGCACTGAGCCAGGAAGAAGCCATGCACGAAATTCGCCAGGGCATCGGCCGTAGATACGATCCGCGCGTTGCCGGAGTGTTTTTGGAGATGCTTTCTGAGGGAGTGGTTGCCGAGTAGGGTGGCGGAATACAGGAGATTCAGGTATACAATCCGCCCCTACAATCGTTTCTCAAAGCCTTTATAGGCATCAAGCTCATATCCAAGTGATTGGTAGAACCGATGGGCTTCTACCCTGTCCGATTCGGTAACGAATATTATGTATTTGCACTGGTTTGCGACGGCGCATTTCTCCATCTCACGCATCAGCGCAGATCCCACACCTTTGCGGCGATGATCCCGGTCGACAATGACGTCTTCGATCACCATAAATGGCCTGCAGTCGCCGTAGAGCTCTTCGCAGACAATCCCCATAACGGAGCCGGCCACGCAGCCCTTGTGGTCTGCAACGAGAAAGATGTAACGCGGGTCTAGCTTGAGCTTCTGGAATGTCGCGCTCATGTCTTCGAGAGAAGACTCCTCTCCCCAAAACTGCCTGTACAGCCCCGCCAGAGCTACAATATCCTTTTCTGCCAGTCTTCGAACGGTCATATCTTATCTCGGTGAGTCAAATGCAACTGCCCTGCCTCGCTTCGGTTCCGCATGTGCCGAAGCCGGGCTGAGAGGGCCGACACGCAGACATATCGTCAGATTGCAAAACGCCGTCTCGGTGCTTGTGGCCTGCAGCAATTGTACGAAGCCATAAGAGAGGATAGGCCTACTTTTTCACCCGGCTCTCAAACGCACTGTCCGGCAGGCTGATATCCAACTCCGGTCGGTAAACTGTCGTAACTGTGCTTGAGTGCTGGATGAACTGGATAAAGGTCTTCCGGATCAGGTAATTGCGCTTGTCAACCCATAGGGTAACTTTATTGCCCATCCAAGAGCTGCCTTCGATCTTGAAGCAGTCTGCTCCTTCAACTGAGTCCGAACCCAGAATTTCCGCTCCTTTCATATCAGTCACTGCCCATCCGCTGACCTTTCCCGGCATAAGAAGTCGTGGTACGGTAGATGCCGACATGTCGGATACTCCGGTTGCCTTCGCAATCGCCGTATTTAGCGAGTCCTTTTCAGTCACTTTCGGATCCGTTGTCCACCACGAGTAGGCTTTGCGTCCGCTTGTCCAGATAACGTAGCGAATTGCCTCAAAGACGCTGTCCTTACTGGAATTTGTACTCAAACCTGAATCGATCTGGCCGCGAGAATGCGGTCTCGAAACGGAGTGCTGTGTTGTACGTCTTGCCGCCGACTGGTATGACACCGGTGACGGTTCCCGTATCCCGATATGACTTGCACGATGCGTAGGTCTTCGCTGTGTGCTGCAATATCTCTGCCGCAGACATGCTGGACGTGCCCGTTGACTTAGCCGTAGACCCGGCTGTCAGGGTAGCCATTATAATGACCAAAAGCAGTTTATACAATCCTTAGTCTCCCTACAATGCATAACCTAGATCATGACACTTGAAAGATCAGGCCAGTCAATAACTGCTAACCTCCACGCTTACAACAACGACCGTTGTCCTACCACAGGTAATGCTGCGCGACCAGCCACAGCCCGCCGCTCAAGAGGCACGTCGGGAGGAGGTATTTGAAGTCGCGCAGCGCCACGCGCCTGTCATCCTTGTTTCCGAAGAGAAGCAGGACCTCAGTGAGCATTAGCAGGAACGTCCCCACCATCACGAGCCATGGGACCATCGGCACCAGTGAGGGCAGTATGCTCCCCATGTGCAGCCAGATCAGCGCGAGCGCGCCAATGACGAGAACTACCAGAACTCCTGTAACAAGAACGAATGCAGCAACCATTTATGCGTGCAACTCGACCACGTCGCCGTCTTCCAGCACGTGGTCTCGACCGACCTGAGCGCCGTCAAGTGTCCCCCTGCCCCACGCTCTTGCGTAGCGCAGCGTATGCGCAAAGTCCTTGTGCACGACGGCTGCAAAGTCGATCAGAGTGCTTCCTTTCTTCAAAGTGAACGGTCTACCCATATCCGCAGGTTTGCCCGGCAGCTTGGTGTAGACCCGAATGATTCCCAAAATCTCGAAAAGGGCGATCCTGAGTTCCTCAAGACCTTCGCCCGTCAGCGCCGACGCCGGCTGAATATCGAACTCGTCGCAGTAGAACTCACTCAGCGCTTCCAGGTTTTCCGCCGCCCCGGAGCTGTCCATCTTGTTTGCGATTACGAGCGCAGGCTTGGCGAGGGTTCCCGGCGGGTAGTCGCGGTGCTTGGAGTATCGCCCCAAAAGCACGGTTCTAGACTTCGACAACGCCGCCAGAATATCCTCGATCTGGTTTAGCAGCGTATCTTCCGAGCCGTCCAGCACGAGCGCCACCGCATCCGCCCCGCGCGCAAGCGAGATCACCCCGCCCTCTGTGTGCTCGCCGGAAACCGAGGGCGCATCCACCAACTGGACCAGGATGTCCTCATACTCCATCATCCCCGGCACAGGATAGCGGGTTGCGAATGGATAGTCCGTAATCTCCGGTTCGGCGGACGTCAGCCTGGCAAGTATTGAGGACTTGCCGGAGTTTGGCCCTCCGAGCAGAACAACCTGGCCCGCCCCCTGCTTGTCCACGTGAAACACGTCCGCGTGAGCGCTGTGCTTGGAGGACTTCTCTTTATCCCTGAGCTTGGAGATGCGTTTCTTGATATCGGCACGCATCTTCTCAGTGCCCTTGTGCTTTGGAATCGTCGCATACATCTCCTCCAAAGCCACAAGCTTCTCTTCAGTTGTCTCAGCCGCCTTGAACCTCGCATCCGCCGCAAGGTAGTCCGGGTCAATTTCGCAGGCATAACCGATCATCCCTCAGTCAGAAGCTCGGAACCGCAATACTATGGTTCATTATATCACCACGTGCGCAGCGCAAATCAACTCAGGAGGACTTGCCGGATCTGTGGACAGCCGGGGGCTTCGCCCCGAATCGCAATCAGGGCACTTGGACGGAAGCCACGGTTTCGCGATAAAAGTACCCCTGCTCGCTCGGTCACTATCATCGAACCCCTTCATTCTGGTAGAATAATAGTGATGAAGAACTCTCAAGCCAATATACGCAACTTTTGCATTATCGCACATATCGACCACGGCAAATCTACCCTTGCGGATCGCATCCTCGAGTTTACAGGCGCGGTGGACCAGCGCAACATGAAGGATCAGATGCTGGATGGGCATGGACCTGGAGCGCGAACGCGGGATCACGATCAAAATGACGGCTGTGCGCCTGGAATACAAAGCCAGGGACGGTCGGACTTATGAACTAAACCTGATCGATACCCCGGGCCATGTCGACTTCAGCTATGAGGTCTCACGTTCGCTTGCAGCATGCGAAGGGGCTGTGCTGGTTGTCGACGCCTGCCAGGGAGTGGAAGCCCAGACGCTTGCGAACACTAACCTTGCAATGGGTCACAATCTCGAGATTATCCCCGTGATCAACAAAATTGACATGGAACTCGCCGATCCCGACAGGGTAGCTGAAGAGATAGAAAACATACTGACCATCGATGCGGGCGAGGCGATCCGCGCCAGCGCAAGAAAAGGGATAGGCACCGAGGACATCCTTGAAGCCATAGTAAAAAAAGTGCCTGCTCCGTCGGGAGATCCGGACGCCCCGCTTCGCGCGCTGATCTTTGACTCGCACTTCGATCAATATCTCGGGGTGGTCGCTTATCTCAGGGTAGTGGACGGCGAGATCACGCCGGGAATGAAAATTCGGATGATGTCCAGCGGCAAGGAGTTCGAAGTCGTCAGCGTGGGCGTATTCAAACCGGACATGTTAATTACGGACACCCTCGGCCCAGGCGAAGTCGGTTACTTCAACGCGGGCATGAAGAACGTCGGTGACACGCGCGTTGGCGATACCATCACCGACGCGGCGAAGCCGGCCGATGCGCCATTACCGGGCTACCGCGAAGTCCTGCCGATGGTCTACTGCGGGCTGTATCCGACGGATTCGTCGCAGTATGCCTCTCTTCGCGACGCGCTTTCCAAGCTGCAGCTCAACGATGCCGCGCTGGTATATGAGCCGGAGAGTTCGGCGGCGCTTGGGCTTGGGTTCCGCTGCGGATTCCTCGGCCTCCTGCACATGGAGATCATCCAGGAACGATGCGAGCGTGAGTTCGGACTTGACCTGATTGCGACGGCCCCGAGCGTCGTCTACAGAGTCGTCAAGACGAACGGCGAAGTCCTGGAAATCGACAACCCTAACGATCTGCCGGACCCGACTGAGATCTCGATGGTCGAAAGAGCCCTACGTGAACGCGACGGTAATTGTGCCCAAGGACTATGTGGGGGCCGTAATTGAACTCTGCCGTGAGCGCCGCGGCATATTCAACACAATGGAATACCCGTCGCCGGACAGAGTGACCGTTCTATACAAGCTGCCGCTCGCCGAGATTTTGATGGACTTCTTCGATGCTCTGAAAAGCCGGACCAGGGGCTACGCCTCGTTCGACTACGAGTTCGCAGGCTACGAGGCCGCCACCCTGAGCAAACTCAACATTCTGCTGAACGGCGACCCGGTGGACGCGCTCTCGTTCATCACTCACCGCGACCGCGCGTATACTCGCGCCAAGGTGCTGGTGGATCGACTGAAGGAAGTCATTCACAGACAGCAGTATGAGATCAGGGTGCAGGCGGCGCTGGGTCATAAGATTATTGCCGCAGCCACTGTAAAACCCTACAGGAAGAACGTCACCGCGAAGTGCTACGGCGGAGACATTACCCGAAAGCGCAAGCTCCTCGAAAAGCAGAAAGAGGGCAAGAAGCGCATGAAATCGATCGGTAACGTCGAAATTCCGCAGGAAGCTTTCATGAGCGTTCTGAAGATCGGGGACGATAAGTAAACGTCAATGGGAGCCCGAGGATGAGAATGAGACCCTCGGACGAGATCCGACTATGGTCAAATGGAACGCCCAGGACTATCATCGCCATTCGGCGGCACAGCAGGAGTGGGCTCGTGAACTGATCGCAAAGCTCGGGCTCATAGGAACCGAACGGCTGCTGGACGTCGGGTGCGGTGATGGCAAGATAACGGCACAAATCGCGGGAATGCTGCCCAGCGGCGCGGCAGTGGGAGTGGATAAGTCCGAGGAGATGATCGGTTTCGCAGCTCAGACTTTTACTGCCGATGCCTGGCCCAATCTGTCTTTTGCCGTAATGGACGCAAGCGCACTCACTTTTGACGCTGAGTTCGACATCGTCTTTTCTAATGCCGCCCTGCACTGGATCATCGACCATCGCGCAGTGCTGCGCGGTATAGCCCGGCTCTTTCATCAGGTGGACGCTGCCTGCTGCAAATGGCCGGCAAAGGCAATGCCGCTGCGGTTGTCGATGTGGTTTCCGGCTCAGGCCCTATCCGCGACCGTTGGGGACACTGTTTCGCCGACATGACGTTCCCTTACGGGTTCTACGCTCCGGATGAGTATATTCCCTGGCTGCGGGAAGCGGGCTTGGCGCCGGTGCGAGTCGAACTGCTGCCCCGGGACATTACACAGCCGGGCACGGACGGACTGGCCGGATGGCTGCGGACAACCTGGCTGCCGTTTATCGAACGGATCCCAGTGAATGAACGAGATGACTTCATTGCGGAGTCCGCGGCGGCCTACCTCGCTCGGTATCCGCTCGACGACCACGGACTTGCGCACGTGCCCATGGTCCGGCTGGAAGTCGAAGCGGTAAAGAATAAACGGGACGACTGAAGTTCATACCAGCCATTGACTTATTGACGAATGTCGCGCTATACTGCGTCTGACTCCGACACACAGGACAGGAGGCAGTAATGTTGAAGCTCATTGTGTTCGATGTAGAGCAGGGTCAGTGCGTCTACGTCAGGACCCCGAACGATTACGGCATTCTCATCGACTGCGGCAGAAGCCCCTCGGGCGAGACAGCTTCGCCGGCCAAGTGGCTCGCAGGAAATGAGGCATCCTCACTCACGCAGATCAACGGTCACGCGCTCGCCTCATTGATAGTCACCCACCCGCACGAAAACCACGTAAAAGACATCGACGCGGTAATGCAGCACCTTTCTCCGGCCATTGTCTACGGCGAAACAGGCGGCGAGTGGCAATCAAGCGTCGATTCGCTGGAAGGCGTCGACCTGGGCGCTACCGTCCATTGGTTTTCGCTGAGCCAGGCGGAAGCCGAGCAGTTGGGCGGCGGCCCACGGAGCATTACAAACAACCGCAGCTTAGTCACGGTCATCAGTTACAAATCCGCCGAGGGATACGCGTGGAAGATAGTGGTCGCGGGAGACAACGATGCCCGGGGATGGGAAGCCCTGCTTGCAAAGCCCGAGTTCCGCGCTGAGATAGCGGAGACGGACTTCTTCGTTACCTCATGCCACGGTCGAGAGTCCGGGTTCTGCGCAGAGACTTTCGCGGCGATGGGCAAGCCTCTGGCAAACATCTCCTGCACCAGCGATGACGAGCAAGTCGACCGCAGGTATAAGAAACAGGCGCAGGGAGTAAAGTTCCCGGACGGCTCCCGCACCCACTTCATCACGCACGGTGACGGCAACATAACCGTAGAGATGAAGGACGACGGCAAATACGACGTCTGGCTGTTTACGCCATAATCGCCGAAAAACGCCACTACGCCCAAACTCAGGATAAACAAGGCCCGCCAGCTCTCACGGGCCTTATAACGTAACCAAGGCCTAACTATTACGTCTATGAGGAACAGATGTAAGTCGGAGGTTCGTAGAAATTCATGGCGACAGGTTTGCTGGAGTAATATGTTTTTTACGGCTGCAAAGCGTGGTGGGGGTTCTTTCAATTGAGCCTGAAAACGAAGCTGATACTTTATCTTGCGATAATACTCATCCCACTCGTAGCAGGGGATGCTTACTATCACTACAGAGACTACAAGGCCAGAAAGGCGAACGCACTGGCTGGGTAACATGGAGAATGCGACCGATCTTGCGCGTAATACCCGGCTGTTCGTCTCAAGAACAGTCGCCATAGAGCGAACCATAGGACAGGCTCTGGATCTCCCTCACTGGCACAGCCCCAAGGCCAGACACGCATATATTAAGTCCATAGTAGGGTCGGGCTCCATGCTTGCCAGCCTCGCCCTTACAAACCCATCGGGAAAGGTTATCGAAGGATATCCTGAACGCGTGGAGACGCTCAATGTATCGGACAGGCATTACTTCCAGCAGATAAAGAAAGGCGCCAACTGGGCCCTGAGCGACATCCTCACCAACAAGCTCGACGGCAAATTAGCTTTTATCGTAGCAGCAGCCATACGTTCGTCTGATGGGCAACTCAGGGGAGTGGTGCTGACGCGCGTCGATGAACAACGCGTACGCAGACTGCTTTTCGAGCAAGTTCCGAGCAGTACCAGGCTAATACTCGCCGATTCCAATGGCAGCATCGCGTTTCTAAACCGCCGGCCGAGCGGCCAGCAAAAGAGGCTATTATTGTATGCCCCCGCTCTGTCCGCGAGCGCCGTTGACGGTCAGTCACATCAGATTGGGCGTATCAACCTGCCTGGTGAACCGGACCTCACGGGAGCAGTAGTGCCCGTCCCCAATATCGGATGGACAGCGGGCGCGTTTGCGCCAAGTGGGCTTATATTCCTGTCCGTTCGCAATGCCACAATCCGGGACATCCTGGTCATGGCTGTTATCTTCGCTTTTGCCGTCATCGTTGGTTCACTGCTTATCCGGCAGTTGACGCATTCGGTAGATGACCTGTCCGTGGCCGCGGAGCGATTGGGCGACGGGAAACTGGATACGAGGGTCTCGTCACCGGGGGTGACGGAGTTCGCAACGCTGGCCCAGACGATGAATTCCATGGCCGGGTCAATACAGCAAAGGGACGAAGCCCTGCGCCAGGCCTATGAACGAGAACGTCGAATATCTACCGCATTCCAGGAAAGCATGCTGCCGGATGTGCCGGCTCAAGTAGGGAGGATAGAGCTCGCGACGGCTTACTTTCCCGCCTTGAAGGAAGCCGAACTCGGTGGAGACTTCTACGATGTGATGGCACTGCCTGGCGGACTCGTCGGACTTTTGGTCGCCGACGTATCCGGCAAAGGACTTCAAGCCGCAGTTCATACGGCAACGGCAAAGTATGCTCTGCAGGGCTTCGCGCACGAAGATCCCGATCCGGCACGATCGCTGGACCGCTTATCCGCCGTCTTGTATGACAGCCCAAACAACGATAAGTTCATCACGGCGTTTTTTGCCGTCGTCCACCCGGACACGGGAAGAATGCTCTACGCAAACGCCGGCCACCCCCAGCCGATTGTGCGCCACAAAGACGGAAGCACCCAGTGGCTAAAGATTGCCTCGGGGCCACCGCTCGGCGTATCGCGCCAGCCAAATTACATTGCCCATGAAATCAGCCTGATCGAGAACGATTTGCTCATCTGCTACACCGACGGTGTCATTGAAGCAAGAAGGGACTCGCAATGGTTCGGCGCGGAGGGCCTGGAAGAAGTGACAGTGACCATCAATAGTGCGCCAAATGAAGCGGTCTGCGAGGTCTACAAAGTGGTGTCTGACTTCGTCGGCGGGCAGCTTCCGGATGACATCGCGCTCATGGCCATTCGGATGAGCTCTGTCGCGTTCGATGGGCCGCTGGCCGGCGCAAGAAGAGATTGTGAGCCGGATCGCAGCAACAAGTAGACAGCACCCTGGACTCCACCCGATAGCCAAGTGGGTATCTATTTCACTCCCAATCTCACGCGGTAGCTGAAATACCAGGGCGATTGTTCGTCACCGAGGGTCCGGCGGGCTGCGTCACGCAGGTCGTCGAGGCCAATCTCTTCTTCGCTTAGCCCGAGCTTAAGAAGGCTGGCAACACTGCCCTGACTGAGCGCGAGACCAACAAGGCGGCCGGCGTTTCCGGTCTCGACGCTGTGCACGAGCAGCTCTGTCGTAAAACGGAAGCGATTGCTCTCGCGCATCCGGGACAAATGCTCGCTCTTCGACCACCTGGAGACACGCTCCGCTATACCGTGCTGCCTTTCAAGGGTTTTGATCCTGTTGCTGAAATCGATATAAGCCATCTCAGCTTCCCAGTTGGTTACAGGGGGCCAATCGCAGTCGATAGCCGCGAAGACGCCACCTGCGCGAAGGATGCGGGCAACTTCGGCAAAGGTAGGCTCCGGCTCCATCCAGTGGAGCGATTGAGAGCAGGTCACGATATCGGCGCATTCATCCGGCAGACCGGTCCTTGTAGAGACGCCATCCCGGTAAGCGACATTGGGTACGTTTCGAAGTTCCGATTGACAACGCATGTCGGGGTTTGGCTCGATGCCGATGACCTCATCCGCCGACTCGGCCCAGATCACGGTCGAAAGACCGGTCCCGCTGCCGATGTCAACCACCCGTCGCGGCTTTGGACATCGCGCAAACTGGGTAACGATTTCCACAATGACCGAAGGCGGCTGCGGGCGATATGCGTCATAAGCCCCGGCAAAACCGGAGAAACGCTCAATATTCGGCGGCAAATCCGATGACATGTGTTACTCCTCTGAAAATGCCGAAGGCATTTTCATCCCTTCGCGGTGAAGCCGACAGCGTTCTCCCGAAGGAAGAATGCGAGAGGCTTCATCCGCGATTCCTTCGAAAATAGCGGTCTTTGCTATTTTCGTTCCCTTCGCGGTGAAGCCGACCAATAGTGCTGAGACCGTTGTCCTTCCCACCGGGCCTACGGCGCGCGGCGTAGCCGTCGCCGGCAACAATCATACCGCAGACTTTCGGCGCCTGCAAGATTATCCGAGGGCTTTACCCTCGGGCTCCCACCAGAGGCCTCCGCCTTTCGACTCTGCTGGGGCCGCAGGTCCCAGCCCCCTGTCTCGCTTCGCGTATGTCCACCATTGACAGGGGTTCGGGGGCAAAGCCTCTGAATCTGCGAAAATTTGACAAGCACCCTGCGTCGTTCCTGAGGTTGCGCATTTCAACCCTGGTATCATACAATAGTGCCGTGCTTGGCGGCAAGGTGGAACGCGAAGCCAAGCACAGGGACGGACTGTGTGTAAAATGCGCCGCCCAAAAGACGGATGGCGAATCTTAGGTTTTGCAACTGACAACTATCCCCCAAGGAGACTAACGAAATGATCGATACTTCTGAACTGTATCTTGCACCGGCGCCGAAGAAGCTCACGCCCCGCGAAGGCACGTTCGATGCAGCCGATAAGCGCTACATTCAAATACTCGGTGATGATCCGCAGTCCCTGGTGCCTGCCGCGAACCAGACCAAACTCGGCTGGGAGATCACGGCAAGTCCCAGGGCGCCCAAGGATAAGGTGGGGCTGGTCATCCGGCTGGACGAATCCGCCGGAATGCCAGCTGAGGGCTATAAACTGACCGTTGCTCCAGATGGCATCACGATAGCAGCCTCGACCGCCGCAGGCGCGTTCTATGGCGCAAGCACTCTTAAGCAGATATTGAAGCAAACCGACGGCGAGATTGGGTGCCTGTCAATAACGGACTCACCCGACATTTCTGACCGCGGTCTCCTGCTGGACATTTCTCGGGACAAGGTCCCGACAATGGAAAGCCTTTATCACCTCGTGGACTTGATGGCGGACTGGAAACTCAATCAGCTCCAGCTTTATACCGAGCATACATTCGCTTACCTCGCGCACCCGGTGGTCTGGAAGGATGCAAGCCCTATAACCGGCGAGCAAGTGCTGGCGCTGGACGCCTACTGTAAGACGAAGTTCATCGAGCTCGTTCCCAATCAGAACTCGTTCGGTCACCTTCACAGGTGGCTGTGTCACGACGAATACCGCCCCATGGCGGAGTCACCCTACGGCGGAGAAACCGAATGGGGGCCATTCAAAGACCCGTTCAGCCTCTCGCCGGTGGACAAGCGCAGCATTCCGTTCCTGGCCGGCCTCTACGACGAATTGCTGCCGCACTTTACGAGCACGCTGTTGAATGTGGGATGCGACGAGACCGCGGACCTCGGCTACGGCAGAAGCAAGAAGCTGTGCAAGGAGCGGGGCACGGGCCGCGTATACCTGGACTTCCTTATGGAGATTTACAAGCTCGCTACCGACCGCGGCCACACGATGCAGTTCTGGGGAGACATCATTATGCACTACCCCGAGCTGATCCCCGAGTTGCCCAAGGACCTGACCGCGCTGGAGTGGGGTTATGAGTTCGACCATCCATTCGCCGACCACGCAGCAAAGTTCGGTGATTCCGGCGTTCCGTTCTATGTCTGCCCCGGTAGTTCCGCGTGGAATTCGCTCGCCGGGAGGACCGAGAACGCTATCGGCAACATTACACTTGCGGCGAAGATGGGCATGAAGAACGGCGCAACAGGGCTCCTTTGCACCAGTTGGGGCGATGGCGGCCACTGGGACCCGCTCCCGGTCGCATATCTCGGCTATATGCTCGCGGGCATGGCCCTTATGGAACAGCAAGTCCGACGTCAGAAAAGGGCTCGTGGAGAACCTGGCCCTGCACGCATTCGGCGACCGCACGGGCAAGATCGCACAGGCGTTTTACGACCTCGGAAACGTCTACCTATCCTTCAAGAAAAGAACGGTCAACGCCGCAGTGCCCTGGCAGATGCTCTTCTGTGACAGGAAGAACCCGTGGTATACGGACGAGCTGAAAATGAGCGAGTTCGACGAAATGGACCGCAGGATCGAAGAGATATCCGCAAGTATCGACGGCGACGAGATGACCGTTGCCGATGCCGAAATCATCCGCCAGGAACTCGCGTTTGTGATAGACCTGCTGAAGTTATCAAGCAAAGTCGGCCGAATGAGGCTAGGTGGAAAAAAACCGGAGAAGCTGAAGGCGGAGGTCGAAAAGATCAAGAAGACTCACAAACACGTCTGGCTCCTGCGCAACCGCCCCGGCGGTCTCGCGGACAGCGTGAAAACGTTGAATATAAAGTAAGCCCAGCTCTTGTTTATCCCTCCGGGAATCTTTCCTGGAGGGACACCCCCAGTCTGCCGACAATACAATTGGAATACCATCATTTTCGGCTGCATGAAAGCAGCAAAGCAGGAGAAATCACATCCATACATCGCAAGAGCAGTCGGCGGCAGTGAGCGGTGGACCGCATGCTTCTCAGACAAACAATGTCTGGTGTGCCATGAGCGTTGTTCGAATCATGCTCCGTTGGAAAAACGTGGACTGAAACAAGCAAGAACTCGTCGACCAACACAAGCGCACTGGGCATAGGCTTTGTAAGAATACTTGCCCCGTTCAAACGGTCATAGGTTTTCCCAGGGTTTCACCCTCGGGCTCCCACCAGAGACCGCCGTCTCTGGACTCTGCTGGGGCCACGGGCCCCAGACCCCTAACTCGCTTCGCGGATGTCCACCCCAGTCTTATGAATGAGCCATATCCCGCATCTGACGAGCACCGAATTATCGGAAAGCAAAACGGCAATACTACTCTCTATCCAGCAGCACCCTGTCGCCATCATACGTTGGGCTATAAAGTGGGGCCAGTATCCTGCTTGTCCCGTCGACCCTGGAGAAGCTTGAGGTTGTCGGGCACACATAACGATGCTTGTTCCTGCGCTGCTTAGCCCTGATGCTGAAGCAACCCAAATCCAGCGAAGCATAGTGAAGCTTCGAGAAACGGGCTGTGAACGTTATATTCGCATGAGGCGGCGCTGAGGCCGTTCACTACGAAAGCTGCTAATCCCACTTACCCCGATGTGCAACATCGACGCAAAGTCTCCAATACAAAAGCCTTCGCCAGGCACATGGTAAATGTGCCCGGCGAAGGCTGATCATCAATGATGCGCTTGGTCTCATAGTCCCAGCCCAACTCAATTGCTCGGACGTACCGAGGTGATAAGCTGATCGGCGATGTTGTAGTAGAAATCGGACGTATGTCCCAGGGCGTCCGTTGTCTCGGTCACATTGCCTCTGGCATCGTATCGCAGATGCGTGATATGGCCGAGATTGTCGGTCACAGTCAGTGGCTGCCCGAGCATTGCCGGTTGGGTGTACGTGCCGTCCGTAGTGTAGTTGCACGTCGTTGTGATCGTTGAGACAGCATTGTTCCCCGGAGTAGTCTTCGTAAGCACATTGCCAAGCGAGTCGTAAGTGAAAGATGTGACGACGGTCGGGCCACCGGTGGTACCGGGTTGTGGCGTTATGACCGTCTGAACCAAGCCCGACGGTTCATAATAGGTGAAGCCCGTTGGCGTCTTCGTGCCTTGTTGGACACTGGTCAGCCGACCGAGTGGGAATGTCGCATAAGAGATGGTGTTGGTGGTTACAGTCCCACGCGGGTCTGTTGCGGTAAGCACATTGCCGTGAGAATCATAGGTAGTGTTGGACACATAGCCAGCCTTGTCTGTAACTCGGGTCGGCTTGAACGGATTTGTGGGGTCTCCATATTCAATTACCGTGGTGAAACCACTTGCATCGGTGACGCCGGTGCTCAGGTTGTTATTTGCCGGGTCGAAGTTCTCCGTCCACTCCGCCTGCACCGTCCCTTGCGCGTTAGCAACCTGAACGATGGTTCCATTGTTGTAGCAGTAGTTGTAGGACGTCGTGTTGCCATTCGCGTCGACGACGGAAGTCACTTTGGCAGGGATCGACGTATCGTAGAACACCTGCCGGAGGCTCGTCCCTGAGCCCGTCGGGCTGGGTGTGGTGATGGACGTTATATGCGGTTGGCCGTTAATAGACGTGTAGCCATAGGTCTCAAGTGCGGGCTGGGCGCCGCTGCCAGATGGAGATATTTGCGAAACCGTCGTAAGACATGTCGTCCCTGCTGCCGACCCGAACGCATACGATACACAGCGGCCGTAAGCATCAGTGATAGACGATAGATAGCCCCCGCTGTAGTTGAATGTCAGTAGCGTGTTGGGACTGGCCGAGTCGTCTGTCACGGTCGAGACCCGGTTGCCGTTGCAGGAATCTCGAAGAATGGATATATAACGACCCATGCGATTGAATATCATGCTCGGCATGTATGTGTAGCCGTCGCCCACGGGCGTAAATGTCCAGCTGGTCTGGTCCGCGAACGTAACAGTGATCGACTGCCACTTGTTGGTGTTACTTGAAGCTGTTCCAGACGCGCAGTAAGAGCAGTTAGGCTGTGAAGAGAGAGTGAACACCCCCGTCGGCTGGCCGTTGGTCAGTAGCGGACTGAGCGTATCTGAACTGCCATTCGGAAACACCAGAGTCAGATTGCTCCACGTGGTAGTGGAGGGCGGCGAGCCGGCGGTGATCATTCGGACGTCGTAATTGTCTACCCAGCCCGCAGACAGCCCCGGAGAAGCGTAACCGGCTTGCGAAATGTAGCCGCCCTGCGACCCGGCGCCACCGTCAGCTCTGGCCCCGACGAAGTTGCGCCGGTATTCTGCGCTCGGCCCATAAGGATTGTATGCTGTGATATCCGGGCACGGCAGGTATAGGTGCGACCCGGTCGCTAGGTCCTACCGGATCGCCTCCTGATTGGATGAAGCCATCCGGCTTGGGATGCGCTCCGCCAAAAGCGACTCCATCCACGAAGGGTCTATTGACTATATTCTGAGGCAGTGCGTTGGCTGGAAGGGACGTGACGATATCGCCCCAACCAGAAACACAAGCGTACAAATCTCCATAGGTGAGATTACTTAGCACTTCACCTGAGACAGTCGCGCCACCACCAACCGATAAGGTTGGAGGAGTTCCGGAGGCGCGATAGTACCTTTCGCCATTAACCGTGCCGGATAAGCTTATAACTTTGCCTAGTTCGTACCTGGTCCGTTAGCACGTTACGGTCCTCCGAGGGTTGTGTGCGCCGAGCCTCCCCCTGTGACATCAAAACCGGCATCGTCCGACACTTTCCAACTTGCACTGCATTTTAGATGTATCCAGTAGTTCGCTGGCGGCGTGCCATCTCCCTGCCACGTGAACGTGACGTTTACGACGCCTGAACAGTCCGCTGTGGCAGGAGCAGATTCAAACCCCACGGAACTGCCGCACGCATTTGAGGCGTTGAGAGGCCAAGGCTGGCCGGGATCATTCCCATAAGGGCCTGTATATCCAAACTCTCCAGACGAGGTGTACGACGCAACATACTGCCCGGATGTAGATGAGTAGCATAGCCCAAGGCTTGACGCCGCCCATAACGCGCCGATATGCGCAACGATCATCAGTCTTTTCTTCATCTTATTCCCCTTCTTGTCTGCGACAGTCAAAGTCAGCTTTGGCCGAGCCCTTGCTACCGTATCAGCATCCTGCTTTTTCGAGTGGAGAGACCCAAAACCCCGCCAAGGCCACACAAAAGGCCAATTGCGGAAGATGGCTCCGGCACGGGCGTCCAAAGGACCGCGTGTTCGGCAGAGCCGGTCGAGGCCCACCCCACAATCCAGCCGTTGTCGTTGATCGCCAATGCTTCGCTCTCCCAGCCACCCAGCGTGCCCAAGTGGATCATGCTGCCGTCTTGCCACAAGGCGGCATGACGGTAACCGGTATCGTGCATCATTGTGTAACCCACAACCTGGCCGCCATTGTTGATGGCTGTAGCCGCGCTTTCGTTAAAGTTAACCCCTGGCATGTAAGGGTTGTTTAGATAGGTTTCGACGCCATTTTGCCAGACGAATGCCTGAAGCCCATCTTGTCCGACGATCTGGCCGCTGTCATTGATTCCCGCGATCTCATCCGTGTACGAAAGACCCGAGATTTCCGACATGACGCCATTCTGCCAGATGAACGGAATGATATGATTGAAAGTGGCGTTATTCGCATAACCGACCACCTGTCCCAGGTCGTTGATAGCAGTGGGCATTATCTGCGCTGCGTCCCCGATAGTGCCAAGGTTGGTCGATACACCGTTTTGCCAAAACCACCCGGACGAGCCTGATGTACCTACCACTTGGCCGCTGTTATTGATGGCGACGGCATTGCTGTTCCCTCCGACAGGGGCACTCAGATCAGTTTCAACGCCGTTTTGCCACAGGCAGGCTTTAGAAACTCCGGCTGCGTTCGAAGCACCGGCTATCTGGCCGAGGTCGTTAATAGCACTGGCGTTGCCGAGGATTAAGCCTGGTGTAAGGAGGCCGGCTATCACGCCATTTTGCCACACGAAAGGATCCCAGTTGCCCGGACCACCTGTTGACGGCCACGAGTCTCCAGCCACCTGGCCGAGATTGTTGATTCCAAACGCATAGCTGCAGACGGCATCCCCAAGAACCCCGAGATCGTGCATTGTGTACGTCACAGCCTGCGATGGCTTGGCACACAAGCTTATTAGAGATATCAGTAGTAGGAATGTTTTCATGTTGTTTCTCCTTCCGGAAGCGGCTCGAGCTCCAGAGCCGGCACATTGTACTTGTGATCGCTCGGTGCGTCGGGATCGAAGAACGCGTTGCAGTCCAAATGCTTCTTTATTGCCTGCTTCACCGCATCTACGCGCTCGTAATCCGTCTCAAGATCATAGATACTATCGCTCAATTGAATGTAGATGCATCCCCCACCAATCTCGCGAACGATGGGCGCCGGAGCGGAAAGGAGACGCTCTTTGCCGAACAGCTCTACATAGGACTTGCCAAATACGGTCACCCAGTACAGGTCAGGAATGTATTTCTCTAGTTGGTGACCAGTCACACAAAGACCGTATCGCTGGCGCTGAGGATCCAGGCAGCCAACTGTCTTGTTCAGCCTGCCTATACTAATATCTCTCTCAGTAAGCAGGTGGATGAGACAAAAGAACGGATGGAACCTGGATGTGAACTCTTCCACCAATCGTATTAGCCCATCGACGTCGGCTTTGGCCGCGTCAGCTTTCAGACAAATACTGCCGGTTTTGTGACGAGGAGACCAGGCAGACCAAACGCTTCCTTCCGCCTTGGGCATTCTGCGCTTCCATAAGAACACATTACCCCATGAGTTGAGGACTGGTTCGAAGTCCGCTGGATCGAAAGGAGTGCGAATCGGCTCATATGTCCCCCACTTCTGCGGCACGTAATTAGGCGAGACATTGCACAAAAGATCCAGCGCATCTACTCCATCGGTCCTTGACAGCAGACGTCTTGGTGTGAGTATAGTAGTCTCTATCTCCTTGATCATGCGGTGTCTCCTATCAGTACGGCAAGAACGAGCTCGTGGCTGGATCGAACTGCGTAATTGTTCCACCGATTTCCGTGATGGCCCTTTGCAGCGGTCCTGACACTTTGGTGCTCGTATTCACAATCAATTCATAAGGCTGGTCGGCAGCGCTCGCATAGCTTATCTGCGCTTGCAACTGCTGACTGTACGATTGATAAGCCGCGTTCTTTACCTCTGTAAGCCCACCCTCCATAGAGTCAAGCACAGTGTTTCGCGCAATACCACTGAGCGTTGTGCCCGCAACCATCTCACTGTTTGAGGCTATCCCACGCGCCGAGAGAACGGCATCTTCAAAAGCGAGGCCGTTCGCTTGATTGATTGTGACTTGAGCTAATGCTTCTGTGTTAGCAGTTTCCTGAGCAAGTGCCGCTTCGGATCCTATGCCGGAAGTTGCTATACCAAGAGCTACGCCACCGCCTACTTGCCCTAACCGGTACAAACCGGAGGATCTATCGACCACATCGTTCGTGCCTTGCCAGTCCCTGATCCGCGAAGTGAGGCCAAACGAACCTGCATCCCCAAATCCACAGACAAAATCGCTGAATCTCTGTAAGCCATCACGGTTGGCACAAAACCCGCTCGGATCCGCCTCCCCTGATGGATCGTTCCCGACGTATCCGTAAAGGTTCGTTCCGCCACCATATCCTACCGGGTCGCGATTGAGGAACCGGCCCTCCGACGGGTCATAATATCGATGCCCCAGCAGTTGCAGCCCCGTTTCCGGATCGGTGAAGTATCCGTATTGACCGCCGAAACCGAACGGCGGCGTGCTCGTACCCGGAGACCAGTGAACCATAAGAATCGTAAAGCTGGGTATATCGTTACGTTGCCGGTGCTGTTGAGAGTCTGAGCGACGCTTCCGAGCGGGTCAAACGTGTAGAAGACGCTTCCCGAACTCGTATGACGGGACAGCAGGCCGGTCGGGCCAAAAGTGTTGGTCGCAGTGATGTTTCCGGCTGAGTCCATCTCGCATACAGGCAAGCCTCCCGCGTAGAGATAGTAAGTTGTGACACCGTTCGCCTGTTTGGACGCTCGAAGGCCATCGCCTTGATAGGCGGCGCTTAGCGCGCTGCCGTAGGAAGTCATCCGGTTTTCAGCGTCATAGCCGAGCGTGCTGCTCTTGTAGGTGGTAGGATTCCCGGCTGAATCGAAGCTGAATGCGGTGTTCTGGTTGGCAGAGTTGAACTGCCTGCCGGATGTGCCGCGCAGGGTCGTGGGGTTGCCGGCGGCATCATAGACGAAGCTGTTCGTATAGCCCGCGTTCCTTGTCGACTGCTCCTGGAGAAGCTCGTTCAGATTGTCGTAGGAGTAGCTCGTCGTACCAGAGAGAACAGAAGACGCGGGAATATTTGCCGTGAGCGAGAGGAGATTACCAACGGCATCGTACATCGTAAGCGCGTTGCCGTTGAACTCCGACAAGAGGGTCTGGTTCGTCGTGCTGTTGGCAAGGTCAGTCAGGAATCCAAGGCCGTTATGGCTGTAGGATGTGGACGTAACCGGCGTCGTTTGGCTCGCAAGCCAATTGTTGTCTGCGTATCCCCACGAGAATGCTTCGCCAAATGGATTCGTCAGGCTCGCTGGCCTTCCGATACCGTCGTAGCCGTAGGTGAAGTTTCCGGCGGGCGTCGTAAGAATGTTGAGGCTGCCGTTTGGATAGTACTGGTAACATAAGAGCTTGGCCGGCTTGCCGGTATAGGTAGTGCTGGTACCGGATGTGAGGTCCAAGTCATCGTAGCCGTAGGTTGTCTTGTAGCTATATGCCGTCTGACCCGTCGAATCAGTGCCGTCCCAGACTTGAGTCAACCGACCATATTCTGAGTCGTACTGGTAGTTCACATTGAGATTGGGCGTGGCGGGATACTCAACCTCGCTCAGTAGACCCTCCAACGGCTCATCGTAGTGGTAGTTGATGGTTTTGCCATTCTCCACTTTCTGTGAGACGCGACCATAAGGGTCGTACTGTGGATATGTGACCGTATCGCCGTTGGGATAGGTAACCGTAGTCAGGTGCCCGATCTTCGGATCGGTAGCGCCGGGGACGTTTTCGTCGTCATAGTAGTAGTTGGTGGTATGGCTGTTTCCATCAGTCAGTGTCTTTATCTGGTAGATCGAATTGTACGTATAAGAGACCGGCTCAATGCTGCCCGCGAGCGTAAGCAGCTCATTTGCGGGACCGTATGTGCGGGACACTTGGCGAACCTCAGCGCCGGTCCCATCGTGGGCGCTCGTGCGCACCAGCGGGCCGCCTGGATATAGATACTCGTTGTACCCGAAGGTTCGCCCGGACGCGCTCAGCCCGGACTCAACTATCGTGTTGCAGTCGCCGTCCCCAGAGGCGGCCGCAGACCTGTTTCCTGCATTGTCTTCGGCTACGAGGTCGAAGTAGTATGTAGCATCGTCAGTGACTGCGAAGTTGAACGAACCTGCTGAAGTAGGCGAATTGAGGTTCGTGTATGTCCATGTGCCGTAAGCGCCCTCTTTGTACCACAACTTAACCGTCTTGAGACCGGACCCACTGTCGTACGCGCCTGAGTAGTCGACTTCGATTGGACCGCTGTTCACATAGCCGGGAGAAGTTGCCGTGCCGGGAATTGGAGGCGTGTTATCCTGGGGAGTGAACGCAAAGATATCGTTTTGATCGCGCGGGCGCAGTACCCGGGTAGTAGATGCCTGCCCCGGCTGAATCGCTGCTGCTCAGGCCGGTCACAGAGACCGTCTGCCAGACCTGCGGCGGAGTCAGGTACAAGCTTGCCGCTTGTCGGCCAACCCCAACTTACTCTAACGCCTGTACAGCCAGAACCAGAGCTGTCCACGAGACCGCTGCCGTCATCGATGTAGAAATAGCCGCCTGCCGAATCGACGGACGTAACCCTGCCCCAAATGTTGACCAGCACTGCCTTATTATAGAGACCTACACCTCCGGTGACTCCCGGCGTATAGACGTTGAAATCTCCTGCGTTAAGAGTCTTGTTCGACATACCAAGGGGATTGGGAGCGCCACTGCCGGACACTGATGAAACAGTGCTTGCAGCAATTTCGCGTTCGCCATCCGCGCCGGTAGCCATGGTTCCGCTGACACTGACCACATCTCCGCGATTCAGGCTAGCACCGGTATATATGACGCGGATGCCGGTGGTGCGGCCTGGTTCTTGGATATAAAAGGCGCCAGGGAAATCTGTTGAATTGGCTTCGACGACCTTGCCCACCAGGCTCACAGATGTCGAATCAGGCAGGGTGAACCCGAAAGCAATAGTGTTCGAGGCGGCAGCTTGCAACTGTCCCACGAAAACCTGAGAGTCGTAGTTTGGTCCGTCGTCCACGCAGAGCCACCAATTACCGCTGCCGTCCGTTCTCATTTGACCAGAGATAAGATTCAGACGAGTATCAGTTACGGCATTATGGCAGGACGCTCTTAGCGTGGTCGACCCGCCGTCGTCTTCTATATCTATGTAGTTGTAGGTGCTGGCGCCGATTGTCTGCACCCCAGAGTCAACAATAGGTTTGCATTCGAATTCGACCTCCTCGCCGTCCGACAATCCTCCCGTTGGTATGGTGGGATAATAGGACTGGGTATGCGCACTTTGCGTTTGGGAAGTGGACGGGGAAAGAATGCCGGCTACTGTCGGATAGAACGTTGGCGCCGGGGGGAGAGTTGTATCTGGCTCGCCTGATGTCTCACTCATAGCAGCGGCGCTACGCAGGGATTGCGTTTCTGTTTGAATAGTGAGGTCGATCATTGGGTCCCAGACAGTCCGTTCCAACAAACCTTTAATGAGCGGACCGTGATAAAGAATCTGGTCTGTTTCCGGATCAGCATAACCCCATACCGTGACATTTTGGATTGCCAAATCCCCCGAATCCGTGAGAGTCGTATCACCCTCGATGTCGCAGGTCTGCATCAATCTGAGCAGTGGGTTGGGATCTGTAAGTACCGATCAAACGGTCATTTCCGCTAAAGGGTTCTGCGATCAGAAAATATGGCGTAGGCTCGTGCGCACATATTTTTACGATATCTTCAGCGTCCAAATAGACGTGACTGCCTGAGGGCAGCGACCTGGCGTTGGCAATTGTGCCAACCCTCTCGTTCCAGGGCGGTTCGTCCGAGGATGACGCAAAAGCGCCGGAAGCCAGACACAGTATCGCCAAGAGTGACAACGCCGACAGCGTAGCGACTGTTCCACACCGACTCACTTTTCATTACCTCCAGTTTTATAGTCAGGCATATTTGACGCAGAGCAATTGCCGACAGATGATCAGCAGGTTAAACCATATCGTCATTTTCTTCCATTCGTCGCTTGCTTGTTCGGCATATTTCGACGACTCACCTTCTTTCTTCGCTGCTGCACATAAAAAACTGATCGTTAATTCACCGATCAAGTGAGGTTATCCGAAGTCGACAATCCCCTTAGAGTCCATAGCTAGCACGGCGGTACTGCGGATCGATTGGACAGCAGATAGATCGGCATTTCCGACCACACAGGTTTTCATCCCCGCCCGGTGCAAAGCATCGCCGCATGCCCCGAGCTGCACTACGTCAGACTCGACATCCGCATCTGAGCGCAGCAGGGAACGAAGGCCGATAAAGACGGCGGAGCGTTCACCCGCTGTCTGTCCCATTCTGAGGGCATACTCGTCCGAGGCCCGCACTCCGTAAGGAAGCACCTCACTCGCGTCATAGCATTCGCGCACAAATCCGACCGCGCGATACCTTGCACCAGCCCCGGCGCTGAGCAAGAGCGAGTCTTCGCTCTTCGGACCTGCGCAGTTCGGAGAGACAAGACCCACGCCCCCGGTCTTGCCCGGTAGGAGTTCCTGGCAAGCCCCTAGTTGCATTGGGATGCATTTTCTCCCGATACGTCGTGAGCACGCAGATTTCGGAACAAGGATGTCCCGAAATCTCCGTGCCCGTTGGCTTCTATAATCTCTGGACTGCCATCATGGGTCATCTGCTCTGTGTCGCCGAGTCCAGCGCTAGGTTGAGCTTCAATACGTTTACTCTCGGTTCGCCCAGCACACCCAGCTCGCGTCCATCCGTGTTTTTGGCAACTAGCAGGCGTATCTGATCCTCGGACACGCCACGCGCCTTAGCCACGCGCGCCGCCTGCATTTGGGCATTTGCCGGGCTGATATCGGGGTCCAGTCCGCTGGCTGAGCGGGTTACGGCGTCCGCCGGAACAGGAGCGCCGACCGACAGGCCGTTCTCCTTACGGTAAGCCGCTGCCAGATCCTTGATGCCGTCGAAGTTATTGGGATCGTCCTTGCCGTTCGGCAGTTTCTTATGGAGGCCGTTGATGAGCTTATCGCTCGTCGGCCCAAGGTTCGTGCCGCCGGAGTTTGAGGCATCGTAACCATTACCCGCAGCCGAAGGACGCGGATGGAAGTACTTGAGAGCAGCAAAGTTCTGCCCGATCAGTTCCGAACCTATCACTTTGCCGTTCTTCGTGACGAGGCTGCCGTTTGCCTGATGGTGGAACGCAGCTTGCGCGATTGCTGTGATCACGGACGGGAACCCAAAACCAAACACTATCGTTATTACCAGCACGCACATAATGGCCGGCCTTAGTTGTCTAAGCATATTTGTTCTCCTTTACGCCAAATGGAACAGCACAAGCACCCGGTCTATCGTCCACATGCAAGGGAACGGCACAATCAGGCCGCCGATGCCGTAAATGAGCAGGTTGCGTCGCAGCACAGCCGATGCGCCCATCGGTCTGTAAGCGACCCCGCGCAACGCCAGTGGGATCAGCGCGATAATGACCAGCGCGTTGAAGATTACAGCCGATAGCACCGCCGACTGCGGGGTTGCCAGATGCATAACATCGATCTTTCTAAGCAGCGGATAGGTCACGGCGAACATCGCCGGGATGATGGCGAAGTACTTTGCCACATCGTTACAGATACTAAAGGTCGTGAGCGACCCTCGGGTCATCAGAAGCTGCTTGCCGATCTCCACTATTTCTATCAGCTTGGTTGGGTTGGAGTCCAGATCGACCATGTTTCCGGCTTCCTTGGCCGCTTGGGTTCCCGAGTTCATCGCCACCCCTACGTCGGCCAACGCCAGCGCAGGCGCGTCGTTCGTGCCGTCGCCGGTCATCGCCACCAGTTTGCCGCCGGCTTGTTCTTTCCTGATGAGCGCCATCTTGGTTTCCGGGTTCGCTTCGGCCAGGAAGTCATCCACACCGGCTTCAGTGGCTATCGCAGAGGCTGTCAGCGGGTTATCGCCGGTTATCATGACTGTGCGGATGCCCATGGCGCGGAGTTGGTCGAAGCGCTGGCGCATCCCGCCCTTGACAATATCCTTCAGGTAGATGACGCCGAGAAGCTCTTTGTCCTGTGCGACAACCAGCGGCGTGCCTCCTGAATTGGATATCTTTTCAACAATCTGTATCAAGTCACTGGGAACCGAACCGCCCTGTCCCTTGACCCAGTTCATCACCGCGTCCGAAGCGCCTTTTCGAATCTGTTTTCCATCGAGGTCGACCCCACTCATGCGCGTCTGTGCTGTAAATGGAATGAATTCGGCATCGTATTCCTGCAATTCACGCCCGCGCAGACCGTATTTTTCTTTAGCCAGAACGACAATGCTGCGGCCCTCTGGTGTCTCGTCAGCCAGCGAAGAGAGCTGAGCGGCGTTTGCCAGTTCGTTGGCCTCGACATGCTTTAACGGAATGAACTCCACTGCCTGCCTGTTGCCGAGGGTTATGGTCCCGGTCTTGTCAAGCAGCAACGTGTTCACGTCCCCCGCTGCTTCGACAGCCTTCCCTGACATTGCCAGGACGTTGTCCTGCATCACTCGGTCCATGCCCGCTATGCCTATTGCCGAGAGCAATCCCCCGATTGTAGTCGGAATAAGACAGACCATCAAAGCAGCCAGCACGGGGATGGCTGGCAGCCCCCGAGCCTGGCAGCGCGCACGCTGTAAGCGGCGAACGGCACGAGCGTAACCACAGCCAAAACGAAGATGATGGTCATGCCGCAGAGAAGGATGGTCAAGGCGATCTCGTTAGGCGTCTTCTGTCGATGGGCCCCCTCTACGAGCGCGATCATCCGGTCTATGAAAGTCTCACCGGGGTTCGAGGTAATCCGAATCACTATCTGGTCTGATAATACCTTCGTGCCGCCGGTGACCGCGCTGCGGTCGCCACCGCTCTCGCGTATGACCGGGGCACTTTCCCCCGTGATCGCTGACTCGTCCACGGAGGCGATGCCTTCTATAACCTCGCCGTCGCCAGGAATCATCTCGCCGACCTCACATATTACCAGATCCCCT
This sequence comes from uncultured bacterium, assembly GCA_963775535.1. GTDB lineage: Bacteria > Armatimonadota > UBA5829 > UBA5829 > UBA5829 > CAVZJH01. The sequence goes on along the minus strand of CAVZJH010000055.1, from coordinate 23,263 downwards.
TTACGAAGCTCGGTTCCCGGCACACGCACGACTGGTCTCAGACCGTGCACGCGCTCGTCGCTCGTGCCCTCGACGAGCTTGCGTGCCATTGTCTCGGTTTTGGCCTTGCGCAGTGCTTCGGCCTGCGCCTTGCCGCGCCCCTCGGCCATCGCCTCGGCGAAGTTGGCGAACAGAAGGGTGAACCACAACCATGCGGTTATCTGCCCCGTGAAAAGCAGGTCGGGAGCGTGCGTGAACACGTCTCTCAAAAAGAAAAATGTCGTCATAACGCTGCCGACTTTAACCACGAACATGACCGGGTTCCTGGCGACAAGCCTGGGGTCGAGCTTGCTGAACGCGTCCATAATCGCGCGCTTGACGATTGCCTGGTCGAATAGCGAACGCGGCGCGTTCTTGGGTCGCTTGTAGCCGCCCTTATTATCCACGCCGGTGGGAGGCTGTTTTGTCATTTGTGTTGCCATGTATAATCTCCTTATCCGCGAGGTAGCGGGCTAAGAACAACTTCCCAGCAACCATTTGTAAGTGATCGATCACCGGGCCAAGGGAGAGCGCCGGAAAATACTCGATTGCCCCTATTATCACCACGGTGGCGGCGAGCACAACCGAGAACAAAGCGCAGTCAGTTGACAGCGTGCCTACCGATGCCGGCACTAGTTTCTTTCTTGCCAGGCATCCAGCCATAGCCAGAATCGGGATCATCTCGAAGAAGCGACCCATCAGCAGTGCAATAGCAATGGTAGTGTTGTAGTACACGGTGTTGGTCGTGAGCCCGCCAAAAGCGGTCCCGTTGTTCCCCGTCGCTGAGCAGTAAGCGTAGAGAATCTCAGAGAGCCCGTGAGGGCCTGAGTTGCCGGTATTGTTGTATGTAGAACCCTCGAACTGGCTCGGGCTGCTGTTGTTGACGTGGTTCCACGACGCGGCTGTGGCCATTAGCTGCGGCTCAGTCTTCTTGTCTGCGTCGGAAATGGTAATGGAGTCTTTTCCCGGCGGAATGGTCAGGTTCGATGCCAGCGAGGATAGCGTCACATTGACCGCGAACAGGAGGAGGACTACCAGTATCGCCATTCGCACCTCGAACTTTCCTATCTTTTTGCCAAGATATTCCGGTGTCCGCCCGATCATGAGACCGCCCAGGAAAACGGCGGCCACGGCATACGCAAGCATTCCGTAGAGGCCGCTGCCGACACCTCCGAAGATTGTCTCGTCGCACATGATGTTAACGAGTAGCTCGCCTCCTCCGACCGGCGTAAAGCTATCGAACATCGACGCATTCTCGCCGGAAGCAGTATCCGTAGCCATGACTGCGGATAGCGAGGTGGTCTCAACTCCGAACCGGGTTTCTTTGCCCTCCATATTGCCGCCAGGCTGGCCCTCGGAGACGTGCGTCATTACGCCCAGCCGTTCAACGGCCGGATTTCCCTTGATCTCGGCGAAGTAACAAATCGGAAGACCGACCAGCACGAGGATGGACATCGCGGCAAAGATCGCCCAGCCCTGACGCACATTGCGCACCATCTTTCCGAACGTATAGGTCAGTCCGGCCGGTATCAGCATGAAGAACAGCATCTGGACAAAGTTGGCAAGAGGGTTCGGGTTTTCGTAAGGATGGCCGGAGTTGGCATTAAAAAAGCCGCCGCCATTGAGGCCCAGTGTGCGGATCGATTCCATTGCCGCGACCGGCCCTTGCGCGATGACTTGCGTTGAGCCCTCAAGTGTCTTCACGTGGGCGTATGGCGCGAAGTTCTGCGGCACGCCCTGCTGCACCAGGAACAGGGAATACACTAGACAGATGGGCAGGAAAACGTAGAGTATGCAGCGCGTCACATCCGCCCAAAAGTTGCCGAGGCCCCTTGCTGAGTGCCGTGCGAACCCGCGTATGAAGGCGATAGCGACCGAGATGCCGATAGCCGGAGAAAGCCACCAGTGAGCTCCGATAGCAACCAGATTGGTGAAGTAGCTGATTGTCTGCTCCGGTGAGTAGCTCTGCCAGTCCGTGTTGGTCATCATTGACATCGCCGTGTTGAACGACAAGTCCGGAGTCATATGCTGGCCGGTAAAGTGCTGCGGATTCCACGGGAGATAGCCCTGCAAACGCATGAGCGCGAAAGCGAATAGGCCTCCGACCGCGCTCAACATGGACATGGAGTATGTGTAGGTGGTCCAGGGCATATCCTGCTTTTCGTTCACGCCGAAGATCCGGTAGAACAAGCGCTCCACGGGTCTTAGTATCGGGTCCAGCCTTGTCGGCTCGCCGCTGAAGACACGAGCCATATAAGAGCCCATCGGCTTCGTTACGAGCAGCGCCACGCCAAAGAAGATTAGGGTCTGTAAAATCCCATAGATAGTCATTGTCTCCTCCTACAAAAACGGCGTTCTTGCCATTTTTGCTTGCTAACTCGATCTACCAGACACTCACAGCACTGTGTGGCTTCAGTCCGCGACGCTGCAGGAGAAGCTGCCGGTGCGCCCGCTTCAGGCGGACACTAAACGGCAAATACGAATCAACCAGCCGTTAGAATTTTTCCGGTTTCAAAAGCGCATAGGTCAGGTAGACGAGAAGGAAAGACCGCCACCAGACCGGTCCAGACGTAGTCAAGCATTTGGCTCCTCCTCTCTCATCAGCTTGTCGCAGCCACGCGTGAAAGACGCGGCGACGGCGAAAAAGACGAGTGTTACTAAGACAAAAAGAATATCCACAATAGCGCTTCTCCTTTCGGTCGGTGCAACGCCCGCGGCACCCGTGGGTGCTTGCTGCCCAGACCATCAGGTGGAGTTTAGCAGATGGGGTCTCTGGATTTCATAAAGTGGATCATATCGCACATAACGATTCTGTGTAGCAGGCAAAAAGGTTGTCTGTCTAGCTCGATTAGTGCGTAGAGAACCGGAAACCGACGCCGGATTCGGTGAGGATGTATCGAGGTACTGATGGCTGCGGCTCTATCTTTCTGCGGAGGTTGCTGATGTGCACGCGCAGGGTCTGGGTGTCTTTATCATGCTCGAGTCCCCAGACGACATCGAGAAGCATATTGGAAGTCACAACAAAATCGGGGTTCTGGGCCAGGTAGGCCAGTATGTCGAACTCGATGCGAGTCAAATCCACTTCCTTACCCGTTCGTTTCACTACGCGATGAGGTATGTCGATCTCCAAGTCATCGACAATAATGGGGGCAGCAGGTGCAAGCTGTGGATTCAGACGCCGGAGCAAGGCCCGAACCCGGGCAAGAAGCTCCCCTGCGGAAAAAGGTTTGGTCAGATAGTCGTCTGCACCCAGATCCAAAGCCGTAATCTTGTCCGTATCAGCATTCTTTATGCTCAGAACCAGTATAGTTCCGGTATACCACTGCCTGAGAACCTGACACACCTCCAGACCACTCATTCCAGGCATTGCGAGATCAAGAACAATCAGATCAGGGCCAAAATCTATGGCAACGTCAATTGCTTCTTCTCCACTTTCAGCAGCTCTCACCACATATTTGCGTGTGGCGAGTATCGAGGACAGTGCCCGACGGATTCGCTGTTCGTCATCGACTACCAATATTTTATGCTGCTTTTCTGGTGCGCTCATCTTACCACCCCATCATCTGTCCAAGACAAACCGGTTCTTGTTATATCGGATTCCAACCAGTGTAGCGAATGGGTTGTTAAATCGGAATAACGTTCATGACCTGAACCATAATGATTGTGCATAGGAGGCCAGAACGCACCATCAGGGAACGCTCGGTGTCTCAGGATCGACTACCCGTCCGCAGTGCGAACATGTGCACGCCTTGGAAGCAACGATCCGTGCCCGAGTTTGATCCTGGTGTTGTAGCTTCTTTTCGGCATATGTACGGAAGCAACGATATACCACGAGCCGTGAATAGGCCAGGCATATTGCAGGCAATGTCAGGAGCAGCACAAGTATATACAGGCAATCCATCTTCTCTCGCGTCCCTTCTCGCCACGCGTCCGGCAGGCGGCAGCGCCCACAGGAGTGGCATCTTTGGTGAGGATAGCATATGGTGCGTTCAGAGGCTGTGAATCCAGCGGCGGACTTCATAAAGATTGCGTGTAGCGGTCAAATTTGTTTGTCGGCGGACGAACTTAATCGTGATTCTGGCTTTCATCGCGAAAACGGGTGCTGCCCATCGGTAGGATCTCGCGGGGCAGCACCCGAAAACACATTGACAACTTTCAGGCTGGCAGCCTTAGAAATTGATGTCGAGTTGGGTCGTCGCCTTCACTGACCCGTTGATCCCCTTGTCATTGAACCAGACCGGACCCGTCAGCAGGCTGATGTTCGGCGTAAAGTAGTAGTAAACACCTGCCCCGCCCGCGCCAATGATATTCTTTCCACTTGCATAGTCTGCCGCGAGAACCCATTTTCCCGGAACAAGCTGGTGATCCACAGCCACCATATAACCCGTATTCTGTGTGTCCCCAGTGCTGCTCTTTAGAGAAGCCGGGTTACCGTAGTAGTAGGAAGCCCCCGACTATCTACTGTTGCTTGTTTAACCCCAGCGACTTCTTCACGCTGTGCACTATGCGCGCCGACTTCGCCGTCATCTGGAAGCTTTTCCACACCATGGCGACCCGTTTGTCTTGAAACGCGTAGTCCAAGTCCTTGCCGTTATCGCGCAAAAGCCCATCGGCTCTGAGCTGATCGACAAGCGGAACGCCCGGGAAGATGATGGTCTTCATCGGAGTGGGACCGGCCTTGCCCTCCCACAGCCGCACTTCCTGGGTAAACTGAATGTTCTCCTGAAGCTCCTCCATGGTCGTGTAAGGGTCGAAAGGAATGAAGCCGGGCTGCATCTTGAGGCCGACCTTACGGACAATGTCGATCGCGCGCTTGTTCTGCTCGACCGTGATGCGCTTGTTGTAGGTGTCTAACTGCCTCTGGACTCCCGATTCTATCCCCAGAAACACGCCGATAAGACCCGCTTCCTTCATCAGGTTCAGGAGGTCTTCGTCGATCTCGTCCGCGCGGCATTCAACAGAAAAGTTGATGTCCAGCTTGCGCTCCCTTATCTGCTCGACGATACCGAGACAATGCTCGCGAGCCTTGCCGGGGCCGATGAAATCGTCATCGACAAACGTGAACTTGTTGATAGCGGTCGAAGCGATGACGGACTCGATCTCATCGACAACGTTACTTGGGCTGCGAAATCTGGGCGCGTGTCCGCCTGAAAGCTCATAGAACGAGTTGACGGAACAGAACGAACATCGATGATAGCACCCGCGGCTGCTGGAAATAGAAGCCCACATAGACTGCGGGCCCTGTTTGAGCGCATCGCGAGCGGGGAACGGCAAGGAATCGAGGTCTTTGATGAGCGGGCCAAGTGGAGTGATCACACTGCTCCGGCCATCGAGATATCCTATGCCTGGAGTGTCCTGCCACTGCTCAGTGCGCGCGATCCTGCCGAAGACGTCGGAGGCGGTTGACTCTCCCTCGCCCCTGACGACCAGGTCCAGTTCCGGACACGCCAGAAGCAGCCTTTCGGTGTCCAGGGTTGCGCAGTACCCGCCTCCCACGATGAGGACGTCCTTTTTCTGCCTGCGCACTGCTCGGGCGATGGTGATCAGCAGGTCCCGTTCCTGGTGCATGGCGGTAATTCCCAGACAGTCGAAGCTGCTTGCGAGTATCCGGCGGATGGTCTCCCGGGCGTCAAGGCACTGCAGGTGAGCGTCGAAGACTTCAACTTCGTGCCCATCGCGCCGCAGCACAGCCGCTATGTATCCAAGCCCCAGGCTTTCGGTCCTATCGTCGGGCCGAGTATCACGAGTTCCCGGCGGGTGCAGGAGAAGAACTTTCACGTCAATCCTCCGGATCAAGGCTGATGCAACATTCGATCCCATGTTAACGTATCAACTACAAGGGAAGCAAGTACCGATTGTCTAATGGGTAACATGGACAAACATATCCTTCGAAGTAGAGGAGCATAGCCCTGAAATCCAGAGTATTGCAGGTTGATAACGGACCAAGGCTGAGTCTTTACATGCAGGACTGCATAGCAGGTATGGCAGAGCATCTGGGCGAAGGCGCAGTGGATGTCGTGGTTACCTCGCCGCCTTATAACCTTGGCATCGACTACAACGGCTACGACGATTCGATGTCCCGCGAGGCCTATCTGGATTGGATGGGCAAATGGGCTCAGGCCGCGAAACGAGTGCTCTCCGACGGCGGATCGCTGTTCCTGAACGTCGGTTCAAAGCCCACCGATCCACTGGTGCCTTTCCAGTTGCTCGATGTCATGCTCAAGCATTTCACGCTGCAGAACGTCATCCACTGGGTAAAGTCCATCGCAATAATGAAAGACGATGTAGGAGACTACCCAGGCATCACACAGGACGTAGTCGTGGGCCATTACAAGCCCATCAACAGCAAGCGCTTCGTTAACGACTGCCATGAATACATATTTCATCTGACCAAAGATGGCAGTGTTCCCCTGGATCGGCTGGCGCTGGGTGTGCCCTACCAGGACAAGACGAACATCGCGCGCTGGTCCAAATCCGGCGACGGTCTGCACTGCAGGGGCAACACGTGGTTCATTCCCTACGAAACGATCCAGAACCGCGATGACGAGCGCCCCCACCCCGCGACATTCCCAGTCGAACTGCCTGCGAGATGCATCAAGCTCCACGGTATCGACCGCACAAAGCTGGTAATGGACCCGTTCCTCGGGATTGGGACGAGCGCCGAAGCCTGCGCAATAATCGGCGTGTCGTTTATCGGCTTCGAAGTGGCCGAGGATTACTTCGACTGGTCCGTCGACAGATTGACAGCGGCGGCGAATAACCCTAGTATAACCCCACGCGCTCAGCGATTAGCAGTTGAGCGGCAGACGCCGGAGCAGGCTCAGTTGGACCTGCTGTAGCTAAGCAGTGAGCAGCTTTGTATAAGATTAAGGCTTAAAGTATTACTCAACTACTCCTGGAGTGTTAGATCATGATCGTCGCAATGAAAAAAGATGCCTCGCCCGATGAGGTCCAACGGGTAATAGAACGAATAACCGGATATGGGCTCAGGGCGCTGGACTGGCCCGGCGGCGAAAGAACCGCCATCGGCATTGCGAGTGCGATCCCCTCGGAGCTTCGCGAGTCCCTCACTGAAGTTTTGGAGTCGATGCCGGGCGTGGACCGGGTCAGCCAGGTCAGCCGAAAATACAAGCTCACTTCCCGCGAGTTCCACCCCGCCGATACCGTGATCGACATAAAAGGCGTCACAATCGGCGGCACTGAGGTAATCGTGGCAGCCGGCCCGTGCGCAATCGAGAGCGAGGAGCAGTTGCTCACGGCGGCGTCCGCGGTCAAGGAAAGCGGCGGAAAGATTCTCCGGGGCGGAGCATTCAAGCCCAGGACAAGTCCCTATTCGTTCCAGGGTCTCGGGTTGGAGGGGCTGGAACTGCTCGAAGAAGGCCGGTGAAGCGACGGAACTGGTTACGGTGACGGAAATCGTCGATCAGCACGACATCGAAGCCGTCATGGCACATGCGGACATTATGCAGATCGGCGCGCGAAACATGCAAAACTACCCGCTTCTCACCGCCGTAGGCAAATCGGGACATCCGGTGGTCATTAAGCGCGGTCCGAGCGCAACTATCGACGAGTGGCTCCTCGCGGCGGAATACATCCTTGCCGAGGGAAATGAGAACGTGATCCTGTGCGAGCGCGGCGTTCATCCCTTGGACCGCGAGCACACTCGCTACACTCTCGATCTCTCCGCAGTGCCGGTTGTGAAGTCCCTCTCCCATCTGCCGGTGATCGTGGACCCCTCTCACTCCAGCGGAAACTGGCGATATGTTTCCGCGATGAGCAAGGCGGCGGTTGCCGCGGGCGCTGACGGCCTGATCGTGGAAATACACCCGAATCCGGGCGCGGCGCTGTGCGATGGCGCGCAGTCGTTGACGCTGGACTCATTCGCGCAGCTCATGAATGAGCTCAAGGCAGTTGCCACGGCTGTCGGCAGAACGCTGGCGATTAACAACTGCAAGCTCCCGGCAGCCGAAGAAAAATAGTAACAAATTACTGTTGACTTTCCCGCAAAGCGTCCCTATAATACATGTAAGCGCTTACATGTAAACGCTTACATCGTTTATTTGTGGCGTGCCCGACGGATTTCAGCTAAGGCCTTTGTCTCCAGGTTAAGATAAAGGGAGGCTCGCGGAATTGCATGTAAACGCTTACATTGCTTCTGCGAAGGCGCTGAACAGGACAGATGGAAAAACGATTTGTAACAATTCATGATGTCGCTGCCGATGCGGATGTGAGCATTGCTACCGTTTCACGCGTGCTCAATGAGCCTTGGCGCGTGGTTCAGGCCACCCGGGAAAAGGTGATTGTCAGCGTTGATAAGCTGGGATACACGCCGAATCTCAGGGCCAGACTGCTGGCGCGAGGCGGGTCGGGCACGGTTTGCTTCCTCCTCTCGAACAGACCGTTTATTCACTCCATCCACGCCCAGATACTCCAGGGAGCGACCAGGAACGCGGATGGGATCGGTCTTCAGGTAGTTTACGCGACCTGCGAATACTCGCCGACCACTCCGCCGTCCGAAATCGAGATGCCGCGCATTCTGGCGGCACGTGGCCTTATAGATGGTGTTGTGGCAGCAGGGACCAATCATCCGAATATGCTGGAAGCGCTTGATGAACTGGAACTGCCCCACGTAGTGTTTGGAACAAATTACATGGTCGAAGACGATGTTGCAGTAAAGAACGCCGTGTATGTTGACGGCGAAGGCGGCGGTTTCGATGCCACGTGTCATCTGCTGTCACTCGGGCACACGGAAATCAGGTTCATCGGCGATGCGAGACTGCCGTGGTACCGGCGAAGATACCAGGGCTACGTCAGGGCGATGACCGATGCCGGGCTTGCCGCCTATCCCGCTATCGGCACGGCGGGCGAAGGTGAGCTTGTAATGGCAACAAACGCCATTCACGACTTATTCGAGCAGGGTGCGCGGTTCAGTGCGCTGTTCGCCGGCGGCGATATGTGCGCGGTGGGGGCGATAAGGACACTCAGAAGCCAGGGAATGCGCGTGCCCGATGATGTGAGCGTAGTCGGATTCAACGATGAAGAGATGGCGCAAATTGCGGAGCCACCGCTGACTACCATTCGAATTCCGAAAGAAGATGTCGGGATGCGCTGCGTTGAGATGTTAAGCGCAATCATTAAAGGTCCGCAGCGCGAAGCGGAGTCGGTTACACTGCCGGTCACTCTAGTGAAGAGACAGTCTACCGGAAAACTGCGCGTGGAGAAGAGTTAGACCGTTTGAATTGAGGTAATACAGGTATGTTGCAAACTGCCAATACAGTCGCGGAGGTTGTCCTGAACCTGGTTTTGGACGCTGACGAGCGCACCGGCGGAATGATGCCGGGTTGGGATATCGAGCTCGCCAGGCAAAAACTTCTGTTTTTCACGACACCTGCCGCGTTTGGCGATGAATACTGGGCTGTGGTTCGGGCGCTGGATGCGAAGTTCGCTGACGGCTGCCCTTCACTGAGGGAACGATCTATCTCATTTGTGCTCGGAATGGCCGAGTCGCTGCTCTCACCGGTGGAACTCGACCACAATCTGCAAAACAAGAAGCTGCACGGCGGTAACGTTATGCCGGATGCCCAGGTGAAGGTGCATCAGGCGGCATCTGTAGACCTCCTGCGGGAATGGGCGCAGAGGGACCCCGGCGCTTTCCTGGCAGTCACTTCTCTCATCAAGGCCGAAGACATCGCGGTGAACAAGGGCGACAACCTGTTCGCCGGCTGGGCGCGGAACTGGGAAGACGAAAACGCCAGGACCCCGTACGGGAGCCCTGACGATTATCTCGCCTGCTTCGGCGCGCTCTATCAGCGGGGAATGTATTACCCCGACCTCTACTTCGCCCGTGAAGAGGGCAAGACTAAAACTCAGTTCTTCAACGATTATGGTCTTCAGGCCGCTCGGTGCCGGAGAATGGGAAGCCTCGGGGGCACTACGAACCCCGTAATTGCCGTGTGCGGCGAAGACGACATGTCCGGGACAGGAAACATTTGGGGTAAGGAAACGAGCGCTTATATCAGTGGATTTCCCAACAAATGGCACGCAGTCAGGAAGATCATCGCGAAAGAGCAGGTCAGCCTGGGCAAACCGGATGATTGGGGTGCGACCAAGTTCACGGAATGGGTGGTCGTCGATGCAATGCTGGGTCTGAGGTCGGTGTTTCTTTTGAAGGGACTTGGCCGCGTAGCTTTCCAGCTCAGGCCGGACTGGCATTCGGATGAGAAAAAGCTCACCTACGCGGGCGGCGAGATTCACGAAATCCTGTGCTCTCGGATCAGGGCTTTTGATAATATCCTCCTCGACGGTGCGAACGAGGTCTATCCGGACGCTGCATGTTCCCGCGTCGGAAGATCAAATAACCATTTCAAGATCGCCTGCACCGGACAGGCATCGCTCAACGTGATACGCAGCTTCAATGCGGGCCGGAGCGAGGCTTATCCTGACGCGATCAACGAGCGCTTGTTCACCAACGTAACGCTCTCCTACGAGATCCCACAGATGTATGCGGCGTCGATGGCTATCGAAAACGGAATCAGGGATTATGAAAAGCGCACAGGTGAGAATGTGGACGATGGCGAAGGCGGATCGGTCGTAACGAGTATGATCGGCAGACTCAATGACGCGATTCGCGATTATCGAGTTAAGGCGCTCATCGCCGCACTGCCCAACGACTGTGCGTTCAAGAACATCGATCCTGCGTCGGTGAAGAAACTGACCCAGGATTGCGTGAACAACGCTGGGTTCATCGCGGCTCTGAAAGCCGCGGGAATCGACTTCGACCCCGAGGCCGAAGAAGACGCCATCGACCGCGCGGGAACGCATCTTACAAAGCGCGTGGTCATCCTCCTCGAAAACAACGGGGGGATGGCAAGAACCCGGCTGCTCACCGCATCCAAGCGCAACTTCTTCCAGAACACGGAGCTCCTCGATGTTCCGTTCTCGACCGATTTCGGCAACATCCAGCGAATGTATCTGGGCGTGATGCCGCTCGAGATAGACAACTGGAAGACGCTCTACGACGATATGGACGCCGACGGGAACCCGGTTCCCGGAAGCATCTGGGCGAAGAGGTCGGATATACTCTCGAGGATATGGCCGGATTGGATCAAAGTGCTGGAAGTGGACGGGGTTAAGCCCGAGGACTACGAGAACGCGATTTACGTTGCGCCGACCTTGAAGCAGTTCATCGGTATGTGGAACGAGAACGTGGCGAGAGCCCGGAAGTTCGCCCAAGAGGCAAGGTAGAATGAAACAAATAACGGCCGATCGCAAAGAAGCTATCGCGAATATGGTCTCCCGCGCCGTTGCCGAGACAAAGATAACGGATGTGCATACGCATCTCTACACCCCCAGCTTCGGCTCAATTCTGCTCTGGGGGATCGACGAGCTGTTGACTTACCATTACCTCGTCGCGGAGACGATGAGATGGGTGGATATACCCTGCGATCAGTTCTGGGAAATGACCAGGCGCGAGCAGGCCGATCTGATCTGGCGGACTCTCTTTATCGACCACTCACCGGTCAGTGAAGCGTGCAGAGGTGTGTTGACGGTTCTCGATCTTCTTGGATTGGACGTTTCCTCGCGCAATCTGGACGAGTACAGGGCGTTTTTCGACAAGATGAAGGTCGAAGACTACGTAGACACGGTCTTTGAGCTTGCGGGAATCGAGAGCGTCGTAATGACCAATGACCCTTTTGATGACCTGGAGCGGCCGTCGTGGTTAGCCGAAAAAGAGATCGACCCGCGCTTCCACGCAGCCCTGCGTTTGGACGGGCTCCTTAATTCGTGGGACAGCGCCGTTCCGGCCTTGAGGGAATGGGGCTATGACGTGGACTTGGGTCTTGGAGAGAAGTCCTGCGCCGAGGTGCGGCGCTTCCTTGGGGAGTGGGTCGAAAGGATAGGCGCGCTGTATATGGCCGTGTCACTTCCTCCGACATTCGCGTTCCCTGACGATTCTCCCCGTGGAAAGCTCATTGCGGAGTGCGTGTTGCCCGTCGCGAGCGAGACCGGGTGCCCGTTCGCCCTCATGATCGGCAGCAAGAGGGCTACAAACCCTGAATTGAGGATGGCGGGGGACTCTCTCGGCAGGGCCGATATTTGCGCAGTCAAGCATTTGTGCAGCCATTACCCGGATGTAAAGTTTATGGTCACGATGCTTTCGCGCGAGAACCAGCATGAGTTGTGCGTGGCGGCCCGCAAGTTTAGAAACCTGATGGTGTTCGGCTGTTGGTGGTTTCTGAACAACCCGAGCCTGGTCGATGAGATAACCAGGATGCGCCTGGAACTGATCGGGCTGAGCATGATTCCTCAGCACTCGGATGCCCGGGTGCTGGACCAGGTCGTTTACAAATGGGCTCACTCGCGCTCTGTTATCGCGGATGCGCTGGCTGAGAAGTATACAGACCTTGCGGCAACCGGTTGGGAGGTATCTGAAGAGGAGATCCGCCGGGATGTCGAGGGGCTTCTGGATGGCAATTTCTGGGCCTTTATCAACGGGCTCATGCCTTGATGAAAAACTGGCGGCGAAAGCTGCCGGAGGAGAACGAAAATGTCTTTTAGTACAAGCGAAGCCGGAGTTGGCTCAATCTATAAATACGCTGACGTCGGTCTGATCCACTTCATGGCCTGCCCTCAGTGCATGAAAGGTGAGGGTCCCATTCTTGAAACGCTGGCTCAGATATGCCGGGATGATTACTTCACTTTCGTTGAGATCACCTGGATGAAGGATCCCGAGGTCCGCAAGGCTGCCAGGGATATGATAAAGCAGGCCTCGATGAAGTCCGCGTTTGGCGGACAACCGACACTGCTTTCCCAGAAGCTGAACCTGAACGATCCTGACGAAGCCGGGCGCGCGAAAGCGGTCGACCAGATCAAAACGGACATCGACCAAGCGGTGGAGATGGAATGCGCCGGCGTTGCGTTCCTGAGCGGTAAGAACCCCGCCGCGGCGGACAAAGCAAGGGGCCTGGAACTGCTTTACGAATCGGTCACCGAGATTTGCGATTATGCCGGGAGCAAGGGCAGCATGTCGATCGCGCTGGAAACATTTGACCAGGTTGAATACGGCAAGAATGCCATTCTTGGACCGACTGTGGACTCGGTCGCGTTCGCGGAAAAGGTCAGGGCGAAATACCCAAACTTCGGCCTGATGCTCGACCTGAGCCACATGCCGCTTTTGGGAGAAACCGTGGAGCAGATGCTGGAGCCTGCGAAGGATGTTGTGGCTCACGTTCACATCGGCAACTGCGTAATGAAGGACGCCGCCCACCCCGCTTACGGCGACGAGCACCCCAGCTTCGGTATTGAGGGTGGAGAGAACGGAGTCGATGAGTTGGCGGCCTTCCTTGAGGGCCTTTTCAAGATCGGTTACCTGGATGGGAAGACCGTCAGGCCGATGTCATTCGAGGTCAAGCCGATCTCAGCGTTTGGAGAGACGACGGAAATAGTGGTGGCAAACGCCAAGCGAACGCTCAACAAAGCCTGGGCGATGATATAAGCAGGAGTCCCGAGAAAATGTCAAGACCGAATGTTTATGTAACAAGAATGCTGCCGCAGCCGGCGATCGATCTATTGAAAGAGCACTGCGACGTCGAGATCAATCCCGAGGACCGGGTCCTTGACCGTGAAGAGATCATTGAGAAGGTCAAAGGGCGTGACGCCGTGTTGTGCCTCTTGACGGACACCATCGACGATGAAGTCTTCGCCGCCGCGGGAGAACGCTGCAGGATATTCGCGAACTATGCCGTCGGCTACAACAACGTCGACCTGGATGCGGCGACCAGGAGGGGGATAATAGTCACCAACACCCCCGGCGTGCTGACCGAGGCAACCGCGGATCTCGCATGGGCGCTGCTGTTCTCGACGGCAAGAAGAGTGGTGGAATCGGACAAATATAACCGCGCGGGCAAGTTCAAGGGCTGGGGTCCCATGCTTTTCCTTGGACGCGACATAACCGGCAAAACCCTCGGCATCGTCGGCGCGGGAAGGATCGGGGCCAATGTCGCCAAAAAGTCCAGGGGATTCGATATGAAGATTCTCTACAGCGATGTGGCGCCAAACGAAGCATTCGAGAAAGAGACCGGCGCAACTTATGTGAGCAAGGAGACGCTTCTCAAGGAATCGGATTTCGTCTCCATTCACGTTCCGCTGATGCCGGAAACAACGCACCTCATAAGCGATCGGGAGTTCGACCTTATGAAGGAAACGGCCATCCTGATCAACACCTCTCGTGGACCCGTCGTGGATGAAAAAGGCTCTGGTGAAGGCGCTGCGAGAGAAGAAAATATGGGGAGCCGGGCTGGACGTTTACGAAAACGAGCCGGATATGGAAGCAGGTCTGGCAGAGCTGGACAATGCGGTTCTCGTCCCGCACATAGCAAGCGCAACAATAGAAACAAGAACCAATATGGGTCTCATAGCTGTTCGGAACATCATCGCCGTATTCAACGGCGATACGCCTCCGAACTGCGTGAACCCCGCGGTTCTTCAATAGTAGGCCACGCGCCTACTGAGCGGCAGGGGTTCTCGCTTGATCCCCCCAGACAGCAGACCTCTGCCGCTCTCCTCTTATGGCAAGCATCCTCACGACTGAGATATAATTTTTCAGCATTAAAGACAGCCGGAGTAAAGAACCCTCCGACTGTCGGATCATCTACTTAATGACCGTTTTTCGGAAATCTTGTTCGCGAAAACGGAAAGCACCCGTCGGGCATAAAGCTCTCGACGCGCCGAAAAGCAGATTTCTCGCTTTGCTGGTATTGGCAAGTTCGGTTATCACCCCAGCCCCGTAAAGGCCGGTGGATCACTAAGACTCCAGTTTTAGAGAAGCGCCAATCGCGTGCTGCGTAGCGGCAAGTGCCTGGTCCACAGCGGACTGGGCGTTGACCAGATTGCTTTTTGCCGTAACCAGTGCCTGCTGCGCATCCAGGACATCCAGAAACGTCCCGAGACCCGACTTATAGCGTCCCTCGGTGAGGTTCAAAGCCTCCTGTGCATTCGCAACTTCAGAGTCGGCGGTAGTTACCCTCTGCTGAGCGGTGATCAGGTTCAGATACGCTTGAGAAACATCCGAGGTGACCTGCAATTGCGCCGTTTGCATCTGTGCTTGAACCGACAGCAGGTTCGCCTGGGCTTCCTGTATCAGCCCCTTGGTTAGACCGGAATTGAACGGCGTCCAGTGTACCGCCACACCGTAAGTCAGCGAGTTGTTCTCCAGCGGAAAGTTTGAGCCCGTCTGAAGCCAACCTGCACCCGCGCCCAACGACGGATAATCGCTGTTTTTTGCTGCGCTCACTCCGGCAATTGCTGCCTGCAAGTCCGCATTCGCCTGCTGTATTTCCGGGCGCTGCTTCAATGCCAAGTTCACCAAAGAGTTCGCACTATCCTCCTTGATCGGAGGTTCTCCTGTATCAGCCGCATTTATTGGTGTCCTGGGGTCGACTCCCATGAGCAGCGCAAGGTTAACCCGAGCAAGTGAAGCGTTGTTGCGAGCAACATTCAAGCTGAATATTGCATCCGCAACAGCCGTCTCAGCCCGAACCACATCAGAAGGCAAACCCATTCCCGCTTGCAACTGTGCACTTGCCAGGGCCAAATGGCTCTGCTGATTTCCCACATTCGCTTCATTTACACTGACCAGCCGCTGGTCCTGGCCATAAGTGTAAAACGCCTGTTTGACCTGAAGCACGGTATCAGACTGCACACGAGTCAGGTTCGAGGTTGCCGAACTCACCTCCGCGGAGGCCTGGCGAACCAGGTCGCGCGTGTGGTTAAAATCATAAATAAGCTGCTCCACGTTCGCCGTCACCTGGTAGCCGGGGGATGTCACACCGCTGATCGGCGCGGCTGAAGGACCTGTTGTCGGGATAATGGCGGTATTCGCGTAGGCTGCGCCGGTATTCACGGTCGGCAGCAGCCCGGCCTGCGCCTGCCGCTTTCGCCCCTGGGCGGCATACACGTCGGCACGAGCCACGGTGACATTCGGCTGATGTCGCAAAGCGATAGCGGCAGCCTCGCTCGCGGTAAGCGGCCGGTTCGGCACATCCGGCGATATAGTTGGAGGAGCCTCCAGTTCCACAGGCGGAGGCAGCGGTGTCTCCTGCACTTTCGGCTGTATAGGAGGAGTCTGAGCTTTAGCTCCCATTGCCAGGCTGGCTATCAGAGCAATGAAAGCCACTCGCATTATGTAACGCACGATACCTATTCCTTTCCAGCCCCCGCGGGGGTCGCCCACTCGCATCTAATAAGAAACTGTCGCGATTTTAGTCAACCGTCGGCTCAAGAGACGGCCGGGCATCCGGGTTCACCGGATTCACAGCAGCAGAGGCGCTAAACAAGGCGCTCAAGCTCAGCAAGATCTGCTCGCACACGTCCGCAGGCATTCTGTTCAGCACTTCCACAACCTTTTCCACTCGCCTGTTCTTTCGAGCCAGCATGATCTCAGCGCCCTGGCCGGTCAACTGCAGACATTTAACACGGCGATCACATTCCTCGGCAACGCGCTCCACCAGCCCGGACTTCTCCAGGCGGTCGGTGACCTGAGTCATCGCGCTCAAGGAAATGCCCAGTTCCCTGCTCAGAATGGACATCGTTTTCGGTCCTTCCTGCAGAACACCGCAAACGCGCACCTGCGCTACAGGCAAAATCATCGCGGGATCATCGGCGTCGATAACGAAAAGCTGGCGCACCAACTTGGCAAGCAGAGAAACAATCTCCGTGCCCTGCTCGTATGAAGCGCTGCTCGTCATTTCACCACCTTCTTCTTGTAGAACCTTCTCGACAGATCATCCAGCACTGTGTAAACCGTTGGGACGACGAATAAGGTCAGGACTGTCGAGGTGGCAAGTCCACCGATTACCGCGGTTGCCATAGGCGCCTGCACCTCAGAACCTTTACCAACACCCAGAGCGATCGGCAGCATTCCAAGGATTGCGGCTGAAGCGGTCATCAGAATCGGTCGAAGCCGGGTCGGGCCGGCTCTGAGCAGAGCCTGCTCCCGTTCCATGCCCTGTGACCGCATCAGGTTCGTGTAATCCACCAGGAGGATTCCATTCTTGACGCAGATACCGACAAGCATCAACACCCCGATGAATGCCGTCAGTCCGAACGCGCGACCGCTGAGAAAGAGTCCCACAATCACACCGGTCGCCGCAAGAGGAACGGAAAGAAGAATCGTCAACGGGTGAATGAACGATTCGAACTGAGAAGCCAGAAGCATATATATGAGCCCTATCGCGAGAAACACCGCGAGGTTCATACCGTTGAACTCATCGGCCTGCTGCTTCTGGTTAAAACCCCAGTCCCAGTAATAGCCTCTCGGAAGTTCGATACCCGCCATTGCCTTCTGGATGTCGGCTGTGATCTCACCTACCGATCTGCCTTCAGGGTTGCCCGTTACCGCGATATACCGCTGGCGGTTCATACGCGTGATCTCGCTCGGTCCCGTCCCTATTGTCGGGGTCGCGACCTGGCTCAGGACAATGTCCTGGGGGGCTATATCGGAATTACCCGGGCGGACCACCATATTGCCCATATCCGCAACAGTCTTGCGGCTCGACTCCGGCATCTGCACCAGGATCTGGTATTGGAACCCCTTCTCCTGGAAGTAACTGGATATGGTGCCGTTTGTCGCGGTGTTTATAGTGTTCGCTACGTCAGAGAAGCTTACGCCCAACTGAAGAGCTTTATCACGGTCTACTCGCCACTGCACTTCCGGCATCGACTCCTGCCAGTTCACATCAACGTTCTGAAGTCCCGGAATGGCGCGGACTTTCGCCATTACCTTTTTCGCCTCTGAAGACAACGTGTCAAGGTCGTCTCCGAAGATATCGACTTCCACGTTCAAAGTTCCACCGGTCATAATAGTGCTGACGAGGTCAGTCTGAGATAACCTGGCGTTAACACCGGGAATCCGCACCAGTTGCTTTCGCAGTCCGGCAATGACCTGCTGGGTCGTTACGCGGCGCTTATCCTTCAGCTTTACCATACAGGATCCCTGATATGGATAAAGGATAGCGCTCGTGCCACGAATACTCAGGGTCGAACCGGAAGCAGTGAAAACCGTCCGAACATTCGGATTGGCGAGCACAATCGATTCGACCGTCTTCATTGTCTCGTTGGTCTTCGACAGTGCCGTTCCGATCGGCAGTTTCACATAAATATTGAAGTCTCCACTGTCGGTCATAGGCATCAACTCAGTGCCGACCATGGGGAAAAGCAAGACGCTGGCCATGCTGACCGACAAGGCCCCGGCGATTGTCAGTACACGATGGTGGAGAGCCCACTGCAGACCACCTCGGTAAGCGCGATCCAGCGCATCGAACCAAAGGCCGAATTTGTCGAAACACTTGTCGAGGGGCCCTCCCGCCCTGGTGGAATCACTATTGTCGTGGTGAGCCTCACCCTTGATCAACCGGGTCGCCAGCATCGGGACTACCGTGGTGGCATCGAGCAAAGACACAGCAAGGGAGAAGATGACCACGAGAGCGAACTGGGTGAACATCTGTCCCGCCTGCCCCTTAATGAGCAGCAGCGGCAGGAAGACGACCATAACGGTCCAGGTGGACGCAACTACAGCCGAAACGATCTCATTTGTGCCGCTGATTGCTGCGTCGTAGGTGGATTTTTTATCTCGTTCAATGTGGCGGAAGATATTCTCCAGTACAACGACGGCGTCATCGACAATAAGACCCGTCGCGAGTGCAAGACCTCCAAGCGACATCGTGTTGATCGTAAAACCGCACATGTAGACGAGGGCAAAGGTCGAAATGATGGAGATTGGAATAGACAGCGCCACAACGAGGGTGCTCCTGATGTTGCGGAGGAAGAACAGCAGGATGATAATTGCCAGCACTCCTCCGATCAGAGCGCTGTCTCTAACGCTGTCTACCGAGTTCGAGATGAATGTCGCCTGGTCATAAGCGAGGCCGAACTTCAGGTTGGGAAATATCTTGTGGACCTGATCGAGCTTCTTAAAGACTTCGTTGGCGGTGGAAACCGTGTTTGCTCCACTCTGCTTGATAATAATAATGCCCGCAGCCGGCTTGCCGTTGAGCCGTGTGAAGATACGGGTCTCAGAGTGCGAGTCCCGCACAGTCGCCACGTCTCCCAGGGCTACGAGTTGCCCGTCGAACGTGCCCAGCGGTATCTTGGCTATCTCGGCGGGATTTACAAACCAGCCCAGACTTCTGATGGTGTACTCGGTATTGCTCTGTTTTGCGATCCCGGCCGGCAGGTTCACGTTCTCTGCTACGATCCGGTTCATTACGGTGTTCAAAGAAACGTGGTGAGCCCGAACACGATCCGGGTCCACATCCACAATGATCGCGCGAGTTTCTCCACCAGTGGCAACACAAGAAGCAACGCCGTTGGCAGATTCGACTATAGGAGTTATCTGGTTGTCGAGTTCAGAGCGCAGCTTGACGTCATCCTTTTCGCCGGAAACTCCGAAGATGAGAATCGGCAACTGCGTGGGGTCTGCTTTGAAAACAATCGGTGTCTCAAGCGTGGGATCAGTCGGGAAATTGGCTCTGGCGCGCTCTACGAGTTGAAGCACCTCAACAGCCGCCTGACCGATATCGGTTCCCCACTGGAACTGGATGCGGACGGTAGAGGTCCCCTCCACCGTATCGGATGTGACCAGGTACAGATTGGTAGCCGAGGATACGGCTTCCTCTATGGGACGTGTTACCTGTGTCTCAATCTCCTCAGGGGCAACATTCGGCCAGTCAGTGATGACCGCAACCGTCGGAAGGTCCTCACTTTCGGAAGCAAGTCCACCGGCAGCTTGGTGAGGCAGATCGCACCAAGAAGCACTAGCGCAGCGATACGCATAGTGACAGCAACAGGTCTGGTAACCGCAAAATGGGCTATATTCATTTACTTGCTCACTTCCCGTCTTGATCTTGTCCGGCGTGATGGGAATGTCTGCCATTACCCGCGACATTTACCATTGCGCCGTCCCTCACGGGAAATGCGCTCAGCGTTATGACTTGTTGGCCCGGCGTCATTACGTTGCCCACCTCAATGAAGTTGGCGTCCGATATCCCCGGAACTACCGGCTGGCGCTTTGCCGTGCCGTCGGGCTCATAGCCATCACATAGGAACCATTGAGGTCGTGCAGCACCGCCTCTCTGGGCACGGCGACAGCTCTGTTCACCCGCTCAGTCTCCAGCGTAACACGACCGAACATTCCCGGCTTGAACATCTTGTTCGGATTCGGAAGAACCACCCGTACCATAAACTGGCGACTCATCAGGTCATCGGACGGGTTCACCTGAATAACGCTCGCTGCAAACGACTTTCCTGGGAAAGCATCGAAAGTAGTAGAGGCCGCCTGGCCAATATGCACGAAGTTGCTGAGTTCCTGGGGCACCGAAATCGTAACCCATACCTGTTTCATGAACTGCACGGCAAGGATCGGAGTGCCTGGTGTGGTGACCCCTCCGGGATCGAGGTAACGGCCGGTTACGTAGCCATCCAGAGGCGAAACGAGCACCGTATCGGCACGCCTGGCCTCCGCGCTGCGGAGATTGGCTTGTGCGGCATCCAAACTCGCCTGCAATGCTTGAATGCTTTGTTCGTAGGCCGGCTTCTGAGCCTTATTGGCGTTGGCATACTCCAGAGACGCCTGTGCCTGCACAAGCTTTGCACGCGAAGCTTCAATATTGGCTAGTCCCGAGGTCTTGGTAATCTTGAGCTGTTCTTCGGCGGACTGCATCGTGGCGTTGGCCGACTTCATCTGACCGTTCGCGCTGTCGAGAGCCGCCTTCTGTACGGCTACCGCCGTTTTTGCATCATCCACATCCTGCGCAGCGGTAAAGCCCTGCTTGTAAAGGTTGTAGGTTCTGTCATACCTGGCCTGGACATTGTCGAGATTTGCCTGAGCGCTGTTGATGGCGGCCTTCGCGTTATCGATCCTTGATTGCGCATCGGTAACAGCGGCTTCGGAGGACTGCACCTGCGCTTTATAATTCTCGCGAACCTGGTTATAGTCCGCCTGGCAGCTTTCGACTCCGGCCTTCTGCTGATATATCTGGGTATTCACCGCGACGTTTGCAGGATTCTGGGTCGTCTTCGCCTGTGCCAGATGATACCTTGCCTCGGCAACCGCGGCCATTGCCTGGTTCACATCCGCTTCGACCTCCCAGGAGTCGATCCTTACCAAAACCTGCCCCTTGGTAATGTGATCGCCTTCCCGCACGTTGAGAAAAACTATGCGCCCGGTGATCTTCGGAGCAATCTTCACGTTCTGTGGCGACTCAACATACCGGTCGCTTCGAACGTGTGAACGATATCACGAACCTGAACCGGCGCAGCCGTAACTGCGGACGGAGCGTGGATTAGAGCCATACGCTGGCTCGCCTGGGCAGCAACACTGGCACGTTTCTGATCGGCCCGCCAGACGATCAGCGACAAGAGCAATAAAACCGGAACAAGAACACGCATCCATCGCTTCATAGACAACCTCGAATAAGTCAGTAGAGCTGATATATTTAATATATATAAACTATCGGAGGATGTCAACAGCCTGAATGCATCTTTATTGAAAGTGCGTGTGCCAAATTGAGCCAGCTTCGGGTTCGGAAGCCCGTGAAGACAGTCCAGTGCAAGGAGCCGGCAAACTATCGGGACATTGTCGCTCGGCAGTTAATGGGACATAATCGCAAATATGGCTACTCCCTGTCGAATATCTACTTGACTGCCGGGCGACATTAAGGAATAATGAAGAAGAGGCTGATCCGCCTTCACTCAATCCACAGGAATGAAAATGGCAAAAACCGCCTCTTCCGGGTGGTGATTTCCGAATCGCCATCCTGGTAATAATGCGGGATTTCCGAATCCCGGAACCTGATGTTCGCATACCCGGATCGGAATCCGGGTGAAGTGGCAGGGTGAGGATTGAAATCCTCCCCCGAGGATAGGTCCGTTTTTAAGGGAGATGATTTGAGATGATAAGATCAGTTTATATGCGCAGGTTCCTGCTGTTAGTCCTGGCACTGCTCGTGCTCGCGCCGGCACGGTGCTTGGCTGATGGATCCAAACTGGCGGTCGGCGACGTGATCAACGTCGCTGTGGACGGCGAAAAAGACCTTTCCAAGCCCTACCAGATAAACAACGACGGCTGCATTACCGTCCTGATGATCGATGCGGTCAAAGTAGCTGGACTCAACACGTCTGACGCCTCCGCCGTCCTAAAGCCCTGCGCAAGGTGCTCGTAAACCCGCAGGTAACCGTCGAGTATGCAGCGCGGGCAAGCATGCAGGTGTTCGTCGTAGGTCAGGTCACAAAAAGGGGACTGATAGAAGTCGGCGTCGGCGACAGGGTCCTGCAGGCGCTTGCGCAGGCGGGCTATGATGATACCGCCGACCTCTCCCACGTCGACATTCGTAGAGGCGATGAGATAATCGATCTGGACCTGACCAAGTACCTCTCCGGCGAGGATCTGACAGTCAACAGAGAATTGCTCTCCGGAGATACGATAGTCGTGCCGCAGACCGACATGGTTGGTAAGGCTATGGTCCTGGGGCAGGTGGCGAAGGTCGGTACCGTGCCTCTCAAGCGGGCAATGACGTTCCACGAGGTGATGGGGCTGATTGGGGATGTGACCGTCGAAGCCGACACCGAAAAGATCACGGTCAAGCGAGAGCGTCAGGCCCAGGCTATCCCGGTTAACTATAAGGCAGCGATGCAGGGCGACCCGTCCGCGGACCTGGTGATCCAGCCAGGCGATACCATCTGGGTGCCTCAGTATCGAAACCTCGTTCTTCACGATAATCGGGGGAGTGAACAAGCCTGGCCAATATCCGCTCAAGGGCAAGCTGACCCTCAGCGAAGCCGTGGGGCTCGCGGGAGGCGCAGTTCCGAACCTCGGCGACCTGCGCAAAGTGCAGATAATGCACGCTTCCGGCCCCGACGCCAAATCGACCCCGGCACAAAACATTGATCTGACCAAGGTTATCAGGGACTCATCTCAAGAACCCCTGGTCGAGCACGGTGATGTGGTCTACGTCGCCGAGCACAAGCCCAAAGACAGCATACTCCAGTGGCTGCAAGCAATTACCCCGTTAGGGTGGATGTTCAGACTCTAGAGCGTCTTGTTTACAATATCGCTGCAAAACTGCCCCGAGAGGGCTTCGACCTCGCGTCCCGGCACGCCGTCCTCATGGTCTGCCCATTCCGGCGACACTTGTTCGCCTACTATTGCCATCGCAGATTCCATCCTGTAACTAATACCGGTTTTCAGCGA
>CAVZJH010000054.1:0-9719 GCA_963775535.1 uncultured bacterium | reverse complement strand
TCAGACTCAGACTCCACCTGCTTAAATGACAGGATCTGTTTCCTACCGGTCCCGGATATCCCCATAGCGACTAACACGCAGCGCTTCTCCGCACCGACAGCAGATCCATTCTTGACAACGACCCCATCCAGCAGCAAATACTCCCAGTCATCGTCAAGCGGTGAAGACCAATATTGCCTCACTAGATCGTCCAGACCCTGGCAGATCGCAGACACCGTGCCGGCGGAAACCTCGTAGCCCAAAACTCTGCCAAGCACTTCTCCCACTCTGCGCGTTGACGGACCTGACAGATATGTCTCCAGTATCAAATCCCGCGCTTCGCTTGTCAGCAGCCCATGAGCGTCCCAAAGACCGTGCTCATAGCTTCCATCTCGCAGTCGTGGAACCTCTATCTCTACCGTTCCATACGGAGTTGCCAGAGTTCGCAGGTAGACACCGTTACGATAGCCCCGACGGCCCTCGCCACGCTTATACCAGCCAATTCCCAGCTTCCAACTCAGCGCATCTCGCAGGCTCGACTCCACAAAATGCTTTAACCCCCTTTGCTGAAACTCCCTGTATCGACCCCAAGGACAATCCGCAGCGCGAACCTCTGACCAAGCTTCTATTGCTTCCTCGAACTCTTCGACGTATACTTCTCTCAAGGCGCGTTCCTCCTTCTGTTGGTCTCGTTAACCTCATATTAGAAAGAGGGATGCGCCTTACCTACCTCAACTTGATTTTACACACTCCATTGTACACTACCGGGTTCGCTGGTCATGTTGACAGGCAATCGTTCAATGGAATATATTTGAATCGCTGAGACGCAGAAGGGATGATTACTCCGAAGCTGCATTTTCAGCGTGATTCCGTGTTTCGGAGGTTCGACGAAGAAGAAAGGCGGATGGGAAGTCGCTTTGAGGTTCGTTGTGGCCGGAACCGGCGCTCTGAGTCCATTCGCATTCTGCCCTGGGGTTTGCTGGTCATGTTGACAAGCGAGCGTTGACTGAAATATATTTGAATCGCTGAGACGCAGAAGGGAATGATTACGCCGAAGCTGCTTTTTCAGCGTGATCAGGTGTTTCGGAGGTTCGACGAAGAAGAAAGGCGGATGGGAAGTCGCTTTGAGGTTCGTTGTGGCCGGAACCGGCGCTCTGAGTCCATTCGCATTCTGCCCTGGGGTTCGCTGGTCATGTTGACAAGCGAGCGTTGACTGAAATATATTTGAATCGCTGAGACGCAGAAGGGAATGATTACGCCGAAGCTGCATTTTCAGCGTAATCAGGTGTTTCAGCGCTTCAGCGATTCAAAAAGAAATGAGCTAAAGCAAATGCCTGAGTATGCCAAAGAGCAGTATCCGATGTCTGAGCTGACTTCGCACATCATCGCCTGCGCGATGGAAGTGCACAAGACCCTTGGGCCGGGTTTCGAGGAAGTATTCTATCAACGCGCACTGCATCACGAGATGGCCGTGGCGGGCATAGACGCGTCTCGTGAAGTCTGGTTAGAGGTGGGCTACAAAGGCTTGTCGCTCGGCAAAAAACGCGTGGACTTTGTCGCGGAAGATTGTATGGTTGAGATCAAGGCAAAAAAAGCCCTGGAAGATGTGGACAAGATCCAGACGCTTTCGTATCTCAAAGCTTCGGGATATCCAGTCGGGCTGCTCATAAATTTCGGCGCAGCAAAGCTTGAGGTCAAGCGTATTGCCAACACTTTGAATCGCTGAGACGCTGAAGGGAATGATTACGCTGAAGCTGCTGTTTCAGCGTTTTCGGGATTCAGCAGAACCAAAGGCCCCGCCCGACGCTACCGCCGTTACCCTGCGTTCGAGGAAGATCCGGCCCCCGTCAGTGGATGAGCCTAGGCGATCCCCGCGGGAGACGGTAACTTCCGGCGCAAGCGCGCCGGCCTCGATCGCGAGTTTTCTTGCGCGGGCGCGGCTGATCTCGATTGCCTTTTGGGTCGCCCGGTCCAGTTCGCTGAACTCGATGCGCTCTGAGCTGCCGTGCAGGACGTAGTTCGACATCTGCCCGGGACGGATGAGTATTTCCTCCCTGACGATGATCTCGCTTCCGATGGCGCCGACCGCGTTCGCAACGTCCGCATGCTCCGGAACGATCACTTTTGACTCGATGTGCTCGGCAACCTGCGGCACGAGCGCTCCGGCGGGAGCCCCGATGGCCACAATCGGCCTGCGAAGCGAAAATTTGACCGTGAGCGCCCTTCCGTCATCTGCAAACGCCTTGTCCAGCACCGTCTTCCAGTTTTCCGGCAGCTCGTGAAGCTTCCGGCTCTCGGAGTAAAGCTCGCGCCGGACAATCTCGTCGAAGAGCCTGCGCGTGAGAGCCTTCATCGCGAGTTCGAGCACCTCTTCCTCGGGCCGTCCGAACATAGCCGCGAATATTTCCAGGGCTTTCTTCGCCGCGCCCGTGTCCCACCTCGCGAACTCACCCTGAACGTGGAGCAAATCCGTAGGAGTGAGCGCCGACCTCTTGATCATCCCACAGGTTTCGAGCCGGGAAATCGGGAGCAGTTCCCTCGCCGGGACGCCCATTGCCTCCGCGGTGTCGATTTCGGAGACCGGCCCGCCGCGCAAAATCTCGACAAGCTCACGCTCCCGTTCAGTCATATCCAATGTGCCGTTTCCACCAAGTGTAAGAACGTTCATGGCCGAGGCATCCTGAACGCTTGCGAAGCGCTGCACATCGAAGTCGCGCAGGAAGTCGCCGACCGATGAATGCTCCCGGGCCAGGTAACACAGCGGAATATTGCGAAGAGGACCGATGGTGATCTGCCGGTCATAGGTGAAGTCTATCCGGCTGTCGCCTCCCAGACCGGCGGTGCAAATATCCGCCGCGTCCACGCTCATGGTCCAACTTCCAACCCTCGCGCCGTCTGCCGAGACAGCAACGTGGCCGTTCTCGATGACGGCGCAGTCGGTGGTAGTTCCTCCGATGTCGAGGACCAGCGCGTCATCCAATCCCGTCAGTATTCTTGCCCCGCTCACGCTCGCGGCAGGACCGGAGAGAATCGTCTCGACAGGCCGCGCACGCGCAACGGTTTCATCCACGGGAGTGCCATCACCCTTAACGACCATCAGCTTTCCCGCTACGCGGAAGTCCGCCAGCGCCTGGTGTACGGAATCGAAGAGCTCGCGGATAATGGGCAGAAGCTTGGCGTTTGCGACCGATGTCTGGGCGGCGTGGATTCCGTTCAGCCGGCGGCTGACCTCGTGCGCGCAGACCACGGGAACGTCATACATTTCCGAAGCGATCTCTCGCACCCGGTTCGCCTGCTCGGGGTTGCGCACGGTCGCATAACCGGCCACCACAATCGCCGCGCAGTGTTCTTTTTTCACAAGTTTTTGCACGGCCCTGCGGCAGGCCGCTTCGTCCAGTTCCTCGATCACATCTCCCGTGATCGCAACCGACCCGGGCACGTTTATGAGCGGTGAATGGCCGACCTGTTCTTCGGTCCATCCCCACGGGGTCAGCGCGATAATGCCGACCTTGTGTCCTCTGCCTTCGACTATCGAGTTGGTGGCAAGGGTGGTGGAAAGCGAAGTCACCTGCACCTGACCCAGCAGGTCTCCGGGAAGCTGTGCGAGCGCGTTTCGGATGCCGATCACAAGGTTGTGGTAGGTGGTCAGCGCTTTGGCCTTTGCCAGGATCCGTCTCTCGCCCATATCGTAAATGACGGTATCGGTATACGTGCCTCCTGCGTCTATCCCGAGGCCGATACCGGACAATTCGCCTGAGGCGCCGCCCGATTCAATTACCACCTCCGCCCCCGAGAGCAGCCCCTCGTGGTCGTCTTTATCTATGGCTACCGCCGTGAATATCCGGTCTTCGCCGCTGGAAGCGGAGCGGCTGTTGGGCGGGAGGACGAATACCCGATCATCCCTCAGGTCACCGGAAAGCAGGTTTCGCAGGAGTTGGGCATCTCCCTTTATAACCTCGTGGCTCCATTCAAAAACGCGGGCCATATCTTTTGTAAACTCGACCATCGCCTCTTCGCCCGGAAAGCCGAGGTCGATATATGCCGCGCGGGAATAATGCTGCTTCCAGCGCTCCTGGAAAGCGATTATGTGTTTCGCGTTCTCGACGCCGAACTTTCTCTTGAGCGCTTTGAAATCCGGGTGCAGTTCGAAGCCGTCCCTGGTGTAGTTGTGGTACAGCTCCGCCGCCTCTCTGTTTTTAGGGTTGATCTTCTTATCGATCCACCCAAGCGTGTGGTAGAACGTGCCGGGGTTCTTGTGGAACTGCTTCAGATATGCTTCAGCCGAGCCGAGGAAAAGGGTAATGCAGTCGTGGGCGCGCGGGATGATGACGGGTATGTCGCGCGAGACGAGATTCGCCGTGCCACGGCCGCAGAGGCCGTAAAAGAGAATTACCGCGTCGTAGCCCCCGGTTCTGGAAGCTTCGTCGATCTCGGTTTGCACCAACAGGCGCAGGTCGTTGGGACGCGAGTGAAGCCCCGCGTCAAGGACCTTGAGGTCGATGTGGTGTTCAGACTCAGAAGAAAGCTGCTCAAGATAAGGTTCGAAAACGCCGCAAGCGATGACTTTGTACTTCATAACAATCCTAGTATACCAAACCAGCCCGGAGTTTTGTCATCTTTGCGGAGATTGCCGGAGCTTTGCCGCCGAAGTGCTATCACCCATCTTGCTGCGGTTTCTCGACATAGACGATCTTTGTTCCTGAGATCATGTCGTGCAGGGCCATGGGATAGCGCGTGAAAGCCGCGCTCCAGTAGCCCAGCCAGGCGATGGAGGAAAGCGGGGCGGTGAGTTCGCGGACAATCACCTGGTAGAACTTCGGCCTGCCGCCTTTTTTGTCTTTCAGGATGGTGCCCGCGTTGCGCATTCCGAACGTCTGGCCGAAAACCGATATGGTAATAATGGCGTAGCCGCACCACATTCCGGCGAAAATGAGCTCGGGCAAGCCCGAGACGAAATACATGCCGCCGTAGAATAGGGCGCTTGCCGGGTGGGCAAGATCAGCCAGCGTGAGTGGTGGGCTTGCTCCGCGCAGCACGGGCTGATAGTAGACGTAATGTAGCCCGATAGCCTTCAGCCCCCACCTGACCAGGGACACAAGCACGAAGTCTATCAGAATCCCCTGTGACCGCGCCGCGATCATGACCATACGATCGGCCGAGTTCATCTGCTTACCCCCACACAGCCCAAGGATTGTCACTCCCTGCCTTTCTTTCTGCACCACAATTCAAATTTCCTGCCTGATACGGGTGTAGGTCAAATTGAGCAAAGACATGTGTACCCTCACCGCTGCCGTCTCCCGCAAGGGGCGAGGGAGCGTAGCGCCGACCATCAATCTAATGCTTAAGCGCCTGACCTCGCAGGTCTGCCGGCCTACCATTTTGCTACCACACGTGATATAATCCCGTCGAGCCCGTTGGGGTGACTGGCTTCTTAGGTATTTCCAAGGGGGAAAACATGAAATCTCGGCATGATTTTGCACTGCCCTGGCGCAGGCTGTCCTGGGTTGGGGTTCTGATGGTTGTTATTCTGCTGTCGCTCCCCAGGTCGGGCGTTTGGTCCCAGCCATACATCAAAAAGCCGATTCCTGTCGGTCCAAGTGCGAGGACCGCGAAGTCATGGGATTCGACATATCGCGAGTTTTATCGCAGAGAGATTCGCGGAGGCTTACCGTAAGTGCGGTTTCCACAACCCCAACTGGGATGCTGAGGCGATCAAGTTCCTCGATGATTCTTTGAAGCTTGAGCATTCATCGCGGCATTCTGACGAAATACAGGCTTTGTGCACAGAGGGGAAAACCCTCGTCGACGCAGGCTGTAATGATCCGATGGTTCTTCTTGAGTATGGGACAATCCTGAGCGACAGCGGCCGGAAGTCGGATGCCGCCTCGTTTCTTGAGAGCAGCGTCGAAGGCTTCAAGAAGAGCTCGTATCACAAATGCCGGGCGAGACTCGCCCCGCTGCAACTCGCTGAGATCCGCTTCACTTACGAACACGCGAAAGAGGGAGACAATCGCCCGCTCTGTGACCTCGCTTTCGAGTGGACTATCGAGTCCTTAAGGGATGGCAGCTATCACGCTGGTGAGCAGCGCATTGCTCTTGAGAACTTCTGCGACACTTCCACGAATGACCTGACCACTTTTCACAACCAGTGGTCCGATGTTCTGGCCCAACTGGAAAAGAAGCGTCCGACTGATCCCTATGTCGACAGGGTGACTCGTGCAAGGTGTCACGATGAGATGGGCTGGGCGGCAAGAGGCGGAGGTTATGCCTATACAGTAACCCATGAAGGTTGGAAAGTCTTCAGAAGAGAATTGGGGATAGCCGACACGCTGCTCAAAGAAGCTTGGAAACTTCATCCCGAACTGCCGGAAGCGCCGTGCGAAATGATCGGAATCGCTAGGTCCCAGTGTGCGCCGGGAGAGACACCCAGAATGTGGTTCGACCGGACCGTGGCCGCGCAAATGGACTTTATGAATGCTTACCGCGAGCTCATGTTCTCTATGTCTAAAATGTGGCAAAACGACATGGAGGGGCTCTACGAATTCGGTATTGAATGTGCAAAGACCGAGCGCTATGACACCCTGGTTCCTATGCAGTTGACCACTGCACTCAGCAATTTGACGTCCCAAGTTGGCGACAAGTCATACTGGAACAACCCGAAGACCATCAAATACATGGATAGGATTTACGATGGCTACGAGAAAACCGAAACCATCGGGACCAGGGTGCAGGTCGAGTCTCAGAGGTCGGCTCTGGCCTGGTACAGCGGTCGCTACGCCGTCGCCAAGGATATCCTGCTTAAGCTTGGCGACAATGTGGACCAGACGGAGTTTTTGGATATCAGGCAGGCGTCGTTCCCCGAAATAAAAGGCGAGATTTTCGCCTTTGCCAGCCCTCAAGGACCTGAACTGGTGAAAGCCGAGGCCATGGTCGAACACAACGATTATTCCGGAGCGCTGGCCATTTGCGAAAAAGTGTCCAAGATTCCCCTCGGCGATAGCCTCGCCGACAGCTATGTTGAAGAGTGTGTTAGAAAACTCCGGAACCAGAGTGTCCAAGTGACGGGGGCATGGACCAACCTGCCGCTCGACTCTCCTTCAAAAGACTGGTATGAGAACGCCGGCAGTTGGGCATTCGGTTCAGACGGCTGGCTTCGTGGCCCCACTGTTGTCGGTCATCGGGAAATGCAGAGCAGGGAGTTCTTTTGCCAATCGCTGGACGTGGAAGTGGATCTCGATCTTGGGGAGTCGCCATCTCGAAACGCGGCGGCAGGCATAGGCTTCCTGACCATGGGGGTCGCTGGGGCTGATCCCTTTGTTGCCCGGGTATTCCCCGCCGAAAAGAAGATGGCGCTTTCAGGTTCGTCCACCTCAGTGCAGAATATCGATATCCCAAGGCTCTGCACATTGCGCATGCAGATATGGGGAGGTATAGTAAACGTTTACCTGGACGACAAACCCTTGAAGACCGGCTGTCTTCTTCCTGTGCCTTTAGACGTTGGTGGCGAATGCAGATTGGTCATCACCTCCGATAGCGGACCCAACGACGCAGGTGTGGCATTTCGTAATCTGAGAGTCCGGAACCTTACATCGAAACCATCGGGGATGGAGAACGTTGAGCCGTGGGATACCAAAGCTCTGATGAAGCAGTACCACCTGGACTAGTCGGACGCTGAACGGTGAAGCGTAAAGAGCCGGAAGTAATGAGCCGGTCGGCGTCCTGCCTCGTCGAACCGCTCGACGACGCTTGCGCGCCGCAGCCGTTATGCAGAACTGGTCAAGATCGGCCCTGAACCTGCCATGCCGCTTCCCAACTCGCGTGCTCGATCGGGCGCCTACATTTCCGCCCCGTTGATAATCAGCTTGAACTTATAGCCGAAGAAATCAGCGGCACGGCGGCACATCAACATACGGGTCAGGAATATCTCGAATACTCCATCACCGACGCGGACTGATCGTCGGTAGTGAGCTCCAGCTTTATGCTTTTGCTTTGGGTATCTACACGCAGAATCGATTTCTGCACCGAGAAATTGACCCGGTCGTGGATATCGAACGTGAGAGGGTTCTGGTTCTGCACCCGAGAGTTATGCACGTCGGACTTGTCCGCGATTATAAGCGCAGCGCTGATCGCGCTTACGGGAGCTCCGAGCTCTTCCTCGTGGTTTCCTATCGCGGCGATAATGATTGCGATTTCCTCGGCGGACATCCCCATTTCGTTGAGCAGCGAAAACGCCATCAAAGCCGCCGTATCGGGGTGGCCGAGGCGGTTTATCGCGTTGCCGATGTCGTGTAGATGCCCTGCTATGGCCGCGAGCTCCGCGGTCCTTCCATCCTGCCCTAGAGAATGAATTATATTGCGAGCGGTTTCGGCGACTATCCCCGCGTGGCGGAAGCCGTGTTCGGTATAACCGAGCGCGTTCATCTGGTTGTTTGCAGCCTCGATGAAAGTCCTAACTTTCGGGTCGCGCCGGACTTGCTCCAGCGAAACTATGTCCTTTTCCATTGTTGTTCTCCTGACGCGTGAGGTCATCGTGGACCGATGCGTGGTGTTTTCGATACTTTGCCAGGAACTCCCTGCGAAACTCGGTCAGTTTTCCCTGCTCTATCGCCTGCCTGATGTTGATCATAAGAGTGCGGTAGAAATAAACGTTGTGGTATGTCGCCAGGCGCGACGCAAGGATCTCGTCGCACTTATACAGGTGGCGCAGATACGCGGCGGTGTGATTCTTGCAGCACCAGCAGTCGCATTCGGGATCGACGGGCGAGAAATCGTCTATGAACCTGTTGTTCTTGATATTGATGCGCCCGTAGGTGGTATATAGCGAGCCATTGCGGCCGAGCCGGGTGGGAAGGACGCAGTCGAACATATCTATTCCCCGGACCACGCAGTCCAAGATGTCCTCCGGTGTGCCCACTCCCATCAGATAGCGGACCTTGTGCTCCGGCAGGTGGAGTACCCTCCATTCCACCGCGTTCATCATGAGTTCCTTGCCCTCGCCGACCGACACTCCGCCTATCGCTATCCCGTCCGTGTCCAGCGAGGCGATAAACTTCGCGCTCTGGGCCCTGAGGTCGGGATAAGTGCTCCCCTGAATGATCCCGAAGAAAGCCTGGTTGGAATCGTGGCTGTCCTGCGATCGTTTCGCCCACTCGTGGGTCCGGTTCATCGCCTGCTCTGCATATTCCTTTTCGCACGGATAGGGCGCGCACTCATCGAACGCCATCACGATATCCGCGCCGATCGCGCTCTGGATTTCCATGACCCGCTCGGGGGTGAACTCGTGATAAGACCCATCCACATACGAACGGAACACTACGCCGTCCTCACCGATCTTGCGTATGTGCTCCAGGCTGAAGACCTGAAATCCACCGCTGTCGGTGAGCATGCCGGACTCCCAGTTGATGAACTTGTGCAGCCCGCCGGCCGACTTGATGAGCTCGTGCCCGGGCCTCAGGTAGAGGTGGTAAGTGTTGCCGAGGATGATACCAAAGCCCATGTCCCGCAGTTCCTGCTGGCTCATCGCTTTCACGGTGCCCTGAGTGCCTACTGGCATGAAGACCGGCGTTTCGACTATGCCGTGGTTCAGGTAAAGTCGACCCCGCCTCGCGCAAGTATATGTGTCTTTGGCTAATATATCGAACCTTATTTGGGTATTCTCCTTGAGGTATGTATACGGATCCATGATACATTAACCCACTGAGCTGAGCAAGCGGGAAGCAAGACAGAGTGGTGTCCTGTGA
>CAVZJH010000053.1:0-88723 GCA_963775535.1 uncultured bacterium | reverse complement strand
TATTAGTGGAATACGCGAAAGCAAAAAAAGCGGACGCGATTGTGCGCGGTCTCCGAGCTGTGTCAGATTTCGAATACGAATTTCAAATGGCTTTAACTAACAGAAAACTTTGTGCGGATATAGATACTGTGTTTCTCATGCCAGACGAGAAATACACTTACTTGAACAGCTCCATTGTGAGGGAAATTGCGAAGTTTGGAGGAGACGTTAGCCAGTTTGTCCCGCCTCATGTTCAAAAAGAGTTGTTGAAGAAGATTCAGATGCAAACGATCAAAATAGGAGGACCCAAAATTAATGATGTCCATCTCAAAAAAAGTAGATAGGATTGAGGAATCGCAAACCATTGCGATGACTTCCCTGGCGAGGAGACTCAAATCTGAGGGGAAGAATGTTATCAGCTTAAGTGCTGGCGAGCCAGATTTTCCGACACCGGAAAATATCAAGTTAGCCGCAATCAAGGCGATACAAAATAACTTTACCAAATATACACAAAACGAAGGAACACCGGAACTTCGCGAAGCGGTGGCAGAAAAATTCCGGTCCGAAAACGGATTAGATGTGACGGCATCGAATATCTTGATTTCAAGTGGAGGAAAACACTCGATCTACAATGCCCTGCAGGCAATTTGCGATCCCGGTGATGAGGTAATTGTTCCATCACCGTATTGGGTGAGCTTCCCTGAGATGGTCAAATTGGTTGACGCCATTCCGATCATTCTTCAGACGAGGGAGGAAGCTGGCTTCACTTTTGGTGCAGAAGATATTGAACCGCTTCTCACAAAAAAGACCAAAGCGATAATTATCAATTCACCCTCGAATCCGACAGGAGGAGTTCTCGATGAAACTACTCTTCAAGGAATTGCTGAACTTGCAGCAAGAAATAATTTCTATATAATTTCGGACGAGATTTACGAAAAAATTGTCTATGATGGATGCAAGCACTTCTCTATCGGTTCAGTTCCTGGAGTGCAGGAGCACGTTATTACTGCCTCTGGAGTTTCGAAGGCTTATTCGATGACGGGCTGGCGTATCGGCTTCATGGCTGCAAGTGAAAGAATCATAAAAAGCGCTGCAAAGATTCAAAGTCAAATGACTTCGAATGCGTCGTCCATTTCTCAGGAGGCGGCGCTCGAAGCCCTTCGTGGGACACAGAGCGAAATCGAAAAGATGCGTCTTGCCTTCCAGAGACGGCGCGATCTGATGTTGGAAAAACTCTCGAAGATCGACGGACTTCATACCACAAAGCCAGCCGGAGCATTCTACTTCTTTCCATCCATAAAGACATTCATTGGAAAGAAGCATAATGGGACAGTAATGAACAATTCTCACGACGTTGCACATTATCTCCTCGCGGAAGCTCAAGTAGCACTTGTTCCCGGCGGCGCATTTGGCTCCGACAACCATATAAGAATTTCCTATGCTTATTCAGAACCGGAATTAATTGAAGCCGCAGACATCCAGCATTTCTCGATAGCGGTCGTGTTCCTCGGCAAACCGTTCGATGTCCGGAACCCGGTCGAAGAGCCACTGTTTATGATTCTCGGAGTTGATCAGCTCGAAAGCCTTTCCGGGCCTGTGCAGCATAACCCGTGTCAGCCGTCCGAATTTCTCACACCCGTAGCACAAACTTACTATCGGCGTGCACGGATGTCGAGTCGATCTTCACATTCATCAGCTCATGCTCATAATGTTTCTCCTATGCGACCGGTCCGGCGAGAATCAACAGGTTCTCGCCGGCCTGGCTCGCGAAAGATCTGACTTCACGGAAGCCCTGCCGCGCCAGGTGACATTTCACCTGCGCCGGCGTGTGTTTGAACGTAAACCCGAGCTCAATCCTTGAGCCGGAAGTGAAATGCACGTCGCTCGACCCGCAGGAAACCGCGGTGTCGCTCGTCACGTTCCAGCTCACTCCTGTTCCGCATTGACGGCCCCGCGGCGGTGTCGACGGTTATGAGCTCGAGGTGAAATGCGCAATCCTCGGGGCCTGAATCGCCCGGGATAAGCGGGCCCATGTCGAACTGCGCATTGGGCCGGGAGCCATAAACACTCTCGACCGCCTCTTTGCCGGAGTCGTCAGGGGGCAGCAGGTGGCAATCGAAGAGGAACAAGTCGGAAGGTGTCAACCGCCGGCGCACCAGGCTGAGCAAAATGTCCGGCAGGTAGTTACTGAAGTTGTTGCCCAACAGAACAGGAGAACCGGCGATCTCCAGTGTTCGGGGATCCTTGGCAAATCCTCCACAAACGCCACTACGCCGCTTTCTTCGATGTTCAGACCGGCGACCGTCTCCAGCGCGACATCCACCATCGCGGCGCTGATATCCACCGCAAGATATCGCGGCGCACCACTTTGCGCCAGAGCCTCGAGAAGCAGGTGTTCTTTCTCGCCGCTTCCGATCCCAAGGCTGACCACGTCAGGAGCGCCCGGGATGCACCCGACAAGCTCTTCGATGCTCCGCGCCAGCAGATCACCAAGCCTGGTCGCCACAGGAAACTCGTCGCAGGTATCTAGCGTGAGCCAGTTCCTGGCCCCGGCTTCGCCGATGTAAAGGAACGGGTCCGGCATCTGCCCCTGCCGCAGGTATTGGGCGAGACGCATCTCCAGGTCATTATCCGATACAAGGTCAATACGTTTCAGCAACAGGATCTCCTCTGAAAATAACGCAGTTATTTTATCCCTTCGCGGTGAAGCCGACAGCGTTCTTCCGAAGGAAGAATGCGAGAGGCTTCATCCGCGATTCCTTCGAAAATAGCGGTCTTCGCTATTTTCGCTCCCTTCGCGGTGAAACCCCTCGGGGCGACAGTAGTATCGCCAGATACTGCGAAAGCCCGACAGCGTTCTTCCGCAGGAAGAATGCGAGACGTTCATCCGTGATCTCCGAAAATGCCTAGGCATTTGATACCTCTGAAGCACTGCAGGCACTCGCCCTTGAGGGCGGAATACGGGTCTTTGCCCTCGCTAACCCCAACCGCGTATGAACAACCTCTGCACCCGATGCACTGATTCAGATGCTCGCAGCCGCCGCATTTGCCTTCGAGGTGGCGCTCGATGTGCCGGACATACAGGAACAATGGGTCTTCGTAGATATCTTTCAGCGGACGCCTGCGGACGTTGTGCGGACATGACCCGTCCGTTTTGAGCGCCGGGTGTTCGTCGAACTTTGTCGGAGCACACGGCCGCACGCTGCCTTCTATCGTTACGTAAAGGCTGTATAAATGCTGCAGACAACCGCTGGCGGCGAGTGGAAGTGGCACTGCAGCCAGTCGAAACCGTAATGCTCTCTGTCGATTTCAAGGGTTTCGAGCTTGTAGTTGCGAATCTCTTCCGCCGCGATCTCCTGATCCGGCAGGTATGCGTTCGCTCGCCCGGTAATCTTCAGCGCCTCCAGGCTCGGAAAGATATTTCTCTGCCTGCAGAAGTGCCAGATGTGTGCAATCTGATCCAGATTCGCCCGGCAACTCACGATTGAAACACCCAACCGCAGTCTGTGTGGGTCCTCGGGACTCGCAAAACCGGCGTCAATCAGATTCTGCAGACCACGGCGAATGCGGTCAAACGATCCTTGCTGTCCTGTCAGAAAATCCTGGACTTCAGCCCGTAGGGAATCAATCTTGCCGATTACTGAAGCGTTACTCGCATACAGGAACTCGGCAAGGTCCCTGGTCAAGGCAACTGTGTTCGTGAAGATCACCGGGATCATGCCAAGCGACGAGATGAACGATATCAGCTCGCGGAACTGGGGATGCAGAGTCGGTTCGCCGCCGCCTATGACCACCACGGACTGCGCTCCCATAGCTCTGGCTTGCCCAACGACGTCCGTGAGCGCGTCATAGCTGAGCTCATACCCCAGGCGCTCTCCTCCATCCGCGTAGCAGTACCCGCACGCAGATTGCAGGAGCGGTTCGTCTCCAGGCGTATCGCGAGGAGCCGGCCTTCGTCCCGTGCCCTGTATGCGTCCTCAGGATCATACGTGTAACCCGCTAGAACAGGTGGCTGGCCAAGCTTGGCAGTGTCAACATTCACTATGAAATATCCCCCACTATCCGGCCGACGGCCGCTGCGGCATCGGCACTGGTAAACGTATACCTTGACACCACTGAGAGGTAAACATCAACAGGGAGTGTCTACATCGAGCACTGCAGGCACTCGCCTTTGAGGGCGGAATACGGGTCTTTGCCCTCGTTGACCCCAACCGCGTATGAGTAGCCTCTGCACCCGATGCATTGATTGAGGTGCTCACAGCCACCGCATCTGCCTTCGAGGTGACTCTCGATGTGCCGGACATACCGGAACAGCGGATCTTCGTAGATATCTTTCAGCGGACGCGTCCGGACGTTGTGCGGATAGAGCCCGTCATTCTTGAGCGATGGGTGTTCGTCGAACTTTGTCGGAGCACACGGCCGCACGTTGCCCTCTATCGTTATGTAAAGGCTGTACAAATGCTGCAGACAACCGCTGGCCGCGAGAGGAAGTGGACTGGAGCCAGTCGAAACCGTAGAATGATCTGTCGATGTTCAGCAGCCTGCACTTGTATTCTTGAATCTCTTCGGTTGTGAGCCCCTGATCCGCCAGGTTCTCTTTCGCCCTCCCGGTAGGCGTCAGGACTTCCATATTTGGAAAGATGTTTCTTTGCCTGCAGAAGTGCCAGATACCCTCGATCTCGTTTAAGTTCATGCGATTGCTCACGAACGAGACACCGAGGCGCAGTTTGTGAGAATCTTCGGGCTGACAAAACCCAGCGTCCGTCAGGTTGCGCAGCCCCCGCTGCATGAGGTCGAATGCTCCATCCTGCCCGGCAAGAAAATCCTGCACATCTGCCCGAAGCGAATCGAGCTTGCCCATCACCGAGGCGTTGTTCGCCAGCAGAAAATCGGCCAGATCCCTGGTCATGGTAATCATGTTCGTGAACGTCACCGGGACTATGCCAAGAGATGAGATAAAAGATATCAGTTCGCGGAACCGCGGATGCAGCGTCGGTTCGCCGCCGCCGATGACCACGACTGATTCGGCTCCGAGATCACGCGCCTGCCCGATCAGATCGGCAAGAACATCGTAAGGCAACTCGTTCTCCAGGCGTTCTCCGCCCTCAGCGTAGCAGTAGCGGCAGCGAAGGTCGCAGGAGTGGTTTGTCTCCAGCCGTATCGCGAGAAGACGGTTCTCGTCTCGCGCCTTGTATGCGTCCTCGGGATCATAAGTATAGCCAACCAGGATAGGCGGCCTATCGAGCGTGTTCATTCCAGCATTCAATGCGACTACCCCCAAGTAGTATCTTTGTCGTTAAGAGTGCGCTCTGCACCCCTTGAGCAGAGTGTAAGCCAGGTCCACAGCCACCACGTATACCGTGTGGTGGAAGGCGTCTATCGCCACGTCCTCGGCGGACCATTTCGTGACCGGCGGCGCAACGTCTAAAGCCGGCAGCATGACCAGTGACGACCCCCAGACGGCGGCGAAATGCGTGGGAATCGCGCAGGAGCTCTCGCAGCCGGCCAAGTCGAGTGCTGCTCGTGCCAGCCCCCAACCCGTGCCGTAGCTCCAGTGGACGAGGTCGGAGAAGCGCGCCTTCGCCCGGTTATCCGTAGGTTGAAGCCGCAGAACCTTCAGCGCGGCATCAGCAGGCGCGGCGCTTGGCTGCCGCCCCCGGAGCTTCATCTCGATGGTGCTTGACAGCGTCATGGCCGCTGCGCCGCACAGCCCTGCAATCAGCCCTCTGCCGATGGCACATCCGGCGTCGCCCAGTTTCATTCGTCACCTCGCCCAAAAACAGGCCGTCTCGTATTTAGAGATAGTACCACCGACCAAGTGGGACCGAAACGCCGGTTGGATCAATGTGGGCGTTCATTTATTCCCATAGCAACCGACCTCCTAGATCAATCCTTTCTCTTTCAGAAACCGCCGCGCGACGTCTTCGGGCCTCTTTTCTTGCTGATCGACCTCGTAGTTCAGCCGCTGCATGTCGCTCTCGCTCACCTTGCCCGCGAGCTTGTTCAGAACTTGCCTGAGCTCGGGGTGCTCTCTAAGCGCCTCCTCTCGAACCACGGGCGCCGCGTAGTAGGGTGGAAAGAAGCGCTTGTCGTCCTGAAGAACTACGAGCTTGAACGCGGGAATGCGACCGTCCGTGGAATAAGTGTCCACAACATCGACGTCACCGTTGGCGACCGCCCGATACACGATTCCCGGGTCCAGTTGACGCGGCCGGCCGGAGAAGGCAATGCCGTAGGTTTTCTCCAGCCCCGGCCAGCCGTCCGGCCGCTCCAGGAATTCCGGATCGAGGCCGGCGATCAGGGCGCTGCTCTTTCCGGCCAGATCGGTAATGGTCCTGATGCCCAGACGTTTTGCCTCATCCGCGCGCATGGTGAGGGCGTAGGTGTTGTTGAAACCGATGGGATCGAGCCAGAGCAGGTGGAACCGGGCGGCATACGCGCTCTTTACAGCGTCGAAGACGCGGCGCGGGTCCTTGAGAGAGTGCTGCTTGAGAACGACCTCGTAAGCCGTCCCGGTATACTCGGGGTAAATATCGACGTCGCCCTTCAGGATCGCCTGGTGCACCACCTGAGTGCCACCCAGCCAAAAGCGCCGTTCGACTCTGAGATGAGTGTTTCTTTCGATGAGCGCGGCGTACATCTCCCCAAGGATCGATTGCTCGCTGAACTTTTTGCCGCCTATCACTATGGTATCGGCGCTGTGGCTGCCGCACCCGGCAAGCCCGATGACAGCGAAAAGAAGCGCCGCGATCAAACGGTTGTTCATGAGTTTTTCGCCCCTCCGTCTGCAGCGGCGCTCTTTCTGCGTGAGTGAGAGTTCCTCGGGGTCAGTTTCCTTTCCACCAATCCCAGCATCCCATCCAGCGCAAGCGCAAGAAGAGCTGCGGGAATGGCCCCGGCGAAGATCATGTCATTGTCCACCATGTGAATGCCCTGGAATATCTGGTCGCCAAGTCCGCCTGCCCCAATCGGAGAAGCGAGTGTCGCCACACCAACGCTGATAACCGTGGCCGTGCGAATCCCGGCCATTATCACCGGAAGCGCGAGCGGAAGCTGGACAAGCATCAAAAGCTGCCTGCTCGTCATGCCCATTCCGATCCCTGCCTCGGTGAGGGTGGGATCGACTCCCGTAATGCCGATATACGTGTTGCGCACGATGGGCAGCACCGCATAAACTGACAGAGCCACTATCGCGGGCAGAACCCCTATCCCGAAGATGGGGATCATAAGGCCCAGCAGAGCTATCCCGGGAATAGTCTGAACGATGCCGGCCGCTCCCAGCGTCGGCACGGCCAGCCTGCGGAACCGCGTCATCATAATGCCGAGCGAAATGCCGATTATCGTCGCTATACCCACGGAGACGGAAGTAAGCCAGATGTGCCGCGTCAGGCTGGCCAGTATATCGTCCCGGCGCGCCAAGACGAACTCAAAGAAGCTCATCTAGTCACCTCCGCTCAGCAGATTCCCGATAACCCTGAGCAGGGAGTCCTTGCGCAGGAGACCGACGGGATTACCGTGAGTGTCGGTTACGACGACTTCAGCAGATCCCAGCCCAGCCATGACTTCGATGCCGCCGCTGAGGGGAGCGTCAGACTTGACCGCATTGTTACAGCCGGCTCGCCCGGCATCCGCAAGAGCGTTCGGGCTCGTGTCCGTTACATCCCCTACCTTCATCGCGTCCAGCCGGAGTTGGATGCGCCCTCTGCCGAGAAACTCGGAGACAAAGCCGGTTCGGGGCCGCGCTATGAGTTCGCCGGGCGGCGCGACCTGCTCGAGCGTGCCGGAGCGCATAACGGCTATTCTGTCCCCGAGGATCACCGCTTCCGAGATATCGTGGGTAACGAATACTATCGTCTTTCGGATTCGGGCCTTCAGGTCCAGAAACTCCCGTTGAAGGCGCTGGAGCGCGTGATCGGGTCCAGGGCGCCGAACGGTTCGTCCATCAGGATGACAGGCGGGTCCGCGGCCAGAGCCCGGGCCACGCCTACCCGCTGCTGCTGCCCGCCGGAAAGCTCGCGCGGATAGCGGGACATGAACTGTTTAGCCTCCAACCCCACCATCGCAAGTACCTCGGCAGCCCTGGTCTGCGTCTCCCTCCTGCTCACTCCAAGGAGCCCGGGCACAAGAGAGACGTTGTCCGCCACCGTCATGTGGGGGAACAGGCCCACGCTCTGGATTACGTAACCGATGCGCCGCCGCAGTTCGATTGGGTCCCAGAGCCGGATGTCTCGCCCCTCGACACATATGCGGCCGGATGATGGGTCGATGAGGCGGTTGATCATCTTAAGCGCCGTCGTTTTTCCGCTGCCGCTGGTGCCAACAAGCACGAGCGTCTCACCCGCATCCACCCGCAGGCTGAGGTTGCACACAGCCTGAACGCCTTCGGGGTAAGTCTTTGTGACGTTCTCGAGCTGGATCAAGGGTAATCCGCCTGCGCCAGGCTAATCCTCCACATACTCTTCGTCCTCGTAGCACCACATCCAGTCTTCGCCTTTCTCGAACGACTGTATAATGGGGTGTCCGGTGGCGTGAAAGTGCTTGGTCGCGTGCTTGTTCTTCGACGAATCGCAGCATCCGACGTGGCCGCAGGTTTTGCAAAGGCGCAAGTGTACCCACTGATCGCCTGTCCTCAGGCATTCCTCGCATCCCTGCGCGCTGGGCTCAACGTCCTGGATTTCGCTCAGGTGTTCGCATTTTGTAGCCATGGACGCGCTCCTTTCCGACCGCACAGGTGTTGGGCATCCGCGCGCGGTCGACGGAAAGTCTATACCCAGTTTGGCAGACAAGGAGTTCACCATCGCAACTGCTTCCGTTTTTCCGGCGGCGCTGCCGCAGCAGTAGTTGATGCGTGGCTGCGCCATCATTCCAGTCGCATAAGGCGTTGGGCATTGCCGTGAGCGATCCGTTCTTTGTCGGCGGGGCTCACCGGGAGTTGATCCAGGAATGTGCGCGCCAACGTCATCGATCCAAAAGGATAGTCGGCTGAAAACAGGATGCGTTCCACACCGACCTGCAGCATCAGGTCGAGAAACGTCGGAATGTAGTTGAAGCCACTAAACGTGTAGTAAACGTTCTCGCGAAGGTAGGCACTGATCGGGCGATTGAGTTTCGTGACGTGCGTGGGCAGACCGTGGTCGAGTCTCGGCAACATAAAGGGAAGCGTTTCGCCCATGTGGCCGATGACGAGCTGCAGGTTCGGGTATCGGTCGAATGCTCCGCTGAGGATCAGGCGGATGACGTGGATCGCGGTCTCGATGTGCCAGCCCCAAGCCGCGGTCGCAAACATGCCCGTCACTTCCGGCGCGTAGTTCCCTGAGTATAAGGCGTCGATCACTGACTGCAGAGGTGGCGCCGGGTGCAGATACAGGGGCACGTGAAGGGCCTCGGCGCGCTCCAGGAGGGGCCAGAAGAACTCGTTGTCCAGGTAGCGGTCTCGGATGTGGCCGTTTATCTGTGCTCCCTTAAAGCCGTGTTCACGGACCAGGCGCTCTAGTTCATCCGCGGCGACGTCCGGAGCCGCGGTCGGTAAGGCAGCGAACCCGCCGAATCGACTCGGATGGCGTCGCACGGCGTCGGCGAGTCGGTCGTTTGCATCGCGGGCGACTGCCACTGCTTCTGCCGCGTCGAGTTGCTCCGTGCCGGGAGAAACCAGCGAAAGAACTTGCACGTCGATACCCGCCGCGTCCATCTCCGCGATCCTGCCGTCGCCGAGATCGCACAGTCGATCGACGACCCGGGCAAAGTCTGCCATCGCCTGGGTATGGGTGCCGGCCCTTTGCGCCTGGTCCTTGAGCAGGTGGCCCGGGCCTTCCAGGAACGCCGGGGTCGCGTAATGCTCCTCAATGGTGATCGTTCGCATCGTCGCATGATTTAGGGGTTGGTCAGATACTGGTATCTTTGCGCTCGATGATCGCTCCTTTGCATCCGTCCGTTTCCACAACACTCCAATCCCTGTGGTTGTTTTGGGCATGTTTACCCGCGTTTGCGGTTGCGCAATCCTTTGAATGCGGGCGGGCGGCGGAGAAAAGATGTTCAATCCTGCCTTGCTGTGGGAACTCTTGAATGTGCAAATTCGACGGCACGGCATCTGCAGGCGCGCGCTGCTTCGATGAGAGGAAAGTTAAGATGGAGATCAGAAAACTCGAGATCGAACGATTCACCCTGACATCTTCCAAGCCGTTTGACGCTGTCGCGGCTGCGCTCGAAGCGGCTGTCGGGCGTCCCGACATGAGCGAGTTCTTTAGGGCTATGAACGGTGCGCGAACCTTCGCTGAACTGGAAGATGTAGTGAACGGATCTCTGGGCAGGACGG
Organism: uncultured bacterium; assembly: GCA_963775535.1. GTDB lineage: Bacteria > Armatimonadota > UBA5829 > UBA5829 > UBA5829 > CAVZJH01. The sequence goes on along the minus strand of CAVZJH010000053.1, from coordinate 78,432 downwards.
GGCTGATGCTGTTTATGAAGTTCGACCAGGGCATGGTCCTGCGCAAGGAGAGCGGGCTCGACACGCCGAAGATGGTGCGGTTTCTGCTCGGCAACCCGCTCGTCATGAAAGAAATGGCAAAGCATGTTCACGACGCCGGATCTTACGTTCCGATGTCAGTGCTGGTGGATGAGCGGCCGGACGGCGTGCATCTGTCGTATGACAGGCTGGCCAGTCTTCTGGCGGACTATGGAAACCCGGACGCTCTTGGGGTTGCTCGGGAACTGGACTCAAAAATCGAGAGTCTTCTTGTGGAGTGTGCGGGGTAATTCACCCGGAGCAATCAAGGCTGTGGATCACGATGTTGCTGAATTAGTTGGCAAAGGAGACCGAAACATGACCATCAAACGTGTCACCCAAGGCCACTCGAGAGGCATTTCGACATGACCCATGCTTATCCTCCCCTCAAATCTCCTATTATGTCGGCTGCCTCAGTGTTTCCGACGCTCACACCGGCACAGCTCGAACGCACGGCTGCGCAGGGACGCGCGCGCCAGGTTCAGCCCGGCGAGGTTCTTGCCGAGGCAGGAGACAAAGACGCGCCGCTCTTCGTGATCATGAGCGGTCAGGTGGAGGCAGTCCAGCCATTGACGGGCGCCGAGAAACCAGTGGCTCTGTTTCTGCCGGGTCAGTTCACCGGAGAAATCAGCCTCCTGTCCGGGCGCCCCATACTGGTTAGGCTGCGCGCCAAGGAAGCGGGCGAGGTGATCGAGATCGATCGCCAACACCTGCGGCAGTTGGTGCAGGCCGGCGACGAGCTGAGTGAGATCCTCGTGCGCGCCTTCATTCTTCGGCGGGTGGAGTTGATTGAGCTGGAGCTTGGGGATGTTATCGTTTTGGGGTCTGACCACTCCTCAGGCACGCTTCGCATAAGGGAATTCCTGGCACGCAACGGGCATCCCTACTCTTACATCGATCTCGACCGTGACGCCGGCATCCAGGACTTGCTCGATCGTTTTCACGTCGATGTAAATGACGTGCCGGTGGTGATCTGTCATTGTAATACCGTGCTGCGCAGCCCAACGAACGATCAGATCGCCGAGTGTCTCGGCCTCAATGAGGCAGTTGATCTGACGGCCTTGCGTGATGTGGTGATCGTGGGCGCCGGCCCCGCGGGGCTCGCGTCTGCTGTTTACGCCGCTTCCGAAGGATTGGACGTCCTGATGCTGGAAGCGGACTCGCCCGGAGGACAAGCGAGTGGAACCTCGAAGATCGAAAACTACCTCGGCTTCCCCACGGGCATTTCAGGCTTGGAACTCGCAACACGAGCGTACACACAATGCCAGAAATTCGGCGCTCAATTGATGGTCGGGAAATGCGCCAGAGCGCTCAAGGGCGATCACTCGCCATACAAAATCGATATCGACGATGGTTCGTTTGTGCAGTCGCGCTCGGTGATTATTGCGACCGGCGCACGCTATAGAAAACTATCTCTGGAAAACCTGTCGCAGTTCGAAGGCTCAGGCATTTTTTACGCAGCCACATACGTCGAGTCTCGGTTGTGCGCCGGCGATGAAGTGATCGTTGTGGGTGGGGGGAATTTCCGCGGGGCAGGCTGCCGTGTTCCTCTCGCAAACCGTAAGGCGCGTTCACATGCTCGTGCGATCCGACGGACTCGCGGAGAGCATGTCGCGTTATCTGATCAAGCGCATCGAGGAGACTCCCGCCATCGATTTGCGACTGCATACAGAGATCACGGCGCTTATGGGAGGCGATCACCTTGAGAGCGTGCAGTGGCGGGACAACGAAACCCATACCCTCGAGACCCACGAGATCCGCCATGTCTTTGTCATGACCGGCGCGACCCCGAACACCCAGTGGGTCGGCGACTGCGTTGCACTCGACGACAAGGAGTTCATCAAGACAGGCCCGGAGTTGACAAAAGAAGACTTGATAGCAGTACGTTGGCCACTGCTGCGGACTCCCCATCTGCTCGAGACGAGTCTGCCCGGGGTGTTCGCTGCCGGCGACGTTCGCAGCGGCAACATTAAACGTGTGGCGTCGGCGGTTGGCGAGGGATCAATTGCGATCGCCTTCGTCCATCAGGTGCTGCACGAATAGATGGACGGCCTTACTCCTGCTCTTCCATCCCCTCAATGACTGCCGACGGGCTCTCTGCGAACGGGTTTAACCGCACAGCGAGAGAGAAGCTATACGGCTGGCTTTCCCTGAGCCGTTGAGCGAACGATAACCATTCCGTGACCAGCAGCACGTACACCCGCCGCATGTCGTCGCCCAGATGCGCATAATCGGCTTGGGACAGATTGTTGAGGTCCGGCCGATAATCGAATTCCCGCGACAGATGAAGGATCGTCCACAGGAGCTGTGTGAAGCTTTCCTGCTCAAGCAGGCTCGAATTCGCGAGCAATCCGACCCCGAAATCGTGCTTGTCGCGGAGCAACTGCCGCAGGTCCTCGAGATCGGCGCAGTGGCAGTCGATTGAATAATCATAGGAACGCAGGCGCTTCCTCATGGCGGCGAAATCTCTGGCGGACCAGCTCTCGTTGACGCCGGCGATCTCGCGCATTTCGTCCAGGGAGGTGTCGAACAATGAGAGGTACCTAGAAGGTCGATCCCCATCTCGGTGAAGAATACGCTGATGACTATGTTGACTCTCTGACCGAGTTCATTTCTTTCCCTGATCTCGAGGAGCCTGTCGAGGAGCAGCGCCACAATCAACACCTGCAGTGGAAGAAACGTCACGTCGACAAGCAGATCATACAAGGTTTCCGACGTTCGGCCGAACAACCACAGGATGGCAAAGAGCCCCAAAAAGAACGCGAACACCAGCACGGCGCCCGTTATGACATACCAACTCCGTCTCATTCCATGTCCTCGGGCCATGAGTCTCGAAAATCGCCTCTCTTTTCCTGTATTCCCACAAGCCATTGTTCACGACACAGCTTTTGATAGGAATGCTGGAGGGATCGCGCGACGAGTGGGTATAACCATTCTCGGAACGAGGGGCAGCGATACCAACGATCCCGATCTCTACAAGCGGAGGGTTTACATGAAGCGACATGAGAAGATCATCGAGCACCTCAACGCTCGCCTTACGGAGGAGTTGACCGCAATCAACCAGTATATGGTTCATTCGGAGATGTGCGAAAACTGGAATTACATTAGACTTAACGACGCTATCGAAAAACGCGCGATAGTGGAAATGAAGCATGCGGAGAAGCTGATCGAGCGAATCCTGTTTCTGGAGGGCCGTCCGATAGTAAGCAACCTGAACCAGATCAACATCGGTCCGGAAGTCCCCGATATGCACAAGAACGATCTCGACTCGGAGTATGGGGCCGTCCACGGATACAACGACAGCATTCACGTGGCGGGCGAGCTCGGGGACGAGGGCACCCGCAAGATCCTCGAGGCCATTCTGAAAGAGGAAGAAGAGCACGTTGACTGGCTGGAAGCGCAGTTGGACCAGATCAAGCAGACGGGCGTACAAAATTACCTTGCGGAGCAGATATACTGATGGGCAAGTCACTCAATTCTGGGTGGCGATTCGGAAATTACCACCCAGAAAGAAATTCCTCCCCGTACAACTGAATGCTCCTCCGACGGTTCGCAACCGGGGGCAATCTGAGAACGAGGCGCAAACTATAACGTAAGGTTTGTTTCGGATGCTTCCAGGCAAGGAATTAATGTGCTGTGCGTCGAATTGCTTACCGGTCACGAGCCCGCGTTATTCGTGATTGGATAAGAATCCCGCACAGATGCCTGCCGTATTCCATTGTGTGAATAAGGCGGGCGAGGAGGCACCGACATGAAAACCAGAGACTTGCTGAGCATGCTGGTCTACTTCCTGATAGGCATCATAGCGCTGGCTTTCGTCATGCAGATACTTGGCGGAATCTGGCGGCTGATTACCTGGCTGATTATGACGGTCCTGGGCGCCGCGTTTGCTGTGGCGCTGGGGTTTGCAGTGGTACTGTTGATCAAGATGCTTTACGGAGCCTACAGGAGCACAAAATAATAACCGGGTGGAAGCTGCAGAGCTTCCACCCGGTTAGTTTTTCGTTTACGCCTGCTGCTGCACAGGCTCCGACTGAGCGAGTGATACGTATTCGGTCGGCGTAGGGTTCACCCCATAGAGCATAGCGAGGTAGTAGCTCACATAATCCCCGAGGTAAATACCGTAGAGCATCTTCTCCGCGGTAGTTGCGCCTTTCATCTCGATCTCTCTGACACCGAAGCGCTCCAGCACTTCCTTAGCTGAACTCATAAGCGCCGGTATCTCAGTCATCTTGTCCAGTGGATCTTTCAGGAACACAAAGGTTGCGTCATCGAGCTGTTTGCCTTCAGGCTCCCACCCGGATATCTCACTCTCTGCCACTTCCGGAAAAGTCCCCGAAAGGACCGGAGTCTTGCTGTTAGCACTGATCTGAACTCGCCAATGGCTCGCCACCGCGGCGCGATATCCGTTCGCCGCGTAGATAACCGGCAGCTTCTGGTACATATCCAGGGCTGTCTGCTTTGCAAGGTTGCGCGCCGTCAAGTTCTCAGATCTGAACATCTCTCTCACGTTCTTCATAAGCTTGATCGCGTAGGAGATATTCTCTATAAGTCCCGATGCCAGGTCGTATCGCTCGATCAATGCCACGAGCGGCACGAAAAGATATCCAATAGCCGTCCTCGGTGGTTGTCCGGTAGGAATACGGACGATCTTACCGCCGTCCTGCGAGGCAGACTCAAGAAGCTTGCCGCGGCCCGCAATACATATCACGTTCGCGCCGCGCAGCTTGGCTTCCCTGTAGTTTCTCAGTGTCGACTGGTTCTTTCCTGAATAGTCCACCAGGAATACCAGAGAATCTTCCCCCACATACGCGGGCAGACGTCCGCCGTGGTCGCTCACGACCCCAACGGCGATCTCTTCCCCGAGAATTGCCGCAGCCATATCCGCGGCAATGCCCCCTTCGCCTGTCCCCGAAATAAAGACCACGTTCGGTCTATCGAGCAAGGGATCTATTGAGAGACTTCGCCCGATACCGAGCGCCGTCTCACACTGCTCAGGCAGTTCATTTATCAGCCGGAGCATGTTCCTCTTGTCTAACGACTGCATTCCCGCCAGATCATCGAGGATCGGCGTAGGCTGCTGGGTGGCCATTTGTGCTTCCTTTCTGGACGTCCGCTATTCCGCGGTGAACGGCAGGAGCGCGATTTCTCTGGCCTGCTTGATTGCGTGGGTCAGAATGCGCTGATGCGACGCACAGGTTCCGGTTGTTCGACGCGGCAGGATTTTGCCGCGGTCGGACACAAACCTGCGCAGGCGGTTGACGTTCTTGTAATCAACATAATCGATCTTGTCAACGCAAAACGCGCAAACTTTCCTGCGCATTTTCCTGAATTTGGAGGGCTGGCCGCCTCGAGACGACGGGGCCCCTCTTCTAGGTGCTGGCATTATGCCACCTCCGCATGTATTTCGGTATATGAACCGCAGCCCGATTATTCTTCGGCAAACGGATCGTAATCCATATCTGACTCGACATCGGATGCCGGGGCCGCGGCCGGTTGATACTCCGCGCCAGGCGCGGGCGCCGCTTCCGGTCCCCTCGTGCCCTGAGGTCTATCGAGGCCCTGCAGGCTGTCGGCAACGACTTCGGTCTTGTATCTCTTCTGGCCGTCCGGCTGAACCCACGAGCGGGACTGAATCCTGCCGTGAACGCCGACCAGCCTACCCTTACCAAGGTAGTTAGCCGCGAACTCAGCAGACTGTCTCCATGCCGACGATATCGATGAAGTCAGCTTCCTTCTCACCCGATTCCGACTTGAAGCGGCGGTCCACTGCTATTCTGAAAGAACATACCGCAACCCCGCTGGGGGTATACTTCAGCTCCGGGTCTGCAACCATTCGACCTATAAGAACAACAACGTTCATTCCAAATGCCTCCTCTGAAAATAGCCGAAGGCTATTTTCATCCCATCGCGGAGAAACCGACAGCGTTCTTCCGCAGGAAGAATGCGAGAGGGTTCATCCGCGATTCCTCCGGCCTTCTCAAGTGCCCGTTAAGCCTGGGCTTCCGGTTCTTCGCTGGGCGTCTCCTCTATTTCAGCGACCGCTGTTTCCTGAGCGGGCGCCTCAGCTTCCTGGACTGCTTCAGCTTCCGGCTCAGCCGGCGCTTCGGCAACCGTCTCCTCAGCAACCGTCTCTTCGACAGCCTCCGGAGCCGGCGCTGGGGCCGGGGCCGGAGCGACCTGTTCGGCGGCTGTTCTCGGATGATCGATGCGTGCAATGTCCATATGCTGCGGTTCGACGCGCGTGATCAGATGTCTTATAACGTCATCAGCAATCTTGAGCGTTCGGTCGAGCTCCTTCGCGATTGAGGGCTCACCGATGAAGTTCATCTGTATATATATGCCTTCCCGCTTGCCCTTGATCTCGTAAGCCAATCGGCGCTTGTCCCAAATTCCCACCGCCTGGAGTTCGCCTCCGAAATCAGCGACCATTTGGGTGTATCTGGCAATGATGGGTTCGACCTGCTCGTCAGTCAGAGTGGCATCGACGATGTAGAGTACTTCGTAATTACGGTTCGTGGTGTTCACCTCCCCTCGGTCTAAAATCGGTTCCGCTCAAAGTCGGAACGGAGAGTATAACCGGCGCATCGTGGACGCCCGGATTCCTCATTAGGTTGTCTGTCAGTGTGTTTACAAAGACGCATGATTATATCATGCCGAAAGAATTGTTACAAGAGGTTGGCAGCCAGCATTTTAAGCAGGGGCGTAAGGCCCTCCCGCGCCACAATCTTGGCGCCAATCCGTTTCAACGACGCACCGTTGAGATATACTACAAGTATTCGCGGTGGACGCCGCGCCGAGTCCGGTGTTAAACGCCAAGAACGTCGAAGGTTGACTACACTATGAAACGATCGCGCTCTTATCTGCCTCAACTGCTGCTGATTGCGGGTCTGCTTATTGCGTTTGGAGCTGCGTGCATTCCTGCCGGGGCTGTGACGGTGGAACAGGAAATCAAGCTCGGCAAACAGATAAACGAGGAAATTCTCAGGCAAACCCCGGTCTCCAGCGACGCCGAGGCCCAAAAGGAGATCGAGGAATACGGCCAGCAGCTTGCAAAGGGCGTAAAGCGGACCGAGATCAAGTATCATTTCGTGATCCTCAAGGACGACGAATTGAACGCGTTCTCTATTCCCGGCGGCTACGTGTATTTTAATGAGCACCTCTGGAACATCATGAGGAAAGACGAGAGGATCGGAATCCTCGGCCACGAGATGACCCACGTGGACCGACGACATGCGCTGGACGCGATGCTGGACGCGCAGAGACGGCAGATATGGCTGGCGGTGCTGTTGACCGCCGTGAAAGCAAACAACACGTGGGGAAATGTCGCCGACCTCTGCCACCAGATCTACTCACTGAAGTTTTCCAGGATCGACGAGCAGCAGGCCGATGAGGGTTCGGTGTACCTGTGCCAGAAAGCGGGATACAATCCGGCTGGTATACTGCTGGCCATGCGCAAAATCCAGAGGTTCGAGACTGAACAGGGCGGAGCGCCGCCGAAAATACTCGCTGACCACCCGCCGAGCGCCGAGCGAGTGCATTATTTGCAGCAGCTTCTTACCAAATTAGGAGTTCCGATTCCGCCCGAGACTGCCAAAGACATACCAAACCCCTACAGAATCGGCGAGGTAACGTCGGTAACCAACGGCGACGTAGAGTTCACCTCATCCAAACAGCTTGCCCCGGGAGATGTGGTGTGGCTGATGACGTTTGGCTGGGACTATCGGTACGAAGATCGAACCACCGTACCGGCCGCGCGCGCCGTCGTTGAGGGCATGGCGAGTGCGTATAAGGCGGCTTTCCGGATACTGCCGGGCATCGCCCCGCAGAAGATCGTGAAGGGTTTAGGCGTCTATCTCCCACCTGCTCCAAATCCGGAGACCGGTGTAGGCCGCGTTGAACCGCTGACAAACCAGCCGGGTGATCCCGGCCAACTGGTCACCAGCGATCATCTCGACAGGTTCCAGAGATTCCTTGCCAGGGAAGTCGTCTGGAACAAGGACCGTAGTGAACTGATCTATGACAGTACCGGCTATATAGTGGTAACAAATCCTCTGGCAAATCCGCCGTTCATATCCGCAAGCAGGCCGTGCTACGGCTACGCGCCTCTGCAGTCGCATTCCATCCTGGCAAAAGTCGATGATCCCGAGGGTAACCGGTGGGTCGGCCCAATTCTTTCCATCGGAAGAAACAGCGGCACGATTGAAGTTCTGCCGGACCGGGCGATGGACCAGTTATCCCGCGACAAGACCGCCGGAAAACGCTACAAGATCGCGTTTCCCGCGTGGGACAGCACGGAACCCTTGGAAAAAAGGATCATCGGCACCGCGGTGCTGAAGTCGTTCGACAAGAAGATAGTCCTCCAGATGATAGGCTACTCCAACGGACACTGCATAGACGACATAAACACGGGCTACGATGTCTATGAGGAAATCAAGGCGAGCGGCGAGAAATGACGTGTCGCTGCTTCGGTGGCTTGCAGCCGCCATGCATGGGCAGCGCCCGCTAAAACCCGAAGGCGCCCTGCCCGGACTTATCCGCCTGCTTCGGCTCGGAACCCGGCTTTGAGTTTTCGGCTTTTGGCTCGGGGCTGTTACCGGCGACCTTCAAGCGGGAGTTATGCTTTTTGATGCCCTGGTTCGCGAGTTCGTCGGCGCGCTTGTTGAACTCCCGTAAAACGTGGCCTATGCTCGCGTGCTTAAACGCGCTAAGGAGCATCATCGCCTGCTCGTAGAGCGGCAGTAGATTGTGGGATTTGACTTTGTACACGCCGGCAAGCTGGCGGGCGAGCAGTTCACTGTCCGTCCTGACTTCGACCGATGTGGCTCCCAGTTCAACGGCCTCGCGAAGCGCGCGGATAAGCGCGGAGTACTCGGCCACGTTATTGGTTGTCTCCCCTATGTACTCACCGATTTCGCGCAGCACGGCTCCATCTTCCGAGGTAATAATGATCCCAATCCCCGCATCGCCCGGGTTGCCCTTTGACGCGCCGTCGGTGTATATGATAACACTGCTCATTCGACATCCAGGATGAGCATCCGCCCGCAATTCTCGCACATCGGAATATCTTTGTCCAGGAACATCTGCCGAACAGTAAATGAGGTTACGCTGACGTGGCACCCGCTGCACTGGTTGTTCTTCACCATGGCAATGGCGGTACCGCCGTTTCGCTTGCCGATGGCTTCGTAGCGGGAAAGCAGTGGCTTGTCGGTGATTTGCGAAGCTTTCGCGGCGCGCTGCGACATCAATTCCGCCAGATCCGCTTCCAGCCTCGCTTTCTCCGTATTCTCAGCCTTAAGCGCCTTGCGCAGTTCGGTCTCAATGTCTCCGGCGCTCCTGCGCGCGGCTTCGACGTTCTCTCGAGAGCCTTCCACAAGCTCGTAGAGCTCCAGCGTCCGGCCATCGAGCGCGCCCTGCTGATCCTTAAGCGCCTTGATCTCCCTCTCTACCGCATCGAGCTCCTTGGGGCTGCTTATGGACCCGCCATACAACCGCTTTTCGTGGCTCGTCCGCTTCTCATCGATCGACTTGAGCTTGACTTCGCACTCCGATAATTCCGTCTCCAACTCATTGAGCGACTTCTCCGCCGCCTGCAGAGCCGACTTCGCCCCGGACCACCTCTGCCTCAGCGGTTTTGCGCCGGTCAGTTCAGCAAGCCGGGCATTGATCCCGGAGATCTTAACATCAACTTCTTGCAGATCGTAAAGCGCAAGTAATTGTTCTTCATGGGGATTGTCCTCCGCGGCCCTACCGGGTCGCACTGAGATTGTAGCAGAACGCGGGGCAAGTTCGCAACACACCCACGGGCAGGTGTGCTTGTCAGATCTACGGACCAAGCACGCCAACCGCCGCTGTTTACTATTTACTGTCCACTGGTTACAACGTGTAATGTTTACGCTTCCGGGTAAGAGTCAATAATGCAAGGATAAGCTAGCCAGGTACCGAGCAAACGATGTCAACGTCGCGCAGGCATAGCTGGTCAGGGTTTCACTTATGATAGAGGAAGAGGTTGTCTTCAAAACATCCAGAGGTCTGAAGCTCTCCGGCGCTCTGCTAGCGCCTGATGAGGCGCTGCGGGACGTGGTCGTGTTCGCGCACGGCACGGGCAGCAGCAAGTCGAGCCCCCGGAACCGGGGAATAGCCGAGAAGCTGCTCGATGCGGGGATCGGCTCGTTCCTGTTCGACTTCACAGCCCACGGCGCAAGCGACGGGGTCCCGGAGCAGTCGACCCAGGACCAGCAGTTCGACGACCTCATCAGCGCCCTCGACTGGCTGAACGGACAGGTCTTCGTGCAGACGCGCTTCATCGGGGTCAACGGATCGAGCACCGGAGGCACCGCGGCGATCAGGGCCGCCGCCGAGGACCAGCGCATACAGGTGATGGTGCTGCGGGTGCCGCGCAACTACGACGTGCTGCAGTTCGCGCCGATGGTGCAGGCCCCCACCCTCATACTGCAGGGCAGCGAAGATGCCGTCGTTTTACCCGAGTCGAAGGAGATATACGAAGCCCTGCGCTGCCCGAAGGAGCTCCATATAGTGAAGGGCGCGGGTCATCTTTTCGATGAGAAGCCGCGCTACTTCCGCGAAATGACCGACACAACGGTCAAGTGGTTCGAGCAGTGGTTTGCCAAACTCGCGGAAGTGGAGTAGCACCGCAACCGCAGCCGGGGTTGCCCTCCAGCACGTTATACTACAATGACGCGCGGGATGGCAAGAAGTGGTCATTAGTTATCCGAGGGCTTCGCCCCCGCGCCCCCACCAAGGGCGCTGCCCTTGGAACCCGCCAGGGAACTGAGTTCCCTGGACCCTCCTGCTCGCTTCGCGTATGTCCACCCTTGCTGGGGTGGACATACGCGAAGCGAGTTAGGGGTCTGGGGCCCTCGGCCCCAGCGGAGTCCAGAGGCGGAGCCTCTGGTAGGGGTTCGGGGGCGAAGCCCCTGAATCTCATTTCAGCATTTCCTCGGCAATCGCAATGTCCTCGAGGGTGCCAACGTCTTTCCATGGACCATCGTAATAGAACGGGTAAACACTGAGCCCGTCGCGGATTATCTCAATGAATGCGTCAACCAGCTCGTATTCGCCGCGCGGGGACGGCTCGAGGCGCTCGAGATAGTCGAATACCAGGGGGTCGAAGGCGAAGATACCTGCGCTGTTCCAGTGGGAAGCCACTTCACCCTTTGGCGGTTTCTCGATGACCTCGCTTATGCGGCCGTCATCATCGGTCATGACTGCTGCTCCCCGCCAGGGATCTTCCATCCAGTTCAGTGTCATCACTGCCGCGGGGCGCTTCTCATTGAATGCATCCATCACACCCCGGTAGCACTCGGGCGAGGTAATGACATCTCCGAAGCACATCAACACGTCACCGCCGCCGGCCTGCCCGCGCGCCGCCAACAGCGCCGCGCCGGTGCCATAAGCGTCCGACTGCCGCGTGTATTCGATGTGTGCTCCCATCCCCGCGCCGTCGCCGAAGTGCCCCTCGACCTTCTCGCTCAGGTAGCGGGTCACAAGCACGAAATCATTGATCCCCGCGCGCTGGATGTGCCTGATGATGTGCTCGAGGACCGGTTTGCCCGCCACCTGGATCATCGGCTTGGGAATGGTCCTGGTGAGATCGCCGAGACGGGTGCCCCGCCCCGCCGCAAGTATGACTGCTTTCACTGAAACCTCAAAGATCTGGTTCGGACACGATTTGACAAGACAGAGGGCAAAGCCCCCGGATTACTCTTTGGCCAAAAAGTCGATGGTTTCCTTGGTTTTCGCAGACTCGTAAGCTGCCAGCGCTACCTGGAGGGCTTTCAAGCCGTCGTCTCCCGTAATCTGGACATCCGTATCTTCCGCAATGCTTCTCACGAATGATTCGACCAGGCTGAGGTCGATATCGTCGCCCCAGTACTGGTAGGTATGGCGGCCGGTCTTCTCGGAGTAATAGTCGATCTTCTGCGCGAACATCACCAGGCTCGAAACGCCACCTGTGCCGACGACATCCATGTTCACATTTCCCCAGGTCGGCCAGCTCTTCGGGCGCGACCAACTGGAGTCTATAGTGGCAAACATACCGTTGCTAAAATCTACGGACAGTAAGCCGGTATCGTCAAAATCCTTGCCGTGCATGCGATTGTCGATCTCGGCATAGACTCGCGTCGCCTCCGCTCCGGTCAAGTATCTCATAAGATCCATCAAGTGAACGGTATGATCAATCACCGCGCCTCCGCCTGAGAGCTTCGTGTCAACGAACCAGCCCCACGGGCACTGTCCCTGATTCGTGGCCTTGATCCCGACGATCTGCCCGAGTTCTCCGGCATCCACAGCCGCCTTGAGCCGCTTGAACGCCGGGTGGAACCGGCACGGAAAAGCAATCTGCAACTTGATCCCGCTGCGCTTGCAGACCTCTACCATCGCCTCCGCATCATGAAACGTGGTCGATATCGGCTTCTCGCACAGCACGTGCTTCTCGTGCTGAGCGGCAAACACTACGTGCTTTCGATGGTTGATATTCTCGCTGCAAACTATCACAGCGTCTATGTCCGAGTTGAGCATCTCCTCATAGCCGGGGAACACCTTCACCTTGAGCTGCCTGCCCACGTGTTTCGCCCTGGCGCTGTCCTCATCGACAATCCCCACAAACTCCACATTCGGCAACTTCTTCAAGCATCCGGCGTAGCTGAACGCGTGCATGTGGGCAAAACTCATCATGCCGATCTTCACAACTGATTTCTTCGCCATTTTAGTCTCCTATGCATCCGAGGGTTTTACCCTCGGGCTCCCACCAAGGGCGCTGCCCTTGGAACCCGCCAGGAAACCGAGTTTCCTGGACCTTCCGACTCGCTTCGCGTATGTCCACCCCAAGTAAGGTGGACATACGCGAAGCGAGCCAGGGGTCTGGGGCCCGCGGCCCCAGCAGAGTCCAGAGACGGCGTCTCTGGTGGGGGCTCGGGGCAAAGCCCCCTCTACCCCAGCGCGACCGGGTGTCCGGTGGCAATCGATCTCAAGGCCGCTTCGGCTACCCTCACCGCTTCCACGCCGTCCTCTGGCGTAACGTCCGGCTGCCGGCCTTCTTCCAAGCACGTGACAAAATGCTCGAGCTCAAGATAATACGGACTGACGTCGCTCGGACTGACGGGAATGATGGTAGTGGCCGCGCCACCGTCCTTGTCTCTCAATTCGAGAGCGATCGGCACGGCGTCGGCATTGCTATAGCTGAGCAGGCCGTCGGTCCCCGCAACTTCAACATCCACCTTGAACCCCGCCGGCTTCATCCAGCTTCCCTCTACATGAGCGATAACCCCGCTCTCGAACCTGAGCGTCACCAGAGCATAGCTCGTATTCGAGACGCTGGACTCGATCGTTCCTCTCGCGTATACGCGCTTCACCGCGCCGAAACACCATCGCAGCCAATCGAAATCGTGAATAATGAGGTCCATCACTACGCCGCCGCTGCGCTTGGGATCGGAGAACCAGTTGTCCCAGCCCTGGGGGTGCTTCCCGGCACGGCTCGTGCGAACCATAACGGGCGCGCCAATGGAACCGCTGGAGATCAAATCCCGCAGTTTCCGAAATTCGGGGAACCACCTGAGAACCTGGGCGACGAACAACACAACTCCGGCTTCCTCGCACACCCTGACAGCTTCCTGAGCCTGTCCGGATGTCCGAGCCAGAGGCTTCTCGCAGCAGACATGCTTGCCCGCAGCCGCGGCGGTTTTTATGTAATCCAGATGCAGCGAGGTCGGAACACAAATGTCGACAACATCGACTTCGACCTCCTCGAGCATCTTCTTGACATCATCGAACGCCGCTGCGCGGTAAATTGCGGCGAGTTCATTTGCAGACTCAAGCTGAACGTCGCAAACCGCGACAAGCTCTGCATTGGGCAACTTCTCATAGATTTCGGAGTGTCTCTTTCCCATCCCTCCGGCGCCTATCACAGCAACTTTTTGCATCAGGTAATCTCCCTTGGAAAACGGCGGTTCTTGCCGTTCTCGTTTCTTTCGCGGCGGGCCACGCTTAACCCATTTCCATCACGAAAGCACGAAAAGAAGGCTGGATAAAGCTTCGCGCTTTCGCGATTATGATGGGTTTCGGAACTTCTAACTCTTCGCACTGCCCGGCAGCCAGATATCGTCGTCCGTAATGCCGAGGCCTCGGATCAGTGAGCCGAGAACCCGGGTCCGGCCAACGTTTGCCAGGCTGTGAGCATCGCTGCCGATGGAAAACTTGAGTCCGGCGCTCTTGCACAGGCCGTAGAACCTCGCCCTGAAAAACAACTGGTCCGGAGCGAGCGCTCGAGGGCTTATCTCCATCGCGATCCGGTTCTCTTTCGCCAGCTCAATCGGCTCCATCAGTTGATCGTCCGTGAGCAGCTCGAGGCACGTTGAATCGAACGTGCCCGGAAAAACGACCATGGGATGCGCGATAACGTCAGCGAAATCGAGCGAGCATGCGTACGCGAGCATCGCCACAAAGTGCCGGCCCACGGCCTCAAGCGAATCATTCTCGGGCTGAGCGACCGTGTCAGAATGAAAATGATTGGCCGCCACGGCGATAAAGTCAAGCGTCGACTTCATCTCCCCGGTAACCGTATGCCGTCCAACAGCGAGCACGTCGGCCTCGCAGCCGACAAACACATCCACCGGCGTCTCGATTGAGCCAAGCTCTTCCTTAACCCGCGTCAGAATACCCGGGTCGGTAGAAGCGAAAATGTGATCGGTGATTCCCAGGCGCCTGATCCCTCGCTCCGCGCACACTTCCACAATCGACGGCAGGCGCATCTCGCTTCGCGCGCACGGTGAAAGGTAGGTATGCACGTGCAAGTCACAATGCTCGAAAAGGTTGTCAGTTTCCATGAAGCTATCAATCGTTGGGTCGAATCTACTCGACGCGAGACGCTCTTTCTACATAAACATCAGATACGGCGACTCCAGGATGTCTCTGAGGCGCGCGAGATACTCCGCGGCAGGAGCGCCGTCCATCACTCTGTGGTCGAACGACAGGCACAGGTTCATCATCGGATGAACTTTGACTTCGCCGTCCACCACAACGGGTTTCTCCGCGATCCTGCACACTCCCAGAATGGCGCTCTGGCCAGGGGTTATGACCGGGTTGAAGCTCTCGACGCCATATACGCCGAGGTTGCTGATCGTGAACGTGCCGCCCTGGAAGTCCGCCCCGCCTGCCTGGCCCGATCTGGCCTTGCCGCTGAGTTCTTTGATCTCCCTGGAAATCTGGGGAATCGACTTCGCCTGAACATCCTTGACCACCGGAACCACGAGCCCGTTTTCTATAGCAGTCGCGATCCCGATATTGATGCGATCGTGGATAACGATCTGGTCGCCCTGGATGGATGCGTTCACTATCGGCTTGTCCTCGATGGCTTTTGCCGCCGCCTTGGTGATGAAATCGGTATATGAAACCCGCACGCCATACCGGGCCTCAACGTCCGCCAGGATGCTGCTGCGCAACTTCGCGCATTCGCTCATGTCCACTTCCATCACCAGGGTGACGTGAACAGCGGAGAAAGCGCTTGCGGCGACGTTGTTCGCGACCGCCTTGCGCATGCCCGTAAATGGAATGCTCTGGCCGATAGCCAATGCGGGAGCGGGGGCCGCAGGAGCAGCAAAAACGGCAGGGGCAGCGGTCGCGCGCCTGATATCTTCGCTTGTCACCCTGCCGCCGACGCCGGAGCCTTCAATCGCGCCAACGGCAGCACCCATATCCCGAGCCATCTTCCCAGCCAGCGGAGTAGCTTTCGCGGAAGCGACAAAATCGAGCACGTCTTTTTCGACGACTCTGCCGTTCGGGCCGCTTCCCCTGCCCGCCAGAACCGACGCGTCAATTCCGTGTTCGGCAGCTATTCGCCTGGCAGCCGGCGAAGCGAATAATCTCCCCTCACCCGCCGGCGCGGAAGCGGAAGGCGCCTGGGGAGCGGAAGGAGTCGCCGGAGCAGCAGCTTCCTGAACCCCCGGAGATTCGCTCTGCAGGGCCGGAGCCTGATCTGCGGACAGATCCTCAATCGGCTCGTCGGCCGTACCTATGATGCAGATCGGATCTTTCACCGGGATCACGTCATCCGGCTGAGCTAGAATCTTTCGCAGCACGCCGGATTCGGGGGCTTCCACTTCCATGTTGACCTTGTCGGTCATAACTTCGAGAAGCGGTTCGCCTGCTTGGATCTTATCGCCCTCATTCTTCAACCATTTTATTATGGTCCCCTCTTCCATAGTCTGGCCCAGGAGGGGCATTAGCATCTTCGTAGCCATAAGAACCTTACACTGCCTTTCCGGATCAACGCGCCTAGACTCAACAATCGCACGAACATCCTTATTAAACTGTAGTTATCCATACTGAATACTCTACCAACCCCTGGTTTTCCTTCCCCGCGGGCGGGCGAGTTGACATTCATTATTCAGCGGCTTCGCCTGGAACCTCTTCATCACGAAAGCACGAAACGGATAAAACGCGAAATAATGGCAGCCTATATGACCTTGCCCGCCATATCATCGCAAGCCAAGCCTGCTTCATCCCTGCTGAGCACGGCGGATGCGTTGTCGAACGCTCCCGTCCCCTGGTATAATACCCTCGATAATAAAACGTGCCCTTGACATTGCGGAGGACTCAATGCCGGATAAATATACGCTGATTCTTGTGCCCGAAACCCACTGGGACCGCGAATGGTACCTGCCGTTCCAGGAGTTCAGGATCAAGCTCGTCAAGATGACGGACAAGCTGCTCCATATCCTGGATACCGATCCCGAGTTCACGTCATTCACATTCGACGGCCAGACGGTAGTCCTCGAAGACTACCTCCAGATACGCCCCCACCAGCGAGAGCATCTTAAAAAGTATATAGAGGAAGGCCGGATACTGGTCGGCCCCTGGTATATTCTTCCGGACGAATTCCTGGTGAGCGCGGAGGCGACGCTGCGCAACCTGATGATCGGCCACAAGATCAGCGAAGCGTTCGGACGCACGATGAAAGCGGGATACATTCCCGATCCCTTCGGCCACCTCTCGCAGCTTCCGCAGATACTGGCGGGCTTCGGCATCCCGAATGTGATCTTCATGCGCGGAATGGGCGACGAAGCCGACGCGATGAACTCCGAGTTCTGGTGGGAAGCGCCGGACGGCACGCAAATACTCGCGATAAACCAGCCCAACGGTTACTTCAACGCCATCTACCTGGGCTATGAGTGGGTTGACGGCAAGCCGGTCGTTAACTTCGAGCTGGCGCTCAAGACCATAAAAGACCAGATAGAAAGCCTGTCGAAAAAGGCCTCCACCAGGTTCCTCCTGCTCAACAACGGCTGTGATCACCTGGACCCTCAGCCCGAATTGCCCGAGATCATAAAGTATGTGAACGAGCGCCTTGAAAACGGCGAAGTAATCCACTCGACCTATGAGGATTACGCGGCCAGGGTGCTGGCGGAGAAACCGAAGCTCAAAACATTCAAAGGCGAGTTCCACAGGGGCAAGTTCTGGCAGCTTCTGCCGGGAGTGTTGTCTTCTCGTATGTACATAAAGCAGGCCAACGAGCGGACCCAGACCCTCCTCGAGAAATGGGCGGAGCCCGCGAGCGCGCTTGCCTGGCTGAGCGGCGGCGATCACGATTCTCAGTTCCTGTGGGAAGCGTGGAAGCTCCTTATAAAGAACCACCCCCACGACTCGATCTGCGGATGCAGCATCGATCAAGTCCACCGCGAGATGATGTCCCGGTTCGACCAATCGCAGCAAATAGGCGAGGCGATGGCCAAAGAAGCGCTGACATTCCTCGCGGGCAGTGTGGATACCGCCGGAGAAGGCATTGCCGAGAGCGCTGAAGCGATTGTCGTCTTCAACCCGCACGCCTGGAATGTGACCGACACAGTGAAAGTCCGGGTAGAGAGACCTCTGGCTCCGGGCGACAAGGTCCCGCGCTACACCGTCAGGGATACAAGCGGCGCCCCCGTGGCAACCCACGTCGCGAACGACCACATTCAGGAGTTGGACAGCCGCCGCGCGCTCTGGAGCGGAGACGTGTATTTCACCGGCAACGCTGTCCCATCCCTCGGCTATAAGACCTATTATCTGGAGCAGGGAGAAGCCAACATTTCGTCGCCGCTCAAGACCGGTATAGGACACCTCGAGAATGACTTTGTGAGGCTCATAGTGCGCGCGAACGGCACATTCGACCTTTTCCACAAGCACACCCGCACCACTTACCAAAACCTCAACCTGCTCGAGGATACGGAGGATGCGGGCGACGAATACAACTACGGCACCGCCTGCAATTCGCGCACGATCACCTCGGAAGGGGCGAGAGGCACGATGAGTATCGTCCATCGCGGCCCCGGCATCAGCACCATACGCTGCGACCTGGCGCTGAACCTGCCTGAATCGCTCACCGACGACCGCATGTCCAGGACCGAAAGGACCATCGAGTGCCCGGTGGTGGTGTATGTTACGCTGCACGCGGGCCTGCCGAGGGTAGATATAGTAACGGTGCTGGAGAACAACGCAAAGGACCACAGGCTTCGCGCTCACTTTCCCGCAGGGTTCGCGGTAGACAAAGTCTTTGCCGAGGGGCAGTTCGACGTGGTGGAGCGCTCCCTTGACCTGCCGAGCGGTGAGGGATGGGTCGAAAAGCCCGTCGCACAGAAGCCGGTGCAGTCGTTCGTCGCCATAGACGGGACCGACTGCGGCATCGCCGTGATCAACCAGGGCTTGCCGGAATACGAGATCATCAGGGATGAGACCTGCACTTACGCCCAGACCCTCCTGCGGTGCTGCGGTTGGCTTTCACGAGATGACTTTAAGGAGCGCCCGAGCAACGCCGGCCCGACAATTGCCACGCCGGAAGCGCAATGCCCCGGGAAACACGTGTTCAATTATGCCGTGGCGCCATACAAGGGCAACTGGAGGAGGGCGAAGGTGTGGCAGCAGGCGCACCAGCACAACGCTCCCCTGAGGGCGATGCTGACCAAAGTTCAAACGGGCGAGATGCCGAAGAGCCAGTCGTTTGTGAGCGTCTTCCCGGAAAACCTGGTGGTAACGGCGGTCAAGAAGGCGGAAAACGCGGATGCCCTGGTGGTGCGAGTGCTCAACACGACCCCGGACGAGGTCGAAGCAGCGATAACCCTCGCGCACAAGTTCGAATCCGCCGCTCTGGCGAATATGAACGAAGAACCCATCGAGACAAAACCCGAAGTGCACGGCAACACAGTCAAGTTCCGAATGCCGGGATTCAGGGTACAGACTGTTTTGTTTAATAGATGATGGGCGCGGGATCAGGTTTCCACCCTCACCCTAACCCTCTGCAGTATCTCATAATGCGTTCCCATCTGGAAAAGTCCCGCTCTTACTGTGGTTTGGACGTAGACCCTCAAACCTCCTCGTTTGCCCATCGGGGGAACGCAGGCGGAGGCCGATTGAACCGTTATGGCTATAGTCTCGTGCTTGATGAAGTTGCAAATCATTCAGGATGGGTTGGTTGCCGTGAGAGGTTTTATTACGCAAGAACACCTGTCCGGCCATTTGCAATGAAGACTAGCTCGAAAACCTATGCAACCACCTCCATCCGTTCATTCCTTCGTTCCAGTCGGGCATGCAACAGGTAACGAATGGTTGTGCGGCTTTCATAGGTCGCTAACATTTGTTTGTCAACGAGCTATGTTATAATGTGCTTGGACCTTGCTCCAGATCACGCAAACGCGTTAACGTTTGGCCAGACCTACTTCAACATTGGAGATACGTACCGGTGACTTCCGTCCTGGGCGACAAAAGTGAGCTATTCGAAAGTATTCTGCGTAGCTTGAGCGTGAGGGCGTTCGGTTTTGTAGTGGCTCATGGCGTCAGAGATCTGAATGCATTCTTGGAGCTGGACCCGGATGCCTTCACCGGCGTTTCACCCGATGTTGTTGCAGAGCTCTTGTCTGCCCAGGAGATGGGGCGGCAGCGCGCCGGTGGCCAACCTGAAAAATTGACATCTCTGTCCAAGGATGTCTCAGCGCCCGAGCCGGCGCAGCCCAACACCGAGCTAGTCCCTGCATGCGAAATTCTGTTTTTGGATGGCGAGGATGACAGTCAGCTCTTTCAAATTGTTCTCGATAGTCTTACCACACGCGGCAGAAGTGTGATTTACCACAAGTCGGTCAGAGATCTTGAAAGCTTTCTTAGTATTGAACAACATGAGCCTGGTAGACCTCTACAATTGTGGTAGCAAAACCGTAGGAGACATTCTCAGGATACAAAGCGAGCTCAAGGACTTGATCGCCTGCTACTCAGGCCAAGGGAGGTCTATTACTGTTAGAGAACTTCTCGAACGCCTGGCGGAGAGCAGGAAAGGATCGTCGGCTACTGATGCATTGGTGGACCATGCTCGTCCTCCTACAATTGCA
The DNA here is from genome assembly GCA_963775535.1 of uncultured bacterium. Lineage (GTDB taxonomy): Bacteria > Armatimonadota > UBA5829 > UBA5829 > UBA5829 > CAVZJH01. Next base: position 58,006 of record CAVZJH010000053.1, on the reverse strand, counting down.
TCAGCACCACCGGTCCCGCAGCCAGCTTGCTCGCAGGTCGTCTTGGCGGACGATGAAGCACGTCCGCGAGGCACCATACGTCTCTTCCACACCGTGTTAGATGCTTTAGGAACAAGAGCTCGCAATGTTCTCGTCTGCAACGAGATCCAAGATCTAGAGCGTTTCCTGTCCCTCGAATCGGGAGAAATCCGGCTCTTCCATAACTCTGGCGAGAAGACAACCGCAGAAGTATTGGAAATGCAAAGCAGCGTCAAGAGCATCCTTGCGGATTATTCGGCGAACGGCCAAGAGCCTACGTTCGACAAGCGAGCCCTCATCAGTTTCATTCACAAAACTCATCAACTGGCTGCGCGTACTTTACAGGAGCCAACACCGGTCGAGCGTAGAATTGACGACCCTTCTTTCTGGAGCGTTCTCCGGCGGACGATACCGGACCTGTTCCGATTGAACGCCGAAAGCCGAGAGGCGATACTGGATGTTGCCAGTCAGTGGTCACTATCGAGACTCAACATTCCACCTGAAGACATTGCGAGGCTGGCAGCAGCGGCGATTTTCGAAGACGATACGTTGGATGTGCTTCTATTCCTGAGCATCAGTTATTTTGTCGAACTAGAGATAACTCCCAAGACGTTCGAGATCATAATTGATGAGTTCAAACTACTTTATGAGTCGTGTACCAAAGAACGGTGCCCTGATACTGGTGCGTTCGTCGCATCAGCCGACGTGGTCGTGACCGAGCCGGAGGTGGCAACCATTCGCACATTCCGCGTGGATTCGTTTGGGGCACCTCAGGAGTTGTTGTGGCGTCTGCATCAAGAAGGGTTGGTTGCGTGGGGCGATCTCACAGGCATGACAGAAAGCGCGATACTCACATCGTATGGTCTGTCTCTAGCAGCTTTCTACCACATGCATGATCTTTGGCAAATGAAGCGATACGCGCACGAAGCCAGCATGCGCGTCTCCGGACTTCCGCTTGAGTGCTTTGCCAGCTTTGACTCAATGATGCGAGCATTCATAGATCTCGTCGCGAAGTCGTCCCGTCAGAAGACTGTTCTTCTCGGTCGCTTAGGCTTGCTTGATAATCGAAAGTGGACCCTCGATGATCTGGGCAATCTCCTTGGATTGACAAGGGAGAGAGTGCGGCAGATTGAGCGGAAAGAACTCAAGACCCTCAAATCCCCCAGCAAGATGACTAAGCTGGCCAGACTTTGGACTGCGGTAGACGAGACACTTCGCATCGCCGGCGGCGCATGCCTAATTGGCGAACTGGCTGAGCAGGTAGCCAATAAACTGGAGTGGGAACAGAAGCCAAACTATAAGGCATTCGCATCATTACTGCGCCTCCGCGAGGACATCACCATTGATAAGGTGGAAGGCCTGGTCTGCGACCCGCAGCATAGGTGTTTTGAGTGCGACATAGCAGCATTCTGCCTGGAAGATTTGTTTGCTGAAGACAAATCCGAGCGGCCTTTATCAGATGTGATCAGAGACCTCCTTTCAGAATGTGCCGCAATCGACGAATGCGCTGAGTATGCCGCATCATTAGCGCTGTCCGAGGGCTTTGTTATTCTCACATCCAAACAGACCGAAAGCGTGTTGACGGAAGATGGGGTTGTCTACAGCCGCAACACTTGGGCCTCAAGGCGTGGCTCGCGCGTTCAGATGGTGGAGAGCATACTAAAGAACGCCGGTCGGCCAATGCACTTTTCGGAGGTCTACTTGGAAGCCAAGCAGCTACTGCAGGACGATAAGAGGCTTGAGCACAATGTTTATAGCTGGTTGGGGAGAAGTGACAATCTATTGCGTTGGGACACATGTCGGCGGCGGCGGTAAAATGATCCAAATACGGCGGAGTGAAAATGTACCACCCGTGATTTAGTGTTGGGCGGAGGAGATGTCTCTTCCGCCCGTTGACTCCGATGGTTAAGTTGAGAAGACCAACCAGGGAGTCAGTATTATGGTATCACGGGAGAACAAAGTGGACATCAGTTATTTTCACCGCCAGGGGCATTCGTATCGAGAGATCGCCCGAAAGAGCGGACGGGATCGGCGGACCGTCAAGCGTTATGCGGAGAACCCTGAGCTTATCGGGCAGGGCCGGGCAAAGGTAGAGCGGGAGAGCATTCTGGACCCGTTTGTGCCGGTGATAGAGAGCTGGCTTGAGGATGATGGTCAGTATCATGCAAGCTGGATACTCGACCAGATCAGGAAGCTGGGATACACCGGCAGCTACACGATAGTGAAGGACCTGGTCAGAGGGATAAAGCAGGAGAGAAGCCGGATAGCGTATCTTCGCTTCGAGACAGAGCCTGGAAGACAGGCTCAGGTGGACTTCGGGGATTTCAAGGTAGTCCAGCCGGATGGGGTCGAGAGGACCCTCTACAAGTTTGCCATGATACTGGGCTTCTCGAGGACTCCGTATTGTGAGTTTCTCACCCGCTGCGACATGACGAGCTTCCTCGATGCTCACCAGCGCGGCTTTGCCCATTTCGGCGGTGTTCCGGCTGAGATCCTCTATGACCGGATGCGGAACGTCTTCATCAGGAAACTCGCGGGCAAGGCTCAGTTCACACAAGCCTTGATGGCGCTTGCTGACCACTACGGCTTTACACCCGAGGTGGCTCCGGCATACTCGCCGTGGGTGAAGGGGAAGGTTGAGCGACCTATGGACTTCATCCGGGAGGGATTCTGGAGGGGCTACAGCTTCACGGACATTGAGACGGCTAACCGGGACCTGCTTGAGTTTCTTGAGGAGAAGTCCCACCGCATCCACGGCACGACCGGCGAAAAGGTCTGCGATATGTTCGCCACCGAAAAGCCGTTTCTTATGCCGCTGCCGCCCACAACATGCGACGTGTCGATGCGGCTTTACCGCAAAGTCGAGAAGGACTGCACCATAAGCGTGGAGGGAACCCCCTGCTGATATACTGACTGCTTCGACACACAATGCAATACTGCCTAATCGTAATAATCGTCAACTAGCGCATGCATCGTCACATAACAAATTCGTATGCGTAGGCCCTGGCCGGTGCAACGTTCTCTCAACTCTTGTCACATTACAGGGAAGTGCCTTAATACCGGCGAAGAGTTCAGCGAGTGCTGATGCGATAACGGCATCCTCCATCTGGTTTACAGGTGGAGGATGCGTTCGATTGCTTATCATCGGCTCCTCTGCCCGTTAGCGTCTGAAAACATCTCCATAGCAAGCGAGAAAAGGGCAAGACTAGCGGGCCAGACGGAACCCGATGTTGACGCTATAGCCGCTCGGTCCTGCTTCGAGGCCGCTGGCGCTGCGGCAGGCGCATCGGACGGTGGCATAGCTGCCGTTGCTGAGAAAACTACCGCCCCGAAAGACACGATAGCTGCCTGTAAAGTCGAACGGGCTTGTGCTTCCAGGATAAGACACATACCAGTCCTGCACCCATTGCCACGCGTTGCCAGCCATATCCTGACACCCACAGGGACTTGCACCAGATGGATAACTCCCTACCGGACTCATCTGTTCTGCCTCATAGCCGCCCCCTGCCGCGTTATGGTCGTAGTAGTTGTTGCACTTCTCCGGGTCCCAAGTGTCTCCCCAGGGATAGATGTTCGGGTGGCTGCCCGTCCAACGCGCAGCCATCTCCCACTGAGCCTCGGTCGGCAAATGGCCCCCGGCCCAGTTGCAAAATGCCTCCGCCTCGTAGTAGGTGACGCCCACAACCGGATAGCTATCAGTCTGGGTAAAGTTCCCCGTTCCCCAGTTCTGCACTGCTGCCCAATATTGAGGCTGCGTGGCGTTGTTGCTTACTTTCCAACTCCAACCTGCGCTTGACCAGTAAGACTGGGTGGAATAACCACCGGCAATTATGAACTGAGCATACTCGCCTCTGGTCACATCATACTCGCCGATGTAGTAGGCGGCAAGGGTCACAGAGTGCTGAGGGAATTCGTCTGAGTAGCCAAGGGTCGCGTCATCGCCAACGCCTGAATTGCCCATCAGGAAAGAACCGGCGGGGATGTAGATCATCGTGCCAGGGTATGGAGAACTAACCACATTCACCGGCAGCCCGGTCGATACCGTCGCTACGTTTGGATGCGCTTGGCTCCTTGCCGTGACCATTACTGCCACGGTCCCCGCCGTGCTCCACGCATGTGAGGCGCTGGTCGAGGTGGACCACGGCGACGAAGTGCCGTCTCCCCAATCGAAGCTGTACTCAACCGTCTGTCCCCAATTGTCTGTCGCGCCGGTGGTGGAGTATGTAGTGCTGACATTTTCAGCAGTACCAGTGTTGCCGATGGGCGTGCCGGGGACAGAGACTGCCTCTACGGGCGACACTACATCAATATCACTAACCAGAATGTTAGGCGGGTATATAGAACTGTTAAACTTATATATCGAGCTTATGCCGGTTACAGCAACATACTGCCACCCAGAGTAAAGAAAGGTGCCCGTGGGAACCGTGCATTGTATATTCAGACCGGCACCATCATCCACAGTAAACGTCGTCGCATTAACCTGCTGGTAGGCTCCCCACGTGTTCACAAGCAAGCCGATGTTGTTCAGACCGATTGAGTTGCTGGTTCCTTTTTGACCACCGGCTCCTACAACCTGCCAGTCAGTTCCGCCGAGCGCATTATTGTTCATACCAACGGGCGAAATTGTGCCGGCAGAATTAGGCGCAGCCGTCTGCACCGCACCGGAAGCCTGGATGTATCTCTCTCTGCTCGTGTTGGTTTTCACTGTGCCGGAAACATCAGCCCTCATACCAACTGTCAGACCGTGGGCAGTCATCTGAACCATGATGCCCGTCGACCTGTTATCTTCCTCGATGTAGAAAGAGTCAGTGGAAGCATAGGTGATTACCTTGCCTGTCAGGCTGATAGACGAATTGTCAGCCGATTGCTTCGCGTCGGAGATCGTCATACCGGCTGCGGCACAAGCCGCAATCGCGAGCAGTAATCCCAAGACCACGATATCAAAGCACTTTCTCATACTGAAACCTCCCCATCGAAACAAGGTCCGAATGTGAACCGACCAAGGGCTACGCCCTTGGAACCCATTCACTCGACCCTATGCTCATCTTCTTTACCTTAACCTCTTCTCTTTTGTAAAGCGCAAAAGGGTAAAAGAGAAAAGGGCAAGACTAGCGGGATAGACGGAACCCGAAGCCGTGGTAAATGAAGCCCGGGTTAACGTAGTCGCGGGAGGCGCATCGGGAGTCGTTGACGTCGATTAAGCTGAAGTAGTCGCCCCAACTACTGCCCCGCAGGACACGAGAGCTGCCTGTATAGTCAAACGGGCTTGTGCTTCCAGGATAAGACACATACCAGTCCTGCACCCATTGCCACACGTTACCTGCCATACCATGCGGCCACAAGGACTCGCGCCACTCGGTAGCTCCCCACTGGACTCGTCTGCCAGCCCGGAAACAGCGTATCGTCCCAATTGTTGCATTTCTCCTCGTCCCACGTGTCGCCCCACGGGTATATATTTGGATGGCTCCCTGTCCAACGAGCAGCCATTTCCCACTGAGCCTCTGTAGGCAGATGGCCACCAGCCCAGTTGCAGAAGGCTTCGGCTTCATAGTAGGTCACGCCCACCACGGGGTAGCTGTCCGTCTGGGTGAATGTGCCTGGAGGAGTGCCCCGAGTTCTGAACCGCTGCCCAGTACTGTGGCTGCTTGGCGTTGTTGCTCACTACCCAATTCCATCCATCGCTTGACCAGTAAGACTGGGATGGAATAACCGCCGGCATTCATAAACTGAGCATACTCCCTCTCGTCACATCATACTTGCCGATGTAGTAACCAGAAAGAGTCACTGAGTGCTGAGGGAACTCGTCTGAGTTGCCATACGTTGCGTCATCGCCAACGCCTGAGTTGCCCATCAGGAAAGAACCTGCGGGGATGTAGATCATCTCGCCGAGTCCGGACAACACATTGATATCGCATACCAGAAGGTTAGGCAGGTAAACTGCGCTATTGTACCTTGAATGTGGAGCTTATCCCGGTTACGCTGACATACTGCCACCCGGAGTAGAGAAAGGTGCCTGTTGGAACGGTGCAGTTCACCGGTCCTGAACCATCATCCACAGTAAATGTGGTCGAATTAATCTGCTGGAACGCACCCCAGGTCTTGACAAGCAAGCCGGTGTTGTTCAGACCGATAGAGCTGGTTGTTCCTTTTTTGACCCCCGGTTCCGATAACCTTCCAATCACTTCCACCGATAGCATTGTTGTTCATACCAACAGGTGTAATCGTTCCGGTAGAATTAGGCGCAGCCGTCTGCACGGCACTGGTCGCAAGAACGTATCTCTCTCTGCTCGTGTTGGTCTTCATAGTGCCGGAGACATCAGCCCTCATACCAACCGTCAGACCGTGAGCAGCCATCTGAACCATGATGCCTGTCGTTCTGGAGTCTTCCTCGATGTAAAAGAAGTTTGTAGAAGCATAGGTGACCACCTTGCCCGTCAGGCTGATAGACGAATTGTCAGACGATTGCTTTGCGTCGGAGATCGTCATACCGGCTGTGGCACAAGCCGAAACCGCGATCAGTAAACCCAACACTGCCATGAAGATAGCCAACTTCATACTACTGCCTGATCCAGACAAACCGTTTCTCATATCTAAGCCCATCCTCATCCCCATTACCGAATAAAGCCCGGGCATTTCAAGAACTGCAAATCCGCATCCCTTGAATTACTCGGGCATACCTGGAGTATATCCCACAATGTGCTTGAACGCAAGGGCCTTTTGGCGTTTGTGTAAGAATTGTTCGGCTGATTCGCTAAGCCAATGTATAGTCAGGAGATGAGGGCGTTGCCGAGGGCGTGACTTTGATAATCAAATTTACTGGCTGTTTGGAGAAGCCACTTACACCAGCTTCCTACCGGCGATTTGGTGCAGTCAGAGCTTCAGCGCCGCCTTACGCGAACATACCGTTCACAGCCCATCGCCCGGAGTTTTGTTATGCTTTGTTGGATTTGGGCTTCCGCAGTGTCCGGGGTAGACTGCGCAGGAACAAGCATTGTTATAACTCGCTCGTCCCCACGCATGCCTATGACCATCTCGCCTTTGCATCCGCCGCGGTATGCCTGGCGAATATCTTCTATTTCTATGTCTGTTAACGGCCCGAAAGGCCGGGCGACCTCGGTTTCCGTTCGTTTGCGCACGTCAGTGTTTTTGCCTGCGCCGTGTCGTTTCATTATAATGTTTTCTCCTGTCCATAAGAGATATGGTTGCTAGTCGTTCAGTTCGATAACCTCTATTGATAGCTCGGCGTCCGCGACTGGTTCGCCGCCTGTCTCGGAAAGCCCAGGAACGATTTCCTCATCAGTTAGCCTATCGCTCCTACGGCCCATGCTGCTTCTTCTGCCCTTCATGAAGTCCTCGGGTGAAGGCAGCCAACTCAAGCACCGAAGGGCAGAGCCTGGAGTTGGAATGTTGATGGTTCTCCTGGTATCTCTTGTGAAGTAGACGCCCTTGTCAATTTCATTGAACGTGGCACCGATGTATGTTCCCCAGTTCGTCAATACGACCATTCCTTCGCTTCCGACCGCTATCCACTTGATTACGCGCCGGAGCGCGTCTTTGATGGTGCTCTTGGGCAGGCTTGCGAGATCATCCGAGCAAAGCTCGGTTACCAGGTTATCCTGCTTCTTGAGTCTTGACTGTATTTCATCGGCCTTTCGCTGAAGTCGTTCCCGTTCGGCGCGAAGCTGCTCCGCCACTCGGCCAAGTTGTTCCTTGTCGAAGACCCCGATAAGATTGGTCAGCGTCTCGGTTTCCTTGATTTTTGCCTCTTGAAGTTTTCTTTGTGTGTCGGCAAAGGCTTGGCCGTCGGCTTCTCTCCCTGGGGCGCTACGCATTTCTGCGATTTCCGCCGAAAGCAGGGGCGCGAGTTGCGTCAACACCCAGTCGTCCATAACTGGCTCCTGAACCAGCTTTATTCCCCAAGGCTTGCAATAGCCAGGAGGGCTCGAATGCGGGCACATGAAAGTCTTTCTCGCAGGCCGATCCCCGCCATTATCCGTCTCTTTATACCTCTTATACCTAATCTGCAGCGGTCGTCCGCATCTGGCACAGATTACAAGGCCCGTCAGCAGGTGCTCGTCGCTGAGAGAACGTTTTCCTGGCCTGTCGGAAAGCTTCAGTTTTTCTTGCGCCGCCTCGAAAAGTGCGACCGGCACCGCCGTCTCAAGCTGGCTGCTTCCGTCTGAGACGGGAACAAGGAGTCTGTCGCATTCGTGTTCTCCCTTGTGCCGCCACCTGCCGACATACATGCAGTTGGTGAGTATCGTCCGTATTTGCGAGGTATGCACCATGTTTGGGTGCTTTGGGATATGGCCCTTTGCACCCCGAGCAACCCGAACCCCTTCATTCATGAGTAGACTGGCGATGCCGTTTATTCCCATCGGCCCGATATCGCCTTCACCGGCTACAAAGAGCCTGAATATTCTGTTGACTAGTTCCATCTCTTCCCATATAACCTCAACTGCCTGACTGCCCTTTCCTTTGGAACGGTAGCCAAGACAGCTTGGGTTACGGGAAAACATGCCCAACTGGGCTTTGAAGTCGTGATCGCGCCTTATATCTTCGCTAATGGTATCTCGATACTTCCTGTTGTTGGCGGCCTCGACACTTGCCTGAAAAAGTCCTGTCGCCGAGTCGATATCCATATCTTTCAACCCGCAGATGAAACGGATATTTTTTGCCCTGACGACCTTCATAAGGGCGTCGCATACCCCAGCATCCCTGTAGAGTCTGTCCGAGCGCCACGTCATAACGACATCGATTATGCCCGCCTCTATATCCTCCATAAGCCTGGTCAGCTCGGGCCTCCAGGGTTTGGGATTGCGGCGTTCGCTATCCCGCCAATACCATTCCCCCTTCTGACCCTCATCTTCTTTGTATAAGGTGGCACCGTCAAAGTCGAGGCCGTAATATGTGGCCACCTGTGGGCAGGATGCCACCTGCTCTTCAATACTCCTGCTTCGACCTTCGGTTCTGTTTGACTTGCGGGCATAGACCCCTACCCGCAGCATGTTATTCGGTGTGTTCGGCATCCCCGTGAGGTTGCCTTCTGGTTTAAGTTGGTTCATAATACTTGAGTTCCTCTTGTTTGTGAGTATTCCCGCTGATGGTGCTATCTAAACGCATTGACAGTCTTAAGTGCGTTATAAGCACACCCTCACACGATCCACCTCCTTTGAGCTCAAAATCGAGCGTTAGTCAGCCTCCAAACCTGCCTCGTTTGTTCCATCACCGTCGGGTATTCTTGTCTTTACAGGTTTTCTCGCCCTCCACCTGCAAGCATGAGCAAATTATCTTGATCCATTTGTCATCTGTAGAATTCCTCTGTCCATTATTCATGATCTATTCCGAACTGAAGACTTGACTTATTCACACATCTGATCTACCCTTGATATCAACACGCGCGGAAAAGGCCTGCACAGGACTGCAAGAAGGTGTTCCTCGGAGGAGGCGGGGTTAATGCACTCGGTTCGTGGACTGCGAAGTTCCTATCTGCGCATGAAATGCAAGGAGTAAGACAATGGAAGAGAAACATCCAAGACTAGTCCAGGTCGAACACGCGACCTATGAACAGGCAGTGGCTGCTGCGGCTCAAGAGGCTGCGACCACGATGTCTGTGATTGCACCGGCTGTGATGTATCGCCAAGGCACCCGCGATTTCCTTACAACCTCGTTTCCCTTGAGCTACATTGCGGAGCGGGTCAACTTCGATACCCTCTCACATGGCGGCAACGCAAGCGATCACTATAACCGCCCTCTGATCGCCGAACACCACAGGGCGATAACGGAGTATCTCATAACTCAGGATGACTATGTCCTGCCGCCGCTATCGCTTTGCGCGGGGCAAGAGCTTCGCTGCCATGTTATGCAGAGCTCGTCAGCAGTAAAATTGGGCATCGTGGTCATTCCAACGAGCATGCGCTACAACATTACCGACGGCCAGCACCGCTCCCGAGGGATACAGGATGCTATTCAACAGAAACAGAGCCTTGCCGACGACGGTATTGGCGTGACCCTTGTTGTAGAAACCGACCCCGACGACGTGCACCAGATATTTTACGACTGCGCTCAGACCCGCAGCATCGCGCCAAGCCTGTTGACGGCATATAATAGGCGAGACTACCTGGCGAGACTTGTCCGCGAGGTATGCAAAGAAGTGCCAGTATTCACAGGGCGAATCGAGCAGGTTTCGAAAACCGTGGGCAAGAGTTCCATCAACCTTTTTACGCTTAACCAGGTCAGAGTTGGGACTGCCGAACTCCTTACTGGGGACTCCACTCAGACGGGGGTGTCGCTCAAGAAAGACATTGACCAAAGACTGGGGAGTCCCGAGGCTGAACAGGAGCATCGGAAGTGGGTTGTGGATTTCTACAACGCCTTCACGCTGGCAAACCCGCAGTGGTCGCAGTTGCTTGAGGCGGGTAATCCCGCCCTGGGCACCGTGGATACATCTCTGCTGCGCCACGGTTTTGTTCATTGCACCGGCACGGGCCTCGTTGTCCTGGGAAGAGTAGGCTACGCCATCCGCAACTATCCGAGCTTTGAGCGCGACAAACTGATAGAAGCTCTGGGCAAAGAAATCGACTGGTCGAGAGACGCGGCCATATGGCAAGGTAATGTCGTCACCAACGGGCGCATGAATACCCTTAGAATGCCTGTGGATTTGGCGGTGATGGGCGTCAAAGAGAAACTCGGCATTCCACTGACTGAACAGGATAAGAGGAGGGCGTCAAGGAGGTCATATAGATGATAAGCAGCGCGCCACAAATAACTGCAGGCCGCTCGTGCAAGAGCAGCCCGCAGTTTTCGGCGAACATTCCACCGATCTAACAATAGGATGATACGCCGAAACCGTGGCGACTGCAAATAGAGGCAAGACCGGCCCATGGGCTCGCCGTGGGCCGGTCATTGCCTTGGAAAAGACATTACTGGAGTATATAATATGGTAGGGCTGTTCGGCTCTGGCGGATGGCCTGAGAGTAGGCGTGTTCAAGGGTTCCACTCATCGGGGGGATGATCAGCGGCTTGTATGAAAGTGCCAGCCCTGTTGTTATTACTGCCAAAGTATCTTGTTTCTCCGCTTTCGCGGGTCGTTTGCTGGAGTTATCCAGCCATATCGTTGGGTTCCAAGACTCTTGATACCGACTTAGAGCGCGGTATCCCTTTTTGACTTATCAATAACTATTCGCTCTCCCATTTTGAAAGCAAGCAGAGCGCGCACTGCGTCGCGGACGTTATACATCACATTTGCCTGTTCGTCCGTGATAAGGTTGTTGACTGCCTTGACCTGCTCGATGAAAGCAGCCCGATGGCGGTCATCACTCTGATTTCGCATGCACTGGTATCCATGCACAACATGTATAGTGTGGTTGTGCTGGTTGCTCTTATAAAGTTTTGATCCAAGGTTTTCGGAGGAGGCGGGATAAATAATGAAAAAAAGTTCAGCCGAAGACTTGAGGCCGAAGGTGGCCAGAGTTTACATAAGGGTATCTCATCAGGGTGAGCGGGGCAAAGGCCCCGGCACTGGTGAGTTTGTTTCGCCCGACATGCAGCTTGGTGAAGCCAGGCAGTATGCCACGCTGTATCTTAAGAGCCACACATTCGATGACGAGTCCAGCGTCACCCACGCCGATATCGATACATCAGCATCCAGAATAAAATGGCAGAAGCGCGCGGGCCTTGTCGCTCATCTTGAAGCGGCGCGTCGGGGTGAGTTCAACGCCCTAATCGTTTTCAAGCTGAGTCGCTTTGCGCGCAGCGCCAAAGAGGGCTTGGAACTTTTCGACCTCTTCGAAGAAGCTGGTTGTTCAATCCACTGCATTAAGGAGCAGATAGACACCGCGACTGCGTCGGGCAGAATGGTGCGCACGATCCTGCTTGCGGTGGCGGAAATGGAGTCGGCAAACATTTCTGACTTCGTGAAAGCCTTGGTGCGCACGAGAGCGCAGAAGGGTCTTATCGACGGCACTCCTCCGTTCTGGATCTCCAGAAATGGGAGCAGCGAGTATGTCGTGAACGACCGAGCGCCTGACATCCGCCGTCTCATAGACTTGAGGCTTCAGGGGGAACCCCACAGGCAAAGATAGCAAGGACACTTAACCTGGAGGGCATTCAAACAGCCGACGACAGGAAATGGACATCGCACGCCGTGAGTTGGTATCTCAAGCCGGAGCGGTTGAGCCTTATGCGCGGGCACTACACATTCGGAGTAGAAAAGGAAGAGAATGACCCCGACCGCATATTGATTGAGAATGCCTATCCGCCGGTGATAACCGAGGAGGAAGCAGAATGTGTGCTTGTCCTGAACCGGCGCATGAACGAGATGTATGGCCGTGGCGGCCCCAGAAAAGCAGCCAACACGACTTACGTGCTTTCCGGGGTTCTGCGCTGCGCAACTTGTGGCAGTCCTATGCACTCGCGCACTTCTCAGCCCAAAGGAAACTGCCGAAATCCAGCTACGAATGCCGGGCATCCGCCGAGAATAATATCCCTCACCCGGATGGGATGTATGTCTCAGGGGACATGGTAGAAGACGCGGTGATGCGTGTTGTGCTGATGGCGGCTATAGATTACGGACAGCAGTTCGAGAACATGCCTGCCGTCAAACCTGCATCCTCAGAGAATGGCTCTGCCCTGGAGAAGAGGATACTGGAGATAACGGAGCGCATATCCCGCCTTTTGGACGGCTTCGATTCCGGGATAATGAAGAAAGAGGACTTCCAGCCCCGTTACAACGGACTGGTCGAGGAAAGGGAGCGACTTCGGACAACTCTGCAGGAAAAGGACTCTTCGGCAACCGTGCGCTTTGCAATGAAGCAAGCGCTCGAAGCCTGCGCCGTTCCTGGATTCACTGTGGAACAGGCAAGACAGTTGGTGGTCGCGTTCGTGGAAAAAGTGGAAGCGTCGGTCTCAGTTGACTACGCCCGAGCAGAACTACCAAAGGCAAAGAAGTGTCGAGCGGCGTGGATAACCCTGCGCTACGCCCTGATCGACGGCACCCGCCGAGTGCTCGCTCCGATGTATGACGCCAGATTCACCGGCGAAAGGGTGCTACTTGACAGGGAGTAGCGGTATTGGAGTTTTTCAAAAGTAGACCGCTTAGGACAGGAGCACTATAATATCTTAGCAGCCATTATCTCTAATGCTCACACACGGCAGACGGATCACGATCATGCATCAAGGCGAAGCCTTTTCCAGAGTCATCATAGACCAGTGTCTCAAAGACAGCGGATGGAACCTGCTTGATTCCCATCAGGTGAGGTTCGAGCTTCACGGCCTCAGCGGTCGCGCGGACTACGTGCTGAACGGTCAGTTCGGGCCCTTGTGTGTTCTGGAAGCGAAGAAGCCCGATTATGAACCCTACGATGCAAAGGAACAGGCGCGAGGTTATGCCGAGAATGTCGGCGCTCCATTTATCATACTCTCAAATGGCACCGAACACTGGTTCTGGAACTATACACGAACGGATCAGCAGGACGCTTATCGCATTGAACGCATTCCATCGCCTCAGGACTTGGAACGGCTTCGGCTCAAGAACATGCAGCCGCCCAGGCCGCTTCTCACCGAACCCCTCGGGCCGGACTATATTCAGCGCTTCCAGCCTGAAATCAGTCTCCACGGTTATCAGATCCGTGCGATAGAAGAGATATCGAGGCAGTTCGATGCCGACGGAAAACGCAAGTTCCTGTTGGAGATGGCAACCGGCACCGGCAAAACAAAGCTGTGCGCAGCTCTTATACGGCGTTTCCTTGCCACCCGCAATGCCGAACGGGTGCTGTTCATCGTCGACCGTATAGAACTGGCTAAGCAGACTATCGAAGATTTCGGCGTCATTCTGCGGGAATATAGCCCGGTCATTTATAAGACGGCGCGGCGCAGGCCGATGGATATGCTGGGCTCGTCGGTCGTTGTTGCAACCATCCAGTCTCTGCAGATCGACCGCCGCTACCGAGAGGAGTTTACTCCGTTCTACTTCGACCTTGTCATAAACGATGAGGCACACAGGTCTATCTACGGAGATGCTCGTGAAGTCGTGCAGTATTTCCAGGCGACGCGGGTCGGTCTCACGGCAACCCCAAAGGCGTATCTCAGGAACATCGATCTTGACTCGCTGGGCCGGGAGAACCCAAGAGCTCTGGAGGCTCGCCAACTGCGGGATACCTATCATTACTTTGGCTGCGAGCCCGGAATTCCCACGTTCCGCTATGACATAATAGATGCCGTCCAAGATCCCGAGGGGCCGTTCCTTTGTATGCCCAAGATATTCGACATTCGCACCGACATCACCACGCAGGCTCTTGAAGAAAAGGGATGGACGGTTACCATTAATGAGCAGGAAGAGAGCTATAAGATTCGCGACTTGGAACGGCGTATATTCACTCCGTATAGAAACCAGGTCATGTGCGAGGCGTTCCTGGAGAATGCGCAGCGCGACCCGTTTGGGAAGCTCGGCAAATCCATCATCTTCGCAGTCAATCAAAACCACGCTACCAACCTGACGAGGACGCTGAACTCAATCCAGCCGGGCAGCGCGGTCACCATCACCTCGCGCGTGCCCGGCTCTTCGGACATTGCCAAGGACTTCAGGGATGGAAAGCGGCGTGAGCAGATTGCTGTCTCTGTGGACATGCTCTTCAACCGGCTACAACTGCCGCGATCTGCTGAACGTAGTGCTGATGCGCCCGATATTCTCACCAACCGAGTATATCCAGATCAAGGGACGTGGCACGAGGACGTTCACCTTCCGCATAGGCAACACGGAGTATGAGAAGAAGCACTTCTTGCTGATGGATTTCTGCGGCGTGGCCGAGTATTTCGAGGAGCAATACGATTACAGCCTGCCACTTGAACTGCCGAGACCAAAGACTGAACTGCCCGAACCTCCGAGGCCCGGGCCGGAGCCTCCCGGGCCCGAGCCACCGCCCGGCCCTGAGCCTCCATATCCTTCACCACAAGGCATCCCCGTCTGGGAAGGCCATGATGTGGTAGTCTCGGAGGATGTGCGGATTATAGGGCCAAACGGCGAGAAGGTGGACGTAATGACGTTCCGGGGCTCGTTCGAGCGGGACGTGAAGGAAATGGCGCAGCAAGACGAACAGCTAAGAATTGCTATTGAGGTGGAGGATGACGACGCAGTTGAGACAATCCTTACTGAGCGTTTCTTCTATAAGCCTGAGATGTTCTACTCTCCCGACAAGCTGATTAAGTCTGTACGGGGTGCCCGCTCCGACACCGGCGTTCGTTTATAATGCCGTTGGCGGGAAGCCGCTGCCGACCAAGGACAAGCTTGTAAACGATACTGTCGAATCCATAGCCGCGCGCTTCAACCTGCGCTATAATGAGCAGAAGCTCCTAAGCGCCACCGCCCAACTCATTGCCGATGATCCCGCTGCCCTGAGGCGGTTCCTGTCGGGAGATATGACTGTGTTCACGGCGGGCCAGTTTATACCGCTGGGCGGTTTGGATGCTCTCGCAAGATTTGCGGAACGGGAACCCGCATTCGAGGCACTGCGGCAGTCGCCGCTCATTAGGCAATCCGCACTGGGATTTGGTGAGTAATGAACGGAAACGGTAATAACGGAAGTAACTTCTTTTCATCGGGTGTGCGGCAGAAAGTCGACCAGCTTATGGATGTTCTGTATGCCGGCGGTGTCAACAACCCGATGGACTCCATAGAACAGATATCTTACCTATTATTCCTGCGGTTGTTGAGCGAACGCGACGAGCTTCTTGCCTCCATCGACAGGAACTACAACCGCATCTTCGCCGGCGAATGGGCGCGATACGCCTGGGGAAACTTCGTTACCCTTACTGGTGACCAGCTCTTCGATGCAGGCCGCGCAGCCATCGAGAAGCTGCACGAACTGCCGGGCTTGTCGCAGACGGGAAGGCTGCTCTTCGACCGGGCTACGCTTAAGATATACGACCGCCCAACTCTTCGCGCGGTTGTGCAAGGCATACAGGCCATGGAACTTGAGGAGCCAGAAGGAGCCGACCTGAAGGGTGATATGTATGAATATCTCCTCAGCAAGCTCTCTCAGTCCGGCACAAACGGCCAGTTCCGAACACCCAGGCACATAATAGATATGATAGTGGCGCTTGTTGATCCGAAGCCTGGCCAGCGGATATGCGACCCGGCCTGCGGCACAGCCGGTTTCCTTGTGTCGGCTTTCAATCATATCAAGAGCCGGAACACATCAAAGGCCGAACTGGCGCATGGGCGAGTGACGGGTGATCTGCTCAAACCAGCAGACTGGAAGTTCCTTTCGGAGCAGGGCTTCACTGGCTACGACAATGATGCAAATATGGTAAAGATAGCCATCCTCAATCTCTACCTCCACCAACTTGAGAAAGCGGCTATCCGGTATCACAACCCGCTCACCGAATCCAGGGGCAGCTTGTATCCCGGCCTAACGTTTGATGTGATCTTAGCCAATCCACCGTTCGCGGGCAAGATCCAGAAAGAGAGCATACTTGCCGATATCAACCTGAACACGCGCAACACCGAGCTTTTGTTCCTGAAGTGGTTCATCGATCACCTCGCGCCCGGCGGCAGGGCAGGCGTGATTGTGCCCAATGGGGTGCTTTTTGGCTCAACGAAGGCGGCGAAGAAGTGCCGGGAACTACTGCTGACGGAATGTGATCTGCAGGCAATAATAAACTTGCCGTCGGGCGCGTTCAAGCCATATTCTGGAGTGGGCACCGCCGTGCTTGTGTTCGAGAAGGGCAAGGCCACTCAAAGCGTGTGGTTCTATGATCTTACTGCTGATGGGTTTTCTCTTGATGATAAACGCAACTCAATCGAAGAAAACGATATCCCCGATGTGCTGACAAAGTGGCCTGCCCGCGCAGAAGGACCGAACAGCTATGTTGTGCCGGTTGAGAAGATTCGGGATAATGAAGACGTGAGCCTGACGGCGGGGAGATATCGGATGGTCACGGCGGAAGCCACAACGCACGACGACCCCCAGCGCATTCTTGACGAAGTTGTTGCACTGGAACGGGACATCTCAGAGAGAGCCGAGATCCTATCTAAGGTGATGTGCAAATGACCGGCGTGGTGGCCGTACCGCTCGGGCAACTATGTGTGCCTACCTCGCAGTGTGATCCTGCTGCCTACCACAACGATGAGTTTATTTACATCGATATCGCGTCCGTTGACCGCGATTCCAAATTGATAGTGAACCCACAGAGCCTTTTAGGAACGAATGCTCCGAGCCGGGCACGCAAGAAAGTAAAGGCTGGCGACGTGATTGTGTCGACGGTAAGGCCGAACCTGAATGCGGTTGCACTCGTGCCGCCCAATCTTGATGGATCAATCGCTTCAACCGGATACACTGTGCTGCGTCCTGACCCTGATCGCCTACTGAGTTCGTTCCTGTTCCATTACGTGCGTTGCCCGTTCTTCGTGGACTACCTTGTGTCGCGGTGCACGGGTGCCAATTACCCTGCGGTGAGCGACTCGACTGTGAAGAGCGTTCCTATTGCAGTGCTTCCCCTCCCCGAACAGCACCATGTCGTCCGCATCCTCGACGAGGCCGACGAACTCCGAAAGCTGCGGGCGAAGGCAGATGAGCGCACGGGCGATCTTATACCCGCCGTGTTTCACGATATGTTTGGGGATGTTATCGGCAGCGGCTCGCAATGGCCCGGTGTCACCGTTGCCAAAGCTGGCACGGTGCAACTGGGCCGCCAGCGCGCGCCCAAATACCAGACGGGCCTATTCACGCGACCGTATGTTCGGGTGGCAAACGTCTTTGAAGATGAAATAGATATATCAGACATTCTATCAATGGACTTCGGCGACAAGGACTTCCGAGGCTACCGACTGGAGCACGGTGACATACTGCTGAACGAAGGTCAAAGCACCGAGCTTGTGGGTCGCCCGGCAATGTGGCGTGAAGAGGTCGCGGACTGCTGCTTTCAAAACACCCTCGTTCGCTTTAAGGCAAACAGCGGTCTCGTCGAACCCGTATTCGCACTGTCTGTGTTTCTCGATTACTTTCGGCGTGGCGAGTTTGCCAGGATCAGTTCCAAGACCTCAAACGTAGCGCACCTGGGGGCCGGACGGTTTGCAAACATGCCATTTCCTTTGCCTCCCATAGAACTGCAACGTGAGTTCGCCGCCCGTGTAGAAGAAGTGCGTTCCATGCAAGAACAGCAGTCCGCAAGCAGAAAGAAGTTGGGCGCACTGTTCGAGTCGCTGCTGCATCGGGCGTTTGCGGGGGAACTGTGATGGCCTCAGACCAGCCCCTGTATAATTGGAAACGGCTCTTCTACCCCGTCGATAAGAAACTGAACCTCCCGAGCGACTTCCTGCCCGACCCGGACGCCGAGTACGGCCATTACTATAATCCTGAGTTGGTGGCATCCGATGCGCTCTTTGAAGCCCCATGTGTAGTGATACTGGGAGAGCAGGGTATCGGCAAATCAACTGTCTTTAGGGAAGAAGAACACGCGGCCGCGAATACCGTGTGCCTGCCAATTGACACCGGCAGGATCGTCAGCGACATAATGCTGAAGGAGCGCATCTTCGAAAACCCTCTCTTTCGGGGATGGGTGAGTGGGGATCACGTGCTTCAACTGTTCCTGGACAGTCTTGACGAGGGACCTTTGGATGTCCATAGCAAGGCCAATATTCTTGAGACTGAGCTTTGCCGCTATTCAGTTGACAGGCTGCGCTTGCGCATCGCGTGCCGCATCGCGGACTGGCCGAAGAGCTTGAACGATGTCCTAAAGGCTGCTTGGGGAGATGGATATCAGGTATACGGGCTGGCCCCGCTACGGCAAAAAGACGTTGAAGAAGCTGCCCGTATGAATGAAATTGACCCGGAGGCATTCCTGCGGGAGATCGATGACAAGAACGTCAGAGTGCTGGCATCGAAGCCATTATCCCTGACAATGCTTTTGAAGCAGTATAAGAAAGACAAGAGCTTCTCCTCCAGTCAGGTCGAGCTTATGCACGATGGCCTGCTGCGCCTGTGTGAAGAGATCACAGACGCGCGGCGCGCTCACGAACAAATGAGCAGCGACCAGCGGTTAATAATGGCCGGTCGCATAGCTGCAATCACCATGTTCGGAGCGAAGTCAGCAATATGGCTCGGCTCCAACAGTGTGCATTGTCCCGATAACGGTTGCGTAATGGTTGAGGATATTTGCGGGGACACGGAATCGGTCGATGATAGTAGTTTTGATGTCAAGAGCAAAGCCGTTCGAGATACGCTCAACACCGGACTTTTCCGCCGATACGGCAGAGATAGCGTATATTGGGGTCACCAGACCTACGCGGAGTATCTGGCGGCGTGGTACATGGTCCACCGCAAAGTGCCCGTCGAACAGATCAAGAGCCTTCTCCTGCACCCGAAAGGTTCGCTTATACCAAAGCTGCGGGGCGTTGCGGCGTGGTTTACGGAGTTGGACCATGAGCATTTCGAACTCCTCCTTAAAGCTGATCCCGAGGCCCTGCTCTTAGTAGGTCTGACAAATGTCTCGGACCCCGACAAATCTGCTCTTACACATGCTCTCCTCGATCTCTACAATCGGCGCGGGGCGTTTCCGCGAGACACATATTCTTACAAGGAACTTGATCACGATGGACTGAGCAACATCATCCGCGAGTATTTGGGCAGCGAGGCGACCTTCGAAGGCGCTAAATATCTTGCGCTCGAAATCGCGGCGGATTGCTGCCTTAATGCACTCGCCGATGATTTGCTGGATATTGTGTTCGACTCCACCAAACCACCACGTCTGAGGGCCAGAGCCGCCGACGCGATCAGGGTGAGCTGCCCACGTGAGGTTAGAAACAAACTGGCACCTTTTGTAGCCAACAACATCGAGAACGACCCGGATGACGAAATCATAGGAACCTGCCTGGCAGCGATATGGCCGGATTGCGTGTCGACGGAAGAACTCCTTGCAGTGCTTGCACCGCCCAAGAATACCCACCTGACCGGCGCTTACCAGGTATTCCTGCACTTCAATTTCCTCAAAGGTATTGAGCCTTCCGATTTACCGAAAGTGTTGGAATGGGCTCGCAGTCTGCCGTCCAGGGACAAGGCTTATTGGTCTGACAGGATTAGAGACATACTTATCGAGCAGGCTTGGAACAATCTGGAAACGCCGGGAGTATCGAAAAGCCTTGCTCTCACTTTGGTGAGCGAAGTGAACCGGTACCAAAACGTCGATGTACCCGAGGACGATAGCAAACGTCAGCAGATACTGCCCGACGTGATCGCTGCCGCGATAGAAGAAGGCGTCGAGCCTACAGGACCGCGTTATCATGGACCACTGATCAAGCCGCAGGACCTTCCCCTGCTCATATCATATCTCGAATCCGAAGGCAATGAGGCTGTGCAGACATTCTTGGCAAAGCTGATAGTGCATACGGCGAACCTGGCGACGCCCGAAGGTTTGGACGCCATTCTTGAAGCCCGCCGGGCCAACGGCATTCTCGACAGAGAGTACGCATGGCCGCCTCTATCGGTAGAACTCGACTCAGACCTGGCCCGACAGATGCAGAATGCATATGAGGCAGAAGTAGAGGCGTCCAAAGTGTACGCACGAGAAGAGCGCAAAGGGCCGTCACCTTCACGACGGCTCAAGCGTTCCCTCCGCGACGGCAAGAATGGAAAGATGGCGGCGTGGTGGCAGATCACCTGGGTGTTGGGACTGAACGAGGATGGATCATCATCCCGTGATAGGGACTTGACCGAGCTTCCTGGCTGGCGAAATGCTGATGAGCAGACTCGGTGCAACATTACAGCATTGGCGGAAATGTATATCGCCCGAACTGACCCAAACGCGGATAATTGGTTCCCTACGACCTGGATATTGAACTATCGCCCGGCCTACGCTGGCTATCGGGCTCTGCATCTGCTTTTCAAGGAGAGGCTTGAACACTTGCTTCAGCTTCCCGATGAGCTATGGCACCGCTGGGCACCTGTAATAGTGGCGGGGGTCGAGTTGGACAACACGGATGTTGCCAAATTGCTTCTCGTCAGCGCCTACCGCCGGGTTCCCGATGAAGTAAGGAGTGCACTCGCGATGCTCGCGGCGACCCACTATAGTACAGTGGCGCGGAGCACCGAAGTTGTTTGGGACGATGTCGTTGCACATGCATTGACTGAGAAGTGCATGGAAGAAGACCTGCCATTGGATTGCCTCAAGAAACTGCTCGCCGTTCTATTGGGACACAACCATCCCGCGGCAAAGCAATTCGCGGAATCATTGATCGACATCTCCGATCCCGGCAAAAGGGAAAAAGCTGTGGCTGCGGCGCAGAGCCTGATGCTGTATTCCTCTGATGCAGGGTGGAGCGTAGTGTGGCCAGCGATCCAGAAGGATGAGGAGTTCGGCAAGCTAGTCGTAAATGGGCTCGTAATGACCAGACACTGGGGAAACGAAGTCGCTACGGCTCAAATGACACCAGACAACTATGCTGATCTCTACATCTGGATCGAGCGCTGTTATCCGAATGAACACAACATAGCTCTTTACGGGTCCGTAGGTCCGGTTGAAGCGAGATATATGTGGAAGGGTAGTGTTAGCAGCTACCTGGCAGGCATAGGAGCTGTTGAGGCAGTCTTGAAAATCAAGGATGCGCTGCCTGAACTTGACTGGATGGAGAATGTGCTTACTGAAGCGCGAAAAGCGAATCTGGAGCGGACATGGATGCCGCCGACGCCGGGGAAACTGCTGCAGATCGTGGGCAATTCTCGGGTTCGGCTCGTTCAAACGGAAGAGCAACTTCTCAACGTGGTTATTGAATCTATCGCCCGCCTGGAGCAGCGACTTCACGGGGAGACTCCTCAACTATTCTGCGTGTGGGATGACCTCGGCAACGGAAAGTGCAAACCAAAAGAGGAGAACCGGCTTTCAGACTATGTGGCAGACCACCTCAGGAGCGATCTGGAAAAGAGCGGGATCATTCTCAACAGGGAGGTCGAGATTCGTCCCAGGTACGGTTCGCGTGCAGGCGAGCAGACGGATATCCTCGTCCGAACCAGTGCCTCGGACGGGCCCGCAGATCACAGGGTCGTATCCGTGGTTATTGAGGTGAAGGGAAACTGGCACCAAGAACTTTACACCGCGATGGAAAGCCAGTTGGTGAATCGATATCTGAAAGAGAACAAGTGTCAGTGCGGCCTCTACCTTGTCGGCTGGTTTAGCAGCGCAGACTGGAATGGCTGCAACGCAAGCAGAGCTCAAATAAAGAGCATGGAAGAGGCGAGGACATTCCTTGAAAACCAAGCATCTGACTTGTCTGGAGACAAGAGGCGCATTCGGGCATATGTGCTGGATGCATCTCGATAATCGTGCTACTCGTATCTACGGGAAGGATTAGTGGCACATCCACGTATAACTAAGAAGTGCACTGTGGGTTGAGACTACCAACGCATTATGGTTGACCGCATCCCTCTCCCTCATAGGGAGAGGGAACAAGTCCGTGCACGATTACAGCTTGCATACCGAATATATAGCTCCCCTTGCCCTGGCGGGAAGGGAACTAGTCCGTGCACGATTACAGCTTGCATACCGAATATATAGCTCCCCTCGCTTTGGCGGGAAGGAAACTAGTCCGTGCACCATTACAGCTTGCATATCGGCCAGATAGCTCGCCTCGCCCTGGCGGGAAGAGGGAACTAGTCCGTGAACGATTACAGCTTGCATATCGGCCAGATAGCTCCCCTCGCCCTGGCGGGAAGAGGGAACTAGTCCGTGAACGATTACAGCTTGCATATCGGCCAGATAGCTCCCCTCGCCCTGGCGGGAAGAGGGAACTAGTCCGTGCACGATTACAGCTTGCATATCGGCCAGATAGCTCCCCTCGCCCTGGCGGGAAGGAAACTAGCTCGTGAACGATTACAGCTTGCATATCGGCCAGATAGCTCCCCTCGCCCTCATAGGGAGAGGGAACAAGTCCGTGGACCATTACAGCTTGCATACCGAATATATAGCTCCCCTCGCCCTGGCAGGGAGAGGGGCCGGGGGTGAGGGTGGAAACACCCGCAACGTTTTGACATAGAAAAAGGAAAAGAAAATGGGACTGAGCATAGCAAAGAAGATAATCAAAGACCACCTGGTAGAGGGAAATATGGTTGCGGGCGAGGAGATCGCTATTCGGATCGACCACACGCTCACACAGGACGCGACCGGCACGATGGCGTATCTGCAGTTCGAGGCAATCGGCGTGCCCAAGGTGAAGACCAGGCGCTCGGTGAGCTATGTCGACCACAATACCCTCCAGACAGGGTTCGAGAACGCTGACGACCATGCCTATCTGCAGAGTGTGGCGGCGAAGCACGGCATCTACTTCTCTCGACCGGGCAACGGCATCTGCCACCAGGTCCAGCTCGAGAGGTTCGATATCCCGGGAGAGACCCTCCTGGGTTCGGACAGCCACACCCCCACCGCGGGAGGCCTCGGCATGCTCGCGATCGGCGCGGGCGGTCTGGACGTGGCGGCGGCGATGGCGGGCCAGCCGTTCTACATGCCTATGCCCAGAGTCTGCCTGGTAAAGCTGACGGGCAAACTGCAGCCGTGGGTCTCGGCGAAGGACGTTATCCTCGAGGTGCTGCGGATACTGAGTGTGAAGGGCGGCGTGGGGAAGATCATAGAATACGGCGGCGAGGGTGTCGCAAGCCTCTCCGCAACCGACAGGGCCACCATAACCAACATGGGCGCTGAACTGGGAGCGACGACATCCATTTTCCCCAGCGACCAGGTGACCGGGGAGTTTATGGCCGCTCAGAACCGCCAGAACGAGTGGAAAGAGCTCAGAGCCGACCCTGACGCCGATTACGACGAGGTCATAGAGATCGATCTGAACGAGCTGCCGCCGATGATCGCGAGGCCGCACTCGCCGGACAATGTGGTAAAAGTCGCTGAGGTCGAGGGAACCAAAGTCGACCAGATCGCCATCGGAAGCTGCACCAATTCATCCTTGAGGGACCTGATGGTCGTCTCCGGAGCACTGAAGGGAAAAACCGTGCATCCATCGGTGAGCCTGGTGATCTCTCCGGGGTCCAGGCAGGTTTTCGAGATGATCTCCAGAAACGGCGCGCTTGCCGATCTGGTTTCGGCGGGCGCAAGAATACTCGAGTCCGCGTGCGGTCCGTGCATAGGCATGGGCCAGTCGCCGAAGACCAACGCCGTCTCCATCCGAACATTCAACCGCAATTTCGAGGGCCGCAGCGGCACCAAAAGCGCGCAGGTCTACCTCGCGGGGCCGGAGGTCGCGGTGGCCGCGGCGATAAACGGCGTCATCACCGACCCGAGGAAACTCGGTGAGCCGATCACATACGGCGCTCCGGAGAAATACCTGACGGACGACAGGATGGTGATCCCGCCGAGCGACGATCCGGAGTCGGTAGAGGTCGTGCGCGGACCGAACATCAAGCCGCTTCCCGAGAACACGGCTCTTCCCGAGACTATTTCGGGCAAGATCCTGCTTAAGGTCGGCGACAACATAACCACGGACCACATTATGCCCGCGGGCTCCAAGGTGCTTCCGCTACGGTCTAACATTCCGGCGATCTCCGAGCACGTGTTCACGGCGGTCGACCCCGAGTTCCCGAGCCGCGCAAAGCAGTATGGCGGCGGGTTGATCCTCGGCGGCGAGAACTACGGCCAGGCTCCTCACGCGAACACGCGGCCCTCGCGCCGATGTATCTGGGGGTGAAGGCTGTAATCGTGAAGTCCTTCGCCAGAATCCACCGCCAGAACCTGGTCAACTTCGGGATTCTCCCGCTTAAGCTGGTCGATGCAATCTCTTACGACCTGGTCAACCAGCTCGACGATGTCGAGATACCGAACATCGCCGATGCGCTCAAGCGCGGCGAAACGACCTTCGATCTGGTGGACAAGACGGCGAACGTCACGGTGAAGGTCACGCACGATCTCTCGGAAAGAGAACGGGAAGTTGTGCTGGCCGGGGGAAGGCTGAATTATATACGGGCGAAGGCGAAGTAGGGCTGGATTGATGTGAAAGGCCGGGCAGGAGCCCGGACTATGGCTGTCACTTATTGCTGGGATAGGACGGACACAAATTGTGTCGGGCATCTACTGCGCCATGTCCCAACTCATTGAAAAGGCTGGTGAAATCGGGGTCTTTGCACAAAGCGCAGGCTTTTTTGCACACCGGTTGGTCCAGCAGTTTACTGAGCATTCGCCAGTGCTTGCGGTGTTGTCTTCCGATCGAAGGTGCAGCCATGATTTTGGCAGCGCGTTTTGCGTAACCGGGGTAATTTTCTAGCACGGCCCAATCCGCTGAACTGGCGGATTATTTTGCGGGAGAATCTCCGCGGATCACCTCCAGAGAGGCAACTCTGACGGGCTGCAGCATTAGCGGAGCATATCGCCCGGCGCATCCTCCCGTGGTATTTCGCTATGGTTGAAGAGCGGATCAAGATGCGCTGACCGTCGAACAAGAAACCCAAGTACCTGGACTGGCTTATCTGTACGCAGGGACCCATCGGCATCAAAAGAGAAAAATGACTCTTTAGATTTGCCTGCTGCTAAATCCAGTTTAACCCGAGCCAGTTGCGACCGAAGAAGCTCCTCAAGTTCCGCACGGGTTTTGTTTGGACATACCAGTAGCAATACTCGTCGCTGTATCTCCGGTAGACTCCTCCAATCTCTGCGCACCGCTCAGCCATACTCGTATCGACATCAAGCATGTATACATTTGCTAGGAGAGCACTGATTGGCGACCCCTGCGGAATGCCGCGACCTGACCCGTTAACTTGTATGAACTCGGGGGATCGTTTCGCCTCACGAAAGGCAGCTGCCGTACAGATAGGTTCCCAATATTGCTTGGAACGCCTCTTTCCGATCTTGAAAAGGCGATACACGGTGTCTTGATCCACATGAGCAAACTTCGTGACAGCTTTGAAAACAGCGAAATGGTCAGAAGGAAGTTCATTCCTGCCCAACAACCTGGACCAGGCATGCTTGAGGAGGGAGTGATCGATACTTCCGAAGAAATCGGCGACATCACTTACAAGGACACTACACTCGCCTATTCGCATGATGTCTTCGAAAGTATCCTTTGCGAAATCAATATTGCATTTACCTCCTGGAAGCTTTCGGTAGGCCAGTACCACATCACCTATGGAACGGCGAGCCAACTCCCGCTCATATGAGATGGAAAGAAGCATACTGTAATACGAGAACACATTTGCGTCGAGGTGGGAAGCATACGCTATATCCCTCACCTTAGACTTATTCTTGTGCTGAGATGATCTGTAACGTGGTGTAACCAGAGTGGCACTGAGAAATGGCATGACCCATGACGTTTGACGCTGTCAGGATCTAACACCAATGCGCTGGCACGTCCGGCAGATATCGGCCTATCAAAGTGCTTGTATCGGCGGCGTTTGTACCATGGAGGGTCGTCCGTCATGTGCCTCGCCTACTCTCTGGTGGCTCCAAATGTAGCACTGCCGAAGAGGCACGGGATCGCGTCAACCCATTTTAGTCCTCTTCGGCACACGCCAAAACGCTGTAAGGCGCGTTATTCCGGTAACCGGAAGCGCGTATGAACACTATGTGCTACAATGCTAGTAGTGAGCAATCTGTGCAGCTCATCGCCGTATTGGCGGTAACTGCTCTGCTGCCAGGACGGATCGCACTGCGGTTGATTGCCGCTGTGGAGGTAGTCGTTGACATCATGAACGCCACTCCTCCCCTGCTAAACAAGAGAGCGCTAAGATTATAGTTCCTTTTCGCAGGTCTGTCAATAGGCGGAAATCAAGATGTGGTAGCATAGCGATTATGTCCTCCTTAACTGCAGTGCGATAATGTCCTCCTGTAGAATGGAGGCATGGAGATTAGTGAGCGAGATGTAGCGCGGCATCACTTGCTGCGGATGGTATTGGAGGGTCGTGTGGCTCTGAGTGAGGCGGCAGAGAAGATGGGAGTGAGCTACCGTCAGGCCAGGCGGCTTAGAAAGTCGGTTGAGGGCGATGGCGTCGCGGGTCTGCTGCACGGCAACCGGGGCCGTAGTCCGGGAATAAGATCAGCGATGAAGTGCGCTCGAAAGTGTTGGCCCTCTCGAAGAACGCTATAGCCTGTTCAACGACAGTCATTTCCACGAAATGCTCGTGGAGCGTGAGGGGATATCTCTTTCACGGGAGACGGTTCGTGGGATTCGTCGCGGGGATGGGATTAAGCCTAAGATGAAGCGCAGACCGAGGAAGCATCACAAGAGAAGGCCAAGGAAAGTGAGCGAGGGACTGATGATGCTCTGGGATGGCAGCCCCCACCGGTGGTTTGGCCCTGGTATGGAAGCGTGCTGCGCGATGGCTGCCATGGATGACGCCACGGGCAAGGTTTTGGGGCTGTTCTTTACGGAAGCGGAGTGCTCGTGGGCATATCTTGAACTGCTGCGTCGTGTCGTGACAAGCCACGGCATTCCGGCGAGCGTCTACCAGGATCGTCACTCATCACTCAAGCGCAACGACGACTTCTGGAGTATCGAAGAGGAACTGGCTGGGCGCCAGGACCCGACACAGGTCGGCTCGGCGCTGGAATCTCTGAGTATCGAGGCTATCTTCCGAGGAACGCCACAGGCAAAAGGTCGAGTGGAAAGGCTCTCCAAGACGCTCCAGGACAGATTGTGCGCGATGTTGAGCTTGGAAGGTATCACAGATATTGCTGGAGCAAACGCATACGCCGAGATATTCGTGCGGGAGTTCAACGAGAAGTTTACGGTGGCACCGCAGGATACGCAGAGCGCTTGGAGAAAGCCCAGGCGTGGACTTGATCTGGAGCGCGTTCTTTCCCTTGAGTATGGGGCCCGCGTGGGCAACGATAACGCGATACGCTTCGACGGGATCGTCATAGACATTCCACCTGGACCCGGCAAGAGAAGCTATGCCGGCCTAAAAGCCGAACTGCGGCAACTCCTAGATGGCAGTTGGCGGGTCTACTACGAGGAAAGGCTGATAGCCACAGCACCTGCCAATGAGATCGCGGAACCGATCCGGGCAAGGAGAAGGAGAAAAGGGGTCCGCGCTGTTATGGAAAGCCAGTGGGTGTATATGGCATCCAAATCGGCGAGTGCTATCGAAGGTAGCTCCATGAGAAGGTCCGGACCAGGAAGACAAATAGGAGCAACGCGCATCGCGTGAAAGGAGCGGCTCATGCCAAGGAGGAGGAAGTATCAAACCAATGGCGAGCGGCAAGCCGCTTATCGTGGTAGATGCGCTCAGGCGACATTCGGGTCAATCCCATCAGTGCCGGGACTGCGCAGGTGGAAAGCCATGATTAAGGCGGCATCGGCTCTGCTGGAGGGTGCCACCACCGAAATGCAGGATTATTTCGACCAGCGCACGGACACTTGGCAGGAATCGCAGGTGGGAGAGTCTCTATTAGAGATGCTCGAATCAGCGCACGATGCTCTGGCGAGCTTGGAGGATATTCCACTCCAAACTCGCCCGACAAAAGCCGGAATAACGTAACGTTACGATACACTAAGAGGACATTTTCCCTTTGCAGTTAAGAGGACATATTGCCTTTGCAACAACATAGGCGGAAATCAAGAAATCATACAAATACACGCCCCTTATTTTCTGCGCATGCACTTGTTGTGGCGTGCAGCCCGATGCCACCGAAAACCAAACCCAAACTCTCGACGTCATGTTTCGCGGCCTCTACTCGCGGTATATTGACAGCGGCAGGCATCGGAGGCATTCCTTATGAAGATCAACAAACGCGGCCAAGTTACCGTTCCCAAAAACCTGCGCGACACGTACGGCCTGATCAAAGGCACCGAGGTAGACTTCATTGACGACGGGGCCGGCATTCGCCTCGTAAGGCGAGCCGGCCAAATATCGAAGGCGCGCGGCATAGCCCATCTGCGGGTAGCGGGCAGCGTGGATGATTACATTGAAGAAGTCAGGGGAAAATGATTGCTTAATTGCTTCGGCTGCGTCCAGCCCAAGCTACAATAGGGGATTACAAATCCCCAGATTGCCTTTACGGGCTAGATTGCAAATCTGCCCGAACACAAGGCGGACACCGCAGGCCCGATTGATTTAGGTCGGAGGCATTTCAGCCTCCGACCATCGAACGCATAAACTACGGTCCCGGAACTGACTGGTAAGCCACCGTCGAACCCTGATAGGTGGGCTGATAGTAGGTCCCTCCGCAGTTTTGATAGGTTTGACCATTCACAACCACCGGCGTGCAGCTTGGCGGCAGGGAATATACCACTGGCGGCGCTGACGCGTAGGAAGAACCGCCTCCGCTCACTGCAGCGCCAACCGCGGCGCCGGTTGCCGCGCCTACAGCCGCAGCGCCCCACGCGCCGCCGTCACCCCATCCCCAATCGCTTCCCGAGACATTAACCGTGCCGGTGTTTATGTTACCGGTGTTGATATTCGTCCGGGGGGCATATCCGTTAGGGTAGTTAGGATGGTTTCCAGGGTAAGCTCCCTGGGCTGGTCTGTTCCCCGCGTATGGCCCCTGACCGTAGGTCCCCTGGGGATGCTGATAGCTTCCCTGGTTTGTTCCTTGTGGATGCTGCTGATAGCTTCCCTGGGATGGTCGCTGGCCGGACTGGTATCCGCCACTCGGGCGCGTTCCGGAAGAAGGCCTTGACGTGCTTCCGCCGCCAAAACCACCAGCGCGGGACCCTCCGCCGCCGCCTCGGAAGCCGCCACCACCTCCACCGCCTCGGAAGCCTCCGCCTCCGCCGCCTCTTGCGAGTGCGGGCACAATCGCAAATGCCATGACAACGGCTGCCGCCAATGCCAGGACGGACGATCTACGAATATATGTAAAGCATACTCTATGCATGTCGTGTGTGTCCTCCCAGTTTACTTGTGCTTCTTCTGAACCCCCGGGACCATAGCAGGTTCAAACGGAATCTTAGTGGCCCCGGGCGGTGGAACGAACGTGAACGTGTCCGGACCAAACGTCGGAGAGACGTCCCACTTCGTCAGCGTAGCCATATAGCTCAGCCACGGCTTCACCAGCCTGTCGGTTATGACAACCCTTCTTGGCAGGGGAGTGGCACTGTCCTCGATCCATATCTGCCAATCCATATCCTTGCCCCGAAACGCCAGTTGATGGCATTTAACTCCACTAACCAGGCTAAGCCCGATGTAATAGCCGTGCAGGGCGCGCTTAATGACGGAATTGTATGGGTTGTCATACAGGAGATCGCCAAGCGGCAGGTCGACGCCACGCTTTCTGGCGGCATCGATGGTTTGCTGGATGGTCGGCGGCGCGGGCAAGACGGCGTAGAAGTTCTGCACCGGTGAGAAGATGGTTATGCTCTGGCCGTCATAGAAAATCTGCCGGTCGTGGTCGGGAACATAAGAATTGACCCGGAGATGGTCCGGGCGCTGCACGTAAACATCCAGTTCCCGGTCGGCGTTAAGTATCATCCCGGAGGGAGTCAGCATCTGAAGCGTGGTGTCCGCGTGGACCGTCAGCATGTTCAGTCCTCTCAGGTAATCGCTCATCTGGCGCAGCATCTGATCCGCCCTGGGGTCGATTGCGGGCGCCGGAGCACTGGTACGGCTCTTACTCCTAACGGCGGGCGCCGCCGGAAACGCAGCAATCAGGGCCAGGATCAGCATTGGAAGAAAGCATCGAAGGATTCTCCTGCTCATTAGGTTCCTCCTATTGTAATTCGCTCTAGGCAACGTTGACTCGACTGCCGGCAGAGGGACCTGCCGAAGTTCGGCCATAGAACCTATACCCATCGCGGGCATTTGCATTCTCAATGCGTTCACAGAAGGACTTTTGGGGTTCCAGCTTTTCTTATAGATCCCGCCGGTCCCAATCAGCCGGCGAGCCCATCGACGAAATAAGCACGCGATTGATTCCAAAAGTGGCTTGACCTCTGCCGACTCCGGGTACAACGATACCCGGGGAGCTTCGTTATTTGGCCGGGAAGGTATGTAACTGCGCGACGACTTACTGAACGGCTGAACCTTTCGCGCCAAAAGATCGTCATATTATTTGACATCCTCTCGGGCGCCCGATTCGGCAGGGGCCAAATTGACACCCAACTGCGGTGTGGTATAATTTTGTATGAGCGTGGCTTATTTGGAACGAGTACGACGACGGTATTGCCCGCTGATGGGGATGCAGGGTTGCGCCGAGGCTGCAAAGCCCGGCTATTTTGTTATGAGGTAATAAATTTAAACTATTCGTAGGATCGGGATCGGTTTGCTTGTGGGACTGTGCTTCGCAACTGGCTTTGCGATGAGGCTGCAGGTCGCAAATCGAGAGGAACGCCTCGCCAGGGCCCAACTCGGGACATCGGAGTACGTGCAGGGAACTCGAGTTGCGTCCGTTGGGCTTGAAGGCGCAGGCAACATTGATTTCAAGCCGATAGGAACTTTGTACGAAATCGCCAAGGACTTAGAAGAGGCATTACGTCGAGCAGTTGACACCCAAAATAGAGGGTGACATGACCTACGATGCAATGAAGGCGATGCTTGCCGGGATTGACGACCCGAATACCCGTTTTCTTGAGCCGGCGCAACGGCAGTTGGTGGTCGATGCTCTGGCGGGCAAGTATCACGGCATCGGGGCGATCCTTGGGGTCAACCGAATCAAAAGCGGAACCCTGACCCAGGAACACCTGATAGTTATTACACCGGTCCAGTCCGGACCGGCGGCCGAGGCGGGACTGAAGGCAGGCGATGACATCGTTGCAATCGATGGCAAGGCCGTGCTTCCGTTTGACCTACGGAGAAACGCCATGCTTCTCCTCAAAGATAAGACAAAGGATTCCGGCGAACTCCGCAAGCAGCTCAAGGTAGAGCAGCAAAGGATCAAGACCGGCGTCCCTATATTGGACGCGGAGAACACGCTGATTAGCGATGACAAAAAAGAAGTTGAGCTCTCGATATCGCGCAAAGGCTCCGCGAGGCCGCTCACGATCAAGGTTACTCCTCATGAGTTTACCGTGAAGCCTGTTACCAGCCAGTTCGATGCGGACTCGAAGCTGGGCTACGTCAGGATCAACTGCTTCTCGTCCGGCACTGCGGAGGAGTTCGCAAAGGCGCTGAAGGACATGGCATCGGCAGGCGCGAATGGACTTGTCCTGGATATGCGCAACCTTGCAGGTGGCGAGGTAGACCAGGTGCTGCAGGTTGCAAAGTATGTCGCGCCCGGCAAAACGTTGGGCACGGAACTGCAATCCCACGGGCGCAAGTCCGTTATTAAGATTCCATCCACCCAGGACGCGTGGCAAAAGCCGATGGCCGTATTCGTAAATGCCGGAACCGCACGCATGCCGGAGCTTCTGGCCTCGGCCCTCCAGGAAGAATGCTCAGCGAAACTCGTTGGCGAAAGGACATACGGTGACGCCTCATACGCCACCTTGACCCAACTGGATGATGGTTCCGCGGTTATGATGACAACGGGCGCATTCCTGACCAGCAGCGGAAAGGATTACAGCGGCAAGGGGCTCCGAGTAGACCTGCAGGCGGCATCTGCTTCCACGGGAGACCCCCAGTTGAGCGCCGCCACCAGACTGTTGAGCACTCAGGGAGGCAAGAGCTAATCCAATGAGAAAAATACGAATCGAAGCTATAATTCCCATACTGTTTCTGCTGTTTGCGGCGTTCGTGGTAGGATTCGTCGCCCCGGATGTCCGGGCAAGCGGCGGAAACGTGAAGAGTTGGGTAGCCAGCCTCCAACTGCTTCCGCAGCGTCTGGAAAACATCAGTAATTCCCAGGAAGACAAGAGCGAAAGCAGGATACTGCCGCTCATCGGCACTTACTCTTCCGTCATCGAGCAACTGAAAGAAGATTACTACTGCAAGAATCCGGACCAGCGAGTCAAGAAGCTCAATGAACAAGATCTGACCTATAATGCGATCCGGGGTATGCTTCTCGCTCTTGGAGACCCGTTCACCCGCTTTATGGACCCGGACGACTACACTAAGATGCGAGAAGAGAACGAGGGCAACTTCACCGGCATAGGAGCCCGGCTCGATACCAACAAGAACGACGAGGTTTATATCAAGGAGCCGCTCAAGAAATCACCGGCGTTTCGGGCAGGTGTCAAGAGCAACGACGTGATAATTGCCGTTGACGGCAAGAAGATCAAGGGAATGGACATAAACGACGTCGTGAAGTTGATTCGAGGCAAAGAGGGCACCAAGGTCAAGCTGACTCTTCGGCGTCCTTCCCAGGCTAAACTGCTCACGATTATGATCACGCGCAAGATAGTCAACTTTGAAATGGTCGAGTCCAGAATGCTCGATGACAAGGCCAAGATAGGCTACGTGCGGCTGTACCAGTTCAACGAGCAAAGCGACACCCAGTTTAACCAGGCCCTGACCGATCTGGACAAGGGACACATGAAGGGCCTGATATTCGACCTCAGAGGCAACCCGGGCGGGCTGCTGAACATCGCTGTAGACATCGGAAGCCGCTTTATCGAGAGCGGCCCGGTAGTGATCATACAGGAGCGCGGTGGACAGAAGGACCCGCTCTATGTGGAAGAAGACAGGCACAATCACAAGCGTTACCCGCTGGTGGTGCTTGTGGACGAGTGGAGCGCCAGCGCATCGGAGATAGTCTCCGGCGCGATCAAAGACGATGGGGCCGGAACGCTGGTTGGAACAACTACATTCGGCAAGGGACGAGTTCAGACCATTATGCCAATGGAAGACGGGTCGGCGGTTGCGATCACCACGGCAAAGTATCTCACTCCGAACGGCATCGACATACACAAAAAGGGCATTGCTCCCGATGTATACGTCCAGGCCGCAGACAACTTCGACCCCAACGACCCTAAAACCGACGTGCAGCTCGCGAAGGGTGTGGAAGTGCTGAAAGTAAAAATGGGGCTTCTTCCCCAGAGTGTACTGGACAAGCTGCAGAAGACGGCTAAAGCAAAAAAGTAGGCGTATACGCCGACCAGTAAACGAAATAAGTAAACAGCTCCGGACGGCGAGGCCGTTTGGAGCTGTTTTTTGCATTGGCCGCCGCTGCGGTCATTGGCTTAGTGGTTGGGATTGGTTTAGCCCCGTTCGTCTCCTGAGTGGCACGACGAAGGAGGGGCGGGGTGGTAACACCGATTTCACTGCGAATCGTAGACTTCCCAGTCCGATGGGTCTCCGGTTTGAAGTGTGTAGGCGTGGTACTCGTTGCCGTTTGGGTACTGCGGCTCATTGTCAGGGTCGACATAAACAATGCCCAATACACCCGTCGCTGCAATGTAATCACCCACGTCAACCCCGTAGCTCGGATTGCCGGTCAACTGCACTCTAATGCCGTAAATGGGCTGCTCTCCTGCCTGAGGCTGGTGATCCAGAAGCCCCGAACCATCGTCAATGTAGGCAACGGCGTCCTGACCCGGCCAGTTCGGATTGTCTACCCAGGTAACCTTGCCAAACAACCGTATCCGCGAGCCGACGGTGCACAGCCCCCCCCTGTCGGAGAGCGGGGGCTGCATCGGGGTAGAACCGCCCACGGCCTTGTTGCACAATGCAACCGGATTCGGAAGGTCGTAGAACCAGGGATCCAGTGTCCAGTCGCTGGCGACCACCATCCCTTCCATACCTATCAGCACGGGAGCCCCGGTAACGGTTACACGATTCCCGGGATCGGGGTATGCGTCTGACATCGCGTCAATCAGCACGGCTACGCCCGCCGTACGCATTGTCATCCTCCACGTAGGCCTTTACGTAGGTATTGCCGCCGTAATAGACAAAATTGTCGTCGACGTAGGTGACCACCTTGTTCTGGAGAATCGCAGCGCCGCCGCTGGACGATTGCTTCAACTGTCCGACAGACATCGGCACAGGAGCGCCAAGACTGACTCCGTCGATAGCAACCACGTGCCACGCGGACCACTGCTGGAAGACGCCCAGAAACACGGTGATCGATCCATTATTGCCGGCTGTGGCGCTAATGGTGGCGCTCTGCCACTGATTGTCATTTGTGGCGGAATACACGCTGTTCCACTGAACATCGGGGCTCTGCGGGTCCGCACCGCCGTTAGGGTCGATTCCAAGCATCGCCATGTTGTCGGTACCCATGATATTCAGAGATCGACAGGTCGCAAAGTGAGCAACCAGTGTGCAAGTCTGTCCGGGCGTCGCCTGGATTCTCTGGAACACACCGCCGTTCTCATAACTGCCGTTGGCTGCGGCCCCAAGGAAGTATGAACCATCGAAAGCCGTGATCTCGGGACTGCCGTAATAAGAGTCGAACGGAGGCCAGAACGATTGGCCGCCCGCCGGAAACGGTCCCACAATCCCATCAATGGGATTTGCGGCGAGGCCCGGAATAACCGTCGTGTACTGGACCCACGGATACAGGCTTGGCGAGACTCCATTGTGAGATGACTCAAAGCCGCCATTCTGCAAGGTCTGCGAAACGTTCGGCAGAGTATCGAACACCTGATCCTCGGACGCGACAACCGTGTAATAAGGCAGATTCGTAGCCCAAATCCGAAAATGGTAGGTCGTATCCTCGGCAAGGCCTGTCAGTGTCAGTTGGTGGTCCTGCGAGAGGTTCGGAGATGGGCTGGTTGCGCTGCCGTAGGCTGTGGTAGTCCCATACTCGATCTGGGAGGTCGTCGGTATATCTGTCGTCCAGTTAACGATCACATCTGTGCCATTGACGATGTAAGAGGAGCTGATATTCGATATTTGGATAGGTGTGGTGAAAGTAGAATCAGCAGAAGTGCAGGGTGTACACGTCGGCGAAGTGCTCGATACCTGGAAGTGATAGCTGCTGGAATTTGTCAGGCTGGACAACATCACGGCGTGCTGGGTAACAAGATCGGCGCATTGGGCCACGCGGCCATAGCTGGTAGTTGAGCCATAGTCCACCCACGAAGTTGTGGGCTGGTCCGTTGTCCACGAAATCAGCGCCGTCTTATCCGGTCTCGTGGGATCTCCAGGGATAGTAACGCTCGGACCGCTGATTATATTGGACGGCGCCAATGGGGTGAATACGACGTTATCCCAAAGGGTGCTGGTGGTTCCGTAGGCATACGGCTGATAGGCTTCGATGAAGAGGGTGTACACACCAGGACCCGGCACGCTCAGGGTCTTTACGGACCAAAAGTCGCCCCAGGGAAACTCGACCCAGCCATCCGCGGGCACATCGTCCCGGTCGCCGGATACCGTGTTGAGAAGCGCCATCCGAACGCGGCAGCCATTGTTACAGGGTTCATTTCCGGGGAATGAAGCGGAGAATGCGCGTGCCGTAACGGATATGACTGCCGGTCCGCCAAACCAGTTGAAGTTTTGGTATATGCCACCGTTACTCGACGTATTCTGAGACTGCAGGCCGCACACATAATCGCCGTCCGGGGCGGTAGGTGGTGTCGGCATCAGCAGGTCGAAGTCGCCATCATCCGTATCCGTGCCGATGCAGCCCGTCCACGGTTCCATTGGGCTTCCCTGTGGGAGTGGCGAATACGAATAAGTGCCCCACCCCATCAGATCATCCTCGAAGCTGGGATTATATATGGGAGACTGCGCGCAGGCGCACACGGCCGCAACCAGCAGCACAATGCACCAGCCTATGAACAGCATTCCTCTTCTATGCGCCATCCAATAATACCCCAAGTCCCCTGCCCAGGTAGTTCAGAGCCATGGGATTAGCCCCCCAGTCGTGAGTAGCGAAGCGCATCGCAGGACGGTCGAATGCGTTAACCGCGCTTAGACTCTCGCACCCCTTCGGGACACTGTCGTCCCGGGATGCAGCCCGCCAGTATTATACACGGTCATTGCTTCCCGGCTGCAGAAGACTAACCCGCAAGATCCGGATCGCAATGAACTACTGTGTAATCGTAACCACGTCGGATTGCCGCCTGGCCGAACATTTGGCCAAATCTTACTGTTGACGGCGACCGTGCAGGAGATTCCCGTGACCGATACAAAAGAGTTTACGGCGGGCGCGGTAATAGAGTTACCGGACGCAAGATTATCGTAACTCACTCTAACCCCAACGTTACTCACTGCATTGCCGCCCACCAGATGCGTGGATCCGTCACTGAGATGCGCCCCATCGTCGATGTAGAAAAACATGGTCGTTCCGTCGTTGTAAGCATACGTGACCTGGCCCCAGGCCACAACCAGCAGACCGATATTGTTGAGACCGACACCGCCTTGCACGCCAAGCGTGTGACCGGTTCAATGCGCCACCGCCAATTGCCCTGTTCGGCACTCCAAGGGGTGTGACTGTAGTTGCCAGGCACGCCGAGGCTGTTACCAGCATAGTTACCAAAATGAAAGCTAATATGACTCTTCTCATTTCCCTCTCCTTCGCGGTCAGACCCCTGGGGCGACAGTGATATCGCTGGCCCGAGAGTATTCATGCCACCATTCATAATCGCTGAGTTACCACTACCATTATACCACCACTGGCGACCGATATTGCACAGTCGCCCAAACACAACGAACAACCACTCCTATATCACTATATACCTCACAAATGGCGATTTGGCAAGACCCGAATCAGAACTTATTACAAGTAAAAGACTGCGGGTCGGACATCGCAAAGCCTAAGCGTTCGCCGTGTGGCCGCCATTCGATAAGCCTGGCTACTCAGGACCAACGAAGCGGGACCGGACTCACTCCACCCGACCTGCATAAACCCTGGGTTATTTCCCCGATTTCCAGCTCAACTAAACATCGCGTTTACGCTGAGCAGGCCCGTGCGATGCCAACCGCCCTTCGATGCACACGCTTCGCTCGCACTAAAGATTAGCGGGGTGCACGCGCCCGCAATACCGAACACTCCCGCAGAAGCGTCCCAACATGTGAATAGGGTGGCAGCCTCGGTCCCCCTCTGACTGCCACCCCGTTAATGGGAAACTTTGTCCCAAGTATTTTCGTAGTGGCCGGATAAATTACATTGCGTGTTTCTAAGTGCTGTTTAGTCTGGCGTTGACGGGATAATCATCGCGATATTGTTTATGTCTGTGTGGAACTCATAGCCCTGTCCGGCGCGAAGATGATCGTCAAAGTCCATTGCGATACCCACGTCAAACATCTTCCGTTGGTACAGTCCACCCCCACATATTGGGGTCAACCCGAGGCGTACTGGGACCTCCGGAGGCATCGCCGGTGGCCGAGCCCAGGTGTAGTAGTTGTTACCATCGGTAAAGGCCAAATCGCCAATGTAGGTGTTATGGGCAAAGGGCTGTCCCACCAAATGCCATCCACCAAGACCTTTAGGGTCCAATTGGTTGCCAGGCAGAGCAACCCACGCATCAGTCATAACTCCGCTGTTCGGCACACCGTCGCCAAGAGCCGCATAGCTGACCGTGGTGACCAGGGTGCCCTGCGTTGCATGGGCATACAACTCGTAGGCGTCTCCCAGAACGCAGCCACCGAAGCTCCCTGGGTTCATTGAATCATAATCGACTAGGCTTTGGTCCGTGGCATCCATTCTCCAAAGGTTGCCGTTATCCACGCCATCCGGACAGGCTGCGAAAACCGATGTCGGATCCGCATTGAGTGGAACCTGCGGCAGGCTACGAGGTTAGGGTCCCGTAAACATCGATCGTAGCATTACCCTGTGCTGCGACAGCTCCCGCAACAACAAACAGTATTACAAGCACTAACCCTAACGTTCTCATCATTTCACCTCACCCCCATTTGCGAACCTCTTTTAGCACCAACCCGGTCCGCTATCCCCACTTATCATCTCCGGTCTTCATTCACTACTAATCCTATTCGGTCTGCACCACTGCCTCACCCCTACGGCATGAGGTCTCGAAATCTAAGGCTGATGAGCTACGGAACATGTGAAATAGGGTGACAGCTTCGGTCTACCTCAGCTGCCACCCCGTTAACGGGAAACTTTGTCCCAAGTATTTTCGTAGTGGCCGGATAAATTACATTGCGTGTTTCGAATTGCTGTTTAGTCTGGCGTAGACGGGACGATCATCGCGATATTGTTTATGTCTGTGTGGAACTGATAGCCACATCCAGAGCGAAGATGATCATCAGTGTTCATGCTGTCACCAACGTCGTACAAGCTACCAGTGGTGCCGTCCATCCCCCACATTACGTTGTCGACCCATGGTATAGCGGGGCCAGTTGGATCTTCTCCGCAGGCTTGGTCCCAGGTGTAGAGACTGACACCATCCGTAAAGTTCAGGTCGCCAATGAATGTAGACATGAGCGAACGGCTGTCCAATAATCGACCATCCTCCAGTATTACCAGAACCTAACTGGTAACCAGGCAACGAAATCCACATGTCTGTCATGACTCCGTTGGTCGGCACACCATCGGCAACAGCCGCATAGCTGACCGTCGTGACCAGCGTCCCCTCCTTTATTGAAGGAGCGCACAACTGGTAACCGTCTCCTAGCACGCATCCGCCGAAGCCGCCTGGGTTCATGTCATCATAGTCGACAAGGCTTTGGGACGGCGCGTCCATTCTCCATATGTTACCGTTATCCACACCATCCGGAAGAGCCTGGAATACCTGCGTCGGGTCCGAATTCAACGGAACCTGCGGCAAAGCAACCAAGTTCCATTGTCCATAGACATCCAAGGTAGCGTTACTCTGTGCTGCGACAGCTCCTGCAACAACAAACAGCATTACAAGCACTAATCCTAATACTTTCATCATTTCACCTCCTTTCAGTGATTTCATTTTGGAATCAAATCGGTTAAACATTGTGTCCACCTCCCCTTTCCTTTTGTCTTACAGATACAGTTCTCAAATGGAATATAGCACACGACCTGGGCTCTGTCAACCTGGTAATATTACCTAATCTTTGCTTTTCGGTTTCAAAGCCTGGATCTTATGTTTCGGTCCCAATCAATACGGTAAGATTCGCTTTCAACGGCCCTTAACAGGGCAAAGAGAAAAAATGGAAGTCTGTATGAGTGCGAGTCTACGATGATGTTTCCCTCAGTGAACCCTGCGGAAACTTGTTCACGTTGGAACCTTTTCCTTGTCGCCCCGCTCATGGAAGAGCAGCGGCTTTGTTTTAACAACCTCCTCTTTCGGGAGGGAAAGGAGCCGCCGGACCGGAATGATCCGGCGGCCGTTAGATCAATTGGTGCACCAAGAATGTTCCAATCGAACTGATCCTTGGAACTTACTTCCTGCGGCGAATGCCGAATCCGACCAAGCCCACGAGACCGCTCAGCATAGCAAGTATGCTTCCGGGCTCAGGAACCAGCTCGAGCAGAATCGGGCTGCTGGAGCCTGCGGTTACGGCGGTTGCACCGTTGAACGTCCAATCTAACTGCGGTGCGGTCGATGTGCCGTTCTTGCCAGTAGCGAACGTGAACTCATAGCCCACGGGATTCGTGACCTCGACATCAGCGCCACCACTTGTGTCTGTCAGGGTGATACCTGCAGGGCAGCTCACCACTATCAGGTGCGTCTGCTCGGGAATACCGGTGGCACCACCGTTGCCCAGAGCATAAGTGCCGGACGGATTCCAACCGGTTACTATGAAAGATGTCGCTGTGCACTCAGGCAACGCCCACAGTTTCAGGTTGTATGCGTTGACGGACGTCCCGGCCGGGTGCATTTCCTTCGAATAACCGGTGCTACCAGTGCCAACTCCGGGGTCAAAGGTGGTCAGAGCAACCTGCGCGCTACCTACACCAGCGCTGGCGCTTGAATCTGACTCAACTGTGCCAGAGGCACCGAGAACGGTCGACGATGCAAGTGCATTTCCACCAGCTTGGTCGGTACCTTTCAGGTAAACTGCCCACACGTCATCCGTGGCAGCGGCGTTTGCGGCTAGGGTCAAGCCCATCACCATCATTCCTACGATTGCGATTACGAGAAGTTTCTTCATTTTTTCACCTCCTCCTCTCCTGTTAGAAGATGCGACTGAGTATTTCTTATTGTCGCTTATCCCTGTGCTCATAGACCTTATGTCCCCTTTCTAGTTTCTCCCGCCAATCAGAATTCTCACTCAATTGAATTGGTGCAAATTTCGTGCCAATCCGACTAGCTGAACGGTGCACCACTTTAAGGGAAAGAGCACAAGCCTTAAAACCACTTGTCATACGGGCATCTGCCCACTATACCTCTGCTTATGCAATACCTCTACATTTCGGCAGCTCTGCATTTGTTTCCAGAGACCTGCCGGGCTAGTATGCCAGCGAAGCAAGCATAATGCATGTTACCTGTCAACCCCACCAATCAAACTGGCGATTATTCAGCTACTGAGATATACTTTTAGAGGTTTGACAGATTGTGAGAGGATGATTGGGGCCAGTGGTGACTTCCACTATTCAGT
The DNA here is from genome assembly GCA_963775535.1 of uncultured bacterium. Taxonomy (GTDB): domain Bacteria; phylum Armatimonadota; class UBA5829; order UBA5829; family UBA5829; genus CAVZJH01. The sequence goes on along the minus strand of CAVZJH010000053.1, from coordinate 16,778 downwards.
GGGACTTAGTCCCGCCACACGCTTCCTTTATCTCCTCCCGGACCAGCGGGGTTTTTCGGTGGTCTTGTTCAACTCGACCACTCTCCCGCTCTTACAGACTCAATGTAGCACCAAATAGAAGAGCTGTCAATACCATTTTTTAAGAACAGGTAATATTACTAGTTTCAACCTCAATGCCAGGAGCAAAAGGTAGGGAAACGCGATATGACACGCAGACCAGCGGTGGCAGGAATGTTCTATGAGGGTGATAGAGATGCGCTGATTTCCAGTATAGAAGAGTGCTTCCTGGGCGGCCTGGGACCGGGCAGGCTCCCGCAGCCCCGCGCCGGCAGGCTCGGGCGGATTCTTGGCCTCGTGTGCCCGCACGCAGGCTATGTTTACTCCGGACAGGCAGCCGCATGCGCGTATGAGGTCATGGCTGCCGATGGGCCACCGGACATCGCAGTCCTGCTGGGCCCAAACCACTACGGAGTGGGCGCCAGCGTGGCTGTGAGCACCGAGCGCGAATGGCTGACCCCGCTTGGCAGACTGAACACGGACCGCGAGACAATCGATGCGATTCTTCAGATGTCCGCATATGCCAAAGAAGATAATCAGGCCCATCTGCGGGAACACTGCATCGAGGTGCAGCTCCCGTTCATTCAATACATCGCGGGGGACGGGATCAGGCTAGTTCCGATAACAATAGCGCACACACCCGAGCGTGATGCCGGGGCGCTGGTGAATGACCTTGGCCAGGCCATAGCAAAAGCGCTGCAGGGCAAGAACGCCGTCATCATCGCCAGCACCGACTTTACGCACTATGAGTCCAGAGGAAGCGCCCAGGCAAAGGACGCACTGGCGCTTGACCGAATATTCAGGCTCGATGCGAGCGGCCTTATACATGTTAATAAACGAAAGATCGATCACCATGTGCGGCGCCTTGGGAACGGCGGTAATGCTGGAAGCCTGCAAAGCGCTGGGCGCCACCCAGGCTCACAAACTGGCTTACTATACCTCCGGAGACATCGTACAGGATATGGAAGAGGTAGTCGGCTATGCTGCGGTCAGTGTAGAAAAACACCTCACTAACGCAGCATTCTGAGCTCAGTCGAAGCACGCGGTTAACTATAGTCGGAAGCCTCCCACATGATTTTCCGCACCCTTCGACGGGGCTCAGGTTGCTGCATTTTTGTTGCATTCATGCAGCCGAGGTAGATGAAAGGCTAGTTAATGTCAGGGACGGCTTCTCATTAAAAAAGTTGCGAAATTTAACCAGGCGGGCATTGACAAACTGCACAAGCGGATGCATACTACGGTAGCGAGTCATTAGTTTACGACACTATCAGATTTGGGCCGAAAGCGGGCAGCAGACACCGCGAAGTCCAAAACACCACTCTAAGGAGGAGGAAAATGAAGAACGTAACTTGTAATTGCGGCAGCGCTTGCGCTGCTGTGCCTGGGATCAGCGGCGCACGCCGACGCCACCGGAGCGTGGGCTATCTGGCTCTGCGGATCGGACCAGGTTGGTGGTAACTCCCTGTCCGACGAGACTATTATGGGAGCTTCCGGGACCGTTGAGTCGGATGGCACCATGGGTCCTGGTATTCGGAACCTCCAGGTCGGCTTGTCCAGCTTTGACGATGGAGCCGGCTATGCCGGCAATGGTATGTTTCAGGTAATGCGCCCACTCGACACGACCAACTACGTCTACAACCTAAAACTGTGGGGAATGAGCGCCTGCACGGCGACCGCGTTCATGGATACAAGGTTGGAACGAGGCGGGTCCTTATCAACTGCCTGCTGGGAAACAGGCGGACCTGAAGGTAATCAGCGCTCCGGCCGGGGTGACTCTCTCGGACACAACCAGTGGGACCGACGTCGTGGTCAGTAACAGCCAACTCAACGCCGGCTATTCGTTCGCTTACACCGCTTCCTCGCCGGACATGAAATGGACGTTCAACTTCCCCACGGGTGGAATGCCGACGTCCAGCAATCCAATTTTGATGCAGCTCGTTTTTGTTCCCGAGCCGGAGGCATGCTTGCCGTGATGAGCGGTCTGATATCACTCATCGCCATAAGAAGACGCCGGGCGTAGTCCTTCGCGCTCCGGCTCTTGGACCATTTTGCCCGCTGCAGTTCCTGCGCTTTGCGCTGTGCAGCGGGCAATGTTTTTGCCTTATCCGGATCCGGATCCGCCTCGGCTTTCTCGCGACACTCCCGCAGGGGAATGATTAGCGAACTTCGGGCCTCATCGACAAGGCGCGTGACAGATCGTCCTGGGCGTACTGGTTCCGGGGGTCCAGCGCAACCGCAGCTTTGAACTGAGCTATCGCCTCATCGATACTTTCCCTTATCCAGCAGAGCAGCGCCGAGGTTGTCATGAACAAAGACATCTTCTGGGTTTGCCCGCAGCGCCAGACGGAAATGCAGAATGGCTTCGTCGGTCTTGCCCTGCTGCACCAATCCGCACGCCAGGCTGTTTTGAGCATCGCCGAAGTCGGGAGCAATGCGAACAGCCTCGCGCACGTGCGCCATCGCGCCCTCGGTGTCTCCCTCCCTGATAAGCTCGCAGGCGAGGTTGTAATGAGCGAGGGAATTGTTCGACGTGACTTCAAGAGCGTGTGTAAAAAGCGTAACGTTGTCTCGCCAGTATCCGACCTGTCTGCAGGTGCAGGCGATAAGTAATACCGTGACGAGGGTCGCGCACGCGGCGAGCGCGGCGCCTCTGCGACGTGCTCTGCCATTATCAACCTTGCCGATCACCTTGTTCAGCAAGTCCGGGATTCCCCACGCAAGTATTATGTAAAGGCCGATGAACGAGACATAGGCATATCGATCAGCCATCCGCTGCGTGCCGAACTGCACCAGCCCTACCACCGGCAAGAGCACAGCAACGAACCACACCCAACCCACGAGAGCATATGGGTAGCTTCGCGCCGCCTTCACGGTCGCAGCACTGAGAAGGAACAAAATCAACGCGGACCCCAGTACATCGACAACCGGAAGGCTTGTGCCCGGATAAGGATAGTATATAGCAAGGCGGTCAGGCCAGATCATCTTGCCGAGGTAATTTACAAAGGTTGCTGCGGTATTAGCAAGCCGCACGCCCAGCGGGAACTCATTGATAGTTCCTTCATGCGCATTCTCCTGCACCAACATTGTGATCGCCAGTGCGACAATGGCGAGTGCCACAAATGGCAGCTTCTCCATCACCAGCTTCCGCGCCTTCGCTAAGCGCTCGCTGCGTTTACCCTCCATAAACCGACCGAGCGGCCAGTAGTCCAGCGCCAGCAAAAGCACCGGAAAGGGGGCGAGTGTAGGCTTCGCCATCAGTCCCAGTATCAACACCGCAACGATCTGCAAATACCGCCAGACGCCTGGTTTGCGGACGTACCTGACGTATGCCCAGATTCCCAGAAGCCAGAGGAGCGTACTCAGGACGTTCTTGCGCTCCGGAATCCAGGCGACCGATTCCACATTAATGGGATAAATGGCGAAGATCGCCGCCACAAACGCGCTGCGCCACAAGGCGCCGGTCATGGCGTTCAGCAGCAGGAAAAGAATCACGACATTCGCCAGGTGAAGCAGCAGGTTGGTCGCATGATATCCGGAGGCATCCATGCCCGATATCTGCGCATCCAGCATCAGCGACACCCAGGTCAGAGGATGCCAGAGATGATAATTGAGGGTGACGAACGCCCACTTGACATTTTCCGCGTTGAGACCCGTATTGACGTGCGCATTGTTGGTAACGTAGGCATCATCGTCGTAGTTTGTGAATCCGCAGTCCATTACGTGCCAATACGCAGCGGCGGTCATAACGACCAGCAAGACACACAAACACCACTTGTAGCTGCGGTTGATCCTGAGCAAAGCACCGACTCCTGAACTGGTCCCCATTCACTCTATTCCAAGTGTTGAGCTACTCGATTATATCACATCAATCACCGCAGAAGTCGCCGATGGCAGTCCCCACGCTCCGGCTCTTGGACCATTTTGCCCGCTGCAGTTCCTGCGCTTTGCGCTGTGCAGCGGGCAATGTTTTTGCCTTATCCCGACCCGGCCTTCTCGCAATACTCCCGCAGAAGGCTCAAATACAACCGGAAATCCTCCAGCGACACTCCGGGCGGGGTCTGGTGATCTATCGAAAGAATAAAGCCGCCCGAGCGCATTGCGGGGAGCATGTGCTCGAACTCCTGCCGCATCCGTTCTTCGCCCAGGTGCATGATCGTTTTATCGAACCCGCCGATCATTCTCACATTCGGGTGTTTCTCCCGGATATAGACGGGATCTACCCCCGCCTGTCTCTCCAGCGGTTCCACTCCCTGAACGCCATTTTCCTCGAACCAGCTCACGCACTCGGTCAGGTCGCCGTCGGTGTCGACGAACGGAAGTATCCCTCGCTCGCGAAGCTTTGCCGTGACCGGCCGATAGTACGGCGCCAGGAACTCGTCGAAGAGCTCCTTGGAGAGCATGGGGCCGTGATTGTAAGATAAATCTTCGGCAATCTCCATAATATCCGGCACGCATACCTCGCATATCTGGTCGATGATTCGCAGATTGAACTCCATCAGGTCCCGGTTCATCTCATTCATCAGGTCCGGCTGATCGTAGAACGCGAACAGATGATTCTCGATACCGAGGAGGCCGCGCGGGAACCAGAAATAGCCGTCCATATAGATCCAGATGATCGTCTCGCCCGCCTTCTGCTCCTCGCCCCATCGTCTGAAAAGCTCCCGGTCGAATGCGACATCGGGGTAGAGATGCTTCTTGATCGCGAGGTAATCTTCCCTGTTATAAACCACCGGCAGGCCGTGGCCCGGCGCAGGCGGGCAGGTTGCACGGCGCGGGCCCACCCAGGTCTCGCGTATCGTATCCAGACCGAAGTATGCTCGGATCTCATCGCAGTCCGTCAACTCAGGCGGCAGCCCCTCGCCATGCCAGCGATCGATGGTCTTGTCCCACCACCACGCCCACTCAATGACGGGCAGCCGGTCGACCGGCTTGAAGTTCAGTGTGCGCAGGAACCTTTCACGGTTGTTCAATTTAAAACTCCTGTTATCCCTGTGCGGCCAACCGGCAATACTGCCTCAGCAGTCGCACGTACAAACGGTAATCCTCGATAGACACGGCGGGAGGAGTCTGATGATCTACGGAGGGTATGTAGCCGCCCTGCTTCATCACCGGCAGCAATCGCTCGAACTCCTGCCTCATCCGCTCCTCACCCAGGTGCATAGTCGTCTTATCGAACGCGCCAATCATCTTCACCTCAGGATGCCGCTTGCGCAGTTCAGCGATATCCACCCCCGCCATCCTCTCCAGGGGCAGGAATCCCTGCACGCCGACTTCCATAAACCAGTCCATCGGCTCAGTTACGTCACCATCGGTGTCCACAAACGGCACAATGCCGCGTTCGACAAGCGCAGGCACAATTCGCCGGTAATACGGAGCCATAAACTCGTCGAAGAGCTCCTTTGAAAGCATCGGACCGTGATTGTAAGACATATCCTCCCCGAATGTCATGAAATCTGGGACACATATCTCGCAGAACTGATCCAGCACGCGCAGATGAAACGCAAGCAGATCCTCGTTCATCTCCTTGATAAGATCGGGATAATCATAGAAAGCATACAAATGCCCTTCGATGCCCAGAAGAGTGCGAGGGAACCAGAAGAACCCGTCCATCGAAATCCACACCATCAGCTCTCCCGCTCTCTGCTCCCAGGCCCACTTCTTTACCGGCTCAGGGTCGAACGCCGGCTCGGGGTAAAGGTGTTCCCTGATGGCCCTGTACCTCTTCGGGCGTAGAAACTATCGGCAGCCCGTGCCCCGCGGGCCCCGGGCAACTCGACGCGCGCGTGGGAAACCAGAGCTGCCGCTCGGGGTCCAACCCAAAGAAATCCCGAATGTCGCCCTCGCCCACAAGCTCGCGCGGCAAGCCCTCGCCATGCCATCGCTCGATGGTCTTATCCCACCAGACAGCCCACTCCATCCACGGAAGGCGGTCCACCGGTTCAAAGTTCAATACGCGCCGGAATCGCTCGCGGTTGTTCACTAAATACTCCACTTCACCCGGACTTGGGAATCCGGGGCGCACGGCAGCCGGCAGGATTTAGAAATCCCGCTCTAGTTCATTCTTAGGAGATTATAGCTCGTTTTGAGCGTGAAACCTGCCAAACGGTCTTTCAAAATGACCTACCGATACTGTCATTTCGAACCCAGTGAGAAATCTGCTTTTTAAGACGTCCGGTTCAAAGTAGATTCCTCGTCTTCGCTCGGAATGATTAAATCTGATACCGTCGTCTTAACGCGAAGCGTGCCGCGCCTGGGCGCGGTTAAGTTCTGGGGTGGCGTTTCGGAAATCGCCACCCCAGCATGGGTTACCACTGCAGTTTCGTTCGCTCTTTGCCTAAGGAATTCCTACGACCTTACTTGAGCGCTTTCCACTGGGTGTAAAGCTTCTCGAAGTCGCCTATAAGTTGATCGACGACCTTCATTCCACCCCGCCAGAAACCGGGGTCCTTGATATCGATTCCGATCCTGCCGAGGAGTTCCGACGGCGAACACGAGCCTCCGGCCTCAAGCATCTCGACATACTTGGGCACGAACGGCTCACCCTCTTTTCGATACATCGAGTAAAGCGCCATCACCAGCAGTTCGCCAAAAGAATAGGCATACACATAAAACGGCGAGCCGACGAAGTGGTTAACGTACATCCACCAGAGCTGATGCTCTTCGCCCATCTCCACCGAATCGCCGAACATCGCCTGAATGTTGCGCTGCCACATCTCCGAGATTTCTTCCGACGTGAGCTCGCCCCGCTCTCTGCGCGCCCGGTGCAGTTCCTGTTCGAACCGATACATCGACGCCTGGCGGAAGATCGTGGCGAAGACTTCCTCGATCTTCTCGGCATACAGCGCAAGCTTGTCCTCCAGATCGGACTTGGCCACCAGGCTCTCGAACACCAGCATCTCCCCGAAAGTGCTGGCGAGTTCCGCGACAGGGAGAGTGCTCGAGAAACTAAGGTAGCCCTGGCGCCTGGCCAGGCAAGCGTGAACGCCATGCCCCAACTCGTGACCAAGTGTCATAATGTCGTCCTTGCGGTTAAGATAAGTCAGAAGAACATAAGGGTGCAGATCCGGGGTCACGTACATGCAAAACGCCCCACCCCGCTTGCCTTTTCTTGGGGCGGCATCGATCCAGTCGTTTTCGAAGAACTCGCCCGCGGCCTCGCTCATCGCCTTGGAAAATTTCTCGAACGAGCTGAGGATTATGTCCCGGCCCTCGTCGTAAGAATAATGCTTCTTTGCCTCGAAGAGCGGCGCGTAGCGGTCGTAGTGCATCAGCTTGTCGTAACCGAGGATGTCGCGTTTGGCACGGTAGTAGCGAGCAACCAGTCCGTAGTTCTCCACGCAGGTCGAGATCACGGTTTCCACGGTATCTTGGTCCAGTTCGTTTGCAGTATTGCGGGCCTGCTCGGGATACTCATATTTCCTGAGGCGGTCGTCGACCGATTTATCATACACAAGCGTGTTGAAGATGAACGTGAGAAGCCTGCTGTTTTCCGAAAGACCGGTGGTAAGAGCAAGCGCCGCGGCCTTGCGGGTCTCGCGCTTGGGATCACGCAGCAGAGCCAGAACCTCCGGTTCCAGCATGATCTTCTCCTCGCCGTCGACGCTCACCTTGAATTCGATCGAGGAAACCGACTCCTCAAACAGCCGCTCGAACGCCCTGCCTCCGGTGTTGGCCTTCTCTTCGAGAATTCTTTCCTCCGGTTCGGATAACCGGTGCTCGCGGAAAAGTCGCGAAGCATAGATGAAATGTCGATAAGGCGCCAGGATTTTTTCCTCAACCAGCGGATCAATGACCTCCGGCGCCACCGCCATCAGCTCCAGTTCGAAGAAGATCAGCTCCAGGGAGACCTGGGTCTGGCGCTCCTGAACGTGCTGCAGAAACGCGCCGTGTTCCGGCTTGCTGGTATCGGCGGAGAATATCAGCGTAGCGTAGATCATCGGCTTCGCGGACTCCTGAAGGATGCTCTCGAACTCCCTGATCGCATCATAAAGTCCGGGAGCAGTCAGGCTGGGATTATCGATCTTGCCGCGGTAGGTCTCGGCAAACTTTGCGGATCGAGCCAAAGCCCTGTCCAGCGTAGCCTCGACTTTGGGGTCGGTAATGCTCTCGTAGAGGTCGCCCAGGTTCCAGGCGGCATCGGCTGCTTTCGGCATATAAGTCTCCTCTCGGGATAGATGTCACAAAGTATATGCCACATTATACCCGTGGGAAACCAGGCGGGCAAGCTTTCAACTGCCGATTTGGGTGTCACGCTGCTCAGTGCGCGAAATAAGAACAGGAGCCGATGCAAGTTGCATCGGGCTCCCGTGTCCTGGCGTCGTCTCAACTGCGCCGCCTGCGAATGCAGGCAGCGAGCGAGACCACTCCGGCCAACAGCGCAACTGCGCTCCCCGGTTCGGGAGCAGCAACGCTCACCACGCCATAATTCATTCCACCGTCATCAAACACAGCGGTGTAGTTCTGATATGCGGGCTGTTGACTGAACGTTATTGCAAACCCATCTCGAACCCCCCCGGCAGGGAGGTTCGTCTCTGATGTGCAGGCCCACTGAATACAATGTGGGTCATCTCTATCCGACACCCATAGCGGCGGATCGATCACCTCGTTTTTCACTATGGATGTATCCGGATCGACTTCGAGCTGAAAAATCGCTATGTTGTAGCTCGCGTCCAGGCTGGTATTTGTGAGAGTGTAGGTCCATGTATTTAAGCCAGGAGGACCGACCGGGGATGCTACAACTGTCGCGCTGTAGGCATCTTCCGCCGCCGATCCCGCGGACCACGCTTTCCCGCAGCAGCAGCAGGCAACGAGCACTGCTGCGGCCACGAATGCCAATGGTCGCATTGCATGTCCTCCTTGAGTTACTAGTCGTTGCTTCAGAACGGCAACTGCATGTGCTGGTGATTTTCTGGCTCATCAATAACCGACCCTACCTGTCAAAATGTTAGCCCGAGTCACAGATGCTGCTTGCAAATTACGTGCCAACTTGTGCCTGAGCTTGATTCATTGCGTCGAATATGTGTCTGGCTCATCCATATTATATTCACATTGCATCCAATGTTGAGAATTTACATTACACGAGGTTAGGCCGCCAGATGAGCGGGTATACTTGCGGTGGTTTTTTGCAGGCCGGCACATAGTTAGCCACGCAAGAACGCCACAGCTATTCCGTGCAAACCAAACCGGACCTCTCGCGCAGCGCAATCGCGAGAATGCCCCGCCGCGTTTGCGCAAAAGTAACCGTTTTTACAGGAGGATGGTACACTCAATGACTATGCTGTTCAAAAGAACCCAAACATTCGGACTCACGGCGCTGGTGCTTTGCTCTCTGGCTTCCGCCGCCGTCGCCGGTAGTGTGGTCCGATGCGGAGAAGGATATGCCGTCAGGACCTCGACATATACCGCGAAGTTCGTGGACGGCAAGTTCGAGTATTTCTCCAAAGCGTCAGCCATACCGGATATGACTTATCGCCTGAGGTCTATAGCACTCGGCGGGGAACGGATCAGTTTCAAATCGGCTCCCCGTGTAAGCGCGGCCGGCAGCGCGGTTACCTACGGCTACGGCAAAGACATCTCCGAAAGCTACACCTCACTGCGGCGCGGAATCGAGCAGTGCTGGGTGATCAATAGGCGTCCGTGCTCACCTGGGGACATTGTGCTGGAAGGCGACCTTTATACTCCCCATAAAACCAGCTCCTCACTCTCCGGGTTGCAGTTCCTGGGTGAGCACGGACACCGCGACTTCTGTTATTCGGAAGTCACGGTATTGGATCGTCAGGGAAAGAGATTCAAGTGCATGCCGCGCTATGCGGACGGCAAAGTTACAATCACGATTCCCGCGAGCTACGTGAACCACGCGCAATTCCCAATCCTGGTGGACCCGGTAGTTGGTCCCGAGGTGCCGCTTTGTCCGGAATACGGACCGGCGCCCCAAAGCCGAAACAGTGTCGAGATTGCGGCGAGCCCCAGTGGTTACCTGGCGGTATGGTCGGATTCCAGGGGAACAAACGGCGAAGATATCTTCGGATGCAGAATCTCACTCACCGGCCAGATACTGGACCCCAATGGAATTGCAATATCCACTGCCACAGGTGACCAGACAACTCCCGACGTCGTATGGGACGGTCAACAATACATGGTTGTTTGGGCGGATGCGCGCAACGCGCAGACTCAAATATATGCAGCCAGGGTCGGGACGGACGGGGTGGTGCTTGATACTCAAGGGATACCAGTCTTCGTCGCAGCAAGCGGGACCCAGGCATTCCCGAGAATTGCAAGCAATGGATCAGACACTCTGGTGATCTGGGAGGAACAAAGGGGTAGTTCTTCGCCTGGTATATACTGCTGCAGACTTGCAGACAATGGCGTGGTAGGTACCAATTATGCAGTAATGGCCAACCCGAGCATCAACCAGGAAACTCCGGATGTCGCCTGGAACGGATCAACCTATTTGGCAGTGTGGCGAGACTACCGGGATGTCGATAGCTACGGAACTCAGATATTCGGGTGTCGCGTATCAAGCGCCGGAATTCGCACCGGCCCCGACATACTGGTCTCCTGCGATTCCACGGGGACAGGACCCGGTTAACCAAGCCAAGCTCGGCCCACGCGTATGCGGCGACGGCAACGTCTGCATGGCAGTCTGGCAGGATTATAGAGTGGATGGAACTACGTCGCACATCTACGGAGCGAGGGTGGACGCCACAGGAAACGTCCTGGACAAGGGCGGCATCGCGGTATGCGTCTCGTCCGGCAGCCAGGAGTTCCCGAACGTTGCCTTTGACGGGAGTAAACTGCTGGCCGCGTGGCGCGACCACACGTCTTACTGCGTTAAAGGCGAGAGGCTCAGCACGACCGGCAACATCCTCGACACCAACACCATAAATATCTCGAGCAGCACTGCGGGCTTATCCGGTGTGGGGACCGCCGGAATTTCTTCCGGATTCATGGTCGCCTGGAGCCTGTTGAACAGTGCCGACATAACGAATTCCAGCGCTCTTATAACTCCGGTTTCCGACGGTGGAGCAGTCAGCAATCCTCCGGGAACGGTGGCATCTTCCGGATTGAATAACCAGAACACTTTCGCAGTGGCGGACAGCGGCACCGAATATGGCGTCGTTTGGGCGGAGTATATTGCCGGGAGCTACCATATAATGGGGGCCAGGTATTCCCATGCCGGACAGCTCATCACCACAACGTCAGTGCCCATCACTGCGAATGTCGCCGGTAATCAGACGGAGCCCGCAATCGCGTGGAACGGATCGGAATATCTCGTGGTCTGGTCGGGAGACGCCAACTTCGCGACGGATGACTGGGACATATTCGGCCTGCGCCTGCAGCGGAACCTTTCAGCTATTGATTCATCGCCCCTTTCGATATGCGCGGTAGGCGGACTCCAGGCAAATCCGGCGGTTGCGTCCAACGGCAACAACTTCGCAGTCGCCTGGGAAGACTCTCGATATGCCTCCTCCCCGTATTACTATAACGATATTTTCGGGGTGATTGTAAATGCGGATGGAACCACGCAGGCGAACCAACTGGCGATCTGCACGGCTACCGGCAACCAGCTCAGTGTCAAGGTCGCCTCGAACGGAACCGATTACCTCGCGGCGTGGGACGACTACCGCAATGCCTATCCGCAAGTATGCGCTGCCAGAGTAACATCTTCCGGAACGATCCTTGATACAAATGGGATCATGATGCCGGCTACGTCGGAGGATCAGATCACGCCCGATGTCTGCTACGGCAATGGCAACTATCTGGTCACCTGGTCGGATATGACCATGCTGTCGTGCTGCAGAATCTCGACGAGCGGGAGCCTGCTCGATAAGAGCGGAATAACGATAAATGCCGATTACGCGACCAAGACCAACCCCGGCACCATCTGGGACGGAACTAATTACCAGATTGTCTGGGAGGATTTCGGTTCATCTTTCCAAGGCAATTCAGACATCTGCGGAACCACCGTCAGCGGAGCGGGCGTGGTGTCGCCAAACCTCAAAAGCCCTCTGGTCTGCGGCTTGCAGGCGGAGTTGACCCCGCGCATTTTCTACTCGCAGGGCGCCGGCACTATGTTTTTCTCACAAACTGAGAACTACGCCAACCTCACATGCGCCGTCAGCCTGCAGAATCAACAGGCTCAGGTGGTTGCCTCGGTCGCGGCGGCGAAGCAGCTCGCGATCGGAACACCCGTCATCCTTAACACAATGGTGGTCACCGCAGCATTTCCCGGCTGCTTCTACATACAATATTCTAACAAACCGAGTGGAATAAAGGTGGTCTCCTCGGTCCAAGTCAACCAGGGCGACAGTGTCAATGTCACGGGAACGGTTGATGTGTTTGACAGCGAACGCCAGATCACAGCCAGCGCGGTATCCGACCTTGGGGCGGCAAGCAGCCAGCCAAAGCCTGTGGGGATCAGGGGTGATGCGCTCGGAGGAGGCTCGCTCAATTGCTATACCCCCGGCATTGTTGGCGGTTGCGGCACAAATAATATCGGGCTGCTCGTAAAGACCTGGGGACAGGTTGTCTCGACGAGCTCAGGCACTTTCTGCATCCAGCCCCAGGCCGGCATACAGATAACCGTGGAATCAGGCACATTAATAGCGCCTGCAGTAGGAAAAATCGTTGCGGTGACCGGCATAAGCACTTGTGTCGTTACATCGGGATCTACATGCAGAGCAATTCGCCCAAGAAGCCAGAGCGACATTGTCCTATACGACTGACGTGCGCCGAAATCGGTTAACTCCGATGGACTTTGCGCAAAGGGACCGGAGCAGAAGCCCCGGTCCCTTTGCTATGGCATTATGAGGCCGCCGAACTACAACCGGCAGGTCTCGGAACTTGCTCCGCGCATCGCCTTGATCTTCTTTGTGAGGAGCGGAAGAATCTCGAGCGCGTCGCCGACAAAGCCGAAGTCCGCCACGCCGAATATCGGCGCGTTGGGGTCCTTGTTGATAGCGATGATCGTATCGGAACTCGACATCCCCGCGAGATGCTGCACGGCGCCGCTGATTCCGCAGGCAATGTAGATCTTGGGGCAAACGGTCTTGCCGGTCTGGCCGACCTGATGCGCATAAGAAATCCAGCCCGCATCGACCGCGGCGCGGCTTGAGCCGACCGCGGCGCCGATCTCGTCCGCCAGTTCGCGCAGAATATCAAAATTCTCCGGGCATCCGAGCCCGCGACCACCGGAAATAATGATGTCCGCGTCCACGATGTTGACTCTCTCGCCTACCTGCTCCACAAAATCCACAATCTTGCTTCGTGAAGAGAAAAGCGCCGACTTCGGATTGAGGTTCACTATCTCTGCCTTGCCCTCGCAGCGCCTGGCGCTGGTAGGGAAGACCTTGTGGCGAACTGTCGCCATCTGCGGCCGGGTATACTGGCATAGAATGGTCGCCATAATATTGCCGCCGTAAGCCGGTCGGGTCTGGTGGAGAAGGCCGTCTTCGCCGATCTCCAGGCCGGTGCAGTCCGCGGTAAGACCTGTATAGAGGCTGATCGCGACCCCCGACATGAAACTGCGGCCGGTGGTCGTTGCCCCCGCAAGGAAAATCTCCGGTTTGTACTCGCGCACAACGTCCGTCAGCACGCGGCAGTAACGCTCAGCGTCATAATTCTCCAGTTCCTGGGCTTCGTAGACGTATACTTTGTCCACGGGGTAGCCGGCGAGATCTTCGACCGCTTCCGATATGTTGTTGCCGAGTATCACAACCGCGAGCTCAGTGTGCCGCGCGTTCGCCAGGTCACGGCCGACGTTGATCAACTCGAAGACGACCGGGGCGACCTTGCCGTCTCTTTGCTCGCCGAAGACCCAAACGCCCTTGTAGGTGCTCAGGTCTTCCAGAGGCTGTCTATCAATGTCTATGGATATGGCCTGGAACCGGCAGGCCGCGACACACGCTCCGCACATCGTGCAGCCCTCGAGGGTGATGGTGGCGAGCTTGTCCTTTACCTCAATCGCGCTTGTGGCGCAGCTTTTCACGCACAGCGTGCAGCCATTACATTTGGAACTGTCTACCGAAATGGACATCTCACACCACCTCCATGCACTTCAGTGTTTCGTACAGCTTATCCGCAAGCTCCGGCGACTCACCCTGAAACTTGTCTCCACCTGACCTGCAGGGCGGAGTCATTATCTTCACGACCTGGGTCGGGGAACCGAGAAGGCCGACTTTCTCCTCGGGCGTTCCGATATCGGCAGCGCCCCACTTCGTGATCTCGGCTTTCTTTGCGGCCATCTTCCCGCGCAGGCTCGGTGTCCGAGGCTCATTGATCTCCTTGACCACCGTCAAAACGGCTGGCAGTTTGACTTCCACGGTCTCGTAGCCCTCTTCAATAAGGCGTCTGGCAGCCATCGTTTTGGAATCGAGCGACTGAATCTGGGCCACATACGCGACCTGAGCGTAGTTCGCGTGAATCGCGATCCCGGGACCAACCTGGCCGGTGTCACCGTCGATCGCCTGCATTCCACAAAAGACGAGATCGGGACCGAGCTTCTTCACAGCCATGGCAAGCGCGTAGGAAGTGCACCAGGTGTCGCTTCCGGCAAATGCGCGGTCCGAAAGCAGCACGCCGTCATCCGCGCCCAGGGAAATCGCCTCGCGCAGGGCATCTTCAGCCTGCGGCGGACCCATCGAGATGACCGTCACGCTGGACGCGTCGCCCGCCTGGATCATCTTTTCTTTTGTCCGTACGGCCTCCTCCAAAGCGTAGAGGTCGAACGGGTTTATCTGAGTTTCGACTCCCTCACGAATCAGCCGGTTAGTCTCGGGGTCGATCTTGACCTCGGTGGTGCCGGGCACCTGCTTTATACAACAGCATATCTTCAATCGTACTCACCCTGAAGCCAGTTTGGAGTGCCGAGCACTCAGCTATAAATACACAAACGCGCCCGCAGAAATACCTGGGCACTATGGATATTGTAACTTGTTTGCCCCGTTCAATGCAAATCGTGCGCGAGGAATTGGAGTATCAGAAGTCGAACACCGTTAGAGGGAATGATAGATGTTGGCTGAGACCGAAGGCAAACTTCGTGATATCGATCTGCTTAGCTCCAGAGACAGGCATTTCCGCCGACTCACGTCGCTCTTTGACGGAGAGACTCTTGAAGAGACATTCATACTAAACGGCTATTGCGGGGCCGGAAAATCCAATCCCTACGATGATCCCGAGGCCTGGGTGCGGGAAGCGCTCGAGGATGTCGCGGCGCATGCGGACCTCATCAGGGACCCGCTGGTCTTCCGGCCACTGGTTGTGGAGTATGGACCCTACGGCGTGCATTTTGTGGATAGAATCTTTGGAGCCCGCGTCTACGAGCTGGATGGGAGCTGGCAGGCAGATTATCTCGACACGCCCATCGGCAGCCTGGCGCCTCCGGAACTCGACAGAGATGAGACCTGGATGCTTGCACAGCGGGCTGGCCGCGCATTTCTTGAGTCGGGCGCTTCCCTCCCGCTCTTCGGCCTGCCGACGATTGCAAGCGCAATCAACATAGCTGTCAATCTCTACGGACAGGAAATCCTGCTTGCAATGCTCTCCGAACCCGAGGCCGCGCGCGCGGACCTGGGCACGATAAACAACGCGCTCGTTGAGATGCACCGCCGTTATCTTTCCACCATTCCTCCGGCGCAGCTCCAGAGCGTGATCGGAGCGTGGCGCACGCAGCCCGCGGGCTACGGACAAATATGCGGGTGCAGCACGCAGCTCCTTTCGCCGGAAATCTACCGCGACTTTGTTGCGCCCCTGGACGACGCGCTCCTGTCGGCGTATCCGCACGGAGGAATGATCCATCTCTGCGGAGCTCACACGCAGCATCTGCCGTGCTGGCGAGAAATGAAGTCGCTGCGGGCCGTTCAACTAAACGACCGGGCGGCTGAGGACCTGAGGATCTACTTCAACGCACTGCGCACGGACCAGATAATCTACGTGAACCCCTGTGAGACCATGCCCCTCGAACGCATAATGGAAATCACGGGAGGCCGGCGAACGGTGATCGTGGCATCGTCTTGAACGCGATTAGAGGGATTCCGAGATTTGCAGGATGGGGTTGTGCACATACGAGGCGATGCGTGCATAACCCCTCCCATCGTGTTCAGAGCCCTTTCCTAACCTCCATCTGCTATAATAGAAAGCGCAATGGATAATGAGATTTTAAGTACGCTAAACGAAGACCAGCGAGCGGCTGTCACCCACACCGAAGGGCCTGTATTGGTGTTTGCGGGCGCGGGCAGCGGCAAGACGCGCGTGTTGACATTCCGCATAGCCTACCTCATCAGGCGCTGCGGCGTATCTGCGCACAATATCCTCGCGGTAACATTCACCAACAAAGCCGCGAAAGAAATGAAAGAACGCATTGAGAAGCTTTTGCGGCGAGACTTCCAGCAGGATGTGGGCGGGGACTTTCCACGGCATCCGCGCGCGGATGCTGCGCGAAAAGGGCGCGGAGATCGGTCTGGACAGGAACTTCACCATTTTCGATGACGCGGACCAGATATCGATCGTCAGGAATGCATCGAAAGGCTTTACCTGGACCCAAAGCGATACCAGCCCAGGGCGATTCTGACCCTTATCTCCAAGGCCAAGGAAAAGCTGATACTCCCTGATGAGTTCGGCAAGCATTTCGGCGGCGATCTCGAGCGAGCGGCGGAGAAGGTTCTACAAAGACTACCAGAACAGGCTCCTGCAAAACCGCGCGCTCGACTTCGACGACCTCATAA
>CAVZJH010000052.1:0-91576 GCA_963775535.1 uncultured bacterium | reverse complement strand
CGCCTGACGACGTATTGCTAGACTCGGGGCCAATCTCTGTGATGAACCCATACTGGCCGAAGTTAACGCCCATCATGGGAGTGCCCCGCGGCGCTGCAAGTCGACTCCACCTGAGCATAGTCCCGTCACCGCCCAGCACAACCAGCAGATCGGCGGAAATCACCTGTTCCTGGGTCGCTCCAAGATCCTGCCCTTCTTACAGTGGCTGCAACTTCGTCGATCATCAACACGCTGATGTCACGCTGAAGCAGCCAATCAGCTATTTCGACGGCAAGTCTAACAGCTTCTGTCTTGAGTGGGTTGGGCGCGAGACCGATTTTCATTGTAGGTATCTGCCTTCCGATTACGTGACCTGCGGCTGAGTCTTGGTCGGCTTTGAGTCATTCCTGAATCGATCGAGATTGCGCCTGGCGTCCGCATTCTTTAGGGTCTATGCGAAGAGCCTTGCGATACTGGTCTTTGGCTTCCTCAGTTCGGCCTTTCTTTTCCAATTCGGCGCCCAGGTTGTTGTAGGCGGCCGCCATACGGGGTGCAGCGGCGATAGTCTTTCCATAGGCGCCGATTGCCTCATCTGTCTTCGACATCTTGGAATACGCCGCGCCGAGTCCGAAGTAGGCATCAGGTGCGCGGGATTTAATGGCACTCTGGTATTGATCGGCGGCCTTCTGATACTCCCCGTCCTTAAGATACAGGTTACCCAGGTTAATGACTGCCCCCGCGTTGTTCGGGTCAATGTTGGTGACTGTTATCCACGCCTTTATCGCTCCTGCATCGTCCCCCAGCGCGGAGCGAATTGCAGCCAGGTAAAGCCATGCAGGTAGATACTTTGGTTTCAAGCTGACTACTTGCTCGAGACTGGCAACTCCGCCATTATTATCGCCTGTTTTGAACTAGCCCAGCCGAGATAGGTCAGAGCTTCCACATCGGTCGGCGTAATATTCAGCGCGGCCCCGAAGGCATCCGCCGCATTTCGGAACTTGTCGAGTTTGAAGTAAAGAACTCCAAGATCAAAATGTGGAGTGAACTGACCAGGCTTGAGTTTGGCTGCCGCCTGATACTGCTCCACTGCTTTTTCCGTCTTTCCCAACGCTGAATAGACCTCGGCCAGTCCCAACCGAGCGGAATAGGCATTCGGGTCTAGCTTGAGAGCGTTTGAAAAGCCACAACCGCGCCTGGATAGTCCTTCTTTTCGAGAGCAAGCCCCAGGTTTGTGGATGCGTCCACATTTTTGGAGACAGCGTCGATGCCTTATTGAATGCGGCAATCGCGGTGTCGATGCTTCCCACTGCCCAAAAGCGCCAGACCCAGGTTGTTCTGCATAGTCGAGTTCCTGGGGGCAAGCGCCACGGCTTTGCTGAACGCAGTCGATGCATTGCCGTATTGTTTCATCTTCAGGTATGCGACCCCGAGGCTGTCGAGGGCCTCAGGCCAGTTCTTGCGCGTCTGAAGCGCTCGCTCGAGCTCTCCGGCCGCGCTGGCATAATCACCCAGTCCAAGGCACGCCATTCCCGTGTTGAACCTGATGTCGGCTCCATCGGCGTGCAGGGCGCGCGCCTCTTTCAGGGCGGCCAATGCATCGGCGTATTTGCCCTGCTTCAAGAGCAAATATCCGAGCCAGGACCGGCTTTCCGCATCCTTGGGATTTGCTTTGGCAGCGTCTTTCATAGCCGCGACCGCTTCCGTGATCTTGCCCTTTTTGTAAAGGTCCAGCCCTTCTTTGGTGCCGGACGATACCGGCATTGACAAACTCAGAAGCATTGACGCGGCAAGGAGGAAGAATAAGTTTAGCAGGAGACGTCTGTGATTCATCGAATTACGCTCCACGGATGAGTTGTAGGGTCTTCGCAGCCTTCAGAAAGCCCGTGCACAATTATACCAGTGCAGCCGGGTCAAAACAAGCCAGGCGAGTTGCGGGGAGTGCGTGTCAAATCCACGGAAAATCGGAGCCTCAGACCCTTGTCAGTCGTTGTGCTGGGTCTTCATATAGTAAATGAACCCAACTATGCTGTCGCTGTCCTGAACGGAGATTTTCGTGAATTGAAGCGCAAGTCTGGCGGGAGGGGAGTTTGGGTGATCGGAGGGATGCAATCGTTTTATGGCGGCCACCGCCGTGATTGTGCGGAGTCCTGGCAGGTAGATGCGGACCGCGATGCTCTGCCCAATCGACAGACTGTGTAGCCCGACGTTCGTCACAAGCATTCCGCCCTCGCTTATATCTTCTCCGTGTGTCTTGTGCCAGATTTTGACGTCAGTGCTCAGTTCGACTTCGAAGTCAAACTTGATCCTGACCTGTTTCCGGCGGCAAGGTTGGGTCTGAGTGGTTCGCACGGTGGTTACCAGTGCCACGAGGGATACGGTTAAGTCCATAGTCACATCCTGAACGGTCCCATTTGACCTCTTTACTTGTCCGATTATGGGGCCGGCCTGTATGACAGCCTGCAGCTCAGGAGTAACTCGGAGTGGAATCAGGACGGCAGCTCCACCGTTTGCGCGGTAGACCGTGCATTCGGTCGGCAGACCTCCGATGGTTAGTACGACGCGCTGTCCACTGTCAAAGATTGAGTGGAGTTGCAGTTCGTCCCCATTATGCTGAGCCATCGGTGATGCCAAGTTGCTGGCCGCCTTTCACGCTAGGGCAAGATCAAGATACGCACTATAGGATATAATCGGCAGTCGGTTATGCCCTCATTAGGCACTCATCTGACGCACAGGATCAGCATCTCGGTTGCGATGGGAAGTTGTTGCCGGCGAAATGTAGAAGATTTCTGCAAATAGCTTGACATACTTATGCTCCTGAGCTAAACTGACTTTGTCCCGTGGGATGCGGGACTGGATAAGGAACGGTAATAGTGTATATGAAAGATGTGGCGATGGCTCCTGACAAGCGCGGGGTCCCCATTCAGCGCGTGGGCGTTAAAGATCTGCACCTGCCACTTCTGATCAAACGCAAAGAGAACGGCTTTCAATCGGTACTCGGGAATGTGACCATAGGCGTTGACCTCCCGACACACTATCGGGGCACTCACATGAGTCGCCTGGTTGAGGTTGTTTCAAAATGGAGCCAGAAACCCTTGGGCGGCCACGATGTCAGGCTGATTCTGGAGCAGGTCAGGGACAGGCTCACTGCTGCTCGCGCGCATATAACCGTTAAGTTCAAGTATTTCATCGATAAGCATGCCCCCGTAACCCAGAGCCTGAGCGCGCTCGATTATGATTGCGAGTTCACCGGCACATTGTCGGATACGGGATTTGACTTCATTCTTGGTGTTGAGGTACCGGTAACGGCTCTGTGTCCGTGCAGCAAGGAGATCTCGGATAGAGGGGCCCACAACCAACGGGGAGTAATACGCGCAAGGATCCGCTATCAACGAGAGACGTTCTATTGGATAGAGGATATGGTTCGGCTGCTTGAGTCTGCGGCTAGCTGCGACATATACCCCTTGCTGAAGAGGCGCGACGAGAAATTCGTTACTGAAAAGGCATACGATTCCCCCAAGTTCGTGGAAGACATTTTGCGGGATGTCGGAACCATACTGCGAACTGATCAAAACGTTCACTGGTACGAGATCGAATGCGAGACATTCGAGTCGATACACAACCACAGTGCCTACGCGTCTCAGTGCGAATGGCGCCAGGATTGGGAGTCGTAGAATGAAGAAAGCCGTCGTGTTGCTTTCCGGCGGGTTAGACAGCGCGACAACCGCCGCAATTGCAAAGTGTCAGGGATACGAGCTCTACGCTTTATCGTTTAGTTATGGACAGCGGCATTTGCGGGAGCTTGACAGCGCCGAGGCGGTAGGCAGGAGTCTGGGCGTTCTCCAGCATCAGGTAGTTGAGTTCGACCTTCGCAAGTTCGGCGCAAGCGCGCTTACCGATGACATCGATGTTCCCATAGACCGGGACGTGGACGATATGAGTTCAGATATTCCGGTTACTTATGTTCCCGCGCGCAATACGATTTTCCTCTCATTTGCATTGGCATACGCCGAGACCATCGGCGCTCAAGACATCTTCATTGGAGTGAGCCAGGTGGACTACAGTGGCTATCCCGACTGCCGCTCGGAGTTCATCGCAGCTTTCGAAAAAGTCGCCAACCTGGCCACCAAAGCCGGAGTGGAGGGACGTTCCCGATTTTCCATCCGCACCCCTTTGGTGAACCTCAGCAAGGCTCAGACAATAAAGCGAGGACTGGAACTCGGCGTGGATTACTCGCTTACCTGGAGTTGCTACCTGGGTGGTGAGCACGCATGTGGCCGGTGCGATAGTTGCAAGCTCCGCCTTGCGGGATTCAAAGAAGCCGGCGCTCGCGATCCACTGGAATACGAGTCCGAATGTGAGTAGCAGGGGGTGAAGACTGTATGAGAATCTACCGAAAACTGGTATGGGTGCAGGCGCCAAGTGACTTGCGGCCCGTAAACGCGTCATTTAGCCCGTCTTATTCAGCGCTGTAAATCATGAATAGTGCGGGTCGGTCACGCATTGCCTATGCGGGAGGTTTTTGACATGGGTTGGTTTGCTGATGCCTTTGAGCTGCTCGTGAAGGGCGGCTGCGTAATGATTCCTCTCATGCTCTGCTCGGTAATATCCGTTACCGTGCTCATAGAGCGATACATTAAGATCACAAAAGCTCAGGTTGACGTATCGAGCATCGTTCATAGTGCCGAAGATGCGCTTTACCAGGGCGATTTTCATAAGGCCGATGAAGTGCTGCAGAGCGGGAATTCGCCGGTGACGCGGGTGCTCGCCGCGGGGATACGCAGCGCGCATCTCGGCGAGCGTGGGGCGGAAAGAGCGATGGAAGAGCAGGGCGCCCGCGAAACATCGGCGCTCACTCACAGGCTCGGGTCTCTCGACACAATCATCACTATTGCCCCGCTCTTGGGTCTCCTCGGAACGGTCACCGGCATGATCTCCGCTTTCCACGTAATCGCCGCGAAAGAGGGGATAAGCACTCCCACCGCGATTACCGGAGGGGTTGCCGAGGCCTTGATCGCTACTGCCACCGGCCTGGCAATTGCCATCGTCACTCTGATCGGTTACAACCATCTTCAGGAGAAGATCAAGAGCATCGTGGCCGAGATGGAGATTAAAGGCGGCGCGATGGTGAATGTCATTGCGGAGGCTGGAAGGAGCTACAATGAAGTTGAGAGCTTATCAGCCTAAGAAAGCGCGGATCGAAATAATTCCTATGATCGACACCATCTTCTTCCTGCTGGTGTTTTTCATGGTTGCTTCACTGGCGATGTCGACCGCAAAGGGTATGCCGGTCAATCTGCCCAGGGCCTCGGCTGCCACCGAACGTCCAGTGGTAAAAGTTGTGCTGACACTTACGGCGTCCGGAAGCTACTATGTGGATAAACAGAGCGTCGGGTTCGAGCAGATAGGTGGAATTCTCAAGGACCGGCTCAGAGACAATCCTCGCGCCGTAGTTGTTATCAATTGTGACAAAGCTCAGTCCTGGCGCAAAGGCATCGAACTCGCGGACGAAGCCAAGCGAGCCGGCGCGCGCTTCCTGACTATTGCAACTGAACCGAAGACCCAAAGCTAACAGGCATTTTGATCGCCTTCCGTCAAACCAGGGATTGAGATGAGAGACAGGATCCTTATATCCGCAATAGTGGCGTCGCTGGTGGTTCACCTGGCGGCGATATGCATTGTCGGGCGCACCTCGGCGTCGCGAATGAATGCTGACCACATTGCCGCGCCGGTCTCGAGACTCACCACTTTTGATCTGGTGGCTAGCCCCGAGGATGCGCTTAAGCCCAAGCCAAAACCCATTCCGGTAGAAGTTCCGGCAGCTTTAGCTCCGAAACCGGAGCAGCCGGTTCCTTCAGATGCTGTTGTCCCTCCCACTAGACTGGTGCGCGATTATAATCCATCCCGAGCTGCTTTCCAGGCAGGGGGTCGTCCAAATTCTGTACCTGGAAATCCTGGGGGCAGGCTCAATGTTGGTTCTCTGAGCTCGCAGGGTGACCTGGGCGGAAGCTGGGATCACGGCAAAACGCCCGTGGGCTGGGTTGCCGGCAGCGATTCCGGCACAGGCAGAGGCGCCGGAAACTCACCGGGTGTTGGCGCACCTGAGCCCGTAAAGGGTGCTGCTGTAGGCCCCAGCGAGCGTCCTGCGCCGTCGGCGCCACCTCAACCAGCTATGGTGAGCGTGAGAGTCTGCGACGTTTCTGGCATGCTCCCCGGCGAATACTGCAAGCACACGCACGTCGCGACGTTTGTAGAGGGTAAGCAGCCCACAAGGACGTGCAACCAGTGTATTGCGGAGCATAAGTCGAGATTGGCTGATCAGGAGATGCCATCACTGGTGAGGGATTCCCAAGTGTCGCTTCCTGGTTCGGTAGAAGAGGGAATGAGTCTCGAGGTCGAGATCGGTTATACCGTCACAGCTGAAGGAAGTGTGACCGGCGTTCACGTCGTAAAGTCCTGCGGCAATCGCGCTGTGGACCGAGCGGTTGCGGATTCGGCCTCCGGTTTGAAATACAAGCCGGCGGTGCAGGATGGTGTTGCGCGCAGCGTCAAAATGACTCGGCCCTACAAGATCAGGACTTAGTTAGTCGAGCAAGCTTCGCTGCTTCAGCTTTTCGAACACCTCATCTGCCGGGACGAACTCACCCCTTTCAAGCTATTTGAAGCCGGTTTTCGGCAGTTCGGTCTGAACTAGATCTAAGGCACGATGAGATTAAGTGACCGGGGAAATACTTCGATGTTCACGCCGCTTTCGCCGCAGACATCGCCATCGATCTGCATCTTGACCGGCGGGTCGGATTCGATTCGGACCGCGGATGCTCGGAAGTATGATGTGGCGGGGTTGGAAGAGAGTTGCTGAAAAACAGTGTCCAGAGCCTGGCCGATCAGCCGGAGCGTGTTTCCTGAGCCGGCCTCCCAGACTATAATGTCCAGCAGACCATCGTCGAACGTTGCGCTGGGAGCGATCTTGAAGTTGTATGCGTAAGTTCCGCAGTTGGCGGCGATCACAGCAAACGCCTGCGTTTCATACACAGAGTTTTCGTTGAAGATCAGCCGGAACCTGGCTGGAGCGTATTTGATGAATTGCTCGATAACGGCAGGAGCGTAAGCCATCGTTCCGAATACATCCTTGATCCTCGGTGACACGCTGTCGATCACAGCCGCATCGAAGCCAGACCCGCCATCAACACAAACCGCCTGCCGCCTGCGCACGCCACATCAACACTGCGGGTGTTTCCAGCTTCAATGATTCCAAGCGCCTGGTCGATGCTGTTTGCCGGAATACCTAGATCGTGGGCAAGCACATTTCCCGTGCCGAGAGGGATGATTCCCAGTTCTATTTCGGCCCCGGATATCCCATTGATGATCTGGTTGATCGTGCCGTCTCCGCCCGCGGCTATAATGCGGTCGTAATGACGCTCTACCGCCTCTCGAGCCATGTCTAGAGCGTCGCAGGGGCCCGTGGTTATCTCCGCGTGGATGTGCGGCATGTTAGATACAAGGTCGAGGAGCCTGCGCTTCTCTCGTGCCGCTTTGCCCTGGCCGGAAGTCGGGTTAACGATTAACAGCGTATGCACGTCACACCTCGTGATTGAAGTGTTCGATTAAGGTTCCGGAAGTACTTTGACTTTTCGATCTATTACCTGAATCCTGCCCTCAGCAAACAGAGCGATTGCGTCCGTGTAGGCCTGATGCTCGTGCTTAAGCACGCGCGCAGCGAGGATATCGGGAGTGTCGTCTTCCTCGACTGGAACAACTGCTTGAAGAACTATTGGGCCGGTGTCATACTCTTCGTCGACAAGGTGCACGGTAACCCCGGTGAACTTGACCCCGCGATTTATGGCGGCCTCGTGGACGTAATGGCCATACATTCCCTTGCCGAAAAACATCGGTATCAGCGCGGGATGCACGTTCAATATCCGGTTGCGGTAATTCCGGACTATGCTTTGGCCCAGCAGCCTCATGTATCCGGCAAGGCAGATCAAATCGATGTTGCTGTTTCGGAGGATTGCGAAGAGAGCTTCGTCGTAGTCATCGGCCGAATCGAAGCTCTTCGGGGATATGGCGACAGTGTTGACTCCTTCGCTTCGCGCTCTTTCCAAAGCAGGCGCCTCATCTTTTGTTCCGATAACAAGATCGACCTCGCCGTTTATCGTGCCGGACTTGCAGGCATCGATAATAGCCTGCATATTAGTCCCGCGGCCCTGGCCTGAGACCATTACAGCGATCTTCACCGGGGCGCTCATATCACGGTGACCTCGCGTCCGCCTTTATGAATCTCGCCGATGATCGAGGCCGTTTCGCCGCATTCCTCCAGCTTGTGAACGATGTCGATTGCCTTTTCCTTTGCGACGACCAGGACCAGCCCTATGCCCATATTGAACGTTCGGTGCATTTCAATGTTGTCGATGTTCCCCTTTTCTTGAATGAACCCGAAGATAGGCGGAACACCCCAGTAGCGGCGCTCGACGGTCACCTGGCAGTCGCTCGGCAGAACCCTGGGAATATTGCTGTAGAATCCGCCCCCCGTGAGATGCGCCATCGCGTGAACTTCGTATTCAGCCATCACCGCTGCGACCGGCTTTACATAGCACTTGTGAGGCGTCAGCAAAACCTCACCAAGAACACCGCCGAGCTCGGGGATATACTGCTCCACCTTATAATCGTTGTCGGCAAACAGAACCTTGCGAACCAGCGAAAAACCATTTGTGTGAAGGCCGGAGGAGGCAAGACCGATAACGACGTCCCCGGGCTGCACCTTGGAACCGTCGATGATATTCGGCCGATCCACGATCCCCACGATGCTGCCGGCGAGATCGAATTCGCCTTCGAGGTAGACTCCCGGCATTTCAGCGGTCTCGCCGCCGATCAGCACGCACCCCGCCTGTATGCATGCCTCGGACATTCCCTTTACCACCTGCTCGACTACCTGCGGCGATAGTTTGCTGGCCGCGTAATAGTCGAGGAACAGCAGGGGCATGGCGCCCTGCACCAGAATATCGTTGCAGCAGTGATTGACGAGGTCCATCCCGACGGTGTCATATTTTTCCATCATCGAGGCGATCTTTACTTTGGTGCCGACTCCGTCGATGCTGGAGACCAGCACAGGGTCGGTCATTGAGCGATCACCCAGGCGCAGCATCCCGCCGAAGCTGCCCATATCGGTCAAGACGTTCTCGTTGTAGGTAGAGCGCACGTAATCCTTCATCCGGAAAACGGCTTCTTCTCCGGCTTCGATGTCTACGCCTGCTGCTTTGTAGGTTGCGGATTCGTCAATCATGGGTTATCAGTCCTTTGTCTACTTTATCCCAGCCGGTTCCTCGAAGACGAACTTACTGAGCTTCGCTTCCTGAGAGACCTCCACCGGATACTTGCCGTCAAGGCACGCGCAGCAGAGTTTGTCTTTCTTGACTCCAATCGCGCGCACCAGCCCCCCGAGGCTGAGATATCCGAGGCTGTCCGCGCCGATATAGCGCCGTATTTCCTCAACCGAGAGTTTTGCTGCTATGAGCTCATTCTTATTCGCAGTATCGATTCCGTAGAAGCAGGGATGTTTAATGGGTGGGCATGCAATCCGAACGTGCACCTCAGCCGCCCCCGCCTCGCGGATCATCTTGACAGTAGGACCTCCGGTTGTTCCGCGAACTATAGTGTCTTCCACCATCACCACGCGCCTTCCCGCCAGGGTTTCCTTGAGCGGGGAGAGTTTCATTTTTACGCCGAGTTCGCGCATGCGCTGATCGGGTTGAATGAACGTGCGATGAATATAGCGGTTCTTGATCACGCCTTCGGCATACGGAATGCGAGATGCCTCAGCAAGTCCAATTGCCGCTGGAGTGCCCGTGTCCGGGATAGGAAAGACTATGTGCGCACCGGGGCATGGGTGCTCTTTCGCCAGCTCATGGCCCATTCTGCGCCGCGCGTCGTGCATCGTTCGGCCATACATCCGGCTGTCCGGCCTTGCAAAGTATACGAACTCGAATATACACAGCGCGGTTCCCTGCTTAGGGACTGCCTGGCGCTCTGTGAGCCCCGCTGAGTCGATCACTACCATCTCACCCGGCTCCACTTCACGCACGAATTCGCCGCCGAGCGTTCCGAATGCGCAGGTCTCCGACGCCAGCATGTAATGAGAGCCGTTCAGTCGACCGATGCTTAGGGGCCTTATCCCGTATGGGTCTCGGAAACCTATCACCTTGTCGTGGGTAAGCACCACCACTGCATAGGCCCCGCGGATTTTCCGCATAGCATAGATAATGGCATCCTCGATGCAGGACGCGCCAGAGGTCGCGATCAGCTTGATGATCACTTCGGAGTCGTTGGTGGTTTCCAGCTCCACACCGTTGGCCATGAGTTCATCGCGCAGAGCCCCGGCGTTGATCAGATCGCCGTTATGCGCGAGCGCGACCTCACCAAAGTCGCAGCCGCACATCATCGGCTGCACGTTTCTGAGGATGCTGGAGCCTGTGGTCGAATACCTGGTGTGCCCTATTGCCGCATGCCCCTTGAGTCCGGTCAAAATATCTTCCTGGAATATCTGGGTCACCAGGCCCATGTCGCGATGCATTCGCGTAATGGAGCCGTCAGATACAGCAAGGCCTGCGCTCTCTTGCCCTCTGTGCTGAAGGGAAAACAGTCCAAAGAACGCGAGGCGGGCAACATCGTCGCCGCTGCTGTGAATTGCGAATACCCCGCATTCCTCCTGGATTTCTGCTCTGTCGTCCAAATCAGCACTGCTTAGGTAGATCATTACACTCCCGATTCTTTCATCCGGCTGCCTATGGCATTGCGCCAGGTCGATTCCAGCGCGTCCACTTTAAGGTCGACCACGGGCACTTCGTTCACTTGGATGCTCAACTTGTTTGAGCCTACTTTTCCGAGAATCGTGCACTCGACTCTCAACTCATCCACTAACTCGCGCAGTGCCCCCAGTTTCTCTGAGGGAAGCGAGACAACAATGCGCGACTGTGTCTCCGCGAACAGAGCCGCAGCGGGTGCGCAGTTGGCTAGCAGTGAAACCCGTGCTCCCAGTTTGCCCAATATGCAGCTTTCGGCCAAGGTCACGGCCAGCCCACCGTCGGCGCAGTCGTGTGCGGAGCTGAGCAGGCCCTGTTCGATTGCATTCAAAACAGTCTCCTGGACTCGCTTTTCCTGGTCCAGATTGATTGCGGGCGGGCGGCCAACGGCGAGCCCGTGGACCGTGTTCAGATACTCACTTCCGCCCAGCGACTCGAGCTCGCAAACTTCAACTTTCTGATCCGAATCGACGCGTTCGCCGGATATGAGAACGATTATATCACCCTGGGTCTTGAACTCGGACGTGCACCTTTTGTCGGCATCCTCGATCAGCCCGAGCATGCCGATAGTGGGGGTGGGGTAGATAGCCATCTCGGAGGTTTCGTTGTAGAAGCTCACGTTTCCGCTCACAACCGGCGCGTTAAAGAACTCGCAGGCCTCGGCCAGCCCCTCGACCGCTTTCTTGAACTGCCAGAATGCTTCCGGCTTTTCCGGGTTGCCGAAGTTAAGACAGTCGGTGACACCGACCGGACGCGCGCCGCTGCAGGCGAGGTTTCTGGCTGCTTCCGCGACCGCTATCTGCGCGCCTGCGAACGGATCGAGGTAGCAGTAACGACCGTTGCAATCGGACACGAGGCCTATCGCTTTATGCGTGCCGCGAATCCGCAGGACCGCAGCATCCGAGCCGGGAAGAACGGCAGTATTGGTCTGAACCATGTGATCGTACTGCTCGTAGACCCACTCTTTGCTCGCGATAGACTGCGCTCCGAGGACTTTCATGAGCGCTTCGTTATAATCACTGGGCTCCTTGATACCGGAGAGGTCGTAATTCTGCACATTCTTCAGATAGCGGGGCTCCTCGGTTTCAAGGTAATAAGTCGGTGCGTCATCGGCCAGCGACTTTGCGGGAACCTCTGCTACGAGTTCGTCGCCGTCATAGACATGCACCACGCCATCGCCGGTCACTTCGCCAATAACCACCGCCTGCAGTCCCCACTTCTTGAAGATTGCCGCGACGTCGTCTTCCCTGCCTTTTTCGGCGATCGCCAGCATCCTTTCCTGGCTTTCGGAGAGCATGATCTCGTAGGGAGTCATCCCCGACTCGCGAAGGGGAACCTTACGCACGTCAACTGTCATTCCGGTGCCTGCCTTGGCAGAGGTCTCGCAGGTGGAACAGGTTATTCCCGCCGCGCCCATGTCCTGGATGCCGACGACATAGCCGGTCTTCAGCGCTTCGAGAGTGGCCTCGATAAGAAGCTTTTCGGTGAACGGGTCGCCCATCTGGACATTCGACTTCCTGCTCTCCGACTCTTCGGTAAGTTCGACCGAAGCGAACGTAGCGCCGTGGATGCCGTCGCGACCGGTTCGCGAGCCGACCAGGAGCACTGGGTTGCCCGGGCCGTCCGCTCGAGCGTAGGCTACATCCTCGTGCTTCATCAAGCCGACCGCCATTGCGTTCACGAGGCAGTTCCCGGAATAGCAGTCCTCGAAGTAGATATCGCCCGCAACGGTCGGGACGCCAACGCAGTTGCCGTAGAACGCGATCCCGCCGACGACATGCTCGAAAAGATAACGGTTATGGGCGTCTTCGAGGCTGCCGAAGCGGAGACTGTCGAGGGAAGCTATCGGTCTTGCTCCCATGGTGAAAATATCGCGCAGGATTCCGCCAATGCCGGTTGCGGCGCCCTGAAAAGGCTCGACCGCGGAGGGATGGTTGTGGCTTTCCATCTTCATAACGATTCCGTAGCCGTCGCCTATGTCGATGATGCCTGCATTCTCCAGCCCCGCGCCTTCGATGGCTTCCTTGTATTTCTTGAAGTATTTCAGGATCGGCCGAGAGTATTTGTAACCGCAGTGCTCGCTCCACATAACGGCATACATACCGATCTCGGTATACGTAGGATGCCGCCCGAGCACCTTGGTGATCTCTTTGTATTCTTCATCGTTCAGGCCCATCTCCCGGTAGACTTTGGCTTCGATGGGTTCGGTATTGGTTATTGGCATTATTAACTCAGCCTCTCAACTATCGACTGCAATATCAGCGTTCCATCACTTCCACAAAGCACCGGCTCAACGGCTCGTTCGGGGTGGGGCATCATGCCCGCGACATTTCCGCGCGCATTCAAGATTCCAGCTATATTGTTGAGTGAGCCGTTGGGGTTGGCTTGATCGCTGACTTTGCCGTGTTCGTCGCAGTAGCGCACCAGGACTCTGTTGTTCTCCTCGAGTTCTTTCAACGTATCGGGATCTGCAAAGTAGTTGCCGCCGTGGTGCGCGATTGGGATTCTCAGCACCTGGCCCGGAGCGCATTTGTGCGTGAAGTCAGAGGCGGTGTTCTCGACACGCAGGTTCACATACTTGCAGATAAACCGCAGGCCCTTATTGGATATGAGCGCGCCGGGAAGCAGCCCGGACTCGCAGAGGATCTGGAAGCCGTTGCAAATCCCGATCACCCGCCCGCCGTTATCCGCGAACTCCCGCACCGCGGTCATCACGGGGCTGAACGTGGCGACCGCTCCCGTGCGCAGATAATCTCCATAAGAGAAACCGCCGGGCAATATGATGCAGTCGAACCCGCTGACATCAGTCGACTGGTGCCAGATATACTCGACCTGCTCTTTCAGAACGTCGCGCACGGCATAGTACGCGTCCTGATCGCAGTTTGAGCCGGGGAAGATCACTACTCCGAATTTCATTGAATCATTGCTTCCTTGGTTTTTTTAATCGCGAAAGCGCGAAAGCGCAACAGGAATCATGCTAGGTGGTGATTTCCGAATCGCCACCTGACAGCTAAATGGGATTTCCGAATCCCACACGTAACAACGTCTTAGTTACGCCGCCGCCGACTACTTTACAATATCAAACCGGTAGTTCTCGATGTTCGGGTTCGCTAAAAGCTTCTTGCACATCTCATCTACGTCCTGCTCGAGACTGCCGTTGCCGTTCGCGACCTCTATCTCGATGAATTTGCCCATGCGAACGCTCTCGACGTTCGGGAAGCCCAGGTTCTCAAGAGCCCCCTGGACGACCTTCCCCTGCGCATCCAGCAGGGATGGTTTGAGTGTTACATATACATTTACTTTGGCCATTATGTTAGTCCTTAGTCTTTAGTTTTCGGCACGCGTGTTCGGAATCGCTGAGGCGCTGAATCCGGATGAGTGCGCTGAAGAAGCTCGCCTTCAGCGCTTCATTTTCCATTTATCCCTTCAGCGATTTAACCCAGCCCCCGGAACCGAATCGCTTCGGGCCGTATCTGGAAAAGGGCGTCCCGATACAACGAAATCCAGTTCAAAACGAGGCATTTCGCGTTTTCGCGACTAAATCTCCTATCCCAGCCCCAACCGTTCAAATATCTTATCAATGTTCCTGAAGTGGTGCTTCAGGTTGAAGCACTCGTCCAATTCTGCCTTGGTCATTCGCGAGGTCACGTCCGGGTCCTTCTCAAGCGCCTCCCTGAACGAAACATTTTCGTCCCAGCACTTAGCCGCGCTGCGCTGGCAGACCTTGTAGCCATCGTCGCGGGTCATTCCCTTGAGAATCAGGGCTAGGAGAACGTGCTCGGAGAAGACTAACTGGCCCATCATTTCCAGGTTCTTCTGCATCCGGTCGACGTTAACTTCCAGCCGATCCAGGAGCTTGGCAAGCGAATTGAGCATAAAATCGACGGCCAGGCAGCTATCGGGGATGATGATCCTCTCGGCGGCGGAGTTCGTCAGGTCTCTCTCGTGCCAGGAGACAATGTTCTCCATAGCCGGCTGAGCGTTCGACCTGACCACGCGCGCAAGACCGCAGATGGTCTCGAAGCGCCAGGGGTTTCGCTTGTGGGGCATCGCGGAGGACCCCCGCTGCCCCGGTAGAAACATCTCCTGCACCTCGAGGATTTCAGTTCTCTGCAGGTTCCGCATTTCGGTGGCGTAGTTCTCGCAGCTTGACGCGACAATCGCGAGGGTTGTGAGGAACTGCGCGTGCCTGTCTCGCTGGATGATCTGGGTCGAGACCGGCGCGGCCTTGAGCCCGAGCTTCTCGCAGACATATTCTTCCTGGTCCGGTCCGATGTTTCCGAAGATGCCGACCGCTCCCGAGATCGCGCCGAAGCTAATCGCCTCGCGCGCGGCCTTCATTCGCTCGAGATCGCGCTGGACCTGGGAATACCACACCGCCATCTTGAAGCCGAACGTGATCGGCTCGGCCTGCACGCCGTGGGTCCGCCCGATCATCGGGGTCATTTTGTGCTCCCGGGCGAGCCTGGCGATTGCGTTCAGAAGCTGTTCCAAATCTTTTATAATGAGGTCTGCTGCCTGGCGCATTCTGAGCGCGGTCGCGGTGTCCTCGATGTCGTAACTGGTGACTCCGTAGTGGACATAGCGGCCTTCCTCGCCGAGGTTCTCCGTAACGGCCTTAACGAACGCTATAAGGTCGTGATGCGTCTCCCGCTCGATCTCGTCGATTCGCTCGATAGAGAACTTCGCCCCTGCTTTGATCTTGTCCGTGACGCCCTCGGGGATGTTGCCGAAGTGCTCCTGCGCTTCACACACAGCGATCTCGACTTCAAGCCAGCTTTGGAACTTGTTGAGTTCGCTCCAGACTGCCTGCATTTTGGGGAGAGCATACCGGTCTATCATCGACTACCTCAATTGCACCGAACCCGCGGCTGCCAGGGTTTCCTTGTGCTTCCTGATCGCTTCGCGGAGCTCGGGATACTTCACGCTTAATATCTGGGCGGCGAGTATGCCTGCGTTCTTTGCGCCATCAATGGCCACGGTCGCCACTGGCACGCCGGACGGCATCTGGACTATCGCAAGCAGCGAATCCATGCCGCTTAGGGCCGCGGATTTCACGGGGATTCCGATAACGGGCAGGGGAGTGAACGCCGCCAGCACTCCCGGGAGGTGAGCCGCAGCGCCCGCACCGGCTATAATGACCTCGTATCCGTTCGCCTCAGCCGACTTCGCAAATTCAGCCGCCGCATCAGGTGTCCTATGCGCGGATATTACAAACGTGTGGTTTTCGACGCCGAATCCGTCCAGCGCGTCCGCTGCGCCTCTGATGATGTCGGCGTCGGACTTGCTGCCCATAATAATCGCTACTTTTCCGCTCACAAAAGCCTCGCCCCGATATCGTGCCTGTAGTGCGCGCCCTCGAATTGAATCTTGCCTACCCCCGCGTAGACCTTGTCGATACACTCTTGGTAAGTGTCTCCGGCAGCGGTCACGTTCAGCACGCGTCCACCTGCTGTAACGATCCTGCCATATTTGACGGCCGTTCCCGCGTGGAAGACGGTCACGCCGGTTTCCTGGGCTTCCTTGATGCCTTCTATGACCTTGCCGTTTTGATAATCGCCGGGGTAGCCGCCGGACGCCATCACGACGCACACAGCTTTTTTATTGTACCAGGTAATAGGGATTAAGTCGAGCGTGCCATCGGCTACAGCGAGCGTCACATCCACCAGATCAGTCTCCAGAAGAGGCAGTACAACCTGTGTTTCGGGATCTCCGAAGCGGGCATTGAACTCCACAACTTTCGGCCCCTGGCTCGTCAGCGCCAAACCGGCATACAGAACGCCTTTGTAATGGATCCCCAGCTTCGCAAGGCCTTTCAAGGTGGGCTTGATGACCTTTTGTATCACTGTCGAGCGCATATCGTCCGTCACGGCCGGAACGGGCGAGTAGCAGCCCATCCCTCCGGTGTTGGGGCCTTCATCGTTGTCGAAGGCGCGCTTGTAGTCCTGCGCGGGCATCATCGGGACAAACGTCTCGCCGTCCACGAAGCACATAAACGACGCTTCCGGGCCATCTAAAAATTCCTCGATAATGACCCTGTCCCCCGACTTGCCGAACGCCCGGCGGTTCATTATCAGGTCAACGGCATCGAGCGCGTCTTCTTTAGTCTTGCTGACGAACACGCCCTTGCCCGCCGCCTCGCCGTCCGCCTTGACCACTATCGGCGCATCGGTCTTCATCGCGAAGGCTTCTACGCAGGCGCAGGCTCTTTCGGAGTCATCGAAGACGTCGTACGCTGCGGTGGGGACGCCGTTCTCGATCATCAAAGCCTTTGCAAACGTTTTGCTGCCCTCCATTTGAGCGGCATCCTTGTTGGGACCGAAGACCTTCAGCCCGCGCTTCTCGAACTCATCCACGATACCAATGATGAGCGGGGACTCGGGACCGACTATGGTCAAATCGATGCCATTGTTTTGGGCGAAATCGGCGGCTGCGATGATATCCATGACGCTTCCGGGCACCAGTTCGGCTATCTGAGATATTCCGGCATTTCCCGGCAACGCATAAATCTTGCTGACCTTCTCACTCTGCGCGAGCTTCCAGACAAGCGCGTGCTCACGTCCGCCGCTTCCTATGACCAATATCTTCAATGGAGTCTCCCTAACCTTCCTCGTAGCC
Organism: uncultured bacterium; assembly: GCA_963775535.1. Lineage (GTDB taxonomy): Bacteria > Armatimonadota > UBA5829 > UBA5829 > UBA5829 > CAVZJH01. Next base: position 74,186 of record CAVZJH010000052.1, on the reverse strand, counting down.
TTCGTACAGGTTCTCGAACGAAGCGAATTCTCTAACAAAGCCTATTTTAACCGTCCCGGTAGGGCCGTTGCGATGTTTTGCGATTATTACCTCGGTGGCTTCCACGTTTCTCTTGTCAGGATCGACCCTGGACCCATCTTCGCCGGTTATCGTCTTTGTGTCCTCGACTTCCTTGACCACATAATACTCCGGTCTGTAGAGCATCATAACCATATCCGCTTCAGCCTCGATGGACCCCGATTCCCTGAGGTCGGAGAGCATCGGACGCTTGTCTTCTCGCCTTTCAACGGCCCGGCTCAACTGCGAAAGCGCTATCACGGGCACTCTCAGTTCCCTGGCAAGGCTCTTGAGACCTCGGGCAATCTCGGAAATCTCCTGGACGCGATTTTCTATGTTCCTGTGAGACCTCATCAACTGCAGGTAGTCCACCACCACCAGGCCCAGCCCGTGTTCGGCTTTCAGCCTTCTGCATTTGGCGCGCATAGCCATGTGTGTCATGTCGGTAGTATCGTCGATATAGATCGGCGCGTCCCACAGCTCGCTCGATGCCTTTGCCAGCCTCTCCCATTCCTCATCCTGGAAGTAACCGGTGCGGAGGCGATGCGCGTTAGCTCGAGCCCTGGCACAGACCATTCGCTGAACGAGCTGTTCGGCAGACATTTCTATGGTGAACAGCGCGACTGTTTGTTTGGCCTGGATAGCGGCGTGTACCGCCATATCCAGTGCGAGGGCGGTTTTTCCCATAGACGGTCGCGCGGCAATGATAACGAAGTCCGATGGTTGAAAGCCTGAGGTCATGTGATCGAGCTTTGTGAATCCTGTTGGGACGCCGGAGGATACACCTTTGTCGTGGTAGCGCTTCTCGATCCATTCCCAAGTCTGCATCACCAGAGGGGTAATCGGCTGGAAATACTCGCCGAGTCTGCGCTGCGCCACGTTGAAGATCAGCCTTTCGGCCTTGTCGGTGATATCCACGACATCTTCGTCCTCGTGGCTCGCCATGCCAATGATCTCGGTTCCGGCGGCGATCAGTCTTCGGAGGATCGACTTTTGCTCGACTATCTTTGCGTAGTGTTCGATGTTAGCGGCTGTAGGAACTGTGTTGACCAGCGCCATAAGATATTCGGTGCCGCCGCAGTCTTCGAGCTTGCCGCGTTTTCTAAGCTCTTCCTGGAGGGTTATGAGATCAGCCGGCTCATCGCGCTCAGCCAGAGCAATCAAGGCGTCAAATACCTCCTGGTGAGCGGGCCGGTAGAAATCCTCGCCCCTGAGGATTTCCATTCCTTTTTCAAGCGCCGACCGCTCGATCATCATAGATCCGAGCGACGACTGTTCCGCTTCCAGATTCTGGGGCGGTATTTTGCCTATAGCGGAAGCTACTCTTTCCATGTCTCTCCATCCCAAGAGGTCAACAAAGCCGGAGGTGTCGAGTGCTTGGTATCCGAGGGTTTTCCCCGGTTCCCGCCAGAGGCTCCGCCTCCGGAGTGAGGCTGGGGCAGCGGGCGAAAGACTCGTGGCCCGTATCCCAGAGCAGCGCCCTCGGCAGGGATTCGGGGCCAATGCCCCCGAATGAGCGCTTGGCTCTCGCTTGCCGGATTACTGGCCGACAGCCATTATTCTACTCTTCTTTGGCGAGGACCCTCAACATGAATTTTGGCGGTGACCTCGTGGTACAGCTTGGCCGGAATCTCAAATAGCCCCGTGCTCTTAATAGGCTCTGTTATGTGAAGTTTCCGCTTGTCCAATTTTATGTGGTGCTGTTTGAGCAGAGCTTCCGCGATTTCCTGGGATGTCACGGAACCATAGAGCCTGGTTCCGGAGCCGACTTTTGCGTGGATCACCACCTTCATCTCGCCGAGCTTTTCGGCCAGTTCTTTTGCCTCGGCCAATTCATGTTCGCCCTTGGACTCCAATACTTTCTTCTTCTTCTCCAGAACCCCCATAGCGCCCGCATCGGCTGCTACGGCCAGCTTTCGAGGAAAGAGAAAGTTACGCGCATATCCTTCAGCCACATTGACCACTTGGCCGGCTTTTCCAAGTTCTTTGACATCGTGGTTGAGAATCACCTTCATTAAATGTCTCCTTTATATATCGGTCACCCCCAATCGCGCTCGCTATGGAGGTCTCTTTTTTTTACTGATTGTGGTACTGGATGCCGAGCATGAGGTTTCGGTTATCCTCGTGGAATAAATCCGGCGATCCGACATAGAAGCCAAGAGAACTGGTGATCCCGAAGATCGTTCTAACCTCCATCTCGGGCGCATCCGGCCTGAACAAATCTGCGGAGAAGAGTGTGCTTCCGCTTAAATGCCGGTCGTAACCTACCCCAATTCGGGAAGCGTAAGATCCATAACGAACCGAGTCCCTAAGGTCAAGCAGGCGTCCGCCCTGCAGATTAAACCTGGTGTTTTCGCCTATGTTGTAGGCGCCAATTCGGAAGAATGCATCATTGGAAGATGGCAGCAAAGAAGTGTAGTTGGCATCAAAGCGATAGTTCCCCTGGGCTGTGTTCCAAAGTCCATCAGCACTGATCCCATTGTCAGGAACTGCTGTCTTACGAGCGGGGTCTATCCAGGTGCCGCCGCCGCCAAAACGACGGTTAACGTTGGTCATCAGCACTTTTAACTGACAACTGGCGTCGGCGGCGTTCTTGACCGCGGTCTTTAGGTCGGCCTTTATTTCCTTGTCCGTGGCTATGTCTTTTATTCCGGCAGCCGCATCGTTCAGGTTGGTCATCATCTGGTCTGTCTGATCGGCGGCATTGCTGAGCGAAGTCATTGTCTTGTCAATCTTGCCTGTGTTGCCGTTGACCGCAGCCAGCAATTGCTGGGCCTGGGTTATTACGGAGTCGAGACGCACCACCGATGAATTGGCCTGGCGCATGATCTCTCTTATGTTGGGCCGCACGTCAGAGGCGACCATATCCTCGATTTGCTCGCTTACTCTCGCCGCGCCGGCGGTTGCTTGAGCGAGGTTGCTGAACGTCCTGCGCACATCGGGCGACATTTGCTTGACCATAGTCGTAGCCGCTGTGGTGAGTTCAGTTGCAGAGCGGGCAACGTCCTGGAGAGAACTGACTGTCTCTTTTATGCTTGTCAGTAGTTTTTTGTCGCCGAGCACCTGGTTGATCCGGTGGGTAGATACCTTGAGGTCTGAAAGCAACCCGGCAACCTGCTCCATAAGCTGATCGGGCGTCAGAAGAACAGCCGAGCGAATCTGCTGACCGCCGGTCAGAAACGTGGAGCTTTTTCCCGGCCCGATCTCAATATAGCTGTCGCCTATGAAACCACCCGTCGTTATGCGTGCCAAGGAATCTGAGGGAATGCGGAAATCCTCGAAGATAACCATGTCTACGCGGGCCTTATCGTTACTTGTTAGCCCCATGCGCGAAACTACGCCGATTTTCACACCGGCCATTCGGACCACCGCGCCTTTATCCAGTTTTTGCGCGTTAGGGAAAATCGCATAGATTGGGTAACTGGACGCCCTGAGACCCAAGCCGCCGAGGAACCAGTAAATGCCTATAAGGATAATGATCCCCGCACACACTATGAATCCAACTTTTGCTTCGTTTCTAAGTCTCACTGGTTTGTGCCAATTCCGTTTCTCAGTGCGTTATCTGAATCGGGCCCTCGGTACTGCCGGTCATAAACTGATGTACCATCGGGTTTTTATCATCTCTTATCTCGGCGACACTGCCCTCGGCCACGATCTTGCCAGCGTGTATCATCGCGATTCTTGTGGATGCTCGCAGGATAGTCGGAATATCGTGGGAGACAAGGTACCGACGTTACTCCCAACTCTTCCCTTGTCTTAACGATAAGCTCGGCAATAGTGCCGGAGGTTATTGGGTCGAGTCCGGCGGTTGGCTCGTCGTAAAGAACTATCTCGGGATCGAGCGCCAATGCCCTCGCCAGTCCGACTCTTTTCTGCATTCCTCCTGATAGCTCCGATGGCATCAGGTTTTCGGTTCGCGGCAAGCCCACCACAGACAGTTTTGCCGCCACTGCCTCCGTTATTTCGCGTTCGGTCATCCTTGTATGGCGACGCAGGCCGAAAGCCACGTTCTCGTATACATTGAGCGAATCAAACAGCGCCGCGTATTGAAATACCATGCCAATACGGCGGCGAACTGTGTTCAGATCGCTTTCCTTGATCCGGGCAATGTCACGATCGTCGTATCAGAAGCTGCCCCGCCGTCGGCCTTAAGAGTCCCGCAATGCATTTTAGAAGCGTGCTCTTTCCTGCGCCGGACATGCCCATAACCGCGACCGTTTCGCCCGTCCCGACAGTCAGGTTGACCCGGCGCAAGATCGACTTGCCGGTGATTCGATATGAAAGCTGGATTACCTTAATCACAGGAACGCCGTCTTGCCACCGAACATTACGTACGCAAGCAAGAAGTTCAGTATATATATAATCACTATAGAGATGACTACGGAGTTCGTGGTGGATTTACCGACTCCTGTAGCTCCTCCCGTGGTCTGGAATCCCTGCTGCACACCCACTATGACGATGACCACGGCGAAGAAAACGGTTTTAAGCAGCCCCATCATCACATCGTAAGGCAGAACCTGAGCCTTTAATGTGCTAATGAAACCCCCGGCCGCTACTCCGTTCACGGATGCTACCAGGTATCCGCCCGTAGTGCCAATCACATCTGCGAATATTGCAAGGACAGGCATCATTATCATCGCTGCCAGGAGGCGCGGGACCGCAAGGTATTGAATCGGGCTCACCGCAAGCGCGCGCAGCGCGTCGATCTGCTCCGTCACTTTCATGCTGCCCAGTTCCGCCGCGATTGCGCTTCCAGCCCTGGCAGCCACGACCACAGAGGTCAATACCGGCCCGATCTCCCGGACCATGGACAATCCAACCACCGCCCCCGTGTAGCTTCCGAGCCCCCACTGCACCACGATCTGAGCCATGTAGAGCGCAAGTACTGCGCCGGAAAATGCGACCGTGATCAAGACAATGGGCAGCGAGGCAACCCCGATGAACGCCATCTGGTCGAATACGTCTTTGAGGTCTACATGGCCGCCAAGCATAAAACGAATGCACCGGGCCAGCAGGATCGACGTCTCTCCGAGAAACTCAAAAAACTTGTTGAATGTGCGGTATGTGAGTTCGCCCGGCACGGACACAACCGCAGCGAGTTCGTCGCCCACGTCGTGGAGGATCTCGCTGACTACATCTCCGTGTCTATCTCTGTCGTCGTTAGGCTGGTCTGGTGTCATAAGCATATGCCGGCATGGGGGTAGGGGCTTTCAAATTGGGGAAAACACCTCCCGCCTGCCCGCTGTAAGTATACCCGACGATCAAACACAGTGTCAATCGCCATGGGTGCGGGAGTGGTGTACTATGTGAGTGTGTAAATTGGAAAGGGAGTATCCTTTCGGTTGTTAAGACCAACGTGCGATGCACGGAAAGGAGACTCCCTTGGGGATATTAGCACTTGAGAGTGTGTTTAAGCAACTGGAGAATTGGGGTCAGGATCCGGAGGACAGCAGGTTTGGCGATCTTTCCAAGCTGGTGACTCAGAATCTGAAGTGGGTTTTGGAGGAAAGCTTCGACTGGGAGGCAAGGCATAGGACAGGCTGCAGCAGGTATGCTCGCAGCGATAGCAGAGAGGACTATAGGAACGGATATCGGACTCGAGACATTCTCACTCGCTTTGGCAGGCTTGAGGATGTGAAAGTGCCCAGGTTGCGCCACTCGGGCTTCATTCCCTCCATCCTGGCTCCGGGCCGTCTTGCTCTGCCAGATGTGGAGGAACTCACTGCTAAGTGCCTGCTTTGCGGAGCCAGCCGCAGAGAGGTAGTTGAGATGCTTACTCTGGTTTTGGGATATCCACCTTGCGGTTCACTTATTGCAAGGGTCCAGTCACAGTTGGACCGACAGGCAGATGAGTTCCGCAACCGGGAACTCACCAAGACATACAAATACCTGTTTATCGACGGGATATGCGTAAAGATCAAGGACGGCAGGCTCGCGAAGGAGTGGATGGTGATAATCGCGGTCGGCATAGACGATGCGGGCTATAAGGAGGTCGTAGGATACACGCGTTCCAAGACCGAGAGTGCCACAGCCTGCCGGAGACTGCTGAACCATCTGGTGGAGCGTGGCCTGGATTATAGAAAGCTGGATCTGGTCATTAGTGATGATTCAAACGCTATGGCCCTTGCCATCGATGATGTCTTTGGTGAGGATGTAGCTCACCAGCTGTGCTGGGCTCACAGGATGGCCAGGCTCGCCGATGTTGTGAAAGTAGAGGATCGCGCTGAGTGCGTGGCTGGTTTGCGAGCAGTATACGGTGCAAAGAACAGATCGCAGGCCCTGAGAGCATATGCAGCTTGGGTGACAATCTGGGCGCGCAAATACTCCGGCTTTGCCTCGGAACTCGAAAAAGACCTGGGCAAGCTGCTTTCGTTTTTTGACTGTCCGCAGAACCACTGGAGCTACGTTAGGACCAACAATCCAATAGAGCGGCTCAACGAGGATATTCGCAGCAGATCATATGGCTGGGCAGGTTTCCAGAATCTGAAAAGCTGCTACAGGCTACTATATGGCCTGTTCTGCCAAAGAAACAACGACTGGAAGGAAACACCCAAACTTGAATTTACACACTCATATTGACACGACCATAGCGCGGTAAGAGTTCAGGCTACGTGAGAGAGAAGTGCTTTGTCTGTCACCTGGCATTTGAGACGATTGGCCGAGATGAGCATTTGCCTGCACATGCTTATTGTGTCCTGGCCCCTGAGCAGCCACGTCCCGAACATACTCATTAGGACTGCCTTTGTATCAGAGCCCTTTGCTGAGCGGGTTCCGCCACTGACCTTTCGAGCTATTACGCAAGGTCGAACTGCCCGCTCGGCAGCATTGTTTTCAGACGGCACACGTGGGTCCTCGACAAAGATGAATAACTCCGGCAGGAACCTCTCGATACGTTGGGCCAATATCCGTTGGGGCTTATCAGTGCCTAGATATGGACTGGCAACTTCAAGCAATACCTGCTCGAATATCTCCCGCTGCCTTATCCGGACTCGCTCATCATCGCTTGAGAACTCTTTTGCCTGATTGTATATGCTCAGAACCTTGTCTACCCACTCCCCGACCGATACCTCCGATGGATATGCCTCGACGAGCTTTTTGAGGTCACGGTAGAAATGCACCCAGCAGCGCTGATGACGCGTCAAAAGGACGCTGTAGCCACAGTAGAAGTCACTGACTACAACCCCATCGAAATCTTCACCCAAAACTTCCTTTGCCACCTCACCCGAACGACTCTTGCGGTATACAAAGTAACGCAGCTCCGGAGTGGAGAAGCTCCATATATATCCGTTGATGCCGTCTTCGCGCCAACCAGTCTCATCGGCATTCACCACAGGAGAACCACGAATCTCGTCAAGAAGATAAACATATTCCGGCTCCGCCGCTTTCGAAACCGCATGAAGTAACTCGGAAAGCTCCCCAAGGCCCAAATCCAGGCCATATATCAGTTTTAGATGGCCCTTTATCGTCCTTAATGGAACCCGGCAGACCGTGTGCAGATAAGCAATGAAGCTCATAAGCCTCACCCCCACACGTGCTTTGCCCAACACCTCCGCCGAAAGATCCACTTTGGGAGTGCACTGTGTTCCGCATACCCCGCATTTGCGCCTTATGATCCTGTGCTCGACTATGCGCACCGGAGTCTCCGGAATCTCCACATACTGACGTCTCCGGTGTATCCATCCGCCACACAGCTTACGCCCGCACTTCGGGCACTGCTCAAGAGCGTGCTCATGGACCTCGGTAGGAATCTCGCGACGACGTACAAATGAGCTCTTACGCTTCTTGCGCTCACTGCGTTCGGCCTCGCGACGTTCCTTGCGGTTTGGCTTGACCCACTCCGGCACAACTTTCGTCCCACCGCTGGGAAGCTGAGAGCGCAGGCGCTCTACCTCAGCCTCAAGAAACTCCACCCGCTCCTGCAAGACGGCGTTTGCACGGCGCAACTCCACTATTATGGCCACGAGCTCTGCTCGGGAAATACCATCCGACTCACTCATACATCCCACTTAGACAAAGGCACCAAAAGTACCTTTGTCTAAAGGATGATACTTCATGGAAATTGTCGCCTTCAGATGTGCAGCCCCCAAATACTCACCTATCCTGAACTCTTACTTTGCGCGTGTCAAGCTCTCCAGTGAAAAAGGGCGCATGTCAAATCTGGTGAATCATGCTGCGATCTTGGCAGCCTCTATGATGGTCTGCGTTCTCTTGTTCAGGACAGCCGACCTTAAGTGAGCGATTGCTTCGATTCCAGGTTTCTTCCAGCGCATACCGGGACCCTTGAGTCTGCCTTGCCCATATTGTTTGCAGGCGCTTTCCACCGAACCGCTGCCGATGTAGTAACCGCTCTCCTTGAATGTGGCATACGTCATTCGATGAGCGTTGGTCGTGAAGTAGTGCAGGTTTTCCCTTTTGATCTTGAGATGATCCTCGGTGCTGGGCTTCCACTGCTTTATTGACGATATTACGCGCACTACTCCGTCTTCCATAAGACGCCCCTTATTCTTCTTGACCCACTTCTTAGCTTTCTTGGAGCCTTGCCCATACGATGCATTTGCCACATACCAAAGATGCTCGACGGCGTGATACCAGTCCACTATCTCTACCACATTCGGGAAATGATGCCCGACCATGTTCCATATCCACGCAGCGCCATCGGCTACAAAGACGACCTTCCCCGCGCGCAAAAGACCCCGCCGTACGGCCTCAAGATACACAAACTCTCCGAACTTATCCGATTTCTCCATCGTCGCAATCGTGCTGCGCCCGTGCTCTTCACTGATAAATGAAGCGCACTTCATCTTGGTCCAGGCTCCATCGCAGTGCACCATCACCCCGTCCGCGCTCATCGTCAGGACCTTCGGTTGCTCCTCACAGACAAGTGCAACCTCATCGGAGACCACTCCATGCGCGAGGTTATATTCTCGATCACATAACACTGCGCCTGTGTGTTCAGCCAGACGCTGCACCTGCTTATAGCACAAATCCAAACCGAAGCGGCGAGCAAGGAAGTCCTCACCGGCTTCAAAGGCAAAACCTGCGGATACCTCGGCGGTAAGCGCGGTCACTCCAACGCTATAGTTGCCCGAACCTATTCCAAGCTTTTCGTCGCGGGGCACAAGCCAACCGCCGCACCTCTCACAACGGTATCGTCTGCGGCTGATATTATGAGTCCCGGCCATCGTCACAACACTTCGGGAGCGGCTTCCGTTGCTCAATGCAATGCTCCCGCACCCGCAAACAACGCACTGCGGCTCGGTCGGATCCACAGCAATCATCTCAGACATCGCCAACTCAGCCGCCCTGCGGCCTATCGCCAAAGCCCTTTCTTCTTTCTCTGATAAGCTCTTATCAATAGACTCAGCAATCTGGCTCTGGATAAGCTCCATAAGTTCTGATACAATAGTTTCTGTTGACATGGTTGGGGTGGTGCCTCCTATCATCTGTTTCATAACAACACTGATGTATTCGACATCCACCCCAACTATACATGCCTAAAACTCCTTCGTTTTTCAGCTTTTTTTGCCTCCACGACTTTCACCACATTTGACAAGCACCCAGTGAAAAACAGGTAATATTACCATGCACGGATGAAACATTCTCTGCATTACAGAGCTTAATCTCAGCACCTGCTCTGCGGCTTCCATCCATTGAACCTACCCCAGAATCTCCGGCTGCTTCTCCATGTAGTGGAGATAGTTCGCGTAAGATACGTCCGGCGGCAGGCTGTGATCTAGCCCGGGAATGTAGCCGCCCTCTTCGACCAGCGGGCGCACGCGTTCGAGTTCGGCATCGATTGCCTTGGGGCCAATAGCAAGGGCGCGTTTGTCTATGCCGCCGCACATTCGCAACTCGCGGCCGTACTGACGCCTTACCTGCACGACGTCCATTCCGCACTGCACCTCAAACGGGTAAAGGACGTTTATCCCGGCATCCAGCCAGACGGGAATAAGCAAAGAGATATCGCCGTCACTGTCCAGGCCGATAAACCCCACCCCGCGAGAGCGCAGGAACTCCACTATTCTTTTGTATCGGGGCAGCGCATACTTCCTGAGCATATTTGGACCAATAAGGGGACCGGTTTTGTAGGCCATATCTTCCCAGAAACTGAACAGGTCCACATCCGTATGCTCCAGAATCTGATCCATCATAGCGATGATGAAATCGGCGACGGCGTCCATCATTTCCTCGACGAAATCGGGATCATCGTAGAAGAGGGTGCAGAGCTTTTGGACGCCGACGTAGTTGCGAAGACCACCGAACATGCCGCCCCATCGGTCCGCCATGACGACCAGCGGAAAATCGCGGTTCTTGTAAGCCGCCAGCTTGTCGGCGTAGTCCCGGCCGATCCTGGCCGCAAGGTCGGGCTGCATCCGCTCCCTGTAGAACGCGCGAAACTCTTCGGGAGTCTCGACGGGAAATTTGATAAACTGAGGCATCGAAGAAAACGGGTGATCCCTGCGCTCCCGCATCAGTATCCCCTCGGCGTTCACATAAAGGACCGTGTTCTCGTTTTCCTCGATCACTTTGCGCTCGAACGGCGGGTTCGGCAGAAACCACGCGCCCTCCCAAGCCCAGCGGTCCGTATAAAACTTCGGCGGGTTTTTCGGATCGTAACCCTCCCTCTGCCATCGTTCGATGGTCTCGGGCCATGCTCCCGGCGAAGAGCTGTATTTTCTGCCCGAGACGGGCTTGTAGTTCATGGTATTCAGAAAGCGTTCGCGGTCGGTCATGGCGATCCTCGTTCAATCCTCTCGGTCTTGCGAATCCCTGGATGACAGGGCGCTGCCGCAAGGAATGGGTTCTTGCTGCAGTATATCTGAATACTCGCGCGTTTTTAACCGAAAAGCCCGACACAACACCGTGCCGGGCCTGATTTCTGAAAGTGGACAGCGACCATTGCCTTCTAGATCGGGCTCTTGATCCTCTGGTCTTCGCGGATGACTTTGCGGCAGCCGCCCTCGTGGCTCTTCGACCAGTCCGTTAGCGGGGCCGGGTCGGCAAGCCGCTCGAGCTGACCGATTGCCTTCAAGCGGTCATATATAAGCTGCCAGCCGCATTCAACATCGGGAGAAACCTCGCACCTGCCCGAGCACCCACCGCCGCACGGACCGCTCAACAGACCCTTGGAACAGCGAGTGAGCGGGCACACCGCCCCGTAGAAACCCATCACGCACTGACCGCACGCCGCGCACTTCTCCGTCCAAACCCCCTGGCCCTGCAGAATACCGATGAACTTGGTATCGAGTCCGGGGTAAATCGGAACGTTCGGGAAGCGCTCGGCAATCGCCTGAACTCCCGCGCCGCACCCCAACGACAATATGGCGTCGACCTGCTGAACCTGAGGAATGATGTCCTCTATGAACTGGTTGTCGCACTGACGCTCGATGGTCACCTCTGATATTTCGTGCTCTTCATTGCCCATCCTGTAGGCGATTCGAAGCGCTGAGCTGATCATTCCGACCTCGCGCTCGCCGCCGGCAAGGCAGACTGTAACGCAGGTTCCGCAACCAAGCACCAGGATCTTCTTATGCTGGGCCAGAATGGCCTTCAGGTCTTGGATATTCTTTCGATGTGCAACGATCATCTGATTGCCTCCTCCGGGACCTTCTGAGAAACCTTGCGAAGCGGGTTCGGCCCGAGTTCTTTGACCCGCTCGGTCATTTTCTGAACTATGTCAGCGAATGTCTGGCCCTGAGCGGACGAAAGGTTGAACATCTCCAGCCTCTCAGGCTCAAATCCCGCCTCCGCCAGTACCTCGCGCGCAAGTCCGACTCGCTTCCTGGCGCGCAGGTTGCCCTCATTGAAGTGGCAGCCGCCTTCGAGGCAGCCCGCCACTATCACGCCGTCCACGCCCGCCTCGAACGCGCGCATGATATAGTCCACGTCTACCTTGCCGGTGCACGGCAGTCTCAGAACGCGAACGTTCGGCGGGTAATGAAGGCGCATAGACCCCGCCAGGTCGGCGGCGGCGTATGCGCAGTAATGGCAGCAAAGAGCCAGCAGCTTAGGTTCGTACGTCATAGTCAGCTCCATTTTTCTCAGCCCTCAACCAGCGCCAGGAGCGCTTCAATCGCGGCGGTGACCTGCCCGTCAGTGAAATGCTGCAACTGGATTGCCTTTGCAGGACAAGCAGATGCGCAGCTTCCGCATCCCGAGCACTTCGCCGCCTGAATCTCGACCCGGTTCTTTCCGTTCATCAAACTCACTTCCGGAGCGCCGTAAGGGCACACTCTAACGCAGGTCAGGCAGCTCACGCACTTGCGAACGTCAACCTTACTGACCTGACCACCGACCACCATCGTTTCCTTAGAGATGATGGTAGCCGCACGGCCCGCGGCAGCGCGTGCCTGCTGCATATTCTCGACAGTCGTCTTCGGCGAGTGAGCGCTTCCGCACAGGAAGATACCTTCGGATGCAAAGTCTACCGGCCGCAGCTTCACGTGAGCCTCCAGGAAGAAACCGTCGTTGTTGAGCGGAATCTTCGCAAGCTCGGATACGGTCTGGTTCTCCAGAGCAGGCGACATTCCCGCGGAGAGCACAAGCATATCCAGGCTCAGGTTCATCTCAATTCCCAGATCAGGATCGACAAACTTCAACTGCAGTTCGGGTTCCGCGCTTACCTGCGGCGGCTGATCAGGGTTGTATCTAATGAAAATAACGCCCATCTCTCGAGCCTGCTGGTAGTAGAGCTCGTTCATGCCGTAAGTGCGCATATCGCGGTAGAGCACAACCACACTTGCCTCGGGCCTCAATTCCTTGATCCTGATTGCGTTCTTCACGGCTTCGGTGCAGCACTTCCGGCTGCAGAATGGCCGCTCTTCGTTCCTGGAGCCAACGCACTGGATCATCGCGATGCTCGCATTCTCGGGCAGATTGAACGTGCCCTGCTCGATGCGGTCCTCAAGTTCGCGCTGCGTGACTACCCTCTGATCCACGCCATAGAGATATTCAGCCGGCGTATGCTCAACACCGCCCGTTGCGATGATCAGCGCGCCGTGCGTGACGGATGTGCTTAAATCCAACGATTTCACTTCGCTCACGAAGCATCCCACGTGCCCGGAGAGGCCAACCACCTGCGAGGACAGGTATGTCTTCACCAGCGGGTGCTTGTCGATCGACGCGATCAGCTTATTCCGGACGCCGGCGGCGCTCAAACGGCCGCCGAGCTTGCCCGATTTCTCCACCAGATGAACCAGGAATCCCTGATTCGCCAGAGACAGCGCGGCAGTCATTCCGCTCGGCCCGCCGCCGATCACCAGGGCGGCCTGCGCAACCGTCAGCTTCTCAGTGGTAAGCGAACTCAGCCTCGCCGCGCGTCCCGTCGCCATTCGAACCAGGTCAATCGCCTTGTCCGTGGCCGACTCGGGATCATCAGCGTGGACCCACGAGCATTGGTCGCGGATGTTGGCCATATCCACCAGGAACGGGTTCAGGCCGCACTCGCGAGCAGTGTCGCGGAACAGTGCCTCGTGCGTCCTCGGGGTGCAGGAAGCAACGATCAGGCGGTTCAGGTTGTGTTCCTTGATAAGCTCCTTGATCCGGTCCTGCGTGTTGTCCGCACAGGCGTAAACGGCGTTCTCCGCGTAGGCGACATGTGGCATACCCATCGCCTCTTCGACGACCTTCGGCACATCCACCACACCTGCGATGTTGATACCGCAGTGGCAGATGAAGACGCCGATCCTTGGGATCGCATCGGAAAAGTCGTGCTCGGGCGGGTAGACCTTTTCGCTGACCAGTGTCCCGCGCGCCGATGCAAGCAGCTCCATCGCCATAGCGGCAGCGGCGCTTGCCTGGGTCACGGTCTCGGGAATATCTTTCGGCTCCTGGAACGCGCCTGCCACGAACACACCCTCACGAGAGGTCGCAGTGGTCGCGACGTCGTCGGACTTGCAGAAACCGCAGGAGTTCAGCTCAATTCCAACCGCGTGCGCGGTTCTCGCGGCCTCTTCACTCGGTCGAAGCCCGGTGGACAGGATCACAAGGTCGAACTCCTTATCCACGGGCTTTCCATCCCGGATATACGAAAGCCGCAGGTTCTTTGAGCCCGGCATTTTAACCACGCGGGAGATCTGGCTGCGCTCGAAGCGCACACCATCCGCCTTCGCGCGCTCGTAGTAGCGGTCGAAGTCCTTGCCGAACGCTCGAATGTCCGTGTAGAAGATGGCCGTCTCCAGGCCGGGCGAATGGCTCTCGGCAACCACGGCTTCCTTGATCGCGGCCATGCAGCAGACCGATGAGCAGTACGCCCGGTTGTTAGCGGCATCGCGGGAACCGACGCACTGGATAAACGCGATCTTCTTAGGCTCTTTGCCATCAGCGGGCCGTGTCACGTGGCCGCCATAGGGGCCGCTCGCGGAAAGCATTCTCTCGAATTGAACGTTGCTGACCACGTTTCCGTACCGACCGAAGCCGAACTCGCCTCGCAGCCGCGCATCGAACTCTTCGTAGCCCGGCGCAAGCACAACCGCGCCGACTTCTATCTCTCGAACGCTGTCGAGCATGTCGTGGTCAATCGCCTTGGCAAGACACGCTTTCACGCATTCGCCGCACTCGCAGCAAATTCCGCACGCGAGACACCTGCCGGCTTCCTCAATCGCCTGCTCGGCACTGTAACCGCCGGCGTGGCCGCTGTCGATACGAGCGCTCTTGCGCACATTCTGGCGCTTGTGGATCATCTCCAGGTCGCGATGCTTCTCCTCGGTCCAGACACGACTGTCGGCGCTCCGGCCTTCGGCCATATCCTCGCCGCTCAGGAACCTGTCGATGGACTCCGCCGCGCGCTTTCCCGCGCCAACGGCCTCGCTCAACGTGCCCGCTCCCGCGACCACGTCACCACCCGCAAACACGCCATCAACACTGGTCGCGAGGGTAATGGGATCGACCTTGACCAGGCCCCACTTGTTTGTCTCGATGTCCAGACCATCGGCAAAGCTCATATCCGGAACCTGACCGGTGGCGATAATGGCGTCGTCGCACGTTATCACGTGCTCTGAGCCCTCGACCGGGACCGGTCTTCTGCGGCCGGACGCGTCTCGGTCTTCCGAGAGCTCCATCCTCAGACACTCGACTCCGGCCAGCTTGCCGTCCCTGCCGACGAACCTCTTGGGGTTCGTGAGGAATATGAACTTCACTCCCTCAGCAACGGCGTCCTCGACCTCTACCGGATCGGCAGGCATTTCTTTCTTGGTCCTGCGATAGACAATGGTAACGTCCTTCGAGCCGAGCTTGACCGCGCTTCGGGCAATGTCCATCGCGGCGTTGCCGGCGCCGATCACGACCACCCGGTCACCAAGCTCGACCCTCTCTCCGAGGTTGACCTGGCGGATAAACTCGATTCCCGGTCGAACGCCCTTGAGATCCTCGCCGTCTACGCCGAGCCCCGCGCTCTTCTGCGCGCCGACGGAGAGAAACACAGCCTTGTAGCCCTGATCCATGAGGCTCTTCACTGTCATGTCCTTGCCCACAGGCGCATTCACCCTGAGCTCGACGCCGAGGGCCAGGATGTCGTTGATCTGGCCGTCCAGAACGTTGCGCGGAAGGCGGAAGTCCGGGATACCGGCGCGCATCATGCCGCCCGGAACCGGGAGCGCCTCGAACATCGTTACGCCGTAGCCCCTGCGCACGAGGTAATCCGCAGCGCCAAGTCCCGCCGGTCCTGAACCGATGATAGCGACTTTAGCTCCCTCTCCCCCTGCGGGAGAGGGCTGGGGTGAGGGGACGCTTTCAATCACGAACCTCTTCAAGTTCCTGATAGAAACCGGATCTCCGTATCGCCCAGCCTGGCACTCGCTCTCGCAGGGCCTGTGGCAAACGTAGCCGCATATGAGAGGCAGCGGGTTGTCCTTGCGGATAACCTCGGCGGCTTCAGCGAACTTGCCGGCGGCTACGAGCGCAACATAACCCTGCGCGTTCTGTCCCATGGGACACGCGGCAACGCACGGCGGCCGCTCGCGCTTCTCGACAACATACGCGTTCGGCACAGCCTGCGCGGTAATCTTGTGAATCGCGGTGGTCTTGCACAGATCTCGGTTAAAACTGTCCGGCACGCGCACCGGGCAGACCTTCTCGCAGTCGCCGCAGGAGTTGCACTTGTCAATATCTATAAAGCGCGCCTGCCGCTTCAGCTTTACGCGGAAGTTACCGGGTCTGCCGGTCAGCTCCTCAATCTGCGACTGGGTCAAAATCTCGATGTTCGAGTTGCGCGTGCACTCGACCAGCTTCGGCGAGACAATACACGTAGCGCAGTCACCGGTTGGGAATGTCTTGTCCAGTTGGGCCATTTTCCCGCCGATTGTCGCCGATTTTTCGACCAGATATACCTTAAAGCCTGAGTTGGCGAGGTCCAGCGCCGACTGAATACCGGCTATGCCGCCGCCGGCAACCATCACAGCCCCTATCGGGCCCATTGCTTTGTCTTTTCTTGCAGTCATAATGCTACCTCGCCAATGCCCGCGCTGGGTCCACCATCAGTTTGCTCAACCCAAGCGCGCTCTCCGACAGCCCCAGGGCCAGCCCCAGAAGCTGAGTGAAATAGAACACCGGGAGCCCGATCTCACCGGCAGTTTGTTCGATATCGGACTGCCGCAGGTCAAGGTTCGACTGGCACAGCGGGCAGGCAACTACCACACACTCAGCGCCGCTGTCCTTCGCCATACCAAGGATATCCCTGCACAGCCGTTTGACAGTATCTGTGCGCGTGATCGAGAAACTCGCCCCGCAGCACTCGGTCTTGTAAGGCCATTCGATGGGCTCTGCGCCCGCCGCGGACAACAGCTCTTCCATCAACTGCGGGTTTTCGGGATCGTCCAGGATGCTCAATTCCCGAGGCCTGGTAAGAAGGCAACCGTAGTAACAAGCCACTTTCAACCCCGCAAGGCTCTTTGTGACGCTTTCCCTGATCTCGGCTACCCCTATGTCGTCGCGAAGCACCTGCAGGAAGTGCCGCACCCGAGTGCCGCCCGCGTATTCGCGCCCTATCGCCAGCGCAACCTCCGCACGAAGCGCCGCGTCCTCCGAGAGCGCGTGATTAGCCGACGCCAACCGGCTGTAGCACGCGGCACAGCAGACCACAACGTCCTGCTTCAGCTCCTCGGCTATCGCCAGGCTGCGCGCAGGGAGCGAGGCCGCGAGGAGTGAATCGGTCGCATGCGCCGGAGTCGAACCGCAGCAGGTCCAGTCCGGGATCTCCTCGAGCTTGATCCCCAGCGCTCCGGCCACTGCTATCGTGGACATCTGAAGGTCCTGAGCGGTGGACTCGAGCGAACAACCCGGGAAGAATGAGTAACGTCTTCATTACCTTGCCCTCCGTGTGTGGCGCACCCTGTCAAATATCGTTGCGACAGACCTGCGGCCGCTGACAATCGGCGGGAAGAGCTTCATCTTCCCTTTCAGGAGCATTGTCGGGAACTTGCCGAGATCGCTGAAAAAGTCACGAGTCCGCAGCTTGTATTCGCCCATCATCGCGAACTCATAGACACGGCCAAAGCGCTTCATCGACCCCAGCATCGCATTGTTAAAAATGCGAATCCGGTCGACCTCACTCTCGGCCGGCACGTTCTGCGCCATTTCGCGCAGCCTGTCGACCAATTCCGGAGTATTCACTCCCATCGGGCAGCGCGATACGCAGGTGTGGCACGATGCGCACGCCCAGATCGCTTTGCTCGCCAGGAGCTGATCCTTCATTCCGAGCGCCGCGAGCCTGTTGAGCTGGTGCGGAAGTATGTCCGTTTCCTGCCGCATCGTGCAGCCCGCGGAACACCTGGCGCACTGGAGACAGGAGGTAAGCTTCAGCTTGCCATCCGGGTCCAGCCGGGCCAGGAACGTCGAGTCTATTCTCTCGATTATGGCCGAGTTATTCATCTGAATCCTCACTATTGTTGTTCGCGTCGTCATCGGCAGCTACGGCAACTTTCGGCTTGGCCGGCGCAACCTTGCGGTAGACCTCCGCTGGGGGGCAGAGTTTGTTTTCCACGCTCAGAAGCCGGGAAACAGGTATATCGAAGAGCCGCTCGTTTTCACGCAGGAACGGCTCGATCAACTCCCAGTCCGCATCGGCCAGCTCGAAATACTCGCCGCCGTTGAGTTGCTCGTTGTCCAGCGTCTTGTGCGGATCGCGAACATAGATCGCTCCGCCGGAAGCCAGCGAGAACAGGTTTGCGCCGGAGTAAGGCGTCTCCATATCGCAAATGTTGCCGTCCGCATCGAACTTGATCCCGTTCAAGATCACGAACCCGCCACCGGTCAGCGGGTCACCCGCCATAAACGACTCCGCGAGAAAGTCGAGACAGGTTCCATTGATAACAGCTTTCGGCCTTCCTACTCCGTTGATCAGAGGCCGGCCCGCGGCGTTGCCCTTCACGAACACAGAGCCGCCCTTCGCGCCATACATAAATGTCTGGCCGACATCGCCGTGCACCACCAGGGTGCCGCGCTTCATAATCTGCGCGAGCTGGTCCTGTCCGTTACCGTGCACAACCACGGTAGCGCCGTCCAGGCCCGAAGCCAGGTAGTCACCGGTGCTTCCGTAGGCATCGACTCTCACATCATCGGAATCCGGTCCGAACCCGCAGCCCAGAAACCTCTGTCCCACGTAGCCGTAGCACAGGAACCGGCGCCAGCCCAGATCATAGGCCTTGTTCACCACTCGGGCATCGCACTCGTCGCCTTCGGGCGGAAAATCGTGGCCGTTCACCACAAGCACTTCCTCATCCCCGCCGGGAGCCCGCACGCCGTCTCTGGTTTCCCAATCTATCCGGGCATACTTCGAAGCCGGATCACCGGCAATGGAAGGCATGGCTTCGCACACTGCGCAGAGAGTATCCATGGCAATCTGAATGATCTGCGCCCGCTTGTTCTGGGAGGTCTGATAACGGCGGTCCATGACCAGCGTCAAGCCATTAATGACTGCGCCCCGCTCCGAATCGGTCAGAGACCGGGTGGTAATCTCTCTGCAGATCTGCCTCAATTCATTGAGGCCATCGCCCATCGCCGCCGACTTCATAGCGTCGAACAGCGCGCTGCCGCTTTCGTCGGCGAGAATGACGCTCATGTTGGCCGCGGGCGCGCCCGAAACCTCGACAGAAAGATCGACGTGCTTGCCGGACTTCACCCAGCGCTCCCGACCGAACTTGTCATGGCAGGTCAGGCTCCGAGTGCCGTCCGCGTTGGGCTTCACGGTGAACATGAACGCGCCGCCGTCAGTATAGCTTCCACCTCTGGCATTCCAATAGTCGTCCGCCACCGTCGAAAACCTCGGGTCCTCTTTCGCAAGACTCGAAAGCGTCGCGTCAATCGCCTGCTTCTCCGAACACACCAGCCCTATCTGCACATCGCCGCTGTCCTGAACCGCGAACACCTGCGGCCGAAGCATCGCGGTGTCGGTGATTCCCAGGAGCTGGAATGCGTCGCTGCCGACGTCGTTTCGCGCGATGATGAAGAACCACGGGCCATCAGGGGACGCGTGAATGTGAGTTGTCTGCATCCGCTTGTAGATATACTGCTTGTCCTCAGGCAGCATATCGAAGTCGCGCTCGGCTGTCGGCGCGAGGCCCTCGATAATGTACTCCAGCGGGTATTTGTAAACCCTGTTCCAGAGGTCGAAGACGAGGATAGCAACCTCAGTGTCCGTTAGGAACAGCGGCTTGATGTTGCGCTGAGCGAGGTATTCGGTTACGGAAAAATAGTTCGCAAAGTCACCGTTGTGGACCAGCGCCTCGTTCAAACCGCAGAAGGGGTGCGCGCCGCCGGGATGCCAGACGCGGCCCCTTGTGGGATAGCGTTGGTGCGCGATCCACACGTAAGCCTTGAAATCTTCCAGCTTGTAATAGGTGACGATCTGCTCGGCGTAACCCACGATCTTCAAGATCAACTGATCGCGCCCCTGCGACATTACAAACGCCTGCTTATCGCCCAGCGACGCATAATACTTCGAGTTCAGCGCGAAGGTGTTCTGGAATATAAACTCTTCCTCGATATCGCGCTCAGGAAGACCCGTAAGCCCGCGCTCCCGCGCAAAGCTTTTCAGCACCTCAGGCTTCGGCTTCACGAAATACTGCTGAATATCCGGCGGGCGCACCAAAAGGCCCTCGATGTCGTGGTAATCGTCGATATGACCTACACCCTGCGTGTGGTCGATATCGAACATCGGCGTAATGAAGTCCGCTTCCACCGCGTTGCGGCAGGCGGGGTCCAAAAGGGCAACCTGGAGCATGTAGTCACGCGACAGGACCTCGCGCGAAACTCCCAGCGCCTCGGGAACCAGCCCGACAGCCGCGATGCCGCCGCCTTTGCCGTTCCCGCGGTTGTGCATCTGGACTGACGGTTCATAAATGTGCCTGCCGCCGACCGGGATATTGCATGCGAACCCCGTGACCCCGCATCCGCCTTCTTCTTCGGTGTGGGGCGGGAGCATCTGATCCCAGTTATCGGTGATCCACCGTCTGCTATCAATTATCTTATCCGCAAAGTTGCTCATAATTCTCTTCAACTCTCAGTCTTCAGTCATCTACGCCGGGCAGGCAGATTGTTGGTCCGGATTTGCAAATCCGGCCGAACAGAACACCCAACACCCAACACCTACTCATAATCCAGGTGCATCAGCAGATCGGTCCGGCCGCGAAGCTCTTTCACGTCGCGCATGCCGAAGCGGCTCAGGATATCCACCAACTGCTCCCGCCATGCATAGAGCATATTGATCAGCCGCTGAGTGCCCCACTCGGTAGTCATCTTCGAAAGCATAACCGGGTCGGTGGTCGCGATGCCTCGCGCACAGCCCTTGCCGCTTTCGCATCGGCCACAGCGAATACAGCCGAGGGCAACCAGTTCCGATGTGCCGATTACAACTCCATCAGCCCCGAGCGCAATCGCCTTTGCCACGTCATAAGCAGTGCGAACACCACCGCTTACGATCAGCGTTACCTGGTCGCGGATTCCCTCTTCTTCCAGGAACCTGGAAACCTTGGGAATGGCATATTCGATCGGCATAGCGATGTTCTTCTTTGCAATATCGGGAGCCGCGCCGGTGCCGCCGTAACTGCCGTCCAGGTGCACGATATTCGCGCCGGCGAAATATGAACCGACTGCGACCATGTCCACATCCACAGGAGTCGAGACCTTTGCGGAGACAAGCGCGCGCGTATTGATGTGTCTTATCCAGTCGATGTGTTTCTTGTGGTCCTCAATTGAGTAAACACTATGGAACGGAAACGGCGAAAAGAGCGGCGTTCCCGCCACAGCCTCACGCATTGCGGCAACCGCCGGAGTGTTCTTGTCTCCGAGCAAATGCCCTCCCAAACCCGGCTTGGCGCCCTGCGCATACTTAAACTCCACAATTGGCGCCATCCTGATCGTCTCTTCACGAACACCGAACAGGCCGGTGGCAACCTGCGTGATCACGTGATCCCGGTAAGGGAACAATCGCTCGATATATCCGCCCTCACCGGTGCAGGTAAAAATGTTCCACGCCGCGGCCGCACGGGCCTTGGACAGGATCGTGTGCGGGCTGACCGAACCGAACGACATTCCTCCGCCGTATACCGGAAGGTCGATGGATATCTTCGGCCTGCCGTCTTCCCTGCGATTGAGCTCGATAGCCGTCGAAATCTCTTTGGGATCGGTCCGCTCTCCCTCCTCAGGGAACCGGAAGCGCATCTGGTCGAACCCACCTCCGGAGTTGCCGTGCCGATACTCGAGTTCTCCGTCTGGCACAGTTCCGGTAGCGGCCATGTGCCAGGTGCTCAGAATCAGGTCCGCGCTCCAGCGATAGTCTCCGAGCGACTCATACATCGGCGAGAGCTCGATCCGCAGAGCTTTTTGAGGGCACTTGTCCACACAGTAAGCCCCGTTTTCCCTGCATCTTTCAGCGGTGCAGAGCCAATCGCGGCCCCTGACAAAGTCGACATAACCATCGGGCCGCTGGTGAACGCCGCGCGGGCAGATCTCCTGGCACTTTCCGCACTTCTTGCACAGCTCTTCGTTGCGCCAAACCCGATACTTGCCGAGTGAGTTGCGGAATCTGTCCGGCGCAGGCTTGACCTCGCGAACCGGCGGCTCCAGACCGAGGCTCTGGTCCGGTACCGCGCTGGCCGGCTTGTTGTTCCTGTCCATTAAAGTCGCCATCACGATACCTCACTTTTCTTCTTGCCGAATACCGGGCCAAAGCACTCGCGCTCCAGATCGTCGAAGAACATAGCCCTGCCGACCTCGCCGCGCAGCCGTCTGACCTCACGGATTCCCATAGCGCCCATCATCTCCAGGATCTGGGAGTGCCATGCGCCCATCAGGTTCACCAGTCTCTGAACCGCATAACCACCGTCGACACTGCCAACGTCGGTCGGGCAGCTTACCCCGCGGCGGCACTGCTGGCAGACCCGGCACTCCAGCGCAATCATCAGAGGAACATCAACGCTGACCAGGTCCGCGCCGCAGAGAATGCTCTTCACTACGTGCTCGGCCAGTGAAATGCCGCCGCTCGCCATAATAGTGATCTCATCACGCGTCTTCTCCTGAACAAACGCCTGGTGGACTTCACGGATTGCATCCGAAATATGCTGCGGCTTGCCCTGGCGCTCGGCATAGCCTCGCCAGTCCGCGCACAGGTGCAGGACTTCCACATGTTTCGCCAGCTCAAGAGCTCTTTCCACTGCTATATCACCGAACTTGAGCTTTACAATAGCGACCAGTTCAGGGTTTTCGATCTTCGCCTTGTTGATCCGATCGATCACATCCGGCGAGTCGCTCCACTGCGCAAGCTTTGCTCCCTTTGCCGGGCCGCCTGGCGCCTGCTCCGGAAAGTGTGGAAGCGCCGAAGCGTGGCTCATCAGCTTCGGTTCGTTCGTAATCGCAAATGTGCCGAGAACCTGCGCTGCATCGAGAAAAAACTTTGTGAGCCCAGCGCTCGGAACGTGCCACGGCATCATATTGAAGATCACCGGAAGAGGAGTCTCGACCAGAGTCGGGCAGATGGTCGCGAGGGTGCCGTCCGGATTGAACGAAAGCTTCATCGGCTTGCGGCCAAGATCAACGTGCGTGGAAATATACTCTCTGCCGTGAATTCCGTCGCGGGTGGGGCGGACGATCTCGGACATATCCGTAAGGATAGAGTCGAAGCCCGGACCTCTGAACGGCCCAGGATAACCGGCGCCGGACACAGGAACCTTGCCCGTCTCGGCTTGATACCAGGTGCTGGATACTATGTCTCCCGTCCAGACCTCATCGCCGAGCGTGAGGAACTCCGGGTTCACCTGGTGGCTCAACAGGCCCTTGGTGCAGCTCTGCACGCAGCACAGGCAGCCCTTGCACTCATAGAGGTAGTCGACGTAATCCGCCGCCGCGTGCAGCCTGTCGCGTTCATCGTTATAGACGCTGTATGCGCACTCGCGCTTGACACAGTTGTGACAGGTGCAGCAGTCTTCGCGCCAGTCGACTATCCCGTATTTGCCGATGGGCTTGTGCCTCGGCGGCGTCTGGTGAGTATGTATATGATATTTCGCAGGCATTGCTTAACTCCTATGAAAATGGCCGAATGTCATTTTCATTCACTCGCGGTGAGCCCGGCAGCGTTCTTCCGCAGGAAGAATGCGAGAGGGTTCATCCGCGATTCCTATGAAAATGGCCGAATGTCATTTTCACCCATTCCCGGCGAACACGACAGCGCAGCGCTGTCACGAAAGTGCTCAGGCACGATTCCTGGACAATCCGCCGGCCTTAATAACCTCAGCGGCTAACTCGAAGTCCTCTCCGGCCACGACGTGAACCCCGCGCACTCCCTCAACATTCTTCAAGGAAGCTGCGGTCCGGGCGGCAAGGCTTATGCCGGCGGCCCGCTGATCAGACGAGCTCTCCAGCGTCTGAACATCCTCATCACGTATGTCGAGGTGGTTGAACTTCTGGGCCAGCACAATCGCTTGCTGCGCGGAAGTGAGCGGCATGACCGAAGCGATGATGCACGTTCGCGTGTGAATTCCGCGCTCGCGGACAAGTGTCATCCAAACGTTGAAACGGTCCAGATCAAAAACAGGCTGTGTGATCACAAAATCTGCGCCGGCTCTGACCACCTTGTCCAGCGCAATCACCTGCAGTTCCACCGGATCGGAGAACGGGTTTGTTATCCGTCCCCAGCACCAGATCGACCGGTGAATCGAGCGCCTCGCCGTCCGCCAGCTTTCCATCTTTGCGCATCGCGTCTGCGATCTGAATAAGCTGAACCGGGTCAACATCAAAGACCCCCCGGGCCGAGGCCGACGACGTCAAGGTCTGGTGCCGCCCCGTAAGACATAG
Source organism: uncultured bacterium (assembly GCA_963775535.1). Taxonomy (GTDB): domain Bacteria; phylum Armatimonadota; class UBA5829; order UBA5829; family UBA5829; genus CAVZJH01. The sequence continues at coordinate 49,847 of CAVZJH010000052.1, read as the reverse complement.
AATACTCCTGACCCCAAACGATGCCGCACCCAGCAGACTCGACTGGAGCGCTATCCTGTTCATATCGCGCGTGAGCAGGCCCATTATCGGCTCCGCTCCGCCCGCCGCTATCTTGCCTGAAGCGGCAAGGCTGGAGAGCCTGACTCCGTCCTCGTTTTCGGGAACGTAGAGGGCATCTACCGCAGTACCAAGCGCGGACACGCAGGCGTTAATGCGATCGAAGGCGGCGCCTCTGGGCGGCACGCACTCCGCTGTAACTACAAACTGACCGTTTTTCAGGGCCTGAACAAAACTTCCACCAGCCATTAATTCACAACCTCACTGTGCACGGGCTCACGGGGCGACTCCGCAAACCGGGCAATAGCCGCCATTGCGGCATCAAGCGTATCTTCTTCTACGCTGTTGGGCAGGTAAATCTGCACCGAGTCCGGGTCCAAACCTACTTCAGAGAGCATCTCCCGCACCGTATACGCTCTTCGCGCCGCTCTGAAGTTCCCTTCCATCATCTTGCACTGGCCTTTAGGGCAGGCAAGGACGCAAACCGCGCGCGCCCCACCCTCAAAAGCCTTAAGGAGGTAACGTGGGTCGGCTTTGCCGCCGCACGGCAGAGCCTCGAGCACTACGTCGTCTCTGAGCCCCAATTTGGCAAGCGCGCCGGGAATCTCTTTGACGTGGGCAGAGTTACGACAGTAGTAAACACGGATGCAGGCGTTATCTGTATATGTCTTCAAAACTCCTTACCTCCCTTGAAAATTGCCGAAGGCTATTTTCATCCCTTCGGCGGTGAAGCCGACAGCGTTCTTCCGCAGGAAGAATGCGAGAGGTTTCATCCGCGATTCCTCCAAAAATGGCCGTAAGCATTACTCCTGGGGGGATTTCCGAATCACCACCCAGAAGAAACAGCGACCGCGAAAGTGTTCTGCCACGATTCATAGGCTAAATGACAAAAAGGGCGCCTTCATCGCAAGTCACACGGGCAGCACTGACACCCGTGCATGCATCGAAGACGTCCTCGTCAAATCACTCCTTGCGAAAATGGCGTTTTTGCCATTTTATCCCTTTGGTAGCGAGCCCGGCGGATTTCCGCCGCAGGCGGACATTGAGAGGGCTAATGCCACGATCTCTCGGAGTTTTGTGCGGACCGGATCACGTTGTCCGCCAATAAACAAAAAATCCACTCCCGGCTCACATCGCCTGAGTGGACTCCCATTTGTCCGTCGCGCGCGAAGCACCTATGGAACGCACTCGACACAACAGGGGTTGACCGACAATGGCCAACCATCTGATACCAATATACCCTACCCTGCTTGAGTTGTCAACAGATTTTGTTTCTAATTTATTACGACTGCTCGGCTATACCGTTCGCCTGAACCGATCATACTCTTCCACGGATATCTCAATGCTTCTAAGTATTTCACGGATCAGTCCTCTCCCCAGGTCTTACCAGCATGCCATGCGCATCGTCCGTCGGGATGCTTGAAGTACGCGTGGCTTCACTTGCCGCTCAAGTTGGAACCCCAGCGCACGAAGAATCGCCGCCATCTTTCCGGGCGACACAACCGTTGAGGCAGCCACAGGGCTATTTCCAGCTCGTGGACACCGATGAATTTGTTCTGTGGGAGCTCCACCGCACGCTCAGATTCGTCTTCAATACAAAGAGCGACGGCTTCCCGTATCCGGCTGTCAAGCTCTGCCAGTTTTTTCGCCTGAGTATGACACCCACGAAGCCCCGGCACCGTAGCAACGTAAATACCGTCCTCATCCTGTTCGATGATTACCGGGAAGTGGTATACCTTGCCTTCAACCATAACATTCCTCCATTGGTCATTATACCGCACACCCTTCCGCCGATCATGCTCGAACCGCAGCAGGCATGCTCATACTCGATTCATCCAATCTTTCGAAGGAATCACGGATGAAACCTCTCGCGACTGCGCCTGCGGCGAGTCACTGTCGGTTTCACCGCGAAGGGATGAAAATCGCCTGCGGCATTTTCAGAGGAGGAGAGACAGGCGTGAGAGCAGCAGCAATTGATGTAGGCACGAACTCTATCAAAATGGCGGTCGGTGACACAGATGCCGGCGGCGCTTTCCGCGTAATCCACGATTCGACGTTGATCGCGCGCATGGGCGAAGGCGTGGATACCACACACAAGATTAACCCGCAGGCGATGGATAGAACTGCCGCCGCGATCAGTGAACTGGCCCAGCAAGCCCGGTCTCTGCGCGCCAAAAAGATCGGGGCTGTGGGCACAAGCGCGCGTGCGGGACGCCAGGAACCGCGATGACGTCATTCGGCGGGTGAACGCGGAGGCCGGTCTCACATTGGAAGTATTGTCGGAACGCGATGAATGCCGGCTGTCTTATCTGTCCGCCGCGCTGGACCCCGAGCTTGGAGATTATGACGGCTCACAACTTACCGTGGACGTCGGCGGCGGATCGACGGAATTGACCGTCGGCTCCGGAAGCCAGATAACGTTCTGCAGGAGCCTGGAGATCGGCACTGTCGGCTGCACGAAAGATTCATCAAAAGCGACCCGCCCGCCCCGTCCGAGGTTGCGAAGGCCTCAGAGAGCACCGAATGCCTTATTCGCGATTGCGCCGCGGAAATCAGCGCCGGCAGGATAATCGGAATCGGCGGAAGCGCGGTGAACCTCGCGCGCATGTTGAAGAAGATCGCTCCGGAGAGGACGCAAGAGGTGCATGGAGCCACCATCAGCCGCGCCGATATGCTGCATGCGCTGGAGATGTTGTCGGCTCTCTCTACCGAGGAAAGAAAGAAGCTGGTGGGGCTCGACCCCGAGCGCGCCGACATCATTCTGGCAGGCGTCATTATTCTGGACAGCGTCCTCGCTGTGCTGGCCGCTCAATCAATGCTCGTCTCGACCAGGGGCCTGCGTCACGGATTACTCTACAAAATTCTCGGCATCCTGGGTTAAGCCCTCTAAATATACGATCCACTGACAACCCTTTTATCCACTGACCGTTCGCGAGCGCTCCTTTTGGGTATACAACCGTATCCTTTTTGAAGCACGGATCCTGTAAGGAAGTTGTCGGAGGATTTTAAGATTGGTTATCTCCTTTGAAGTAGTGCACGCAGTACCCGGACGGACACGCATCAGATTACCTCGCATCAAAGACGATAACGCTTTCGCTGATAATGTCGCCGATCACCTGCTTCACAAGCCTGGGGTAACGTCCGTCAGGATAAACCAGGCGTGCGCGAGTATGGTGGTCTGCTACGACACGTCGCAGCTGAGAACGTTCGTCCCGGAACACCAACTGCGGGGCCTTACGCTCAGACAAGTGGATGGACGCATCAGTGTGGATGCCGGACGAAACGGCAACGGGCAGAAACCGGGCAGGATGCAGGCGACCATTCGAGCCCTTGCCAACCTCATACTTCCGACCGCGGGCCTCGCGTTGTCGCTGTGCAGAAGGCTGCTTCCCGTAGGGCCCGTGTATGCCCTGGTAGCGGTTGCCGCCGCGCCGATCTTCCGGCGCGCGGCAATGACTATCGTCCACGAACGGCGCTTCGGAGTAGACTTTCTCGACGCGACAGCCGTTGCCATTATGGGCGTTCAACGAAACCTGCCGACGTGCGCCTTTATGGCCTGGCTGATCGGTATCGGCGAGCACATCCGGGAGGAAACCGCCCGTCGCTCTCAAAAGGCAATCGCCGAGCTTATCGAATTCCACTCGGGAGTGGCAACCGTTATGCGCGGGCGAAAGAGAGTCTGTGTGCCGGTGGAATCGCTCGTCGCGGGAGATATTGTAGCCGTGAACGCGGGAGACATCATACCCATTGATGGCACGGTCCTGCGAGGACGCGCAGGGATCGACCAGCGGAGCCTGACGGGCGAATCAGCCGTCCTGGAGCGATCGCCGGGCGACTGCGTATTCGCCGGCTCGATTGCGGTGGACGGCGAGCTTGTTATTGAAGCGTCCGCAGTCGGTCTAGACACCAGGGCAGGAAAAATCGTCCAAATACTCCGATCCGCACCCGTTCAGGAGACGAAGATCGAGGACTATGCCGCCCGCTTCGCAGACCGGCTGGTCCTGCCGACATTCGCAGCCTCGGGTTTGACTTTCGCGTGCAGCAGGAGTATCGCGCGGGCTCTTTCAATGCTTATAGTAGACTTTGGGACCGGCGTGAGAGTAGCTGCGCCGACAGCATTCCTGTCGTTTATGGCCTATGCCGCTCAGAAAAACATCGTGGTCAAAGGCGGACGCGCTATGGAGAAGCTTGCCGCCGTCGATACCGTCATCTTCGATAAAACAGGCACGCTCACCACCGGCACGCCGGAGGTACGCGACATAATTTCCACCAACAGCCGCTTCACCCAAACGGACGTGATCATGCTCGCGGCGGCCGCGGAGGAGGGCCTAAACCATCCCGTCGCGGCTGCCCTGGCGGCGAAAGCCTCCGAAATGGGCGTGTATCTTCCGGAGAAACTGGAAGCGAGGCTGCACGTCGGCATGGGCATAAAAGCGTGGATCGATGACATGGAAGTCCTGATAGGAAGCGACAAGCTGATGCGCAGGGAATGTGTCGATCTCATTGAAGCTCAAGAGTTCGCGCCCATCTGGGAAGCCGGCGCCAAGTCACCCCTTTATGTTGCAGTAAACGAGACGCTGATAGGACTGATCACCTATGCGGATAAGGTTCGTCCGGACAGCAAAGCCGTAGTTGCCGGACTCAGAACGTTAGGCGTAAAAAAGATCATTGTGCTGACCGGGGACCGGGAGGAAGTCGCTCGCGCCGCGTGCGCTGAGTTGGGGATAGGGCAGTACGTCGCAAACGTTTTTCCTGAGCAGAAGCTGGAGATCGTGCGCGGACTGCAGCAGAGCGGGCACACAGTAGCTGTTGTCGGTGATGGTGTGAACGATTCGCTGGCTTTGGCGAACGCGGATGTGGCAATAGCTCCGTCAGGCGCAACCGATGCGGCGAAAGAAGCTGCAGACATCCTGTTGATGGAAGACGACTTAAACCTGCTGGTTGAGGCTTTCGGGATTGCCGGGGCCGCGCTTGGGCTGGTCAAACAAAACTACAAGATAGTTGCGGTCCCGAACGCGGCGGCGCTGGCGCTTGCGGCAGGCGGCTTCCTGGGCCCGCCCGGAGCCACTCTCATTAATAACGGGAGCACAATAGCCGCGGGGCTCAACGGCCTGAAACCTCTTCTGATGAATCGAAAAAGCAAGCGCGCATATTGCCACAAAACTGTTTGCAGCGCTATTGATCTTGGGTAACTTCGCCAAGTACCCTGAGATGACCGCGCAGTATGGGAGGTAAAAGAACATGTCGATGATAGAAGATGTCTCCGAGAGTGGACTTGCACTGCCGCTGGGCATTGGATTGGTGGTAGCGGTAGCGGCAACGGGAACCGGTATTGTTAAAACGGGACGGCCGTTACTCAAGAAAGCCATCAAGGGCTACCTTGCTTTGCAGGCAAAGTCCAAGGAAGTGTTCTCTGAAGCCGGGGAGCGCGCGCAAGACATCTTCGCGGAAGCGAAGCACGAATACGACGAAGAGATGGAAATGGCAAAGTCGGAAGCAGCCGAATCGGCGCAGATGGCAACAGCAGAAACCGAGAAGGCCGCTGAAGGCGCAAAAAGAACGTCGCGCAAGAAGGCTGAACAGGAGACATCCGAAGAATGAGCCTGAATATCTGCACTGCAACCGTCGAGAGCCACCTTCCCGGGAGACTGCGCGTGCGCGTGCCCCGGGAACATCGACAGGAATGTTTTTTCGACCACGTCAAAGACGCCCTACTGGAGATTGACGGCGTGCTGAACGTCGTCATCAATACATCGACCGGAAGTGCGCTTGTGGAATACAACCCGGAACTGCTGGCGGTCGAGGAGATGCTGGAGCTTGGACGAAAAGCCGGCATTCTCAACGTCAGCACTGCGCCGGTCAGTTCGGACAACACGAACCAAGCCAGCCAGCCGCCATCCGAAGCAGCCGCCAACATCATCAAGAGCTTCCGCAAAATCGACCGAACCCTTTACCGGGTCACAAGAGGCACGATCGACGGCAAAATGGCGGTTTCGCTGCTGCTGCTCGGAAGCGCTTTGGGTAAAGCGATGTTTGCTGAAAAGCGACAGCCCGCTCCGTGGCACTCGCTGCTCTGGTACAGCTACAGCACATTCATGCAGTGGCACAATCCTGCGAAGTACGGCAAAATCGCGCCATAAACTAACATATTATTAACTGAAGAAAAGGCCCCTGCTAATCGTTACAGGTTATAATGTTATCAGATGAAAAACGCGATTAGTGGAGGCGGCATGTCACGAGCACTTGACAATGGCTACTACCACGCAACACCCGGTAGACTTCGGGTACGCGTGACTGGAATCAAGAAGAAGAAAGACGTATCAAAAAGCCTTGAGCTGCTGCTGGCCAGCCAGCCGGGAATCAGCCACGTTCGGGCTAATGCGATTACGGGTAATGTCCTGGTCAATTCAACGATAACGCGCTATCGCATGAGGACGTGCTGCAATCGTTCTCGGACCTGGGACATCTGCCGGTGCTTTCTCCAAACGCCCCTAGCTCTGAACAGCTAGACAGCAAGCTGTGCGAGATCGGGCTGTGTCTGGGCAAGAACCTGGCAAAAGTCGCGCTCAGGCAGGCGCTGGGCGCTTCGCCCGCGTTAATGCTTCTGGAACTCTTATAAACCACCCCGAAAGCTTTCGGAGCTGCTCGGATGTTGTTCAAATATCCGGCAGCTAACGAGCGGCGGCGCAGGTATTGCGATATACCCGGACCGTCGAATGGCAGTTAACCCCCAAAAACTCCTATGTGTTCGCTTTACCCAGACCCAACGGCAACAGGGTTACCCGCCCGGAAGGACCGCCCGGACCCTGCGCGGAGCAACAGGGCACTGCTCTTTGAGCGGACTTTTGGCATGGAATATAACGGATTCTCCACGCTGAAGCCCCTTTCCGACCATGGCAGTATCCTTGTCGAAACCGACCACATCCACCGCCCGGCAGTGCGCTTTGCCGCTGGACTCCACCCACACGACTGAACCGCGTTTTGATGGCGTCAGAGCAGCCTGTGGTATTGCCACGGCATTCGTCTTTTTCAGGGCGATGCGAACCAGAACACGCTTTCCGGGCTTCAGAACGTTGGCGGGGTCGCGGATTTCAACGAGCACCGCGTTACGCTTCTCACCGCCGGTGACGTTCGGCGTAATCGCCTTGACTTGCCCGATCAATAGATTCCCGGCTTCCGAAATCCGCACAGCCGCCCACATTCCGGAGCGCATCGTCCCGGCTTCGGCATCGGTCGCGTCAAAAACAGCCGTGGCTGCGCCCGCCGGCCTGATCTGTGCGACTGCCATTGCCGGAGTCACCAGAATGCCGGGCGCCGCGATTACAGACGAAACCGTGCCGCTCACCGGAGAAACCAGGAGCACCGAACGGTCGCTGCGCCGGACCGACTCCAACAGGGCCCTGGTCTCATCCACAACGCCTTGCTGCACTCCGACCAGCCGGTGTACCGCCCCAACCGCGCCGCGCGCCTTAGCAACCGACCGACCAACATCCGCCAGCGCGCGCTGCTGGGTATCCACCCTGGCGGAAGCGAGGTCCATCCGAGATTGCGCAGCGGTTAGAGCGTTCCAAGCCGCGTCTTTTCGCGCAATTGTCTGGGACTGCGCAGTGGCGACGTCCTGCACATCGTTGCGCGGTATCAATCCCTGCTTGTAGAGACCCCGATACCGCGCAAGCTCCACGCTGCGCTCCTGCTCTTCGCGAGTGGCGGCGCTGACGTCATCTCCGGCGTCAGTCACCGCCCTCCGAGCAGATGCAAGGTCCGAGCTTGCCTGCGCCATTTTCGCCTGAGTAGCAGCCATGTCCGCCTGAGCCGCAGCCAGAGCGTTCCGCGCGCTCGACTCAGAATCTCGCGCATCAGCCAGCTTCTGGGTTGCCGAGAGGTAAACGCCGGCCACTTTACTTGCAGAATCGTCCGCTGCCTGAAGAGCAGCCACGACCGCTCCAGCCTTTACGCGGTCGCCGGGCCGCACTCGCACTTCCCGCACCCACCCGACCACCCCCGGCGCCACGGGTGTATCGGGAGTAGGCACCACAATCGCCTGCTTGTCCGTGGTTACGACAACGCGCCTCTCAACCGCAGCCACCGTTTCGACGGCGATCGCCCCAGGTCCGCCGCCGATGCCGGCGCCGATTGAAGGCAGCCTGGACCTTTCCATCCAAAGAGCGGCAGCCAATGCAGCCAGAACTAGAAGTGAAACAGCCAGCAGACGCGGTCGTGTCATGAGCCTGCGCCCAACTCCAGGCTCTGAGGCTGGCCGGGGTTCAAGATCTTTTTCTTCGTCCGGCAAGTTGTCTTCGTCCATTGAAACGAACTCCTGTCAGTGCGCTGGCCCGCGGCATACGTCTCGCGAATAAAGCGGGCTGGGTATGGTACATGCTTTACCCGGCCCTCGGTGCCAATACACCATCGGTTAGACTCGGGACATAACCCCTCGCAAAACCGGGTAGGTATTAGACATCGCAGTCAACGGGATTCACGAAACAACGGAGGAATCGGTATGGACATCAAGGTCACGAGTCCCGCATTCAGACAAGGGGAAGAGATACCTCAGAAGTACACCTGCAACGGCGATGGCGTCTCACCGCCCGTCGAATGGGAGGTCCTCTCGAACAATGTTCGGAGCTTTGTTCTGATCAGCGAAGACCCTGACGCTCCGATGGGCACATTCACTCATTGGGTGGTATATGACCTGCCTCCGAACATCCGCGCACTTCCGGAGCGCGTTCCGAATGATGACGAGCTGCCCACGGGTGGAGTGCACGGCATCAACAGCCTTCACAAAATCGGTTACATGGGCCCATGTCCACCTTCAGGCAGGCACAGATACTTTTTCAGGGTCTTCGCGCTGGACGAGCGGCTCGACCTTAAACCCGGCGCCGGCAAAGATAAAGTGCTGAGAGCCATGCAAGGACACATACTGGGCGAAGGCGAATTGATGGGCACGTATTCGATGCAGTGATCGTGTTGCGGCGCGGCAGCCAGTGGCAAAGCGGGTTTGTCGACGGGCTGGAACACAGCCTCGGAATTCCTCGTCCACGGTCCAGGGGCTTTGTCCCCGAACCCCCGCCAGAGGCTCGGCCTCCAGACTCCGCGGTCGTGTCGTTGACTTGCCGGATGAAGTTGTATGTACCATCTCTGTGTGGATTATGTCGCATCAACTGCGATGGAGAGTGAAAATGGTTCGTCCCAGCCCAAGAACTGCCTTGATCGCTGCCGCAGCAGCGCTTTTGGCTGCACTGATGACAGCGCCGGCCGCTGCCTTAACCCTGTTATCGCCCGCAGAAAATCAGACTGTTAGAGAAAACGTGGCAATAACTATCCCGAGGAGCGCGCTTCCGTCTGATTTTGTCGTTGACAAAGACGAAGGCGCACCTGGCGGGAAACGGCCATTCATATCGATCACGGCCGTCATCGATGATACAGAGCAGCTCATCGCCGCTTACAGCCCGGATGCCGCTGTTGTCACAAAAGACAGGGTCAATTCTTTTGGAATACCAAGGCTGCTTATCACGATCCCTCCGACATGCAGACGAATAAGTACATTCAAGGACGGCAGATACGTCCTCAAAGTGCGAATCCACGACGTCAATGGAAAAGTGATCGACACCGCATCCGTGAACGTGGAACTGAAGAACAAGATCCCCCGCAGCAACCCGGCGCCGGGAGTCAGGCTGGTGAACAATCTTCCTTTCGGCGCGATAAGCACATACTCCTCACACGCTGAGGTTCAGTTGTTTGAGGTTGTTAGCAGCGTCGGACTTCCCATTCTGGGTGGATTAGGCTTGATCGCCGATTCCAAGGTCATCCAGAGCGTTGAGGACGTGCGCCCCAATGGCGACCTTCTTTTGCGCTACCGAATGGCTAAAGGCGCGTTCGTGAGCGCTTACGGCACGAAGCATCTCCTCTTTGCGGACCAAACATCCCTGCCGCAGTTGTATCGCCTTATGGACAAGTATGGCAATGTGATCACCCGCAACGTGTTCACCAAGCAGGCGAAGTATACCATAATGGACGTTGTTCCGATCCTGCCCGGCAGAGCCGTAAAGGAAGGGGATTCCTGGCCATCTGAGATGCAGCTCATAGTAGACGGATTAATGAGCATCAACCTCTCCGGCACAAGTATGCTGGATTCATTTGAATGGCAGAATGGGCAGCAGTGCGCAAAGATCATATCGCAGATGACATGCGGCTCGAGTATATCGGTTGCGAACGGCAAAATCCGAAGCATGGGCGCAGGAGCAAAAGCCCAGGTGGTGACATACTTCGCTTACAAATCGGGTAAAATGCTGTTGCGCCAGCTCACCATTAACTTCCCTGCGACAATCGACACCGGCATTTCAGATTCGGACTTCGCAGACACTGCTCTACCGGCGGCCGCGCCGACCGTAGCGCCTAAGAACCCATTCGCGGGATCTGGTGCGAATATGGATGATGAGGACGACAACGGCGGTCCTGTGAGGAGTCCGGGAGGGCCGATTAGGGGCGGCAGTTCATCGGCTGACAGCGGATTGAAGAAGGGGAGTGCTCAGATTAGCGTGGTCCTGAAGTTGGAGAAATAACGCGAGTTGACCAACCACCAAGAAACGCGGACCGAACTTGTTGAACATCTGGCCGAACTAAGAGCCAGGCTGATACGGGCGATCATCTACATTGCTATAGGCATGGTGATCGCCTGGTTTCTGTACGACTGGTTATTTGCCTTTCTGACACGACCATGGCGGACGTTCTGGCAAAGCGAGGCTCCAAGTTCCTGCTGACGGGTTTTCCCGAAGCGTTCATAATCCAGATGCAGGTGTGTATGGTTGCGGGGTTGATCCTGATGTCGCCGCTGGTGTCGATGGAAGTGTGGGGATTCATCTCCCCGGGACTGACCCCTCGTGAGAAACGACCCCTGAAATGGGTGTTTCCGCTGGCGGCTTTTCTATTTGCGGCCGCGCAGCGCTCTGCTATATCATTATGCCGTTCGCATTCCGATGGTTCGCGCTCTACGTGCCCAAGGGAGCGGAGCTGAGGCCGACGCTCCAAGGAAGCGTGCTGTTTACAGTCAAGATGCTTTTTGCGTTCGGGCTGGCGTTCGAACTGCCTGTCGTGCTTATGCTGCTGGGAAAAATCGGCATAATCAACTCGAAAATGCTGAGCACGAACTGGCGGCACCTGGTAGTGGCAATCTGCGTGATCGCCGCAATCATAACCCCCTCCAATGACGCTTTCTCGATGCTGTGCATGGCAATTCCCATGGGAGTGCTTTTCCTGGTAAGCATTTTCCTGGTCTGGCTGGTCGAAGAAGCGCGCAGCACAGCCGACGTTTTCTATTACCTGTTTAGCTGGCTGCCGTGGGTAGGCCGAAACAGAGAGTAAAGCTTAACCCATGGATGTCACAAACTTCCTGCAGTCGATCAGAACCGGAAAAGACTATAGCAACCAGATAGTCCACGTGGAGCAGATACCGCGCAGGAGCGCGGCGCGCTCTCCGAGGTCGATCCGCCGGTTGCCGGAGAGATCGGCGAGGCGCTCAAGCGCCAGGGAATAACCCGGTTTTACTCTCACCAGGCGGAGTCTATCAAAGCCGTGAGACGCGGCGAAAGCGTGGTGGTGGTAACCTCCACTGCAAGCGGCAAGACGCTGTGCTACAACGTGCCGGTTATCGAGGCGCTCGAAAACGACCCCAAAGCTCGCGCGATCTACATCTATCCACAAAAGCCCTCGCTCAGGACCAGCTTCAGAAACTCCGGCAATACGGGATATCGCGCGTCAAAGCCGCCACCTACGATGGCGACACGCCGCGCCAGGAGCGGCCGTTTATCAAGGGCACCGCGAACATAGTGCTCACGAACCCGGACATGCTCCACATTGGGATAATGCCGTATCATACGACGTGGTCCGATCTGTTCCGCAACCTGAAATACGTGGTAATAGACGAGGTTCACAGCTATCGCGGTGTGTTCGGAGCGCACGTGGCAAACATAATGCGCAGGCTCAGGAGAATCGCCGGTTATTACGGATCGAGACCTATCTTCGTCTGCGCTTCGGCAACCGTAAGCGACCCCGGCAGGCTTGTAAAGGAGCTTACCGGGGTGGAAGCAAAAGTGATTGACACTGACGGATCACCTACGGGAGAAAAGGCATTTGTGTTTTGGAACCCACCCTACCTCGCAAACAGGGACGAACGCCGCAGCGCTAATTCCGAAGCCGTTGCTTTGTTCACAAAACTGGTCAAGCGAGGGGTGCGGACCATCGTGTTTACCAAAGCGCGCAAGACGGCCGAACTCATACTGCGCTACGCCAGGAACGCGTTCAGGGACCAGGACTCTGCTCTTGTTGACAAGATCATGTCCTACCGGGCCGGTTACAGGCCTGCCGAGCGGCGCGAAATAGAACGCAAACTCTTCAGCGGCGAACTGATGGGCGTCACGTCCACCAGCGCGCTGGAAGTCGGCGTGGATATCGGCGGGCTGGATGCAGTGATCATTACCGGTTACCCCGGCACCGTCGCGAGCACGTGGCAGCAGGCAGGCAGAGGCGGCCGGGGTGTCGAGCAATCGATGGCGGTCCTGATCGCACACGACAACCCCATGGACCAGTATCTGATGCGCAACCCGGCATATTTCTTCACTTCCGGACACGAGCGCTCCATCATCGACTCTCAAAACCCGTATATTCTTGCGGATCACATTCTCTGTGCCGCCTTCGAAATGCCGATCGAAAACTCCGAGGTCGAGGAATTATTCGGCGAACGAACCTGGGAGGTACTCGGCACGCTGGCGGAGATGGGGCAGTTGACGTATCGCAGACGCTGGTACTGGTCCGGTTCGGATTACCCGGCAGGCAGCGTGAACATACGGTCGACTTCCAGCGAGACCTATTCCATTGTGTCAGTTGAGCGTGGCGGTACGCTCCTCGGCACGGTTGATGGCGCGAACGCGTTCGAGACCGTCCATTCCGGCGCGGTGTATCTTCACGGTGGCGACTCCTACGTAGTCACAAAGCTGGACATCGTCGGCAAGGCCGCGTATGTGGAACGCAGCGAGGTCAACTACTATACCACTCCCGGCAGCAGGATCAAGATAGCCGTTGAGGACGAGGCAGACTCGAAGCAAGTCTGCACGGCCACTGTGAACTTCGGCAACGTCGCGGTAAGCAGCCAGGTGACACACTTCTGGCGAAAGCAGCTTTTCACGGAGGAAGTGCTGGACAAGGTCCCCCTGGACCTCCCCGAAACGAGCCTGAACACCGAGGGTGTCTGGATCGAGATTCCGGAGCACTTGACGAACCAGGTCGTCGCCCGCCAGTATGAACTGACCGGCGCCATTCACGCGATAGAACACGCCGCAATCGGGATACTGCCGCTGTTTGCGCTCTGCGACAGGGACGACATCGGAGGCGTTTCCCATCCGCAGCACCCGGACACAGACGGCCTCGCCGCAATCTTTGTTTACGACGGTCATCAGGGCGGAGTCGGCATCGCGCGAACGGCCTACGAGCGTTTTGAAGAACTGCTTGAGGCGACTGTGAAGGTCATAGAAGACTGCGGGTGCGAAGAGGGCTGCCCAAGCTGCATCCAGTCCCCCAAGTGCGGCAACAACAACGAACCCTTGGATAAGGCCGGAGCGGTGTTCTTGCTAAGGGAACTGCTCGGGAGTAAGCCTGGGGCTAACGATCCTCTTGGCGCTTGAACGGCGTCTTCAATCGCTCTTCGACCCATTTCCGACTTATCGTGATGCCGGCCGTGGGCTTGTCGATAACTTGATCGCCGATGTCGACCTTAAGAGCTTCCTTGTAAACCGCTACTGCCTCCTCGCGCTTACCCATCAGGTCCAGCAGATGTCCTTTCCATGTAGATGCGGCGAAGCGAAGCAGAGGAGTGGCATTCTTTGAAGCTATGACTGGTTCAAACGCTGCAAGAGCCAGAGAATAGTATTCGCCGTCGTAAAGAGCCATTCCAAGATGGAACCACGCGTCGGCGTCTGACAATTTCGCCCTCTGCGCTTCAGCAAAGAGATCAAGCGCTCGTGCGCCTGCATCCCTCCACGGAAGAGAATCGATTTTGTTCACAATATCGTTATTTTGGGGTCGTAAACTGCCACTTGATCGAAGGATTCCCAGCCGAGGTAATAGCGGTGAACGTGTATTTGAACTGCTTCCCTGTCTGCTCCCGCTTACCCTGGAGCGTAATGTCAGCACCGCTTCCTACGGTAAACGTGGCCTTACTGCGGAAGATCCGGGCTACAGTAGTCCATTGGGCGGGCGAGATAGACCCGAGGTCAAGGCCCTGGTCGCTAAAGATCGCATCCCGTTGATCGCTGCTTAGGCATCCGTAAGCTCGAAGCAGATCGCCATAAGGAAAAACCAGCGAAGGCAAATCTGCCTCGCCAAGGACATCATCGAAAGTTATGTTTTCCCTCATCTGCTCGAAGTCAAGGAGAGCGACCTGGCTGAGCTGGTCGATGTCCAGGGTCTCGGTGCTGTCCAGAGACTTGCGCCACGGCTCCAGCCACGCTTCGGGTACTTGGGCGGATCTCGTGCGGAACCAGTACCTGTCGCGGAACTCCAGTACCGAGCCCTGCCTCCACCAGTTGCAGCGAAATATCAGGGATATCTTGTTGAGATTGTCCACCAGTGGCACTTCCTTGTCCTCAATGCCCAGCCCTATGTAGTCGTATCTGAGGCCGTCCGAGACTACCGCGAAGCCTGACGCCTTGGCAACAGCCTTCAGGAGGTCGTCAAAGCGCGGTCCCTGGATCTTCAGCTTAATCTTTGCAGATAGTGCAGGGTCATCTTGATGCTCGACCACGGCCTCGCCGAAGTCCGTCTTTTGCTCCCCAGTGGCCTGTGAGTGCTGCGAGTTCACATGGTTGGGCTCCCGCTCACTGACCGGCTTCCCATCCAGAAGGCGGACCAAATCACTGCCGTACTCTTTCTCGCCAGTGCTGTCGGGGTTCATAAAACCAGTCCCGTATCCGCCTCCACGCCAACCAAGGCCAAAATCTCCTAGAAGTGTATCTCCACGGTACCCGAGAAACGACCGAGCGTTATTAAACTGTATCGTAACCTTGCTGAGGTCGTTCGCTGCGTTTGCCGATGGGACAGCACGGGGATCAATGACTTGGCTTGAGCGATCAAGGCGTTGGGAAAGAAATCTTCCCATCCCGCTCATTACATTGAGAGTGTTTGCCACGGCCTGCTGTGCTTCGAGCGGCAGGTCGGCGGCATTCAGGGACAACCCATCGCCGGTAGACCAAGCCTCCATGGCCTCCGGCACCTGTGCAAACAGGCTAGACATGAGCCGCCAATCCAACCCTGGCGTAAACATAAAGCATCGGATCATCGTTTTTGAGCTGCTCCAACTGGTCATCCGACATTGCGGCTGCTTTCATAAGGTCGTCCACCAATCTGGCCCGCTGTTCCGTCTCTAGCTCGGAGAGACGCTCCTCCTCAATAGAACTCTGCCTCTCAGCGTCGACCAGAGTTCTTCCTGTCCATATAAAGCCGATAGCTGGCAACGCCGTCCTTTTCGCTTTTGCTCCATTTGAACTTCATCACCCTCGCAATGGAGTTGATGAAGATTGGAAAGAGGGACGTCTTTGGCGAAGATGTTCATGCGCCGGTCGCGGACCTGCCAGTCCTCGTTGTTGTAGCCTGCCATAAGGGTGACGCCGGTCATTTTGCTGAGGTCAGAGAGGATGGATGATACGGTCTTTCGCCTGGCTTCGTAAATGACTTTCTGAGTTAAATCCGAACCCGAAATCGTTTCCACAGAAGCCTTCTGTGGTCCTGCATTCGGGTCGACCGTTATCTTGCCGACGGCGCCTGCAGATATCGAAAGAAACAAGGCCCAGAAGATCAGGCCGACAATCAAAAGCTTTGACATTTCAAAACCCTCCTCGTCGACTACTTTCCACTTGCCCAGCAGCCGTCGCATAAAGTCGCCACAGGCCCGGTGTATCGGGAACTTTATTCACTATTGTCCAAGATAGGTTTTTAGGAAGGGCTGAGGCGGCCCTTGGCAGTATTGGTTTGTGTCAATCAAACAATACGAAAAGGAGCCTCAGCCATGAGATATAGTCTAAGTCTGTTCGCCCAGATAGTGCAAGTTATACCGCGAGCGAAGTTTGCCCGCGCAGTGCGTCAGACGGGCGCTGAACGTAACAGCAAAGGATTCAGTTGCTGGGATCAGCTGGTCGCTATGTTATTTTGTCAATTTGCTCAATCAAGGAGCCTGCGCGAGATAAGTGATGGACTCGCCGTGACGTGCGGCAAGCTCAATCACTTGGGCTTGCGCGGTGCTCCAGCTAAGAGCACGCTGTCCTACGCCAACGCTCATCGACCGTGGCAGATGTTTGAGCGCCTATTTCAGGAGATGCTCTTTATCTGCAAGAGCGTAAGCCCAGGCAAGAAGCGCAAGTTTCGTTTCAAGAACCCACTTCTGAGCTTGGATTCCAGCATCATCGAGTTGACGCTAAGTGTGTTCAGTTGGGCCCAGTTCAGACGAAGCAAAGGCGCTGCCAAGCTTCATCTCATACTCGACCACGACGGCTACCTGCCGGTGTTTGCGGACCTGACCGCCGCCAAAATCAATGATCTCAGATACGCTCAGAGCCTGCATTTTCCAAGAGGAAGCATTGTAACCATGGACCGCCAATATATAGACTATGGTCTCTTCCAACGTTGGACAGACGAAGGCGTTTTCTTCGTCGTCAGGCTTAAAGAGAAGTCTCTGCTGGAAATCGTCCGCCAGCGAACCGTGCCAGCAGGCAGCAATGTTCTAGCTGATTGCTTGGTGAAGATGACAGGCTACAAAGTCAAGAGAAAGTGCCAAAGCACTTTCCGTCTTGTCGTTGTCTGGGACGAACGCAACAACAGGCACGTATCCTTTCTGACCAACAATCTCACGCTCGCTGCCTCCACCATAGCCGAAATCTACCGCGACCGGTGGGAAATAGAGCTGTTTTTCAAGGTGCTGAAGCAGCATCTCAAGATCAAGACGTTCGTTGGCACTAGCCCGAACGCTGTCAAGGTGCAGATTTGGACAGCACTAATAACGCTGCTCCTTATCAAGTATCTCCAGTTCAAATCAAAGTGGGCTATGCCGCTTTGCAGGCTGGTCGCGCTCTTGCGATTGAATCTGTTTACATATCGCGATCTCTGGGATTGGCTCTCCAATCCACTGGCTACTCCGCCGTTGGAGCCGCCCCCTCAACTTCTGCTTCCAATTTGGACAGCATAAACCATTATCGGGGGGGTTGAAATCCAATATGTTGACTAACAGCACTATGTCGAGATCAAAAAACCTGTCCAAACGGGCCGTTCCTAGCTATTCTGGACAGCAGTGACAGGGTGTCCCGAAATAACATGCATTAAAAGACTCCGGTGCGTATTGCTCCGGAGTCTTTTTCATTCTCAATTCTACGAACGGAAACCTACTTCGTTTCGGCGCCGGGCAGATTGCGCAGGAGCCAATACAACACGACCCCTAACAAGCTACCCACAAACACTCCGTTCACAATGCGCCACGCGCTCAGCTCGAGCGGGGTGTGAATATGGCAGAATGTATTCAAGGCTGATATCAAACCGATTGAGCCCGCGATCACAAGCGGAGCGGCCCACGCTCTTCTGCCCCTCAAAGCAAATGCTATCCCGGAGAGCAGCAGCGGGTAGCCCAGAAGGAATTTCCTTCGTGCGCGGCCTCACGTAAAGAACCTTATCCAGAATCGCTCTGAACCTAAGCTCCAGCGAACTGACCCCGACTCCCGAATCATTGCCGGATCTGGCCACCATTAGGCCTACGACTCCAAGCAATACCAGCACTCCGAGCGCTTCCCACAACAAGATCGGGTTCGATAGCACTTCCCGCAAGCGCTCCAGCAGCTTCGTCTTCTGAGAAGTCCATGTGCCGGAGCGCCAGGCAACGCCGCCCGCAAACAGCACAATCAGGGCCATTACCGGCAGCAGGTGTGCCGCTTTGATACCCATAAACTGATTTACCCGGAGCATGAAGTCGCGCTCGCTGAGCAATCCGGTGATGAAGGTTCCGCCGACGCACACTGTCGCTACCGCCAGGAGCATCCGTCCCCACGCTCTAAGCAGCGGCCGAGCCACCGCTGTTGGCAACTCAGGCGTGCGTTGAACGGCATTCACGGCAGCAAGTGTCGGGAAAATCAGAGCGCAGAGCAGAGCAACGCCTTTTCTTCCGGTCTCTCCGGCCCCTGCAAATCCGGCGCATACGACGAGGGTGGCTATAGCCCAACCCACCATCGCCGCGGGCGACAGGTCGACAACCGCAAGGATTAGAAGCAGCCCGCCAGCCGCCACGCCTAAACCGGCGGCGATCCGAGCGACTTTGGGAGCTTTGACTTGATCGACCGGATGGGAACTGTGCAGCACATAGCCGGCTTTTGTAATCGACCTGGCGATCTTGTTGACATACGCCGCGTTGTCCGCAACCAGGTTCGCCGAGGCCGTGTCATACATGCGGACATAGCACATCCTGACGCCGCGCTCCCGCACGCCGCGCTGGAATCGTTCTACGATGCTCTCATCATTAAGCTGCGGCATCTCATTTTGCGTAATAGAGTGGACGACAATAATATTCCCTTTGGCCTTTTGGGCGAGTGTCTCTTCGCCTTTCTGCTTGGAGAACTCCACGCGCCCGAAATATAACCCGTTGTCAATGAGCGCTTTCGCGGTGTCCTCGACGGCGCCCTTGAAGCCGAGGATCTGGTCGCCCTGGAAGATGATCTTGCGAACACCCAGAGACTTCATCTGAGTGAGCTTGGCGTCGATGGCAGCGGGGGTCGCATCGGGATAGTCGAGGAGCCTGGCTACCGGCTCGAGGCCGGCTTCCTTTGCCGCAGACACTGCTTCCAGGGGAAGCCCTACGGGCAGTTCTTCCAGGTAACTTACAGGCAGTGAGCGGAACCTTATGTCAACTGAATTGCTCGACTTCGGGCTTGAGCGTGCTGCCCGGCGGGACAGCCGTAAAACCTCTCGCATACTCCTTCGGCAGGGTAACCACGCCAGGAAGCAGGACAGCCTGTTTTTCGTCAACCAGGTCCTTTACCGTTTTCTCTGTAATCGCCACGCTGGTCGCGCCCGCGTTCTTGAACTCGCGCAGTACGTCCACGGGGCTCCTGCCTGAGGCGGCGGCCAGTTCTTCGATCTCGGAATAATCCAGCACGATCTCGACCGCCCTGTTTCTCGACTCGACCCGGACCCGCTGCATCGCAACATAAAGCGAAGCCACGAATCCCACGATCACCAACGCCCACAGTATAGTCTTTCTATTCAACGCCTTACCTCTTCATTACTTGTTAACAATTGCATGCGCTACTCTTCATACGGGCTGAGCCTTGTGCGGGAGTTCCTTTTCAGCCTCCGGCCGCCCAGTAATATGATCAATATGATCCCTGAGATGAACCCACCGATGTGCGCCCAATACGCCACTCCACCCTGCATTCCACCGCTGGCCCCAACGTTCATGAGCTGTGTTGCGAACCACACACCCAGCACCAGCACCGCGGGAATATCTATGAACTCAACAAAGAAATAGACCCAGATCAAGGTTCTAACGCGATTGCCGGGATACAGGAACAGATACGCGCCCAGGACACCCGCTATCGCGCCGCTTGCGCCGAGTGTTGGCACCGTGGACGCGGGGTTGCTTGAAATATGCGCGAGCGCCGCAATCACCCCGCAAAGGAGGTAAAACAGCAGAAACCTGAAGTGGCCGACGGCGTCCTCCACGTTGTTCCCAAAGATCCAGAGATAGAGCATATTACCGCCGATATGGATGAAACTCCCGTGCATGAACATCGAGGTAAATATGGTGATCCACTCCGGCTGGAAGCCCGCATGTCTCACCTGGTATATCCCCACCATCTGGCCGTAACGGACGGGTATATCCAGGTTGGCCGGCGCATTATGGACGACCGACCAGGGGATCATCGACCAGTTCCACAGTCCGCCGATCGGCCCTTGCGCTCCCAAGCGGTCGATAAGGAACACGATGGCGTTAAGCGCTACCAGCACATAGACTACGTAGGGTTTGCTTCTGCTAGGGTTTTCGTCGGCAAGAGGGATCATTTACCAGGGTACTGTCCAAAGTCGATTAGGCCGCGCTAATTCTATCACAAGTCGGGATTGGTCGCCAGTAACGTCAAAAAGGGAAAGCAGTGCGTCAGAAGCGACAGCTTTCCCTTGATTATCCCGTGTATACTACCGCGCTTTAGCTCTTTGGCTCTTCGATAGCATCGAGCAAATCGCGCAGGCTTGCAATTCTTTCGAGCTCAAAATGAGTATCAATGCATTCGTGAATATCGATGGAGCCCATCTGCTCAAACTTCTGTTGCTCATCAGCGCTCGTTTCGCAGGGCACATCGTTCAGAATACCGTCTTCCCATTCCGCCTGCTTCACAAACTGCTCTCCAAGCTTCTTGCAACGTGAACAGCGATACTTCACATAAACAAAGCTGGGTCCGACCAACCGCAAATAGTAACCTGTCTGCATAACATCCTTTGCAAGTATTCGCTGGCCGCAGTTGCATTTAATCGCGGACTTCATGATATCAGTACACCTCCATTAAGACCTCGTTCGGGTGTCTGCTTCAGTTAAATAAGAAGAAGAACAGGAAAAACGGGTGAAGCTCGAAGTTACATTAGCATTATATCATGCCATTCCCAGCTTGCCAACACCGAACCACGAAAAAGTCTGCAATTAGCCGCGTGAAATCACTCGTCCAAACCTGCAATCATAATCTCTTTGAGCGTATCGGTCGGTCATGCCGGATATGAAATCACACACCGCCCGCGCACGCACGTCCACGTCATCTATCATCCGCTTGCGCTCGACTCCCAGGGGCGATGCCGGCGCGATCGTGTCGTGAATCTCGGTGGGATTGTCCATATAAAACCTGAAAAGCTCCTTTAGCGCCTGACCAGCACGCTTGAGTTCAGTGATTCCCCGAACATCGTGTCCGTAAACCACCGCGAACAGATAATCCTTGAGACGGTCTGTAGCCTGCCTCAACGGTCCACTCATTCCTATGCCACCTCGTTCGTCGCTGAACTCGACTATATCCATCACCATGCGCCCTATCCTCTCGGAATGTGTCCGGCCGACTACAGCAACCGCTTCCTCGGGAAGATCTTCCTCGCTGATGATCCCGGCTCTGATCGCGTCGTCTATGTCGTGGTTAATGTACACCACCCGGTCGCTGATCTTGACTACTTTCCCTTCATGCTCCTGGGCCCCGAGAATCGATGGAAAGGTCCGCACTGCCCTTGGAATGGTGAAGAATTTCCGTCCCTGACCTCCTGCGTCAGGTTAAGTCCGTATCCGTTCTTTTCAAGAACATCCACCACTCTCAGGCTCTATCAGAGATGCTTGAAGCCGCCTCCGCCACCATATTCCCGGTCGACTAAGTCGTCCAGTGATTGCTCCCCCGCGTGGCCGAATGGGGTATGACCAAGGTCGTGCCCCAGCGCGATTGCCTCGGTGAGGATCTCGTTGAATCCCAGGGCGCGGGAAACGGTTCAGCGGGCGATTGCGCGACCTCGAGAGTGTGGGTCAGCCTGGTGCGATCGTGTGTTCTTCTTCCGGATCGATAAAAACCTGAGTCTTGTGCTTAAGCCGGCGAAACGACTTGCAGTGGATGATCCGGTCGCGGTCCCGCTGAAAATCGGTCCTTACAGGGCACTTGGGCTCGTCACGCAATCTCCCCCTGGACTCGCGCGCCAGCACGGCCTTGGGAGAAAGTATCTGTTGCTCCAGTTCTTCGTATCGTTCGCGATAAGTGATAATCAGACAAAAAGGAAACCTACGTTCTCAAGTGCAGTTATGCTGCCCTGAGTATTATATCACGGCTGAATATGTCATCATACGCGGGCGCGATGAGTAAATCTGACGAACGCGTTGCAGCTGCACCGGCAAGGGCCGCTGTGTTATAATTTTCGAGGTCGGCGGGGCGTGGCTCAGCTTGGTAGAGCGCTCGGTTCGGGACTGAGAGGTCGGAGGTTCAAATCCTCTCGCCCGACCAGACAAGGCCCATTCCTTCAGAATAGCAAAAACGCTATTTTCACAGGAATGGGCCTTTTTTGTTGCGCGCAAAAAGACGGCAAAAAGGGGAGTCCGCGCGCGGCAAACCCCCCTCTTTCTTGTCCGGGCCCAGCTCGTTCGCCGCTTGACTTACACGACGCCCCCTACCTACTCAACAAAGCGTAACTTCCCTTTCAGCGGGCGACATCGCTTTCGTGATCGCGACGTAGCTTTAGATTTTTCGCACCAATGATGAATTACAAATCCACCACCAGACTAATCACCATCCGCTAACCCCTTATACAGTCCCAGCGCCGTTTCCAGCGAAGGTCCTTTATAAGAGGCTCGTGAAATGACCCGGACAAATCCCGAACGCTATTATTAAGTTGTGAAGTTGTGAACTCTCTCTAATTCTATCCAGCTCCATAAACCTGCAAACAAGAATCTTCATAGCCAGAGAAATAATCGTAACGACCGAGCTGACAACAATCGCGAGGGGTGGCACTTGCGAAAGACGGCAAACAACGCTATCATCATGCAAGCTCGTCTTATTCATTATGCGTTTTGCGGCAAGCTTTGGTCCAGCCAGAGACATTTAAGCACGAATAACGCGGGAAAGCAGAATGAAGGAGGCAACCGGCCCGTGGAAAGACGGATGGCTGCAATATCGGTCGTGTTCGCGACTGGAATCGCGGCATCCGAATACGCCTCCCTGGCGCTATGCATAACCATCGGTTGCGCTGCGCTGTTCTTGTGTTTCACCCTGAAGACTCGACTTCGAACCACTCTCGCACTCCTTGCACTGATATTTCTCCTGGGAGCGGACAGCAATTCCATCAGTCTCGAGATCGCATCCAACGATGTCTCCCGACTTAGCAGACGTGTTGCTTCATTCGAGGGGATCGTCGCATCCGATCCCGATATCGAAGCACACGAAACTCGTGTCTGCGTGTCCGTAAGACGGATAAACTCCGGCGCCCGATGGCGGAAGGCGGGCGGATCGGTGATGGTCAGCATACACGCTAAACCCAACGACCGGCAGGCTATGCCCGATTCGAGTATGGTGAGAGCCTCAGAATCAACGCTTCCCCTTATCCTCCTGAAGACCCAAGCAACCCAGGCCAGTTTTCATGGAAAACTTACCTGTCCAGGCAGGGCATACGCTCGTGCGCATCTGTAAGAAGCGCAGAACAAATCCGGGTCCTGCCCGAGCCGGGAGGCAGCGTGCTGATCAGGGCTGCGCTCGCCGCAAAACACTGCCTCATAAAAAGCATTTATCGCATCTATCCTCCTGATGCAGCAGGTGTGATAGTGGGCATGGTGTTCGGGACATACGCATACCTGCCGGCTGAGAGATTCAGGGACTTCTCCCGCACGGGCACACTTCATCTGCTGGTAGCCTCCGGGTACAATTGCTACGTAGTTGTTTTTTTCGGCGGGCTGATCCTGAAGTTGATACGGGTGAAGCCGAATTACAGAAATATGGTGATCGTAGTCCTGATATGCGCCTATCTGGTAATGACCGGTATGAAGCCCGCGATGCTCAGGGCGGCAGTGACGACTTCTATACTGCTCCTTGCGGTGCCTCTGCGCAGGGTGCCGGATATTAAGAACTCGTTCTTCACAGCCGCGCTCATAATACTGGTCCTGAGCCCAGCGACCTTTTCAATGGCGGATTCCAGCTATCATTCCTGGCTGTGTGGTCGCTGATTATGGTCAGCCCGGTCATCAGGCGATCACTCCAGTATGCAGGTGTGCTCACGCAGGATGCAGGGCGCTCGTCGACGGAGCCGGCTGCCCGCGTGCTTCGCTGGATCGGAGGAACCCTGTCCGCCACAGCGGTCGCGACAATTGCGATTACACTTGTTACAATTCCTGTGGTTGCCTACTACTTCAACTACATCTCTCTGGTATCGATCCCCGCCAACCTGGCGCTGGCGCTTGGAGTGCCTGTGGTTTTCGCCGCGGGATTCGCCTCTCCTCTCGCGGCGCTGACTCCCGGGTCGGATGGATCGTCGGAACCATCGGCACTTTTACTGTGCGCGCCATGCTTTGCGTGGTAGGTTTTCTTGGTCGATGCGATACTCAGCGTTGTCGGTCCCCTCGCCTGGAGTCGCGGCGATCGTTGGTTATTATCTCGTGTTATACGCCGCGATAAGTTATGCAAGAGGTAAACATGCTAAGAGATAAACGCATAATACTCTTATCGGCAGTGACGCTGGTGGTGGCCGCTCTATGGGGCTACGCCCTGATTCCGCGAGGCGGAACGCTGAGTGTGGCTTTCCTGGACGTAGGCGAGGGATGTTGTGCCGTGGCGCGGACACCATCGGGGAAGATAATAGTGGAGGACTGCGGAACGTCCTCTTGGCGTGACGCTGAGTCGGTTGGTGACAAACTGGCCGCGCCATATGTGCAAAAACTTGGCGCTGATTCGATCGATATAGCGATTCTCAGCCATCCCCACTCTGACCACGACAGCGGGTTCGCGCATCTTCTTGCCGTAAAACCGGCGCGTCTGGTACTGGATATCGGCGTAAATTCCGTGTCGCCTTATTACAGACGATTCCTGAAGGCGGTTAAAAAATGCCATGCCGTCTACCGTATAGCAAAGTCCGGACAGACCATAGACACCGGAGATGGAGTTATAATACAGATTCTCAATCCCGACCCGACAGAAACGTACTCGGACCTCAACAATAATTGCATTGTGCAGCGGATAATTTACAAGAATGTTGCTTTTCTACTCACCGCTGACGCTGAGCAAGAGACCGAACACCTGCTGGTCACCCACCACATGCAACTCAGGTCCCAGGTGCTTCAGGTCTGTCACCACGGGTCGCGCACAGCGTCGACTCAGGAATGGTTGGACGCAGTCCGACCCCAGGCAGCCATAATCTCATGCGGAAAACACAATGAATACGGTCACCCCTCCCCGGAGGCGATTGCAAGGCTCCGGAGCGTCGGCGCGCGGATATACAGGACAGACACGCAAGGCGCAGTCACCTTCATCACTGACGGAAACACCATCACAGCGCAGGCATTCCGCTCAAACTAGCCCGCTTATATTTCAGCGCACGATTACTGCCGGATTACCTCGAATCTACCTCGTTTTGAGCCGCGAAAGAGCCATAATAGATTATGGACGATTGTTTTGAAAGGCAAGGAGACTCTCTCGAATGGAACTTCTTGATATTCCGAGAATTGCACCGGCAGCCGACCAGCCGAGGAAAACCTTTGACCAGGCCTCCCTCCTGGAACTCGCCATGTCCATAAGCCAACGAGGCGTGCTGGAACCTATAATTGTAAGACCGATTGAGGGTGGAAGCTACGAAATCGTAATGGGAGAACGGCTGGCGTGCCGCTCAGCTCGCCGGGTCACACAAATACCCGCCATAATAAGGGAATTGTCAGACGAAGATGCGAGCACCGACGCCCTGCTGGAGAATTTCCAGCGCGAAGACCTCCACCCGGTGGAGCGCGCCAGAGCTATCAAAAAGCTTCTTGATTTTATGAGCTGGGAGAAATGCCTCAAGACACTGGGAGTCGCCGACTCCACAATGCGGCGGTATCTCGATATGCTGGACCTGCCGGACGCTATCCTTAGTGAAATGCTTGCAAAGCCCGCGAGCGGAGAAGGAGACTTCCTTGAGGGTCATGCTCTGCAGCTCAGGCAGCTTAACAGCGACTTGAAAGTTCAGCTTCGCCTCGCCAAAAAAGTGAAATCCGATAAGCTGTCCGTGGAAGAGCTGAAAAGATTGATAGCGGCAATAGACGAGGTGCCGGCAAAAACGGAAGCCTTTCTAAGAGTGCCGCTGAATGTGACCGAAGAAATACTCCGAAGCCTTGCCCGCCAGTCTAAGAAAAAGAAACCTTACCAGCCGAAGACGGCCGAGTCCCACCTCAAAAGCTTGCAAAAATCGTGCACCGGGGTACTGGATCTGCTGGACGAACGAGTCGCACAGCACCTGTATTTCACGCAGATGAACCAGATGCTCAGTGCAACGGCAGATCTGGCCGAGCAGATTGTCAAATTCAATAAGAGTATGCGTGAGAGCCTCCAGCAAAATGATGACAACTTCAGGGAAGTGTACATTCACTGTCCTCTGTGCGGCAGATTGGAACTAATCGGCAGCGTGCGGTGCAGCGTGTGCTGCGACCGTCCTGCGCAGATGTCTGGACTGCGACAACTACGACTCCAGCTACCAGAAATGCACGAAGACCGGCTACGCAGTCTATATGTCTGACGCCGAGGACCCTGACGAGAAATCTCTCTCATATAAGTGCGAAAACTATATCCCCAAGTTCGACGTGCAAGCGGCAGCTTGACGCTCAACACGTCAGCAACATTACGTTTACAGCGGCCCAGGGCAATCCCCCCTGAGCCGTTTTTCTGTACACCGGATGGACCATTGCCGCAGTGAAACTCAGGATTAACCCGGATTTAACCGGCTGGAAACATCCAAGGATTATAAATTAAGTAACAAAATCAGACTCAGGGCTGCACTCAGCAAAAGCAGTTGGCGTGCTCGTCAAACTTGTGGATTATCCAAGGGTTTCACTCTCCCCCACTGGGGTTCGGAGGCGGAGCCCCCGATTTCTACACGTTTGCATGCACCTACACTCGCCCGGAACTGGACATGGACTATGACGCGCATATATAATGGTCCAGGTGGAGTGATCAAACTCCTCAAGATGACCATGCCAAGAATCCTTGTTCTCGGAACCAAAGAACGTGAATTGGCGTCGATTGCGGCGTCAGTGGCCGGGTTGAGCCATTTTGTGACGTTTGCATGGGATGCAACGTCGCTTTCCGACGCCGTCGCGAATGGGAGTCCGGAGGTTGTCGTCATCGACCTGAGAAGCGGAGACGACGCGATGGCTCACGCCAAAGATATGGTGGGCAGCTACGATCAGGTCGCGGAAGCCAAGAGGCTGGCCGTGATTGAGTCAACGGACCTGAGCGATCTGCAATCGAAGTATCTGGACGATTTTATACTCTATCCCTTTGAAACATCCGAGCTGGCCCTGCGGTTGAACCGTCTGCTGAGCAAGAGCCTCACGGCGAAAAGCGGCAAGGAACTGACCGTCGACGGCCTCGTCATTGACACCGACAGTTTCGAAGTCAGCGTCGAAGGCAGGCAGTTGGCTCTCACGTTCAAGGAATTCGAGCTTCTGAGGTTCCTTGCAACTCACCCTGGTCGCGTGCATACTCGTGAAGCCCTCTTGAACCAGGTCTGGGGGTATGAGTATTTTGGCGGCCTGCGCACCGTGGATGTGCACATACGGCGAATACGTGCAAAACTGGGTCCCAAACACGAAAACGTTATTCAAACAGTCCACGGAGTGGGCTACAAGTTTGTTACCTGAAGCGTATATACCGAACGTTACTGAGCTCCGGCTTCTCGGGAATCGTGCCTGAACACTTTCGCGACTGCTGCGCAGCGCTGTCATGCTTTCGCAGCATCTGCGATACTACTGTCGCCCCGAGGGTGTCTGCCACGAAGCGATGAAAATGCCTTGGGCTGTTTTCGAAGGAATCGCGGATGAAGCCTCTCGCATTCTTCCTTCGGAAGAACGCTGTCGGCTTCACCGCGAAGGGATGAAAATGCCTTCGGCATTTTCAGAGGAGGTTAAAAGATGTCTGACAAAAACAAAGAGTGGGTCTTGAAGAAATGCCAGGACAAGGGCGTTGAGTTCATTCGCCTGTGGTTCACCGATATCCTCGGCCAAATGAAGAGCTTTGCAATCACCATTGAAAACCTCGAAGAAGCCCTTGAAGAAGGCATGGGATTCGACGGTTCGTCCGTCACCGGCTACCAGGACATTCAGGAAAGCGACATGATCGCGATGCCTGATCCTGAGACGTTCACCCTGCTGCCGTGGAGACCTGCCGAGAAGCGCGTAGCCAAGATGTTCTGCGACGTGCTGACTCCTGATGGAGAACCCTATCCCGGGGACCCGAGGTACATCCTGAAACGACAGCTCAAGAGGGCCGCCGACAAGGGTTTCACATTTTACGTCGGCCCGGAGCTCGAATATTTCTATTTCAAGGACAGCAAGGGAACTGAGACGCTGGACTCCGGCGGCTACTTCGACCTGACTCCGCTGGACGTGGCCACATCGCTCAGGCGCGACACGATCCTCTACCTCAAGGAAATGGAGATCCCGGTCGAATTCAGCCACCATGAAGTCGCTCCGAGCCAGCATGAGATCGACCTTCGCTACGCGGACGCTTTGACGATGGCCGATGCGGCCATGACATACCGGCTGGTAGTGAAAGAAGTCGCCAATGAAAACGGCGTTTATGCCACATTTATGCCCAAGCCGATGTTCGGCCAGAGCGGAAGCGGAATGCACACGCATCAGTCGCTGTTCACGGGTGCAAATAACGCGTTTTTCTCGCCGGACGACCCAACGCACCTGTCTAAAGTCGGCAAGTGCTATATCGCTGGGCTCCTGAGGCACGCGAATGAGATATCGAGCATCCTGGCGCAATGGGTGAACTCATACAAACGGCTGGTTCCCGGTTATGAGGCGCCGGTATACATCGCGTGGTCTCAGCAAAACAGGTCGGCGCTGGTCCGAGTGCCGTTTTACAAGCCGGGAAAGGAAGTGGCAACTCGCGCTGAACTTCGCTGCCCCGATCCCGCGTGCAACCCGTATCTCGCGTTCGCGGTCATGCTGGCCGCAGGGCTGAAGGGTATTGAGGAAGGCTACGAACTACCGCCGGAAATGACGGAGAACCTCTACGAACTGACCGAAGAGCAACGAAGAGAGCGCGGCATTAAGAGCCTGCCCGGAAGCCTTGGGGAAGCCATCGCATCGACGGAGACCAGCGAGCTCGTGAGAGACGTTCTCGGTGATCATGCGTTCGAGCGGTTCATCTGGCAGAAGAGGAAAGAGTGGGACGATTTCAGGGTCCAGGTAACGCAATACGAGTTGGATAAACTTCTGCCGGTCCTGTAGAACAGATTCACATCGGTGCTATAAGCCCATGCTGCCTTTGAGGCAGCAGGGGCTTTTGTTTTATCTGGAAATGCGATGGGATAGTCAACTCAAGCCTTTACGGCTGCCCATTCTTCCCGCGCCGCCACGCGTCATATCCCATCTCGTTCCAAACTCCAAGATTACGAATGCGCTCACCGTTGTCGCCGTTTCCGCTATCGCTATAGGAATACTCATGCAGCGTAGCGCACGGGAATTCCTGGCATTGCCCACAATGGTTATGCCCTTTTGGGATGCAGCACGTGGCCACATCGCACTGGCCCCAGAACAGTTTTCCTTCAGTTGAGGGACAGCCTGGGCAGCCCAATTTCGTTCGGAATTCACACGCCTGGCAATCAAGGCCACATCGCCCCATAAAAGAATCTGCCATTCTCTCCTCCTTCATCGCCTTTGGGCATCAGTTCGTTAGACACTACTCTGCCATCACGCCCTGCAGCATTTGGGCAGTCTCAGCCACAGCTTCGCCGATGATGCCGATGGCTCTTTCTAGCTCCGACTCCTCGATGATAAGGGGCGGCTCTACTCGGACGACCTTGGGGTTGTTCAAGCTGTAAGCAGCGAGCAGATCGTGCCTGCCGCAGCCGGCAATTACCAGAGCCGCGACGTCGTCCTCGGCGAACTCGATCCCCGCGAGAAGACCCTTGCCCCTCACTTCTTTGATCATTGCAGGGTATTGGCGCTGGAGAGCTTTCAGTTCGCTCAGGAGCTTCTCGCCCAGGCGCGCGGAGCGCTCGACCAGCTTCTTTTCGATGGTCGTTCTTATGGCGGCTATCACTGCGGCGCAAGCAAGCGGGTTTCCGCCAAAGGTAGTGGAATGCAGGTAAGGATTGCCGCCAAACATCGAATGCCACACGTCCTCATTCGAGGAGAAACAGCCGACCGGCATTACACCACCGCCGAGCGCCTTGGCCATAGTCACGATGTCGGGCTGGACCCCATAGTGCTCGGAGGCGAACATCCTGCCCGTCCTGCCGAACCCCGTGCGGACCTCGTCCAGGATCAGCAGAGCGCCGTTGGCGTCGCATATCTCGCGCACCTTCGGGAAATAATCGTCGTCAGCGATCATCACCCCACCCTCGCCCTGGACCACTTCCAGAATGACAGCCGCTGTCCTGCTGCTGATCGCCCTGGACAGCGCATCCGCATCACCGAACGGCACCTGCTGGGTCTCAGGAAGCAGGGGGTGGAACTGGGCCTTGTAGACCTCGCGCCCGGACACGGAAAGGCTGCCGAAGCTCTTGCCGTGGAAGCCATTTACCGCGCCGATAAACTCGGGCCTGCCGGTATGCACTCGCGCGCACTTCAGCGCGCCTTCCACCGCCTCGGTCCCGGAATTGCACAGAAATGAGTATTTGATGTTCCCCGGCAGCACCTCGGCGAGGAGTTCGCAGGCCTCGGCAAGCTCAACGGACATGAAGAAGTGACTCTTCAGCGCTTCCTTCTCGAGCTGCTTCTTCACCGCCTCGACCACTGTTGGGTTCAAATGGCCCAGGCTGAATGCGCCATACCCACCGACACAGTCAAGGAACCTGCGCCCCGAGATATCCCATATGTAGCAGCCCTCTGCCCTATCCTCGGGCACATCGAACCCGCTGAACGAAAGTATGCTCGCTATACCCGGGTTAACATACTCCCGATACTTCTCTACCACTTCCCCACTGATCCGCTCAACAGCGGCCTCGTCAAACGCCATTACTTCCTCCTCTGAAAATAGCCAAAGGCTATTTTCATCCCTTCGCGGTGAAACCGACAGTGACTCGCCGCAGGCGCAGTCGCGAAAGGTTCCATCCGAGATTCCTTCGAAAATAGCCAAAGGCTATTTTAAGTCCCTTCGCGGTGAAACCCCTCGGGGCGACAGTAGTATCGCCAGATACTGCGAAAGCCCGACAGCGTTCTTCCGCAGGAAGAATGCGAGAGGTTTCATCCGCGATTCATCTAAAAATGCCGCAGGCACGGCAGGCCGGATTAATGATACATCCATACGTGACTGAGTTCAAGCAGTACGCAGGAGACGTTACTTCCATTGCCTAACCCACTCTTAGCAACCGCCGGCAGCAGAGGTGCACAAGTGAACAATCGCAGGGAGTATTTCAAATACACGGGTCGCAGGACCAATGAGATATCGTTTCCTCTCGGAGGGATCGGCACGGGATGCATAGGCCTCGCGGGCAATGGCCGCCTGATTGATTGGGAGATCATGAACAAGCCCAACAAGAACTCTTTGAACGGCTTTTCCCACTTCGCCATTAAAGCCGAGGCCGATGGCAGGGTAATAGACGCGCGCGTCTTGAACGGGGACCTTCACCCGCCGTTCACGGGCAGCGGCACAGCCCAGTTCGGCGGCTTCGGTTTTGAGGCCCAATCGCGGCAACATGGCCGGCGCGCCGCACTTCCGGAGCGTCGATTTCATCGGCGAGTTCCCAATAGCTCGGCTTGAGTTCCGCGGTGCTCCCAACTTCCCCGGCAAGGTTGCGATGACTGCCTTTAATCCGTTCATCCCGCTCGACGATAAGGAATCCGGCATCCCTGCCGGGTTCTTCGATATAGAAGTTGCAAATACTTCAGAGCACGCAATCACCTATACGGTCGGAAGCGCCCTCGGCAACCCACTCCCTGCAAACAACATTCACCGCGTCGAGGTCGCGGATGGTTTGACGTTGCTAAAGCTGTCCAGCGACAAATTGGCGCCGGCAGAGATCGGCAGCGGAGACCTCACCCTCGCTACGGATGCGCTTGATGTAAGCTGGCAGGAATATTGGTTTTCCGGTGCGTGGTTCGATCAGTTGGAAGTCTACTGGCGCGACTTCCTCATTCCGGGCAAACTCAGGAATCGGACCGCTGATCACGCCAACTCCGGCGGCGACCGTCAGGGCATGTTAGCTGCCCACCTGACCCTGAAGCCCGGAGAAACGGGGCACGCGCGCTTTGTCATCGCATGGAGCTTCCCGAACTGCGAGAACTACTGGAACCCAAACGCATGCAAGAGCGCGTGCGAATGTCACAAATCGCCCACGTGGAAGAACTTCTACGCAACCATCTGGCCCGACTCCACCGCCAGCGCCCGCTATGCCATGGCCGAGTGGGACAGGCTGCACGCCGAGACCGTCCTCTTCAAGGAGTCGTTGTTCTCATCCAGTTTCCCGCCGCCGGTGCTTGACGCCATTTCCGCCAACCTATCCATTCTGAAGACACCGACGGTCCTGCGTATGGAGGACGGCACGTTCTACGGCTGGGAAGGTTGCCACTCCCACAGCGGATGCTGTGAAGGCTCGTGCACACACGTCTGGAACTACGCCCAGGCCCTGCCCTTCCTGTTTCCATCCCTCGAACGCTCGATGCGCGAGGCTGATTATGCGTACAACCTCCGCCCCAGCGGCGCGATGCCGTTCAGAATCCAACTGCCCCTGGGAGCGGAGCCATGGTCGTTCAGGCCGTGTGCCGACGGCCAGTTCGGCAACGTGATGAAGGTCTATCGCGACTGGAAGATCTCCGGCAACACCGAGTGGCTCCGCAGGCTCTGGC
This sequence comes from uncultured bacterium, assembly GCA_963775535.1. GTDB lineage: Bacteria > Armatimonadota > UBA5829 > UBA5829 > UBA5829 > CAVZJH01. Next base: position 17,230 of record CAVZJH010000052.1, on the reverse strand, counting down.
CCGGTGTAAAAAGGTCGATTGAGTTCGCATGGTCTTCAGAAAACGCCGACAAATGGGACCCCGAGAAGACCGGGGTCCTCACCGGACGCCAGCATCACACTCTCGATATGGAGCTCTTCGGCCCCAATTTCATGGCTCACCGGATTCTACCTCGGCGCTCTCAAAGCAGGCGCTGAGATGGCTGATGCGCTTGGCGAGCCGGATACGTCCGCCGAGTATCACGCCATCTTCGAGCGCGGCAGGACCTGGGTCGACGCTAATCTCTTCAATGGCGAATACTACCACCAGCTTATCGATATCAGTGACAAATCGATACTGGAGCCGTTCGGCGATGCTGAAGCCGCATATTGGGATGCCGAGCACGGTGAAATAAAGTATCAGATTGCCGGAGGCTGCCTGACAGACCAGCTTCTCGCCCAATGGCATGCGGATCTTTACGGCTTGGGCGACCTCTTCGACCGCGCCAACGTCAGGACAGCTCTCATATCTCTGTTCGCCCACAACTTCCGGCCGGAAATGCGCGAGTACTTCAACGCCTGCAGGGTCTTCTGCCTTAACGACGAAGCAGGTCTGCTCATCGCTCACTGGCCTGAGGATGTCCGCCGCCCGGTGATTCCTATCCCCTACGCAAGTGAGACCATGCACGGCTTCGAATATGCGGCCGCCTGCCAGATGATCCTAAATGGGCCGTGGACGAGGGCCTCGCGGTCATCAAGGGCGTCCGCGACCGCTACGACGGCGAGCGTCGCAACCCCTGGAACGAGATCGAATGCGGCTCCAACTACGCCCGCTCCATTGCCAGTTACGCACTTCTGAACGCCTTCAGCGGCTTTGCGTTCGACATACCCCGGGGCATCATCGGCTACAACCCGATCAGGCTCACCGAAGGCCCATTCACCGCATTTTGGTCGCTGGACAGCGGTTGGGGGGTGTTCAGAATGGAGGATACACGCACTGAACTCGAAGTCCTGCGCGGCAGTCTGACTATTCGCGAACTTCAACCTGCCCGCCCTCGGCAAATGCGCTGTGACGTTGTGTGACGCGTCTATTCCTTGCGAGGTCAGTGAGAATGGCCTGAGGTTCGATCCACGCGTGGTGGTGAAAGAAGGTCAGCGGCTCGTTGTCGTGCGGCAGCCGGAACTGAAGTGATATTGGTGCACGGCGGCGTAAGGCAGGATGCAGGCGTGGCTCTGCATCCTGCCTCGCGCAATTCGATTTATCTCACTCCGAGTCGTGGGGCAGCAAGAGTTTTATATACTGAGCTCGTTCGAACGCATACGGGTCCGGTATATTTCTCTGGTTCACCTTACCCTTGAACTGCTCTATTGACGAATATCCCCTGGAGTCCATCCAGTCCGATATATCCCTGTTCATTGCCCCCACGTGCTCCAGTCCATTCTTGTAAAGCGTGGAGACGCACTGCGCCACATTCGCCCCGGCAAGAATCTGACGCACAGCATCCTTACCCGAATGCACACCGGTACTGGCAGCGAAATCAGTCGCGAGCTGAGCCGACAGAATCGCAATCCAACGAGCCGGCAGCCGCCCGTCTTCTGGGGTGCTCAGATCCAGTTTGATTGCCAGCGACTCTTTCTCGGGGTCGACGAGCGGCTGATAGAACCTGTTGAAGAGTACCAGCCCGTCAACTCCGGCCTCAACCGCCCTTGCTGCGAAGTTCGGCAGCGATGTGTAAAACGGGCTGAGCTTTACGGCGACTGGAATCGCGACCCTGGCTTTTACAGCCGCGATTATCTCCAGAGACCGTGTTTCGATCTTATCCGCAGTCACTTTGGGATCGGTCTCCACCGAATAGAGGTTCAATTCCAGGCCATTACACCCGGCGTTTTCGAGCTGCGTCGCGTATTCCACCCAGTTACCCATCGACGTGGCATTCAGGCTGCCAAACAGGGGAAACGCAACTTCACGCCGCGTCTTCTCGATCCACATGATGTGCTCTCTGGGGCCGGAGCTCTCCATGTGAGGAAAATAGGATAGAGATTCTGCGAAATGATCCGAGCCGACCGCCAGCGCTTCTTCAAGCTCCTGGGCTTCAAGTTCAATCTGTTCCTGAAACAGCGAATAGACCACCAGCGCGCCGGCGCCGGCGTCCTCCGCCTTTTTGACGTTGTCGATCCTGGAAGAAAAGGTGGACGCTCCAACAACCACGGGACTGCTGAGTCGGATGCCCATAAATGAGGTGTTTAGGTTCGCCATGCTAGCCATCTCCCAATCCGTTAAGCTGTACGTTCATACCCAGCATGCACGAAAAAGAATCAGCACAGCTTGATAGAGTTTCTTAGCCGGTGAAGATCAGAAGTGCTACAAAGCGCGGACGTAAGCGTTGCCCGGCACTCGCTTAGCAACGCCTTTCATCTCCAGGACCGTAAGCGTACCTGAGACCATCGGCGCCGCAAGGCCGGTCTTTGAAATAATCTTATCCACCTGCATCGGATCAAGTGAAAGCAGACACAGGATGCTCTGCTCCTGTTCGTTCAGCGGCCCGGCAGGCAACGTCAACTGACGCCCACTGCGTTCTTCAGATGCGTCCAGACCAAGTTCCTCGAGTATATCGTCAACACTCTCAACGAGCCTGGCGCCGTCCTTGATAAGTTTGTGGCAGCCGCGATTTCGCTCATCATCGACGTTGCCGGGCACCGCGTAAACATCCTTGCCCTGTTCCGCGGCATAACCGGCGGTAATCAAGGCACCGGAAGCGGCTGGACTCTGGCACACCAGCACACCGAGGCTTAAGCCGCTGATCAGCCTGTTCCTCGGCGGAAAGCGCCAAGGTTCCGGTTCGGAACCGAATGGGAACTCGGAAACTACCGCTCCATTTTCCGAAATGGCTTCGAATAGTTTCTTGTTCTCTGCCGGGTAGTTCACGTCGACCCCACAGCCGAGAAAAGCAATCGTCCTCCCCCCGGCAGCGAGCGCACCCCTATGCGCGGCAGTATCAACTCCTCTAGCGCCCCCGCTGACAACAGCAAGTCCCCTGGCCGAAAGCCCCTTGGCGATCTTTTCCGCAATCGCGCGCCCATAGACTGTGGCACGCCGCGAGCCGACTATCGCAACGGCCATCTTGTCCGCCTCCGTGATAATCCCGTGCATGTACATAACGGGCGGGGGATCGAAGATGTTTTTGAGGCTGGAAGTGATACTCACCGGACGTGACGGGAAGTAACGTGATTTTCAGATCTTCTATCAAACGAAGGTCTCTCTCAATCGCGGCCGGAGCAGGAGCCAGGACTTTGGCTCTGCCCTTATCGGTGAGTCGTTCGACGGATGCCAGCTCCGATTCGGCGGCGTCAAAGATTGCCTCAGGACTGCCGAAGCGTTCAATGAGCGCACCGGCAGCCCTGGGTGACAACTCCAGCCGGCTTAGTCTGAGCCATGACCTGAGTTCGCGTTCGTCCATATTCACCGTTGCCTTAAGGCGCCGGCGCCGTCGCAGGCGCTGGTGCAGGCTCCGGAGGTGCGGGCGCAGGAGGAGGTGGAGGCGGAGGAGCTTCCGCGCCCGGCATGGCCCCCATTCCGGGCATGCTTAGCGGCGGATGCCTCAATGATCTGTGCGACTTATCGGTCTTGTCAGTCGTTTTCTTCCCTTCATCCGTATCCTTCTTAGCTTTCTTCGGTGGCGGTAGACTTGAATCGGTAATAAAGTACCACTTCTTGGTGAGCAGATTACCTGCGTAGTCTTTCGCAGTCAAGGTCAGAGTATGATTGCCGTCGGCCAAATCCGCCTTCTGCGGCTTGCCCGCGGCAGCAACCTCCGTCGCATAGGACACCGTGGACTTGGCAAAATCAACCTTATAGTCCAACGACTGAGTGCCGTCGAGCGTCAGAGACACAGTAGAGAAATCGACTCCGCTCCCGATATCATACAGTATCGCCGACATGTTAATGGGCGGTGCACCGGATAATACCGTGCCGTTGTCCGGCGTCACTTTGAATGGAACCGGCGCAGAACAATCGGGAGCGTTCGGGGAGAAGCAGTGGAGCACTCCATCATCGGTGAGCACAAGCAGGCACCCCTCAGCCACTATCGGTGAGGAAGAGGCATCAGTATATTCTGCACCCGCAGCATTGACTTGCGACGGCGATATCAGATAGCGCCATTTAAGAGCCCCATCCGAAACAGCGAACGCCTCAACCACTCCTTTTGAACACGTGACATAGACCGTATCGTTAGCAACTGTGGGACTTGACAGAGGCATACCGTCCAACGTCGCAGGCGCAGTCCACTTGAGAACAGGCGTCCGCCCCGACAGCGAATAGGCATATAACTTTTTGTCTCTGCACGGCACAAACAGATCCGTTCCAGCCAGCGCGGGAGTAGCAGCTATTTCACCGGAAAGCGTGACTGACCAACGCATTTGCCCACTTCTGGTGGTGAGCCCATACATCATATTGCTCGAGGCCATTATTGCGATGTTGTCCGAAATCAGCGGTGAGCTTCTGGTAGGGGCTGACGTCATCCTGAAAGGCGGCCATCTAAGCTTCCCCGAGGTAGCAGTTACACCGTATACGCCGCCATCCATGCTCGCAGCCAGGATCATCCCCGATCCGACTGCAATACCCACCGCAATGTCATCTTTCGCGGCGAATGTTCTGTCCCAAACATTCCCTTCTCCGGAAATAGCATCAATGGCATAAAGGTTACTATCGTCAGTGCCAACATACAAAACGCCATCGTCTGTTATCACGGGAGGACACCTGATGGCTCCGCGGGTCTGATAAGCCCAACGGAATGTCCCGGTATCAGCACTCAGGCAATATAGATTACCGTCCCCTACTCCGAGGTACACATTGCCCTTATATAGAGCAAGCGAGCTTTTCACCGAACCACCCAGGCCGCGGTCGCTTGGATATCTCCACTTCAGGTTTCCTGTCGCAAGGTCAACTGCGTAGACGCGATCCGAGCAGGCAAAGTAACACGTTCCATCCGCCACCACCGGCGCCACAGGATTGTGATCGTATTTGTTTCCGGCGAATTCCCAGTTCAGAGCCAGCGGCAACTGCAGCTTCTCCTGGGTGAACCCGGATTGGGTCGGATCGTATCTGCCCATCACACAGTCGTCAGAAAACGCCGGACGTGCAATAAGCATCATAAGCGCAGCCAGATAAACGGCGCGGCGAAAGATCATTGAATTGCCTCCAAAACAACGCGGGCTAAGCCCTACCACAAAATTATACTGCCGACTCGGGAGATTAGGCAATAGGTAGAGCCTGTTACGACGATAACGAACTCGAATGCCGAGCGTGGGGTGCACGCTCTATTGGGTTAGACTGTTTTGTGGCGAAATGGGTTCCTGGGGGATCTGATAGCCACGTCGCTAAAAGAATCGAAAGGTAACACTAACACCATCGACCACGGCCTTGCCGGTGCCGTCGACAGGGTTAACGGATATGTTGGACACGCTCGTTTGTGTAACCTGGTTAGCAAGCTTACCGGTGCGCTGGACGGTACCTGTGGCTGCGATATTCATCTTCACACAGTCGCCCTGCAGTTTTAGATGACCATCAAAGACGTAGGAAGCCAGAGGCGTTTCCTCCACGTCTTTCGCGGCGGCCAAGCCTTCAATGCTCCCGGAAGTGCCGGAGAGCGCAACTCTCACGTCCACATCGAGCCGTCCAAGCTCCATCCTGCCGCTGCCTGCCATGTCGCCATTAGGATTGACCACGAGCGAAACATCATTAACAGGCTTAGGGAAACACCTGATTGTCCCTTTGCCCCTGATCCCGCTAGTATCTAGAACGAAGCTTCCCTGAACTTCCGCGCCGGCGACCCGGGCACTCACGGAGATATTCCCCGTAACGTCTCCCCTTGCAGAGCGGGCAAGCGATATTCTCTGGCTGCCGATTACAGGCAGTTGAATTGAACCGGCGGCACTACCGGAACCATCAGAGTTTGCGCTGCCCCGAACGTCCGACACGTTAAAACCGGCTATGCTCATGCTGGAAGGCCACTCCCAGGCGCCTGCGCGCACGCTGCTCACATCCAAAGCAGTAAGCACCATCAGCGTAATGATCAAAATCTCTCTTCGCCAGACCATTGTCCACCCCAGCCCAACCGCTGTGATCTCAAGAAACCGGCCGCCCTTCGTGCCGGGCTATCCGGGAAACGAAAAATGCTACACGTGATTGTTCCACGATGTTAACCAGTAGGCAACGTGCGCAAACTCGCTAGAAACCATAACATCACTCGCGCACCGTGTCAATCCCTGGAGCAGCCGTCGCTCACAATAGTAGTAGACGCTGATACGCGGGCTCATTACCCGCAAACAACACATGACGTAATCCCGATAAAGAGAAGGACTCGGCGGGGTCGATCCACAAGTGGATACATTGGAAAAGTGAGACGCAGATGCCTGGCACTCAAAGGAATCGCGGAAGAACACTGCCGGGCTCACCGCGAAGGGAAGAAAATGCCTTCGGCATTTTCAGAGGAGAATGACATGAACACTGACTACAGAGCAAAATACTTCAGCCGAACTGAAAGCGGCTTTCCCGAGGAAGTCGAAATACTCGGAACCCTCTACGAGAAGGTGGACGATCTGCGCTACGGCACAAACCCCCACCAGGGAGCCAGCTTCTACCGCCCCAAGGGTTCTTCCGGCCTGCCATTCGGCAATATGGAAATTCTCAAGAGCGGCAAGTCCGGACTGTCTGAAACCAACTTCGGCGACCTCAATCACGGGGCGAACATAGTTAAATACTTCCAGCGTCCCGCCTGCGCCGTGATGAAACACCTGAACCCGAGCGGTGCGGCCGTAAAGGTGGGAAATCAGGACCTCCGGAGAGTTTACATTCGCGCGCGTGACGCGGACCCGGTGGCCGCATTCGGCGGAACTGCCGTTTTCAATACCAAAGTCGACGCTGAGACGGCGGCAGAGATAATGGCCACCGTGGTGGAAGTTGTAGCGGCCCCTGATTTCCACGAGGACGCAATCAAGATCTTCGAGGACCACGAAACCTACAAAATGAACAAAGAGATCCGCGTCATCAAGCTGCCAAACCTGATGAGTCTCCCGAAGTGGGTCGGGGACAGCGCCGCGCCGACCATAAAAACGTTGATGGACGGCACCGTAGTAGTGTCCGAAGCGCTGCTGACTGGGGTAAAAAGTGGAGACGACCTCATTATGGGATCGACCGAGCACTCCAAGCACGGCAAGTTCGTAATCGAGAATGTTCCCACACCGGAACAGATCGATGACCTGCTGTTTAGCTGGTATGTGAACCTGAGCGTGCGCTCGAACGGTGTAGTCATAGCTAAGAACGGTGTCACACTGGCCGTCGGAACGGGCCAGCAGGACCGGGTCACCGCTGTGCAGCAGGCAATTGCTAAGGCAAGAGAGAAGTTCAAGGGCGTTGAAACGCTCGAAGGCGCGGTTATGAGCTCGGATGCGTTCTTCCCGTTCAGAGACAGCGTGGACGCCGCGGCCGATGCCGGGATCAAGGCAATAGTCCAGCCCGGCGGATCAGTTCGCGACTGGGAATCGATTCAAGCCTGCAACGAGAACGGGATTACGATGGTGTTTACGGGAGAAAGAATATTCTCGCACCACTAACACGAGCACATTATTTATCAGCGAATGGATCATAGGGCGAATCCACGGCAAAGATATCGAGGTGGTCTTCGTTATCACTCTTTTCAAGCGCTGTTATCTCAACAGGGGCCGGCACGCCCTTGAATATCGGGCGCTCGAGAATGAAGTGTTTCTTCGTGAACAATCCTGTCTCCCCATTGCCATCCGAATCTTTGATCGCATCGGCGTAGATCGCAACCTTTGCATCGAGATCGTCTGCATGATTGAGCATCATTGCCTCAATGCTCTTCGGCTGCTTGGGTGAACCGAATTCCTTGCTTCCGTGATGGGCGAGTATCATGTGCTGCAGCGCAAGGTTCAACACGGGATCAAAGCCCGGAATCTTGTCCGCCGCTTCCTTCACCATCATTGCTCCCGACACAATGTGGCCGACCAGGTGGCCGGCGTCAGAAAAATCGATCGCGCCGTCCCAGACATACTCTTCAACCTTGCCGATGTCGTGCAGCGCCGCCCCTGTCAACAACAGATCCCTGTCCACCTGAGGATACAGGTCGGCGAGGCTCGCACACGTCTTCATTACATTCAGCGTATGTTCCAACAATCCGCCAGATACATGCGTGGTGAACGGATTTAGCTGCCGGAGCCCGGCAAAATGTGGCGCAGAAGTCCTCACTCCCGAACAGGCCGTCCAGCAATGTCCTGAGGGGCTTCTCCGAGATAGATTCGATAATACCCCGAAACTCCGGCATCATCTCCTCGGCTCCTCGCGACGAACTGCGAATAAAATCAGCGGGGTCCACCGGCTCAAGGCACTTCCGCACTGACTCAACAGATAGCTGAGTGTTATCCTGATACGTGTTCACAGATGCGCGCACGAAGATATAATCCTGCTCGCTGAACGCCCCGATCTTCCTCTTCAGTCGCGGCCACTTGACTGCGTCCACCTGCCCCGTCTTGTCCACCAATCTCAGCTTAAGAAAGGGTTTTCCCGTGTGAGTGCTCGCAACCGTCTTGGATGCCACAAGGAAGAGATCGTCTACCTTTGACCCCACTCGCAAATCTTCTATGTATATTCGTTTCACAGTAACATTCCTCGTCAGTATTCTAGTCGCGAGCAAGCTTAGTTGTCAAGGAAAGCGACGGTTTGGAGAGAGTTCAGTTCTGCGGGAACAATCTTCTATCCGCAAGCAGCGACCTATGCAGCGGTTGAATTGGCGATCATCTCTCGACAAGCATCCATGGTGTTGCGACCCTGCAACGCCCAAGTCTCGAAGAGCGTGCGTAGGATGCTGCTGGTCTTAGATCCCCTCTCAGAACGTGTTCCACCGCTTATCTTCCTCGCGACTACGGCCGGTCGGATCGCCCTCTCAGCGGCATTATTCTCCGAGGGAACCTCCGGGCATTGCACGAACACAAAGAGCTCTCCTATAAAGCGTTCCATCCGCTCGGCAAGCACTCGCTGCGGTGCCGTTTTGTTGCCTATATAAGGCTTGCAGACTGCGAGTAGTTCACGCTCAAAGCCCTCTCTGAGCTTGCTGCGCTCGTGGTCGGTATAGCGCGTGAGAACAGTATCCTTTGCGCGATCGTAAACGTCCTTAACCAGGGGATACCATGCCGCCACATCCGGCAAGTCGGGGTTCTTCTCCACCAGAGCCTTAAGGTCACGAATCAGGTGAACCCAGCACCGCTGTTTCTCGCCCTCGTAGAAGTTGTAGGCCGCGTAGAAATCGCAGGTCAGAGCGCCCGTAAACTCCTCGCCAAGCACTTCTTTGGCAACTATACTTCCACGCGAGTGTCGATATGTGTAGTAGCGCACATCCGGACTTGAGAAGCTCCAGATATAGCCGTTTACCCCGTCCTCACGCCAGCCTGTCTCGTCAGCATTCACCACCGGAGAACCACGCACCGTATCAAGAAAGTCATCATATGTCGATTCGCCAAGTTCTCCAACATCATGCAGAATCTCGGCTATCTGCCCAGAAGATATCTTTATGCCGTAAAGTGTATACATGAGCTTGCGTATAAGGCCTATCGGAACTCGGCACGCCGTCTTTAGGTGAGCAATCAGGCTCATTAGACCGACTCCGTAGCTCTTCTTGCCAACTACGATATCGGCAAGCACGACACTCGCATCAGGAGTCCACCGCTTGCCGCAAACACCGCACCTGCGTTCGACGAATACGTGGTCAGTCACGTCCACTCTGACACGCGGAGTATCTATCACCTGGTGCCGCCATTTCGTCGATCCACCAGAAAGCGGCCTGCCGCAGTCAGGACATTCGTCCAGTGCGTGGTACATCACCCGGTTTGCAGCCAGAGAATGTCGAGAAAAGGAACTCTTGCGCTTCTTTCGAGGCCCCTTCTCCTTCTTGGCAACGCTGGGCTTGATGCAAAGGTCAACGCCCGGACGACCTCCGCGCAGTCGCGCTACTTCCTCCTCAAGCTCCACTATCCGCTGTGCCTGGTGCTCCACTACAGCCCTCAGTTCAGCAATCCCCTTCTGCTGAACTTGCGCCGTCTCGTGTAGCTTGATCACCAGCGCCGCCATTTCTTCTCTTGTCAGCTCATCTAGTCCACTCACAAGGACTAATTACACAACCACCCCGCAAATTCATTACTTTTAGGGCAAGTTTTTCTAGAAAGTTTTCTGACAGCCGGATCGCGCGCTTTTTTGCCATTCCCGCAGAACTGAACTCTCTCACGGTTTGTGTGGTAGCATAGCGATTATGTCCTCCTTAACTGCAGTGCGATAATGTCCTCCTGTAGAATGGAGGCATGGAGATTAGTGAGCGAGATGTAGCGCGGCATCACTTGCTGCGGATGGTATTGGAGGGTCGTGTGGCTCTGAGTGAGGCGGCAGAGAAGATGGGAGTGAGCTACCGTCAGGCCAGGCGGCTTAGAAAGTCGGTTGAGGGCGATGGCGTCGCGGGTCTGCTGCACGGCAACCGGGGCCGGAGTCCCGGGAATAAGATCAGCGATGAAGTGCGCTCGAAAGTGTTGGCCCTCTCCGAAGAACGCTATAGCCTGTTCAACGACAGTCATTTCCACGAAATGCTCGTGGAGCGTGAGGGGATATCTCTTTCACGGGAGACGGTTCGTGGGATTCGTCGCGGGGATGGGATTAAGCCTAAGATGAAGCGCAGACCGAGGAAGCATCACAAGAGAAGGCCAAGGAAAGTGAGCGAGGGACTGATGATGCTCTGGGATGGCAGCCCCCACCGGTGGTTTGGCCCTGGTATGGAAGCGTGCTGCGCGATGGCTGCCATGGATGACGCCACGGGCAAGGTTTTGGGGCTGTTCTTTACGGAAGCGGAGTGCTCGTGGGCATATCTTGAACTGCTGCGTCGTGTCGTGACAAGCCACGGCATTCCGGCGAGCGTCTACCAGGATCGTCACTCATCACTCAAGCGCAACGACGACTTCTGGAGTATAGAAGAGGAACTGGCTGGGCGCCAGGACCCGACACAGGTCGGCTCGGCGCTGGAATCTCTGAGTATCGAGGCTATCTTTGCGAGGACACCACAGGCAAAAGGTCGAGTGGAAAGGCTCTTCAAGACGCTCCAGGACAGATTGTGCGCGATGTTGAGCTTGGAAGGTATCACAGATATTGCTGGAGCAAACGCATACGCCGAGATATTCGTGCGGGAGTTCAACGAGAAGTTTACGGTGGCACCGCAGGATACGCAGAGCGCTTGGAGAAAGCCCAGGCGTGGACTTGATCTGGAGCGCGTTCTTTCCCTTGAGTATGGGGCCCGCGTGGGCAACGATAACGCGATACGCTTCGACGGGATCGTCATAGACATTCCACCTGACCCGGCAAGAGAAGCTATGCCGGCCTAAAAGCCGAACTGCGGCAACTCCTAGATGGCAGTTGGCGGGTCTACTACGAGGAAAGGCTGATAGCCACAGCACCTGCCAATGAGATCGCGGAACCGATCCGGGCAAGGAGAAGGAGAAAAGGGGTCCGCGCTGTTATGGAAAGCCAGTGGGTGTATATGGCATCCAAATCGGCCAGTGCTATCGAAGGTAGCTCCATGAGAAGGTCCGGACCAGGAAGACAAATAGGAGCAACGCGCATCGCGTGAAAGGAGCGGCTCATGCCAAGGAGGAGGAAGTATCAAACCAATGGCGAGCGGCAAGCCGCTTATCGTGGTAGATGCGCTCAGGCGACATTCGGGTCAATCCCATCAGTGCCGGGACTGCGCAGGTGGAAAGCCATGATTAAGGCGGCATCGGCTCTGCTGGAGGGTGCCACCACCGAAATGCAGGATTATTTCGACCAGCGCACGGACACTTGGCAGGAATCGCAGGTGGGAGAGTCTCTATTAGAGATGCTCGAATCAGCGCACGATGCTCTGGCGAGCTTGGAGGATATTCCACTCCAAACTCGCCCGACAAAAGCCGGAATAACGTAACGTTACGATACACTAAGAGGACATTTTCCCTTTGCAGTTAAGAGGACATATTGCCTTTGCAACAACAGGAAAGCGACGGTTTGGAGAGAGTTCAGTTCTGCGGGAACAATCTTCTATCCGCAAGCAGCGACCTATGCAGCGGTTGAATTGGCGATCATCTCTCGACAAGCATCCATGGTGTTGCGACCCTGCAACGCCCAAGTCTCGAAGAGCGTGCGTAGGATGCTGCTGGTCTTAGATCCCCTCTCAGAACGTGTTCCACCGCTTATCTTCCTCGCGACTACGGCCGGTCGGATCGCCCTCTCAGCGGCATTATTCTCCGAGGGAACCTCCGGGCATTGCACGAACACAAAGAGCTCTCCTATAAAGCGTTCCATCCGCTCGGCAAGCACTCGCTGCGGTGCCGTTTTGTTGCCTATATAAGGCTTGCAGACTGCGAGTAGTTCACGCTCAAAGCCCTCTCTGAGCTTGCTGCGCTCGTGGTCGGTATAGCGCGTGAGAACAGTATCCTTTGCGCGATCGTAAACGTCCTTAACCAGGGGATACCATGCCGCCACATCCGGCAAGTCGGGGTTCTTCTCCACCAGAGCCTTAAGGTCACGAATCAGGTGAACCCAGCACCGCTGTTTCTCGCCCTCGTAGAAGTTGTAGGCCGCGTAGAAATCGCAGGTCAGAGCGCCCGTAAACTCCTCGCCAAGCACTTCTTTGGCAACTATACTTCCACGCGAGTGTCGATATGTGTAGTAGCGCACATCCGGACTTGAGAAGCTCCAGATATAGCCGTTTACCCCGTCCTCACGCCAGCCTGTCTCGTCAGCATTCACCACCGGAGAACCACGCACCGTATCAAGAAAGTCACCTGGATGTTTGGCTTTTTCTGCGCTCATAGAAAGTCACCTAGTTTCCGCACCGAGTCAAGCACGATTGGTATGCGGAAACTGCTTGCACGGCGCTCCGCACCAGATTATGTTACACACTTGCACATGCCCCGCTTAGTAGACTTGTGTCTGTATTGTACATCTCTCTCATCTTACAGACAATGGCCTACCAGACTCTTATCTACATGTAGATGCAAGACAGGAATGGTTGTACTGCATTCGCTCCGACGTTTTGAATAGATGTTGTCAATAGATTGGACAATGCCGGTGTCAGGCAGCACTTGGTGCACCTGCTAAGACATGGCGTGTTTGGGTGTTCCAGCCAAAGCGCCCCATCAGGTCTTATAGAGACCGTGAGTCCATGCTTTATCAACGCAGGCAGGTAGCTCATTAGAACGCCTCCCCATCTTCTTCGGAATCTGACCAAGGGTCCAAAAGAGTGCCGTCAGAAGTGGGATCTGTGACGCAATGACGCAATTCGGACTCATTCGGAATCCGTGTCATGTCTTCTCCTTCATGAGAGAAGGTTTCCGAAAACACCGCATTTGCGTCATTTGCGTCATGCTTGAGCCTGATTCCAGTCAAGAAACGCCCTCCTGCATTCTTCTGCCGATCTATGCCATCGCGCTGGGTCAGGCTCTTGCTGAACCAATTACTGCTCCTAAATGCCTTATCGCGTTTCGTCTCATCACACCAGAGTATATACGCCGTCCATAGATCGTTGACGAGAATCACCGCACGCGGCTCAATATCGCACTGCTCGTCAAGGAACTCAGATAGCGGGTCTTGGCTGTCGAACAGTTGGTCAACCTCCTCCCGGATAATTGGCGGCGAGTCAAGCCCCTGTCTCTGCCAGTCCAAGCAACCTTCTACCATCCACCGTAGAATGCCGTTTTTCTCGGCCAGCAGCTTCTTGTCAAGCTGATCGTCTTTCACAGGCAACTTGTTTTCGCATGCTTCCCAGAAGCGCTGACCGAACGGAATCAGCCTGAACCTGCGCCGATCTGCATAGCATTGGCCGTCAACGTGGGGGACCTCGTTTGTGGCAAAGACGAGCTTATAGGTCGGCACGTACGTGAAGTGGTCCTTGAACTTGAAGCACGTTGTAACCGGATCGCGGCCTGTGAGCTTCTTCAATAACGGCATGTCAAAGCGCTGTCTGTGGCCGCTTTCGCTCGCCGTAACCATTCGCTTGCCGACCAATCCAGCAAGCTCGAAGCTGTTGGAGTCCGTCTTCTCGGTTAGGGTTGTGGTTGGAGTGTCCCCGGCGTAGCTCCCAAGAACTTTTCGCATGGGCTCAATCAGTTTGCCCTTGCCGTTCTGTCCTTTGCCGACCAAGACAAAAAGACATTCTTCGCGGGTGTCACCAGTGAGCATGTAGCCAGCCATACGCTTGACGAATCCCATTATATCCACGTCATTTTGGAAGATTTCCTGAAGGAACCGTTCCCACCGTGGGCATACGGCGTTGGCATCATACTCCGTCTCGGAAAGGTTGGTTATCAAATCCTCCCTCGCATGGGTTCTGAGCGTACCCGTGCGAAGGTCAAGCGTCCCATTCAACACGTTGAAAAGCCACGGGTCTTGGTCAAGGTCGGACTCACGGACGGGAACGCCGGACAGTTTCGCGGCAAGGCTCAACATCCCGGCAAGTCTGGGCGCCGACTCGGATGTCTTGATGTGCCGAAGTAGCTTATCGCCCGGGTCACGGTCCATACTGGGAAGCAGCTTATACATTGACCGGACAACCCGCATGGCCATCCGATCTACACGGCTGGTTTCATCGTACTCCCATCGCTTGCCATTCCAGACAAGCCACTGCTTGCGGTTCACATCAAAACGCAGGTTTTCGCCGTGAGCTGATATCAGGCGTTCGGCGTTGCCGAGGTCGGTTAGGGGGAAGTCTTGTGGACCGTCCGTCTGATATTCCACTGTTTGTCGTGACTTTCGCTGCTCGGTTGTCTTGTCATAGCATCCCGGCTCAAACTTTTCCCGTAACTCATGCCACCCCCAGGCGCAGGAGTCATGCTTGCATCCTGCGCCGATAATATCATCAGGTCCGCGTCTTACGAAGGCCTCTCCCCGGTTATGCTCAGCGTTGAACGGGCATACTGGGATTATCCACACATCGCCATAAGTGGTGCGTTTGTGGCGTGTTCCGGGAAGATGGGTTTCAATCCATTGTTCGAGATCGAAGCCGGCTCGCGTCCGCCGTTGCGCAGGCTCTTCTGCGGACTTGCCGGAACCGGCCAGCGCTTCAAGCAGTTCCGTGGAAACCACCTCAAGAACGTCAGGCTTCTCGATTATCCAGGCTAACCTGTGCGGACGGTCGGGCAGGTCCTCGCCCTTCCGGGCAAGAGTGCCGTAAAGCTTCCATACCCGGGCAGGATTGAAGACACCCTTATCCACATGAACGGCATCGTCACCGAAACGGGTGTCGAGTGCTTCCAGACACCGCTTTACAAGGCCGTTATCATCAGCGGGTAGGTCTACCCTATACATCAAGTGGCCGCCGTTTCCGGAGTCCGCAAAGACCGGGCTAGGCCAACTCTCAGCGGTCAACGCGTCGCGCACTGCGCGTGCTCGCTCAATGGCAGCTTCGTGCTCTGCATCACTGGCCGATATGCCTGATACTCGCGAAGCGTCACAGTCGATAGGCAGCCAGTACCCGGCGTGTTATGTGGCTGTCGGCGGTTGTGTCACCCGACTTGGCGGTTTTCACTTTGTTGCAACAACGAGCGAGCAGGTCCGGGTTGACCGGGTTCGGCGTGAAGTAGACGCCAGAAGCATTCCGCGACAGACGGGCCGCTTCCTTTGCCATCGTTACCAGGTCATCGAAGTAGCCGGACGCCGTGCATTCGTATTGCGTGCCAGGCTTCGTGTAGTTCAGTGCCCGCAGTTCCACAACCTGCCCTGGTTGCAGAATTGACCGGAGTGCGTCAGCAATCGCGGCGGCCTCAGGCGTCGGCTTGTTTGTCATACGTCACCCCTCGGCTTCTGCGCCAGTCTCTGCCGGTCTGTGTTTCGGATTTCATATGCATCTGAATCATCTTGTGTCTACACAATCTTCCTGCGACGTGTCGCTGGTTCAGTAAGTCGAAGCTTGTCTCCGGGTGAGTGTAATATATGCCGCTCGATCACATCACTGTCACACAAGTCGCAGTAACGTCGCGTCATGGCCAGATCAGTGTGCCCGAGTATCTTCTGGAGACTGAAAAGATCACCCCCACCTTTGAGATAGGTCAGAGCGAAGCTATGACGCAAACTGTGGGGCGAGCAACGGGGGCCAACTATCCCAGCCATCTTGCAGCGTTTCGAGACGATCTCCGCCACACGGTTCCGGTTCAAGGGTTCGCCGTAGGACGAAACAAAGAAAGTATCGGTTTCCAGCTGGCCACGTCGGGATGCGTATTGTGCCAGCATCTGCCTGGATGCTTGACCGAAGCCCACCCTACGCTCTTTGTCACCCTTGCCGAGAACCAGCAGTTGCTGATCGGACCAGGAAACATCCGCCACTTTGATCCCGCATAATTCGCTCACGCGCAAGCCCGTGTCGAACAGTAGCAATATGATCGTTCCGTCTCTCACACCTAGGAAGTCTCTGCCACAGGTGGCGATTATCATTTCGATCTGCGCGGTCGTAAATATTTTGATCAATGCCCGTTTTTGACGGACCTTCTCAACTCCGTCCATCGGGTTCACTATTAGGAACCCTTCCCGCACTAGGAAAGCAAAGAAAACGCGCAGGGTCGTGACGCTGTGATTGGCAGTGGATGGGCTGCATTTCTCAATCTGTGCGGTCACGAAGTCCCGGATAATCTGCCTGGTGATCTCTATCGTAGCCAACGTAATGCCGTGCTCTTTCACGTATTCCAGGAACGCCACCAATCGATAGCAGTAGTAATCGATGGTGTTGCTGGAAAGGTTCTTCGCCCGGCAGTAGGTTAAGAAGCGTTCGATTGCTGCACAAAGACTCTGTGTAGGGTCTGTGAGCGTACCCAGCTTTACGAGTTGTCCTACTGTCATAGCAGGCACCTCGTTTGCCGGGCTCGGCTTGACGCGCCGACAGCCCTGATGTAGACTGAAAGCAAGACACTGTGCATAACAGTGTTCCCTTGTCCAGCGGCTCCGTGACCTAGTAATCCCGAACCGCTGGACTTTACTGTTTGCGGACTCATGCCACATCGTCCTTTCTGCCTGCTTCTGCGAGCATCTTTTCCAGTGCCGCTTTGGGCACTCTGAGTTTTCGTGTACCCAGCTTGATGACAGGGATTACTTTTTGCTCTCGTGCGAGCTTATAAGCTAGTGCTCGCCCGCACCCGATCAATTTCCCCGCTTCGGGTACGCTCATCGTCAGCGAATCATCTTCCATTTTGTGTCTCCTTTGCAG
>CAVZJH010000051.1:0-15506 GCA_963775535.1 uncultured bacterium | reverse complement strand
CCTCTCCGACCGTTGCCTCGTTCCATTTGCTGGAGGGCACGCGGCGCACCTCTTCCGCACCGATCACCCCGATAATGTCTTCGCCGCGTGTCACTGGGTAGCAGGAATACTCGTGGCGCAGGAGTTGGTCGTCCACGAACTGTCTCACGCTCATATCGGCTGGAATCACCGGCACGTCCGTCGTCATTACCGGTCTACTCGAACTCCCGAAAGGGCCTCGCGTATCATCAACTGCTGATAGCTGGATCGCGCGGCGCCTGTGAGGAACCAGCCGATGAAGATCATCCACAACCCGCCGACCAGTTGCCCCGCGAGGACCAGCGCGAAACCGAACGCCATCAAGAGATAGCCGAACCCCTGGCCCATATACGATGCCCAGCGGGTTGCATTGTCCAGGTTATCGGTGATGCCCCAGATTATCGACCGCAGCACCCTCCCGCCATCAAGCGGAAAGCCCGGTATAAGGTTGAACACACCGAGCATGATATTGATCATCGCCAGGTAGCCGACGACCGCAAGCACCGGCTGCGGCCAGCCGAACAAAGTGCCCGCGCCGCTCAGAAAGTAGAAGATGATACCCAGTCCGATGCTGGTGAGCGGGCCGGCGATAGCCATCCAAAACTCCTCGCGCGCGCTGTGTGGCTCGTCGCTGATCTGAGAAACGCCGCCGAACAGGAAGAGCGTTATCCCTCTTACCGGAGTTCCATACTGCCGGGACACCAGGGAGTGACTCAGCTCGTGGATCAGGACCGCCGCGAACAGGAGCAGCGCGGAAATGACGGCAAGCTCCCAGTCGAGCGTCACCGAGAACTCCGGGTGGTTCAGCGGATAGTAACCGCTGGCCAGCGTAAAGACCACCAGGAAGAAGATCAGGAGCCACGACCAGTCGATGCTGATATCGAAACCAAGGACTCTTCCGAGCTTAATGCCCCCCATTGGTAAACCCCCTTGCATGTCAATCAATACGTCTTTACCCATACCTGAGGGGATGCAACTAACTTGAGCGAGGGGAAGTTGGCGGGTAGGTGACGTCGCCCGTGACGCGTCATCTCGTGAAAAGTGATGCCTCCGCTTTGGCAGAGGAGGATTGGAACGTTTGGTTGCCGCCGCCGCAGCGCTATAGCCCAGGGCATCGCCCTCTAGTGGCGCGTCTTTATGTCGGTCCCTTCCGTGCTTTCCGTCTTCATCCGCGAAATCCGTGATTCAAAACCACCGGCTACACCGGATACCTGCCGAAGTCGCGGACGGCTTCGTAGAGGGCCACGAGGTTTTCGACGGGCGTTTTCGCCTGGACGTTGTGGATGGTGTTGAAGATGAACCCGCCGCCGGGGCCGAACGTCTTTATCCGCTCCTTCACTTCCGCGCGCACCTGCTCCGGAGTGCCGAACGGCAGCGTCCTCTGGGTGTCGACTCCGCCTCCCCAGAAGGTGATCCTCTCGCCGAACTTGCGCTTCAGGTCTGCCGGCGCCATATCCGTCGCCGAGCACTGGACCGGGTTCAGGATATCGAAGCCCGCATCAAGGAAGTCATTCAGGAGGGCCATAATCGATCCGCAGGAGTGGATATAGCTCTTCCACGTGGTGTTCTTGTGGACCCACTGGTTTATTGCCCGGTGGAACGGCTGGAAGAGGTCCCGATATGCCTGAGGCGAGATGAACGGACCGGACTGTGTGCCGAAGTCGGTGCCGGTGACGAACACGCCGCAGACTTTTTCGCCCACCACAGCGTGTATCTTCTCGAGGTTGGCAAGCGCTATCTCGCACTGGCGCTCGAAGACTTTGTATACGTAATCGCGTCGCAGCGAGGTGCTGATATACCACTCCTGGATGTCCCGGATTCCCTTGGGATGCTTGAGCCAGGTTGCGGGAACGAACGCAATGTCACCGAAGCTCGTTCCGCCGAAAGCCCCCATTATCCCCTTGTCGGTCTGCGTGTAAAGCCGCTCGGCATTAGTCTTGAGGTAATTCAGGTCCGTCTCCGAGATAGGGCCAAACTCCTCCAGATTGTCCTCGATGTTCAGCTTGTCGTCATCGATCGGAGGCTGCCTGACGATGGCGTCAAAGTAGAAACCGCCAAAAGGCATTCGGCCGCTGGCAGGCGCGCTCTTATCGCCCTCCGGATACTGGAAGATGTCCCCGTTGGGCTCAGGATCGGTATTGAACCCGCCGGGCACAAGCACCGGGGTGCCGTCGAACAGCCTCCAGGTTTTCCAGTCCTCGTTGTCATAGCCGAAGAATGTGTGCGGCAGAGCAAGACCCACCAGGTCGACTCCGAGCGCCTCCACCAAATCCGGCGCTATCTCGCCCAGCATTTGGAACGGTTCCACGACCTTTACCGGGGTTCCGGGAGCATCCAGACCCAGTCTCTGGCGCAGTTGGTAGACGCAGCTCACGTTCATGCTGGTTACGGCGGTTGCGCCAAGGTCAAGTGGAACTCTGTCCGGTTCCTTGTGATTCAGTGCCAAATTAACGCGCTCACGCGAATTCATGGTGCTCCTCCGGGGTAGTTTTCGGGCTTTGTGGTTGCCCATCAGAAGTGTATGTCATCCTGGGGTGGGATGTCAAACTCAAGGCATTGAATCGTGGATTTCGCGGAAGATGGCCGGATGGTCCGGCGTCTCCCTGCGCCGGACTCTCCTCCCGGGTTTCCTAACCCACAACGCACCCATCGGCGCTGTCGCTTACCAAGCAGAGTAACATTCTTGGGGGCATTCTCCTATCCCGGTCACTGCAGTGGGTATAAGACTGGTGGAAACCATGCACCCGACGGATTTTTCGTGCTTGCGGGGCATCACGTTTCTGATTCAGAAGGGAGTTCAAACGACCATGGCCAGAGAATATAAAGGCAGGCAAGCGGCCGAAGAGAGGGAAAGCCCTGCCGTTCCCTCCACCGCGCTGCCACCCGGAACGAAAGCCCCGGATTTCGAACTCAACTGTACCCCGGACCAGAAAGTGTCATTGCAGGAGCTGCGCGGCCGGCCGGTGGTCCTCGCGTTTTACCCGGCCGACTGGAGCCCGGTCTGCAGCGACGAGATGGCGCTGTTTAACGAGGTGCTGCCCGAGTTTAAGCAGCATGACGCTGAGCTCATGGGCATTTCGGTCGACAGCACATGGTGTCATGCGGCATTTGCCCGCGACGAGAACCTCCACTTCCCACTGCTCGCGGATTTCGAGCCGAAGGGCGCGGTTGCCCGTCTCTATGGCGCATACAATGAGAAAGACGGTATTTGTGAGCGCGCCCTGTTCGTGATCGACCGCGAAGGCACGATCCGTTGGAGCTATGTGTCGCCTCTTGGAGTCAATCCCGGGGCCGACGGCGTTCTCAGAGCGTTGGAATCTTTGTCGCAAGAGGAGGATGAGTGATGAGCGCAGACAACTATCCCACGGGGCTGACACCTCCCGTGAGTGAGCGGGATCATATCCAGGGCTCGCTCGATGCGCCGGTCATGCTGGTGGAATACGGCGACTACGAATGTCCTTACTGCGGCATGGCCTATCCCGTCGTAAAGGCGCTTCAGAGAAAGATGGGCGATGCGATGAGTTTCGTCTTCCGAAACTTTCCACTGGCGAAAAAACACCCGCACGCAGCGCAGGCCGCCGAGGCTGCCGAGGCGGCGGGCGCTCAGGGTCAGTTCTGGGAGATGCACGACCACATCTATGAGAATCAGCAGAACCTGGAATACCAGGATCTTCTCGAATATGCCGAATCGCTGGATCTCGATCAAGAACAATTCGAGCACGACCTTACAGAGCACACGTACGCTCAACGATTACAGGAAGATTTCCGCGGCGGCATACGAAGCGGGGTGAACGGAACGCCCACGTTCTTCATCAACGGCGTTCGTCACGATGGCGGGTTCGACATGGAATCACTGCTTGTCGCGGTGACGGTGGCTGCGGGAGCCGGGGACCGGACACGAGCGTCTTGATCTCAGGTTAGTTTTGACGTGCCGATGGTCCGGCGCTTCCCCGCGCCGGACTCATTTGCCTCTGGGTAATAATCCCACATCGCGCCCCTTGCTTCCTGGAGGCTGTTGAGTTAAAATTCTGCGGGAGTCTGCCCGGCAGCGGGGCGGGTTCCTTTATGTCCAGGGTATCCAATTGGTAGGCAGCAAAATGGCGAAGCCGGGTTTTGTACATCTTCACACGCACTCAGAGTTCAGCCTCCTCGACGGCGCCTGCCGGATCAAAGATATAATCGAGACCGCCAAAAAATACGAAATGCCCTCCGTCGCCCTCACGGACCACGGCGTAATGTACGGCAACATCACCTTCTACAGCGAGGCCAAAGCCGCCGGAGTGAAGCCCATTCTCGGCTGCGAAGTGTAAGTCACCCGCGCTCTCGAACTCAGAGGGACCCAAAGCTCGACCGTGAACAGCATCACCTCGTGCTTCTCGCGAAGAGCGAAAAAGGCTACAAGAACCTTATCAAGCTCGTCAGCACCGCGTTTTCGGACGGGTTTTACTACAAGCCGCGGGTCGATAAGGAACTCCTGGCCGTCTACAGCGAGGGTCTGATCGCGCTTACGGGGTGCCTGGGCGGAGAAGTGCCTCACCACATACTCAAGAACGATATGGAGCAGGCGGAGAGATCGCTGCGCGATTACATGGATATATTCGGCAGGGACGATCTCTACATCGAACTTCAGGAGCATTTCCTGTCCGAGCAGAGGGCCGTGAACCAGGCGCTCATCGGCCTTTCGGAGCGCGCGGGGCTCAAGCTCGTGTGCACCAACGATATCCACTACACAAACAGAGAAGATGCCGCCTCACACGACGTGCTGCTGTGCATCCAGACCGGTTCGACCCTCGACGATCCAAACCGGTTGCGCTTCGGGACCAAAGAGTTCTATATGAAAAGCGCCCAGGAGATGGCAGAGCTGTTCAAGGACGCTCCCGGCGCTCTCGAGAATACCCTGGAGATTGCCGAGCGCTGCAACTGCGAGTTCGACTTCGGCCGGTCGAAACTCCCCGATCCGGGCGTGCCGGCGGGCGTGAGGCCGGGGTTACATGTTTTCCGAGGCATGGAACGGTCTCAAGGCCCGGCTTGGCTGCGAGCCGCCCGATGACTATAAAGCGCAGTTCGAATATGAGTGCAAGGTCATCAACGACTGCGGTTTCCCGATGTATATGTTGATCGTCCGCGACTTCACCGATTTTGCACGGCGCGAAGGCATATATGTAGGCGTGAGAGGATCCGCCGCTGGCTGCCTGGTCGGCTACGGGCTGGGGATAACGGATGTCGACCCGATAGAGTACCGGCCTCGCGTTCGAGAGGTTCCTTAACCCCGAGCGCGTGGAGCTGCCCGATGTGGACCTCGATATCCAGGATGACCGACGTGACGAGCTTATTCAATATGTGTGCAGGAAGTACAGGCCAGGACCGCGTCGGACAGATCGCGACGTTCGGCAGCCTCAGGCTCGGCGGCAGTAAGAGACTGCGGGCGCGTGCTGGGAATGGAGATCGCCGAAGTCGACCGTATCTGCAAGATGATTCCGACCATGCCCATCGGGATCAAGATCGATCAGGCAATTGTAGAAAACCCCGACCTCAAGAAAGCTTATCAGGCCAACGGCGCCATAAAGAACCTGCTGGATACCGCGCGCAGCCTTGAGGGACTTAACCGCAACGTCGGCGTGCATGCGGCGGGCGTTCTCATTTCCGATGACCCCCTTACGGACCACGTGCCCGTCCAGCAGGGAGGCAAGGGCGAGCTCGTCGCGCAGATGGCGAAGAAAGATATCGCCAAGGTCGGCCTCCTCAAAATGGACTTTCTGGGGCTTGCCAACCTTACCATACTCGCCAATGCCATCGCGAACGTCAAGCGCCATCGAGGGATAGACGTCGACATCATGAAGGTCCCGCTGGACGATCAGAAGACCTTTGAAATGCTCGGCAGGGGCGACACCAACGGCGTATTTCAGCTCGAGGGCGCCGGTATGCGCCGCAACGTGGTGGAACTCAAGCCTAACTCCGTCGGGGAGCTCGCGGCTATTGTCGCGCTCTATCGCCCTGGCCCGATGGCTTTCATACCGAAGTTTATCAGGTCCAAGTTCGGCCAGGAACCGATCACATACCTCCATCCCGCCCTGAAGCCGATCCTCGAGGAAACCTACGGGGTCATCTGCTACCAGGAGCATGTGCTTCGCATTGCGCGGGCCATCGGCGGATTCTCCATGGGCCAGGCTGATGTTCTGCGCAAGGCCATGTCCAGCAAAAACAAAAGTCATGGACGAGCAGCGCGCGAAGTTCCTTGCCGGCGCGAAGGATAATGGGGTCTCCGAAAGGATCGCGAGCAAGATCTACGAACAGATAGAGCCTTTCGCGGGCTACGCGTTCAACAAGGCCCATGCCGTCTGCTACGCGTTCGTGGCCTACCGCACCGGCTTACATGAAGTCCACCTATCCGGTCGAATACTACGCGGCGCTCCTTTCCGCGAACACAGACGACAAGGACAAGCTCTCGATTTACATGGACGACTGCCGGCGCCTGGACCTGAAGGTGCTGCTTCCCGATGTCAACTTCAGCGGCGCGGAGTTTCGAGTGGAAGACGGCGCGATAAGGTTCGGCCTTGGCGCGATCAAGGGCTGCGGCCGCGCGGTGATCGAGGGGATGGTTGCCGCGAGGGAATCAGGCCCGCCGTTCAAGGACCTCTTCGATTTCTGCGAGCGCGTGCAGGGCGGCGCGGTCGTAAACAAGAACACCATCGAATGCCTGATCAGAGTCGGAGCGTTTTCGTCGATAAACGGCAACCGGGCTCAGCTTGTGGAGATGCTGCCGGATGCGATGAGCGCCGCTTCCGCGAAGCTCAGGGATCTCAAAAGCGGCCAGACCGGGCTTTTCGGTCAGGACTCCGATGTCGTCTCTTACGCGCCGCAGCAGCGCCGTTACGACCACATTACTGACTTTGCCGATGACGAGATTTACGCCATGGAAAAGGACCTGGTCGGGCTGTATCTCTCCGGCCATCCTTTGGACGCTCTGCGTCCGGTCCTGGAGCGCAGTTGCACCGCCAATGCGGGCAACTACTCCGAACTCGATAACGATCAGGAGTGCGTGATCGGCGGCATAATATCCGACGTTCAAATTCGCTTGACCAGGCGCAACGAAAAGATGGCGTCGATCAAGCTGGAAGACCTTCTCGGCACGATTTCTATTACGTTCTTCCCCTCAAGCTATAGAGACATCCAGCCATTACCTGGTCAAGGACAGGATTGTGCTTGTGAAAGGTAGAGCAAGCCACCGTGAGAGAATCGCGTCCGACGAGGAAAACACCTCCGTTGAGGTGGAGATTCGCGGCGAGTCGGTCAGCCCGGTCAAAAACGGTGGTTCAAAAACAAACAACGGCGCAAACGGCGGCGGCGCTCGCGCGGTTCACATCAAGATCAACGGGACTCCCAACCTCCGCCTGGAGATGCTGAAAAGTATGCTCGATGCGCACCCTGGCGAAAGCCCCGTTTACTTCTGGATGGTCCACTGCGGAACCCGCCAGAAGGTCTCAACAGCGTATAAAGTCGAAGCCACCCCAAAGTTCGTGGTGGAGATCGAGCGGATTCTGGGGAAGGACGTCGTGAAAGTGGGCTGATCCAGCCCCCGTCCGCCCCGTTGCGCGGAACCGTGCCGGGTTAACGCGCGTGCATATCGCCCCCGTAGGGGCAGACCCCCGTGTCTGCCCATCCGCGCCTGCCCAAAACCTGCGCCTGCCCATCGCCTTTGCCCTGAATTCGACACGTCTTCGGCATCCGGGCGGCCACGGGGGGCCGCCCCTACGGACGACGGGAACAAATTCTGATGGTCCGGCGCGTCTTTGCGCGGGACCGCTGCCGGGTTAACGCGTGTGCATATCGCCGCGCGCCTGCCCATCGCCTTTGCCCTGAAATTCGACACGTCTTCGGCATCCGGGCGGCCACGGGGGGCCGCCCCTGCGGACGACGGGGACAAATTCTGATGGTCCGGCGCGTCTTTGCGCGGAACCGCTGCTGGGTTAACGCGCGTGCATATCGCCGCGCGCCTGCCCGCCTGCCTGAATTCGACACGTCTTCGGCATCCGGGCGGCCACGGGGGGCCGCCCCTACGGACGACGGGAACAAATTCTGATGGTCCGGCGCGTCTTTGCGCGTGACCGCTGCCAGGTTAACGCGCGTGCATATCGCCCCGCGCCTGCCCGCCTGCCTGAATTCGACACGTCTTCGGCATCCGGGCGGCCACGGGGGGCCGCCCCTACGGACGACGGGAACAAAATCTGATGTTCCGGCGCGTCTTTGCGCGGGACCGCTGCCTCGGGTTAACGCGCGTACATATCGCCCCGCGCCTGCCCGCCTGCCTGAATTCGACACGTCTTCGGCATCCGGGCGGCCACGGGGGGCCGCCCCTACGGACGACGGGAACAAATCCTGATGGTCCGGCGCGTCTTTGCGCGTGACCGCTGCCTCGGGTTAACGCGCGCACATATCGCCTCCGTAGGGGCAGACCCCCGTGTCTGCCCATCCCCGTGCCTGCCCAAAACCTGCGCCTGCCCATCCCCATGCCTGCCAAATTCGCCACGTCTTCGGCATCCGGGCGGCCACGGGGGGCCGCCCCTACAGACGACCGGGACATGTTCAACTACGCCATGCAAAACGGGCGGAGGCAAGCTGCCTCCGCCCGTTTATTAGGTTATCTTTCGGTCCCTTTAGAGCTTCGTCAGAACAAATATGCTGCTCAGCGCGTCGGTAATGACCTTGGTGACCGAACCGATTTTGTCTATCTTCTTGGTCACGTCGATAAAACCGGTGGTCGGGACCAGGATCATATCGCCCGGTTCAACTGCCCGGACCTTGCTCATGGGCAGCGCATCCCCGTTCAAACGGACCACAACCACTTCCGACTTCGCCGCGTCCTCAGCGAATCCGCCCGACCTCTGGAGGTAATAGCCCACGCTTTCACCCGGGCCGGCGGCAAATGAGTGCGGGTGCAGAACGGCGCCGAGGACCGTGACGACATTTGTGACCTTGGGGATGAATATTCGGTCGCCGTTAACCATCGGTATATTGTCCGGAGACTTCGAATCCCTGAACGCCGCGTCCAGATTGATAGAGATCCTGGAGCTGCTCAGTAGAGACGCCAGATCGTGCCGTCCCTCGAAGCCCGGAAGATACCTGCCCTCAGGCGGGCTTACCCTCGGACCCATCGCGCTCGTCTTTTCCTTTTTGAGTGTTTGCCCCGTCTCGTCCGAAGGATTGTATTCGCTCTCTTCGCTGGTAGGCTTTGCCATGTTCTGGGTCAGCTTCACCTGTTTGGATGTCTCCGATGCCGATGCGACGTTGTTGACCTTGACGTTGTTGAATGTTGCCTCGTTGGCAGCCGTGCTGTTGGTCTTCAGATTCTCGTCATTAGCAACTTCAGCCGGCTTCGCAAGGCTTTCTGACGTCATTCCAGCGTTTTCAAGCAAGGTCGGAGGCAGTGCCACGCCGAGCTGCGCCAGGTGCATAACGAACTCTTTGTCTGAGAACAGCTTCGTCTTTTGCAGGATAAGATCGGCATCCTTGCCCTGCTGCGAGTTCTCTAAGGTTTCCTTCTGTCGCAGGAACAGCATTCCACGGGTATCGGCGTCCTTGGTCAGTCCGCCGGCCCGTGCAATGAGCTCGGTCAGCTTTTCGTCTTTGTTCCTCAGGGCATAAGGTCCGGGGTTTGCGACTTCGCCCGTTATATACACTATCTCCGGGTTGCGGAGCGCGGGGTTAACGGCCGGAACCGTGACAATGTCCCCGTCCTGGAGTTGGACGTCCGTCTGCGATGCGGGAATCAGTTTGGTCAGATCGACCGTGGTAACGCTGCTTTGTCCGGGCACAGCGCGATGGCCGACTTCCACTTCCTGGGCCGCATCAGGGAGCAATCCGCCGCTGGTGAAGATCAAATCACTGACGCGCATGTTCTCGGAGCGCTCATACACACCAGGGCGCTGAACCGCTCCTTCGATTCTAACGGTGCGGTCCTGCCAACTGACTTCGCGGTTGGTATACACAGTCAGCACGTCCCGGTCCTGCAGCGTGATGTCGCTTTCGGGGTTGCCGCTCAGCGCAGCCTGAAGGTCTACCCTCACAAGCTGCTTTTCATCGTCTTTCGCATACCGGGTCAAGTCGGCCCTCGTCAGATAAGCGGTCGGCAGGATGCCTCCAGCCGCCGCGACTATGTCCTTCACCGACATTCCCGGTGTTCTTTTGTAGGTTCCCGGCTTGGCAACCGAGCCCAGAACGGTCACGAGCCTGGGTCTGAACGATACCTGCTCCGGCTCATAGATGAACACCCGGTCCAGTTTTCGCAGGGAGATATCCTGTTTGTCATCTTCCTTCAGAGCCTTGTCCAAGTCGAACGAAACTATCTGGCTGCCCTTGAGCGAGTCGATGCGCAGGATATCGGCTCTTCCCCCATAGACCTCGGTCTTTGTATCCAATCCCTGCGCCAGCTTGATAAGATCGCTTACGCGCATCCCGTCCTTCAACCCGTAAGTGCCGGGTGAGCCGACAGGCCCTGATATCGCGACCTGGTTGGTCTTGTCCGGGCGCACCGAAACGACGCTTACCTGGTCTCCCGGCTTCAGGGAGTTACTGGACTTGCTTCCTCCATCCTGAACCGGTTCGCTCAAAAGCACTGTAAACTCATTGTTTTCAACGCGTTCGACCTGCACAGACTGGAGGTAACCGCCGGGCTTGGCGCCGCCTGCCATCTTGAGGGCGGCTGCCAGCGTAATCGGGAAGTCCGGCTCATAGCGGGCCGGTCTCAGGACTTCACCCTCCATTGTGATGGTTGGTCCAACCGGCGGCACAAATATCAGGTCGCCTTCCCTGAGGGGGTAGTCGTCCTTCTTGCTGGCATTCATTAGAAAATCGTAGAGGTCAACTATACGTTTCGGTTCCCCATCGCGGACCAGCTCGATTCGCCTGAACGTGCCGTTCTTGGTGGGCCCGCCGGCCTGGTACAATGCGCTGAACACAGTCGCCATTCCCGTAACCGCGTAGGTCCCCGGCATTGCCACCTCACCCGAGACCTGCACGCGAATTGTCGAAAGTTTTTCAACGCTCACGTTCACCCGCATCTGGCTGAACCGGGAGCGGATCCGGTTGGTTAAGAACTCGGTGAACTGGCTCGCCGTCCTCCCGGCCGCCGACGCCATTCCGATGCCCGGAATGAACACCCGCCCGCTCGTGTCCACTGTTAGATGAGACTCATCGTTTTGCCCGAGCTTGCTCGACATTTGCACGCGCAGCGAATCGCCGGTCCGAATCTTGTAGTTTGCCGGGACCTGCTGTTGCTCCGGAGTTTGAACCAGCGGAGCGCTGGTGAAGAACGACAGGCCAAACACCGTATAGCTGCCGCCCCAGCGGCGCTTGCTGATCTCGATAGCCAGACGTATCTCAAAGAGCTGGTCCTGCAGATCGGAGCGCTGGAGCTGTTCCAGGGGGGATGCGGTCGCAACGCTGACCTTGTTCAGCTCCTGTTCCAGGAGAGAAAGGTCCTGCTCTACCCGGTCCACTTCCGCCTGCGGAGGAGGATCGGCCTGCCTGCGCATCTTGCCGACTCTTCGGTCCAGATCATCTATGGCTTGTGCAAGCTGTGTCAGTCCTGACTGAACCCGCTGCTCGGATTGCCTGACTTTCTCAGCCGGGGTGGTTTGAGGCAGAATGCTGATGCTCTGATTGTTCTGAGGGTTGTTTCCAGGCATTGCCCCGGTGCTTTGATTGTTCTGATTGCGCGCATTGCCCTGATTGCGCTGATATCCCTGGTCGCCCTGGTCGCCCTGATCGCTTTGATAGCCTTGATCGCCTTGATAACCCTGTTCGCTTTGATAGCCTTGATCGCTCTGATAACTCTGATCGCTTTGATAGCCCTGATTGTCCTGATAATTCTGATCGCCCTGATAGCTCTGATCGCTGCCTGTCGAGTTTTGATCCGTTTGCCTGGAATTGGCGACGGCATCGGTGACCGACTTGTCGTCGCTGCCAAGGTAGGTATCCTGGCTGTGGACAGCAGCGGGAACCAGAAGAAGAACTGAAAGGATGACGCAGTACCTGATGAATCTCATTTTTGGGCCTCAATTGCTAACACAAAATACGCGGCTTCATGCCCGCGAAAGCCGCGACTTGCGGAAAATCCATTCAAGCGCCTCGGCTGTGAAGATCAAGGAGAGTGAAAGGGGAATCGCGGCACGACCGCCAGGAAGGGAATGAAAATGGAAAAACCGCCATTTTCAGAGGAGTTACACTCCTTGATCCTGAAAAATTATATATACGAGGCTGTCTGCTGTCAAGGCGATGTGAGCGCGGCACGGCCTACTCCCCGCGTGCAGCCTCGACAATGGAACATAATGTTACCAATTTTCGTATTTGCAGTGGTATAATCTCAACATCAACTCTAGGAGGGATCGTTAATGAGGAAGTTTGTCGCTGTCTTCGTGTTGCTGCTTGTGGCCGCCGCGGCCTGCAGCGTGTTGGCTCAGGCGCCCGGCCAGGGTGCTCCGCCGCCGCCGACATGGGCGCTCCGCCGCCACCAGGCGCAGGCGCGCCGCCGCCGGGGACAATGCCCGGTGGACCTGGAATGATGAGACGTAGCATGCAGATGCCGGGTATGCGACCTATGTCGCAATGCCCGAGAACGGCTATCATGCTTCCGCCCGTGCAGTTCTTCGATATGGCGGGAGAACGGTTGGGGCTTACCGCGGACCAGAAGCAGAACATCAAGGGCATAATGGAAAAGGCCACGCAGGCCAGTCGCCCGTTGGTCGAGAAAAGCTCACAGGCAAATGACGCCTTGAAAACGGGCTCTGTTCTGCACGCCGGGCAAAGATGCGGCCAGCATTCAATCTCTGGCCAATGACGCCGAAAAAGCCGAGGACGCCATTATAAGCCAGGACCTCGATACCTGGAATCAGATCAAGTCGGTTCTTACGGCGGACCAACTGCCTAAGCTGCGCGATATGATGATTATGGGTCCACGCAATATGCCTCCTCCTCCAAGTGCTCCTCCGGCTGGCGCACCGCCTCCCGGGCAGGGCGCCCAGTAGGAATTGTCGGTTTTCCGGACGATAACAACAAGCTATGCAAAGGGCCCCGCGCTTGAATGCGCGGGGCCCTTACTTTACTTCGACAATCCTCAGCGAACTAGGCCACAGCCTGCTCACCGCCGAGCGTTTCGGCTTCCGCCGCTTCCGCCGCGTCCGCATCTTTGTCCTTACCGCGTAAACGCTGGTAGTCGCAATCGGAGTTTGTGCACCGGTAGCCGATCAGCCTGCCCTTGAACCTTCTTTCGCCGAGGATGCTGTTGCACTGCGGGCAGCGCTTAGTGGTCGGTTTGTCCCAGGAGACGAACGAACACTCGGGGTAGTTGCTGCATCCGTAGAAGATCTTGCCCTTTTTGGACTTCTTCTCCAAGACATCCCCATCACCGCACTTCGGGCACTTCACGTCCACTTTCTTCTTGAGCGGCGATGTGGTCTTGCACTCGGGGTAACCGGAGCATCCCAGGAATTCCCCAAATCTGCCTTCTCTGATCAGCATCGGTTTTCCGCAGTTCGGGCAGAGCTCATCGCTTACTTTGGGCTCGATCTTGACCCGTTCCATTTGCTCCTGAGCATTTTCGAGGTCCTTCTCGAACGGGCCATAAACTCTCTGAGGAGCATTACCCATTCCAGCGCGCCTTCTTCCACCTCGTCAAGCTGGGTTTCCACTCCCGCGGTGAACTGGATGTCCATTATCTTCGGGAAGTGCTTCACCAACTGATCCGTGACAATGAATCCGAGCTCGGTCGGATAGAACTTCTTTTCTTTCAGCTCCACATACTTGCGATCCTGGATCGTGGAGATAATGGCGGCATAGGTGCTCGGCCTGCCGATGCCCTTTTCTTCCAGCGTGCGCACCAGGGTGGCTTCCGTAAACCGCGCGGGCGGCTCGGTGAAGTGCTGCTCGGGGACGAGGGTCCTGAGATCCAGCAACTGACCTTCCTTCATTGCCGGAAGCGGAGGCTGTCCTCATCGGAGACGGTTCGAGCGTCGTCCTTGCCTTCGGTGTAGACCTTCATAAAGCCCTGGAACGTAACGGTGGACCCGGTCGCCCGGAAGACCATGTTCCTGGCCGCTATGTCCACGCCAACGACATCGAATACCGCCGGCGACATTTGGCTTGCCACGAAACGCTGCCAAATCAGCTTGTAGAGCCGCTGCTGATCGTTGCCGAGATGCCTCTTGATATATTCGGGGTGCCGCATCACCCAAGTCGGGCGGATCGCTTCGTGCGCGTCCTGGGGCCCTTTTCGCGACACCTGCTTTGCGGTCTCAGGCATATAAGATGCGCCGAACGCCTTCGTGATATATTCTCGCGCTTCCTCCTGGGCTTCCTTGGCGACACGCGTGGAGTCGGTTCACATGTAGGTTATGAGACCCATAGATCCGTCTCGCCGAGCTCGACCCCTTCGTAGAGCTGTTGAGCGACCATCATTGTCTTGCGGGCGCTGAACCCGAGCTTGCGCGAAGCTTCCTGCTGCAGCGTGCTTGTGATGAACGGCGGTGAAGGGTTTTGCCTCTTCTCGCTCTTCTTTATGCTCTTGACTGCGTAGTCGGCGCCCTCGAGCTGAGCAAGGATTTGATCGGCCTCCTGCTGGTTGTTGATCGTCAGCTTTTCGCCGTCTTTCATAGTCAGCTTCGCGCCGAAAAGGTGCTCCTCGTCCTTCGAAGTCAGAGTCGCGGTAATCGACCAGTATTCGACCGCCACGAACGCCAGAATCTCGCGCTCGCGGTCGCAGATCAGCCGCACCGCTACCGACTGCACCCGGCCCGCGCTCAGGTTCTTTTTGATCTTCCGCCACAGGAGCGGGCTGAGCTTGTAGCCGACGAGCCTGTCCAGCACTCTTCGCGCCTGCTGCGCGTTGACCAGATTGATGTTGATATCGTGCGCGTTCCGGAGGCCGTCCAGCACGGCGGAGCGTGTGATCTCGTTGAATTGGATTCTCTTCACGTTCTCCAGCTTCAGAGCTTCCTGAAGATGCCACGCGATGGCTTCGCCTTCCCGGTCGGGGTCCGAGGCGAGGTAGACAATGTCCGCCTTCTTTGCGGCTTCCTTGAGTTTTTTTATGACGTCGCGTCTCTCGGGTATCGCCACATACTGCGGATCGAAGTCCTTTTCGACGTCAACCCCCAGTTTGCTCTTGGGGATATCGCGCACGTGGCCCATGCTGGCTTCTACGGTGTAGTCCGGGCCAAGAAAGTTCTTAAGGGTCTTGGTCTTGGCCGGGGATTCCACTATGATCAACGATTTTGACATTTCTCACTTACCTTCTATCCCGACATAATCTTCCGCGGCTAAAGCGCGATATCGGTATAGTGCCCTGCCGGGCTTGTATTTAAACGATATGAACGTTTGGGATGGCATTCCTGCCGGATATGCTTCGGTAGACGCTTCGTTTCCTGAGGATTGTAGCACGGTGAGTGATAATAGCACAATGCCGGAGCACTGTCAACGGCCAGCGAAGTTAAGAG
>CAVZJH010000050.1:0-28624 GCA_963775535.1 uncultured bacterium | reverse complement strand
TTACGGCGGAGTGAAAATGTACCACCCGGCGCCACGACTGTTTCTGAATCACCTCCATTCAACGATTGTATCTGAGGGTCTGATGCGTAACGCGTTACGCATCGGGCAGGTGTGATGGGATTTCCCTGGCCGTTTCGACTATGTCCGCTAACGATTCCATCATCTCGGTGAATGCTTCCCCTCGTTGAGAGTCCTGCCAGGCTTCTGAGCGTTGGTCATGATAGGCTTCCATTTCACAGGCAACCTGTTCGAGGATACTCAGAGCTTGCTTTCGCATAGTTTCCCATCGACGATATGCCGACCCCGCCGTGACCGCACTCATCGGCGAGCCGCCTCGCGTCTTGCATCTCAGCCGATAAGCAGCCTGTCGCTGGGCTGCGCTTTCATACTTCTTCGCGGCAGGCATCTGGGGCGGTCCACTCCGCTCCCTCGGTATCTCGTGTCGTTACGTCAGGGGCCGACGGGAGCTTTCCCTTGAGTCGGTAGCTGTTGCCCTTGAGTTCTCTCCATGCTGTGATGGAGGAGCCTGTCCAGGATCGCCGCTACGATCGCGGTTAGTAAAGAGCTCGCTCCACTCGTCAAAAGCCTTGTTCGATGTGATGATCGTGCTCGACCTCTCGTATCTCA
The DNA here is from genome assembly GCA_963775535.1 of uncultured bacterium. Classification (GTDB taxonomy): domain Bacteria; phylum Armatimonadota; class UBA5829; order UBA5829; family UBA5829; genus CAVZJH01. The sequence goes on along the minus strand of CAVZJH010000050.1, from coordinate 27,997 downwards.
TCGCCACGAACTGATAGAACAGGTTGCATTCCTCCCGGTCTATCGGCGTGTATCCAACCTCATCGACTACCACCAGGCTCGAACACTCGTATGTTCGTCGCCTCCTGCCGGCGCGAGGGGCATCACGGTCCTGCCTTAGCTTGTAGATGAGCTCGGGCATAGTCGTGAAGTGGATGCTCTCCCCGCACTCAGCCGCCTTCACCAGTAGCGCCGCCGCCAGATGAGTCTTGCCCACTCCGGGCGGCCCAAGGAAGATGACGTTCTCACGCCGCTCCAGAAACTCGCAGTCGAACAGGTTCATTACCTGCCGCCTGTCGATGCCCGGCTGGAAGGTGAAGTCGAACTCGTCAATGGTCTTTACATAGGGCAGTCCTGAACTTCTCAGCGCCGAGGATATTCGCTTCTGTTCCTTACGGGCGACTTCCTCACCCGTCAGCCGGTCAAGCAGCGTCAGATAACTCCAATCCTCACTCTGGGCCGTCTTTATCATCTCCGGGAGAATGTCTCGGGTCCTGGGCATGCGAAGGCGCGTCAGATTATCAGCAAGCCTCTCCATCACAAACTGCTCAGACATAGCCAACACCTCCGCCTATTCTCGCGTAGACCGACAATGGACGCCGCTGGACATCGACGGCATATTTGCCGAGCCTTGGACTGATGGTGGCTTTCCCCTTACCCTTCGGTGGGCGTCCGTCCTTGCGAGCGTTCATCTCCCTGTCAGCGGCAATAGCAGCCCGAAGCCCAGGAAGCTGCACCAGTTTTCCCTTCAGGGGCGATTGAGCAAGCGTCGCCATAAGCCGGTCGCCATCGTAGACACGCAGCACACCATCCTTCAGGCGAACTATTATCTTCTTGCCGACAAGCGTGTGTGGAACCTCATATCGGCTTCCCTCCACGCTTATGGTGCAGTCCTTCTCGACTTTGCGGTAAAGCCGCATCGACACGTCGCATGTTGTGGGCGGCAGCGGCATAAGAAACGGCTTCTCGCTTGCGAACATATCGCAGACCTTCTCACCAGTCGTGCCGTGGATGCGGTGGGACTTCTCCTCAAGAAATGCCAACAGGTCCTGGTTAGCCGTCTCGATGTCCGTGAACTGATAACCTCTCCAGAACCCCTCGCGGATGAAGTCCATTGGGCGCTCGACTTTCCCCTTCACCCACGGCGAGTAAGCCGGAGCCACCTCGGGTGTAAAGCCGTAGTGGTCAGCAAGTGCCATCAAGGCTTGTGTGAACTGAGCCTTGCCGGCGAGTTTCCTGATGAAGACGTTCCCATCCGGTCATAGAGGATCTCAGCCGGAACACCCCCGAAATGGGCAAAGCCGCGCTGGTGAGCATCGAGGAAGCTCGTCATGTCGCAGCGGGTGAGAAACTCACAATACGGCGTCCGCGAGAAGCCCAGTATCATGCTGAACTTGTAGAGGGTACTCTCGACCCCATCCGGCTCCACTACCTTGAAATCCCCGAAGTCCACCTGGGCCTGTCTCCCAGGCTCGGTCTCGAAGCGAAGATACGCTATCCGGCTCCTCTCCTGCTTTATCCCTCTGACCAAGTCCTTCACTATCGTGTAGCTGCCGGTGTATCCCAGCTTCCTGATCTGGTCGAGTATCCAGCTTGCATGATACTGACCATCATCCTCAAGCCAGCTCTCTATCACCGGCACAAACGGGTCCAGAATGCTCTCCCGCTCTACCTTCGCCCGGCTCTGCCCGATAAGCTCAGGGTTCTCTGCATATCGCTTGACGGTCCGCCGATCCCGTCCGCTCTTTCGGGCAATCTCTCGATACGAATGCCCCTGGCGGTGAAAATAACTGATGTCCACTTTGTTCTCCCGTGATACCATAAATACTGACTCCCTGGTTGGTCTTCTCAACTTAACCATCGGAGTCAACGGGCGGAAGAGACATCTCCTCCGCCCAACACTAAATCACGGGTGGTACATTTTCACTCCGCCGTATTTGGATCATTTTACCGCCGCCGCCGACACCTGTTGATGTCATCCATGAGTATGCTGGCAAGAATAGCAGCAGGTCACGATTCTTCCCGACCAGGATTGTGAGGTTGAGCCTCAGATACACCCAGTGCTGATTCCTCACACCCTCATGGAAATGTGCAGCCAGTCAGTAATAAGCGCGACACTCCCAGAGACCACCACTGAGCGACGTTTGGTTCCTCCGCATCAGAATCCATCTCTTTTCATTGTCAAGTCTCGTGAGTTGATAGAGTAGCCCGCCAAACGTGCCTTGTCCCCCTCAACGCGGAAAGCGAAGGTTTCTCTTCCATATCCTTTCTTAAACTCCGTGTCTTGCAGCAAAACCACAATTGTTTCACCATTGAACATCCGGATGTGCCAACGTGTATTCTGCGAATTCATAACATTGCCCAGTTTCTTGTGGACGACCGTTAAGAAATCGGTTGTCTCGGCTCTGGACCAAGTATCGAACAGCTGTGAATCAGCCGCCGAAACAATCGCCTTCGATTCGTTGTTATTGAGCTGTTGATGAAAAACCGCAACCTGAACGTCTGCGGCACTTTTGGCCTTTGTCAGGTTGCCGCAACCGCTGAGCAGAGCGGCCAAGAGCAATGCGACGCATAATATCCTTTTCATAATTATCTGTCCCTCTATCTCGAACGAACTCAAAAATCCCGACTCGATCAGCTCTGGATCAGCATCTCTGTTTTTTTTGTCGGTCAGTTCAGGGTCATGCCTTGCTGGACGATTGTTGGCAGGCCGGACGACAGAATTGCTTGGGATTCTTCAAAACCAATTTTCGGAAAGGACATTATGTAATGGCCCAAGCAGCCACCGGAAACAAAAGCAAGGGCTGTGGGATTCCCCTAACAACAAATACGCTCCGTGCTGCCAACTTCTTGGGTCCAGCCATCCCGGGAAAAAGGCAACCTGCACAATTAGAGGAAAACTGCGGTGACTCGAAGACTACGTCCCGAATCACCGCCCGGGTCACTTTATATCGCCATTGACACAGCCGGCTGCCGCTTTGGAACAAGCTCCGAACCGCTGAAACGATCAGCGGCCGCATACGCATTCTATTTGATCCAAATGTAATCATTGTATACCCGCCTTGAATGACAAACACAACTCCCACCACAATTGTCAGAGCGTTCTGAACTGTCCTATCTTTATCCTGATTTCGCGTGGGGCGTTTCTTGTAACCCATGTTCTCTAATGCCCTACGCCTTTGCTCATATAGCCATTGTCTAGCCACGATGGCGAATATACCAGCCAATACCAAAATGAGGCCTGGTACAGTGGCCACTAGGCGCTGAAAACAAGTCGGGTTTTGAGTCATGTCTTATTCTTCACAATCAAATGTTCTTACGATCACATCTATCTCGACAATACGCAGGCTGCCCTGCCGTGTACCAAACCTATCAAAATCCAAATGGGAGTTTGAATGACCAGGTTGTTCCAACACTTGCTGCCACCAATTCTTGTCAATGCCTGAACCAGGACCGAGCTGGAGTCCGTCTGCGTCGTAGCTCCCTGCTAATCCGAATGCGCCGCCTTGTAAGGCCAATCCCCCAAAGTCATTGGTCTGATCTGGGGTTAAACTCCAGTTAACTCCAGGAACTCCATAATAAACACCTAGATCGAGAAAAGTAGATCCTCCACCCCTCGTAAATCCAACGCTGACGCCAACCTCTGGCTTATCCAAAATTGCTCCAGCCGGAACATTGAGGCTAACATTACCATACCATATGCTGTTCCAAAAGTCAGGACGCCTTGTTCGTTAACTCGTCCAGTTGTTGTCCCCAGGGATAATACCATGCCTGTCGCGCCTGTGCCTCGTCCCAGGTAGCCTCGGGGTCGACCAGGGACCAATCGTTAGCAAGCCCGCTCGGATCTACCGCGTTCACCGGATTATCCCCAGCATACGCGTACCAGTTCACCCCAGCTCTAGCCGGGTCTTCGAGATGAACCGTCAGTGGTTGGATCGTAGTATCTAGCACCGAGCTTCAGCAGGCCATGCCGGGGTCTTGGTAATAGCCCTCTTTTCCACCGAACTTGTAGCGCGTGTCAGTGGTGCCGCTGACAACAACGTTGCCCCAAGCATCATAGGCGAACGTGTCGGTGAAACCGCCGGCATTACTATTTCCACTGTGCTGCCCAATAGATCACCGTGGAAGTACTTGGTCGCACCACCCGCTGTCTGGCTGATGCCGGGATTGTAGCTTGCCAGCGGCTCGCCCACCACATTAAGCTCCTGGACAAGGTCGCCTCCCGCGAAGACAAACGTGGTTGGCTGCGTGTCGTACCTCTGGTAGCGTTCGCCGTCACTTGTATAGTAGAAGTTTATCGCGGGACCGGATACGGGAGTAACCTTGTATAGCTGGTTTTCATAGTCATAGTCGTAGTGAGTTGTTTCGCTACCGTCGGTTTTGTCGGTCAGATTTCCATCAGCGTCGTAGTAGTAGTAACAGGTCACAGATGGATTGGTAGACGAGCTCAGCTTGTTGTCCACGTCATAGGTATAAGTAGTCGTCGTATTAGTCAGATTATCCGTATTGGTCAGTCTATTTCCACTGCCATCATACGTATAGGATCTATCGACCAACGACGTGCCTCCATCGACCATCCTTTCAGTCAGCAGTCTGTCAAGGCCGTCGTAGGTGTAAGTCGTCACGCGTGTGCCATTGACTACCTGGGTGATGTTTCCTTTGCTGTCGTATGTGTACGTATAATCTTCTTCTACTCCGCCGGCATGATGGCTGATCGTATCTACAAGGTTTCTTGCGTCACCAGGGATTGAGCCTTGGTCGAGGTATGTCACACCGGTATACGATCCGTCCGGATACTCTTTTTGCTCCAGCCTGCCACGGGAATCATAGTAAAACGTGGTTATACCCTCGTTTAGATGGGTTATAGTGCAGGGCTTGTTGTCATCGTAGTAGGTATACGACCAACTATCCAGAACCGTGCTATCCAATGACTCCAACTGCTTGGTCTTGATCGTACCCGCGGCAAAGTAGTCATACGTTATTGTGCGGCCGACATCTCGCCGTATCTCCTGGATCAGGCGACCCATTGTATCGTAATTGTTAGTATTCGTGCAGCCGCATTGGGTGGAGTGGAATCGTATGTCCAATCCCAGACATAATGCAAGGCTCCTCCAGGGTAGTATTTGTACTGGACAGTCTTAGCCGGGCTTGAGTTGACCCAAGTCTTGTCGCTAAGTCTTCCTGTGCAGGCCTCATAATCGCATGTGACAGCTTGCCCGCGAGCATTGGTTGCTTGCTTGAGGCTTCCATCCAGGAAATGATCCGTCTTCTTGATTGTGCCTAGCGGGAAGTCAGCTGTAGCCGGCGATATGATCTCATTCAATCTATTGAAGTTATCATAGCCGTATTCAGCCCACCACGGGTAATATCCGGCAGACTCGACCCAAACACCATAGGGATTGTTGTCTCCATCGTAGCTGTGACCAACATCAATCCAAGTATTATCATAAGTGCCATGACCAGGTGCAGTTTGGTATATCATTTGACAGGTTACCTGAGCCTGTGTAACCGAACATCGACATGTAGCCGTCCGCATCCAGGACGGTGCTCGGTTTCCCGTTTGGATCATATGTTGTCACCTGATCCGGTACCGCCGGAACGGTATTCGTAGGTACGGACGCCCCATTTTGTCGTGTGCCCATGCAGTATAAGCTGGGTTGGTATCGTCTTGGTTTACAAGCGTCTCCCACAGCTTCCAGCCCATATTGGAGTAAGCAGCCGTGCTGCTCCTTCCACACTGGTCGGTAGTCCTTGTAACCGCCGAATTGAAAAATCGTTGTATTCATTTGTGACAGTTGGCGGATTCGCAGGACGCGTCCCTTCATAAGGTCCTACTGTGGAGGATGGGTTTCCGAAGGAGTTGTACCCATATTCGGTCGTAATGTTCTTGCCACCGAAATCTTCTACTTTCATGATTACGCGACGCTTGTATTGTGAATCGTATGTGTACTGGGTCACCTTTCGACCGGTCGGCGACGGCTCGTCAACTGTCGCCAATTGGGTATTCAGCGGATCCGCAGGATTGTATGTGTACGTCAGTGCAGCGTATTCCTGTCCCGCCGTGCTGGCATTGAATGCGCCTCCCAATTTAGTGGCTCTTGTGAGATTTCCACTGTTCCAATCCCATAGGGTTGCATACCCTGCTGACGGTCCGTCATCGTGCACATAGTGCTCTCGCAGTCGTCCGTCTTCCCACCAGTCATATTCCTCAAGGGCTTTTCCATTGGAATCCCGAACGCCTAAAATGCGGTAGCCAGGCCAATCATGGCGGCCAAAATAGGACCATCCAACATAGTCATTGCTCGTCCAGAAAACATTATCGTAGATCGTCTTTATGCCACGCGGATCAGTTACGGTGGCTTCAGACAAATAGTGACAGAGGCCCAGTGTTGTCCATTGCAGACCATTCGGCTCGACCACGAACTGACAGTCAGTGCTTTGGTAATCTGGGGTTGTAAGCGAAATATGCGCCTCGGTATTAGTCAAAGTGTCTACTGTCAGTTCGGGTGTCCAATAATAAACACTCCACGGAACTGTGCCGTCAGATACGCTCACGATTCTATTAGGACTTGTTGCTTCGTATGAGAAACTGACAGTCTTGTAGCTCTGATAGTTGTTGAAGAATGGATTACTAATATCAGTAGGATTAGGATATTGAGGTCCTGTGTCCATCATAGGTTCAGGAGAATCATTCTCCTGGTATCCGTATAGAGTCCCGAATGGGTGAGGGAATTTCATCTGCCACAGCCGATCATTTGAATCGGGACTTAAACCACCACAACTGCGGTCGATAGGCGGTGGCGCCGAAATATTGTGAACTGTATATTCCGTACAATCTGCCGTTGTGGGTGTCATCATAGGTGAACCAGAGCCAGCGACCAGCTTTTGAAGGCTTACCATTCGTTACTGTCGTAGCCGGATCGATTATCCACTCAAGCCTGTTTTTGGAATCGTAAGAGAAGGTAATCTGCTCCCCAGTCAACTGCTTTATGCTTGATAGGCCCCAAATCGGAGCGTTGTTCCAGGGGTTGTGTCCGACTACACTGGTGAAAACATATTGAACTCCATTCTTCCGAGTTATAATATAGCCAGTGCTTGGGGATGGAGCCAACTCCAGTTTGTCGTAATTGCCGTCAATTCCGTTATTGCTTGCGTCCCACTCCTGGACAGAGCCATCAGCATAATTAAGCGTTGTGCCGAATACATCATCATGTGTAAGATTCATGTAATATGTATTCTGCCAGCCGTATGCGTCTGTTCGATACATCTTGAGATCGACAGACAGGTCACCCATGCACTTCCAGCCGGTGATCGGCACTGTTGTTAAGATCCGCCCGGTGCACAGATTAAGCGTCAAATATGGACCGTGCTGCAGCGTTTTCTGTGCCTCAAAGTCATTGGTGTCAAGATCGAACTCATCCGACGCTCCCGACGAATTGGCCCCCATCCTGACCTGGTAATTCACAGTCACAGTAATACCGGGTCCCGGAACCTCCACGTTTTGGGCTAGGTCGTGAGCCCGAGACTTAATCGTATATTGGCCGCTCGATGTAACAGGGTAAGAACAATAGAACAACGTATTGCCTTGGGCGACGACCCACGAATTGCCGCCATCAAAGCTCACTTCCACTTCACTTATCCCTGAGCCGGATTCGAAAGCAGTCCCGTATACTTCGATAGTAGCTCCAGTAATGGTTGCGCCGTTCAACGGATCATCAATTTCCGACTTCGGAGCTGTAGTATCCACAGTCACTTGGACGCCCGAACCCGGCACCTCCACGTCACCATTGCTGGTAGCGCGTGACCGTAAGTTATACTTGCCATCTTGAGCGCCAGTCCAACTGTAGTCCACGAAGAGCCTCCGCTTGCATTAGCCCAAGTATTGCCTCCGTCCGTGCTAACTTCGACCTTTTGGATCTCGTATACGTTGTCAGAAGCTGTTCCGCTGATTGCAAAGGGCATTGTGTTGACAATCTGACCATTTGTCGGAGCTGTTATTATAGAGCTTGGCCCTGAATCAACCGCGATGGTTATGTTGCCGAACGCGCTCCAGCCGCTTCCACTGGCGAATCCGCTGTTATTGGTAGCACTAAGTGCTAATGTCTTAACTCCGGTAAAAGCATTCTTGAACTCCAGACTCCAAGTAACGCAAAGGTTATTACCGGTTCCGGATACTGTGGTGTCCGCTAAATTCACTATTACTTGACTGTTTTCCAGAACGTTTTGGGAACCAGGACTATAACCATCTCCACCAGTCCAAGTGTTACCATTGTCATCTGCCAACCAGCACTGATTCAGGTTGCAATCATACTTCAGATGGCACGCCGATACACCGTCAAGCGTGGAACTGTCTATAAGCAGTTCAGTAAGGTCGATGTTGCTGGATGTGCAATCGTCACTGTAGCACGCAGTGAACGTTTGGACGGTATTGGTAGCAAAAGTCCCGCTTGATGGGCTGACTGACACGCACGTTGGGGGCGCTGGGGTCATTACAGTGAACAATTGGCCGCTGCTCCACGGCCCCCAGTCAATAGGGTTACTTTCCCGCACGAACACATAATACGGGGTGCTTTCTGTTAACTCCACGCCGCAAGTGACTTGGCTACCATCACTTGTAACCTGGCCGGAGTCCCATACCGGCGTATCATCAAGATTATTAGCTGGTTGCACTCTTACTTGGTACTGACTATGAAGCTGCTCAGTCCAGGTGATAAGTGGCGTCAGGCCACAGATCATCTCTCCAACTGTCGGCTGCACAACTACAGGTGCGGCTGGCGCGGACTCAAAGACACGAACACCGAGTTGGGCGGGGTCAGAAACCGGATCATAGGAGTCAGTGGCAGTAAGAGACACTATGTAGGTGCTGACATACTGTCCTTTTGTCGCATATGTGTGGCTAACACTGGCGCCGCTGTCCGTGCTGTTATCTCCGTAGTCCCAGTTGTATGATGTGATCGGAACGGAAACAGTGCTGCAACCATCGACCACGTGTAGACCTACAGAGGGATCGCCCGGCCAATCACCTAGGAAGTATATCTGAGTGCCAACAGCCACGTCCAATCGGTCCTTTTGCCAGGGTCCCGAATTGTACAGACTCTGTACTGCGCTCGCCTTGATCGGTGGGTCGGAGTTTGGCTCAACATTTATAACGATCTCGAGCTGTAACTGCCCCGCCGTCTGGAGGTTGTATTGTATCAGCGTCGTCACACGTGACGTCGATCTTCTCAATACCTGGCGTGCTGAAGTGAAGGGTGATTGCAGTCAGATTGTCGCCGGCAGGATAGGGTTGGCCGTTAACGGACCACGAATATTGTGTCACGGGATCATCAATCAATATACCGCCGACCAAATCTTTATCTGAAGCCATGGCTGTGATCGTAACCGAGTCACAGACAGGCATGTTGGTTTTTGTGGCAGACAACTTGACCGTAAAACTTGGTTCTTCAGGGCCCGGACCAATGCCGCCACCGCAGGCCCACGCGTACGTCAGTGACATAAGCGCAACTGCAGCTACAGCTAGCAACCGCAATGCATACCGTCTTGTATGCATACTTATAGAACCTGCTGATCTGATCTGTTTATTCATGATCACTCTCCTCTTTGCATCGCTGACATTGTCTGGCATTTGTCTAAAGTCAAGACACCGTGAATTATTGCGCTCCTCATTCCGCCTTGCCTCCTGTCAACTTTCCAACAGGGCCCGAAGCCGCTGCTGGGTTAACGCTGCCTTGCAGACCAGCAAGTCGCCCGCTGGCTAGCCGAGCCCAAACAGTGCCGGGGAATTTGTCTACGACCTCCGCATACACGGTGATTGCATCCGCCTTGTCCCCCAACTGCACGAGGCATTCTGCCAGAAGGAAACCATTCTCGGCCAGGCATTTACCTTCAGTGAACGTGCTACGGATGGACTGAAAAGCATCTCTGGCTCCAGCCCAATTGTTTTCCCGGAATAGGCAGTATGCTCCGTAAAACTGCCATTCATCATTCGTAGGATCTGCTTTGGCAAGGTTACCGAACCACACTTGCGCTTCGCCGATATGGTTCTGCTGAATCATTAGGAGGCCTATAAAGACCTGTGCCTGCTCCGCCTGATAGGAAGTGGGATACTGCGAAATCACCTGATTGAGCAGAACCCCTGCTCTTGTATAATTATGCTCAAGCATATTCAGGTAGCCTTCCGTAAGTATGGCAGCAGCCAGCGTGTAGGGATCTTTTGATTCAGTTTGTAGTTTGTCAAGACTAGCAATGGCTGCGTCGCGCTGCCCCAATAGGAAAGTGCACTCGGCCACGCAGGCTTGGGCTGCCTTGGACCCGATGTAATCCGGGAATCGGGCAATCTGGTCCGTGTAAGCGATTATTGCGTTGTTATAGTCACCCTTGAGATAATAGCTGCCGCTAAGAGTCCCTAATAGCCAAGCAGCATTTTCGGGATAGTCAGTGATTAGATCGCGGTTAAGAGGCAGGGCGTTATCCCAGTCTCCTGCTTCACTGTAGGCGAGGCACTGCTCAATCTTTAGGCTCTTTATCAACTCGGGGCTTGCCGAGCTTTGCACATCAGCAACACCTTCCGCAAGAAGGGACTCGGCCTTCTTGTAATCGCCCTGCAGTCTGTAGCATCGGCCTAATTCCTGTAACCACTGAGCATTGTCCTCGGGGTAATCATTCTGGAGCCCTACGTATACGTTCGTTGCGTTTTGCCAGTCCTTTATCGCCTCATAGTAGAACCCAAGAGATGACGTGAGAATCTTTAGCATGTCACCATCCTTTGGAAGCACACAGGCAGCTATTCCCTTCTTGGCCACGTCTATAGCGTCATAATAGTCGCCTTGTCTGTCGAAGAATATGGCTTGCTCGCGGTACCACTGGGCCTTGTCTTCAGGATACTCAGCCAGTAATTCTCCATATAATGGGGAAGCAGCATCCCAGTTCTTGCTCTCCACGTAATAAAATGCGAGAGCTGACTTCAGCAGCTTCAAAACATCACGATCATCCGGCAAGACAACTGAGGCAAGCCCTTGCTTAGTCACCGCTATGGCATCATCCAGCATCCCTTGCTTGTAGTAGAGGCGACCCAGATCAAGAAACGACTGGGATGCACTCCCAGCGTTCGCTTGCTGCAGCGATTGACACAGCGGTGCCGCATTTCGCCAATCGCCAGCTCTCGGGTACTGGGAAACAAGATCTTTCTTTAGAAGACTCAATACCTGGCCATCTCGAGGAAGAACGGCGGCTGCGATACCTTTCTTGATCGTGTCCAGCGCTTCCGTGTTCTTGCCTTGTTGAAGGTAACAGCCAGCCAGTTTCTGCAGCCATTGTGCTGATTCGTCTGGGTTTTCCTTTGCCAGTGCCCTGGTCCTGTTCCTGTGCACCGGACCAATCTCGTGACTGCGAACAAAGATAAGCCAAATCGCTTCTCATGGGCCTTGAGAAATCACGATACTCTCGGAAGGACTGCGGCGGCTATGCCTCTTTTCATTGCATCCATTGCCTCTGTGTTCTTGCCTTCTCGAATGTAACAAACAGACAACTCCCGCAGCCAATGTGCTGATTCGTCTGGGTTTTCTTTTGCCAGTTCCTCGTACTGCTCCTGCGCGCTGGGCCAGTCACTATTGCTAACATACAGTGAAGCAATGTCACTCCTTGACAGTGCTAGGACCTCCCGATCCCTTGGGAGCACTGCCTGCGAAATGCCCGTGCTCAAGGTCTGTATTGCTTCTGTGTTCTTGCCCTGCTGCATGTAACAGACGGACAACTCCCGAAGCCAATGTGCTGATTCGTCGGGATACTCTTTTGCCAGTGCCTCATACTGCTCCTGCGCACTGGGCCAGTCTTGTAACTGCGAACAAAGATAAGCCAAATCGCTTCTCATGGGCTTTAAGAAATCGCGATCTCGAGGAAGAACGGCGGACGCAATACCTTTCCTGATCGTGTCCACCGCTTCTGCGTTCTTGCTTTGCTGAAGGTAACAGCCAGCCAGCTTCTGCAGCCATTGTGCTGATTCGTCTGGGTTTTCCTTTGCCAGCGCATCATACTGCTCCTGAGCCCCCTGATAGTCCTGAGCAACGCCACAAAGGAATGCCAGGCCCTCTCTGAGAAGCTTCAATGTCTCAATGTCCTTTGGAAGTATCGCAGCTGTAATGCCGGCCTTCGCCGCGGCTACTGCCTCCGCGATCTTCCCCTGCTCGTGATAGCACTGGGTGAGGCGAAGCTGAGCCTCGGCAGCGAGAGAAGGATCAGCACAGGCGACAACGTTCAGCACAGGAATTGCAGCGTCATAGCTTCCAGCCTGATAGAGCTGAATCCCTTGCTGCAGATCGCTGGTCGCATCGGCAAGACAGGCACCTGCCATGAGGCAGGCCATTGCCAAAAGCAACGGCACAACAGTGGTAATACAACACTTCCATTTGTTCATTGCACACCCTCCGCTCCATTTGCTAGAACTCAGCTATAGACACCATCCACGTTGCCAAGGCATTGTGTTGAACTATAAGCCAGTTCGCTTAGTTGAGCTTCGCAGTCATTGTAACAGGGTTGCCATACACCTATGCAATAATAAATCCCGTATGATTTGCGTATGCTTTGTCCACAGAATACGCGGAGTGTGTTCAACGCGAACGCGCAAACTGTCACGTTGTCGCCATGTCGTCAACAACCCTGCCAGTTGATTTGATGGAGACGCGCCGATATATTTTCATGAGTGATCTTGCAATCTTCATGTCAGGTGGATACTGGGACTTATCTTCATTGGTGCAGCAACAAGCGCCATGGTGCGAGGACTCAATATAGATTGTGGCTGCTTCAGCATTGCAAAGAACAAGGTAGGATGGGATCTTATAGGACGGGACCTTATCGTTCTCGGGATGGCGATACTCGTGTTCGTTCACCCTAAGCGAAAACCTCGGAACTTGATAGACTATATTGATACTCCTACGTTGTGCCAGGATTCAACTATTGCTTACCTCTCGGCGGATAGAGACACCAGTAATTGGTGCTTTGGTTTGTTAAGGCCGACGCTGAACCGCAGACTATAGCTGGCGCTGTCACGATAGCGGTTGTAAACGAAACCGTGGGTAATATACGCCTGGTCTACTGTCTCAGTTATAGTGATGAGCGCGCTCTGAAGGAATACATTTGGCTGCTGGGTGAACTCCAGCTCCTCCTTAACAATCCGCCCATTACTCGGGGCATAGCCAATTCCCGTCTTGATCGTAAATCCGAAGCCAGGCGGCGCTTTTTCGCTGTTGCTTTACCGTGGCCACAAGTAGTTCAGCGCGACTCTGGCACTGGCAACCATCGGATCGGACAGTCGGCGATAAGCCAGTGAGATACCCGTCGCCACAGTAGCGAACCAGAAAGAGAAGATCTAACCATGCAGCTTTCAGCCATTCAAGAAGCCCGCGCTATATAGGCGCTGGCATGCCGTTTTTTGGCTTGACGAAGATGTTCTCGGGTGTATTGGCAGCCACCTTTATGATAATTGGTATTGCAACTGCTTCGGGAGGCCCAACTTCAAATCACGGCGTCTCTACGGGCGGGACGGCATATTACGGCCCATTGTTTGAAGGCTACCTTTGCAAATCTCGTCGCTGTGTCGCGGGACGGATGGGGCCAGGGTCTTGATCTCGATCGAGAACCGGGAGAGGCTCGTCCTTCGCCGGAGCAAACAGCGCAATGTGCACTGGAACGTCTCGGTCGACTAGGCTCGAACCGACTACGGTCGCACTTAACTCAATGCCTCGCAACCCGATGCTTCTCAACTGGTTAAGGCGAATGCGAGACGAGCGTGGTGCTGCATTCGTTAGAGCTTTGGGCGAAGGCACAAAAGTTATGAGAGACGAGATGCTGAAACTCAGCTTATGTTCCAAGTTCATCTTGACGTTGGAAAGAGTTCTTGGTATCTCCTTCATCGGTTTCTTGGGTGCAGCTAATCTACCGCAGAGTAGCCAGATGAATTGGTCGTCTGTTTGTGAGGGCTATGAAATCCTCGCCGTCATTGTCTTTGGATCAACCGGCAGGGGGGATTCCGGCAATAAATCAGACCTCGACGTATTCGCGTTGTGTCCGAACGATTTCAGCAGCCGTCTGGACGCCATCCAAGATGGGCTAGCTGATAGGCTATCTTGCGACACTTTCTCGATTGTTGTGTACACGGAAGCTCAATTTCGCAAAATGCTAGCCCGCGGCTCACTTTTTGCCTGGCACCTTAAGCTAGAGGGGATTGTTGTATCTTCCAAGCTGGACATGGGGAAAGTGTTTCCGAATTGCAGCCTTACTCATTCCACTGCGAAGATATAAGACTGTACGCTGAACTACTGTCAGACTGCCGTTTGAGCATTGATGCTAATGGCGTGACCCGTACGGCTTGGCCCAAATGTTCACTGTAGCGCGGAACTGTTCATGGTAATCGCAAACAAGTTGGGGGACTCTAAGTTCGGCCGGTTTACGCCTTACTATGCATGCAGGGAATTGATTGGAAACCGAGTTAACCTCACAGATGCGCATTATCTTCTCCTGTGCCAGTGGAAGTTGTGTTATGAGAGGGGCATCAAGACTGGCATTGAAATGCCATCCATTGAGGTTGTTGATGGTATATTGCAGGACATCGAGGGTCTGCTGGACTGTGGAGCGGAAATATGCTGCAACTGCTAGAAAGACTGCGTCTAGTTGCTGTTCCGATGGCGACCGGCAAAGTCAAGAAGTTAGATTACCTATCGCGGACGAGAATCGAGCGTAACTTCTTCCTCTTTCTTTCGCGCTACCTTTGCGGCGTACAGGGAGTTGAAATCGATGGATTTGCGGAAGCAACGTGGAATGAGGTGTTTGCCCAGAATGAAGAAACGATGAGCTCAGATGATCGGGAGATCTTGGTGAGTGCTCGGCGTGCGTATGTGCTGGTCAGACGTCTGACGTCATCCAATACTTACTATGCTGGAGACGCGGAGCATGAGATGGGAGGGCGGAAAGTGGCCGTTCGAACTCTTGGGAATCTGATTATCAGATTTGTCGTGTGGCCAAGAATTCGCTGAAGCATTTGCGGGTTCCCGCCGTTAACCAGGAACTGAGTGGCAAACGTATGACGAAAGCGATGAGGATAAACGTGCTCAATCTTTGCCGTTTTGCCATATTGCCGCAGATTGTATTGTACGGAATCCTGGCTCAAAGGCGTGCCAATCCCCGTTATCCACAACGCCTCCTCATCAGGGTCGTGTCTTGCTACAACAGATGACCTCAACGCAAGGTACTTTACCAGCAACCGCCGCGTAGTAGGGGAAAATGGCACAAACCGTTCTTTTCTCCCCTTACCAAACACGCGAATCAATCTGCGGGACACATCAACGTCCTCAACGGGAACAAAAAGCTCTGCCAGGCGTACACCCGTATCAAGCATTACAACGCAAGCCGTCCGATCCCTTACACCTGAAAAACTATTGGGGATAGCATCCAAGAGTCGTGCCACTTCGTCCAATGTAAACGGCTTCGGGAACCTGCTTTCCTGTCGCAATTTGTCAAGCCTTCTGGCTGGGTTCTTCTCGATGATTTCTTCGTGCTCCAGATAGTTAAATAACCCCTTCCAGACCTGAACAGCATGGTTTACGTTCTGCGCATTCCACCCCCTGTTATCCCTCAAGTGTGCTAACAGCAGTCGTAGATGTGCTGTGCTGACTTCTTCAACAGCCATGTTGCCAAGTACGTCCAACAGATAGTTTATCCTGATCCTGTAAAACTCAATGGTCATTGGCTGCAGGTTTCTGGCCTCACATTCAGTCAAGTATAGTTCTGCCAGAACCTTAAGCGGGGCGTTGTTTAGCTTGCTTGTGGAGAACTGGATGTTGTCGAAATTGATTGGCTCAACAGGCATTCTGATAAGCGCAAAACCACACAGGTTTTTATGAGTCTTGCAGATTTCCGAGCTACCTGAGAATGAGCCGAGAAGAGGCAGATCGCGTCCGATTTGAGCGTGAAAAGATAAATTGGCGGGAGTGTGTGGGAATCGAACCCACCCGAGACCTTATTCAGACCTCACACAGGTTTTGAAGACCAGGCGAGCCACCAGACCCGAACCACCCCCGTGACCGTGCTGCCATATCATTGTATAGTGCTATCAGCACCGAGTCAATGACACGTCTGCACACCTGAATTGCCAGGGCCTACGCATACGAATTTGTTATGTGACGAATGCATGCGCTAGTTGACGATTATTACGATTAGGCAGTATTGCATTGTGTGTCGAAGCAGTCAGTATATCAGCAGGGGGTTGGTGTATTGGCTTCTACAAGTTTCCTAGATCATTTTGAGGAGTTGGAAGATCCTCGTCTTGACAGACAAAAGTATCATTCTCTGATGGACATCCTCTTCATCGCTGTTTGCGCTGTCATTTGCGGGGCGACGAGCTTTGTGGATATGTCCGATTTCGGCAAGGCCAAGATAGACTGGTTTACCGAACGTCTTGACCTGCCAAATGGCATTCCCAGCCACGACACATTCGGCAGGGTGTTCTCGCTAATTGATTCCGAGGAGTTCGGGAAGTGCTTTGCCGAATGGACACAGGCCATTAGCGAGAGTGTGGGCGGTGATGTGATCGCTTTCGACGGCAAGACCCTGCGTCGCAGCTTCGACACCGCGACCGGTATGAGCGCAATTCATGTTATGAATGCGTGGTCCAGTGAGAATAGCTTCTGCCTCGGCCAGATGAAAGTAGACGGCAAATCCAACGAGATAACCGCAATGCCCGAACTGATAAAGCTTCTCGACATAAGGGGCAGCATCGTAACTGCCGACGCCCTGAACTGCCAGAAGGATATAGCCGAGCAGATCATAGATTCCGGCGGGGATTATGTTCTTGCGCTCAAGGGCAATCATCAGGCTTTGCATGAAGATGCGAAATTGTTCTTCGAGGATGCCCTCAGCGAAGGCTTTGATGTGGCTCATGGCTTCTATGAGCAGGATGATTGGGGCCACGGAAGGGTGGAGAACAGGAGATACTGGTCTGCTGGGATAGAACAGTTGGATTTCCTGCGGGGCAAAGAGGAGTGGAAAGGTCTGAAAAGCATCGTGTGTACGGAGAGCAGGCGCTGCACAAGAGACGGCGAGAGCGTCGAGAGGCGCTACTTCTTGTCCAGTTTGGACAACATCACTCACATAGCCAGAAGCATACGTCATCACTGGAATGTCGAGAATAAGCTTCATTGGGTGATGGATGTGGACTTCGATGAGGACGCCTGCAGGGTCAGAACTGACAACGCGCCCGAGAATTTCGCCTTGCTCCGTCAAATAGCCCATAACCTCATTAAGCAGGAGTCGTCTAAGAATGTCAGTGTCAGACGCAAGATAAACAAGGCTGGCTGGGACAACGACTTCCTTGCCAGAATCCTGGCTGGCTTTTAGTGCGATTGCCCTGCCTGAATTGCTATTGACAATGTTCGTTAGCCAGCATAAAGTAGTATTAGGGGAATCAAGGAAATCCGGGCCATAATGCGGGGCGGCCTGCAAATACTGGTGTAGAATTCCGCCACGCTGGTAATATTTCGCAAATGAATGGCGTTGTGGCAATGTCCGTTGGGCGCCGGGACGGTCGAATTGCTTAAACCTTATCACTTGGGATTGGAGGGGCGACTCTTGTTTACAAATAAAGGGACACTCTCACAGGGGCTTCGGCTGCTGCTGATCGCGGCGCTCATGGTCCTGTTCACCTCCGGCATACTTTACTCGGCTCGATCCATCCGCTACCCCGTGGACGGTAAACCCACCACGGAGTTCCAAATCACAAAGCTGAGTTTGACCCACGAGGTCGAGCGCGATGCCCGCGGCAAGCTGGCCGACCCATACGCCCAATCTTCACTGCCGGGCGCGCCGGATACAAACGTCGCCCAGGCCGGCGAGCCGAAGCTTGTGGTCATAGCGTTGGCGACCGACCAGTCGGCGTTACAGGGACTGGCGGATCAGCAATCTGCGCCCAAGCCGGGTCCCAAAAAGCCGGGCCCTAAGAAACCGGCTCCCAAGCACCCGAAGAAAAAGTCGAAGCCAAAAGCCTGCCCTACTTGAATCTAACTGGAGTCTAGCTGGTTATGGGGTCCATAATCACAAGAGCTAAAAAGTTGAGAATAGCGCGGATGTCTAGCCAGATTTCCGCGCTTATACTTCTGAACCTCCAATTCCTGAACCGCTGGCTGGCTGCGCCGCTCGACGGGCTGCGCGGCGCCTGTGTTCCCGGATTCTACTGCCACTCCTGCCCCTGGGCGGTTTTGGCCTGTCCGTTAGGTGTGATAGTCAACTTCGCCAGGCTCGGGTTGGTCCCGTATATCACACTGGGGATTCTGGGGCTGGTTGGCACGCTGGGAGGAAGGCTTGTCTGCGGATGGGTTTGCCCTTTCGGTTTTCTGCAGGATTTGCTCTTCAAGCTCCGCACTCACAAGTTCCAGATCCCGGCCAGGCTGGCTTATGCGAAGTATCTGGTTCTGGTGGTCTTCGTCCTTGCCGTGCCGCACTTCAATCCGACGGCCTCCCAGAGGCTTTACAGCTACACGTTCTGTGACGGGTGCCCATCCGGCACTTTGGAATCGACGATACCGTGGGCGTTTGTCGGTCATTGGGATGTGAACTCGGGAGTGTTCGGCGGCTTTACCACCAGGTTCTTCGTCCGGATAAGCATACTCCTTGCCACGCTGATATTCGTGATTTTCGTCTCGCGCGGGTTCTGCCGCGTCTTTTGCCCGCTCGGGGCCATATTCGGGCTGTTCAACAGGTTTTCTGTGTTCCGCTATGATCTTGCTCACAAAAAATGCAACAACTGCAGCGCGTGCGCCAAGGTCTGCCCGGTCCACATAGACCCGGTCACCGAGATGAATTCGGCGGAATGCATCCGGTGCTACGAGTGCACGAACACCAGGCACATAAAGATGGGGCTCAAGTAGCCCGGCAAGTTACCGCCGGCGGCGATGGGAGGCATAATCTTGAAACAGGAAGTTCTTCGCAGCTTGCCCTCAATAGAAGAGCTTATGAATACCTCGGAGGTCGCGGCGCTTACCCGCGTCCATGACCGCGACGTAATAGTCCACGTCGCGCGATCGGTGGTCGAGGCGGCTCGCGCCGCGCTCCTGGGCGGGGGGCCTGAGGAGTCGGCATCGCTCGAGAGCCTCTGCCGGCAGGTGACCGAGGCCGTGGAGGCGAAGTTCGCTCCATCCATCCGCCGGGCGATCAACGCAGCCGGCATAATCCTGCACACGGGGCTTGGCCGCGCGGTGATTCCGGAGCGGGCCATCGAGGCCGTTAACGACGTCATTCGGGGATATTGCACGCTGGCCGCGGACATCGAACAGGGCCAGCGGATGTCTCGCGACAACCATTACAGCGATATCCTGCGCGATCTCACCGGCGCCGAGGCCGCGAGTGTCGCCAACAACAACGCCGCCGCGACCCTCCTTGTCCTGAACACTCTGGCCGCCGGCAAAGAAGTGATCGTCTCTCGCGGTCAACTGGTGGAAATCGGCGGCGCCTTCCGCATACCTGAAGTGATGGAAGCGAGCGGGGCGACTCTCCGGGAGGTAGGCACCACCAACAAGACCCATCTGCGCGACTATGCGAACGCCATTAACGAGAACACCGGCGCGATTCTGAGAGTGCACCAGAGCAACTACCGCATAGTCGGCTTCTTTGAAGAACCCGGCATCGTGGAGATGGCTGAGCTCGCGAGGCAGCACAATCTGCCGATTATCGATGACCTCGGAGGCGGGGCGCTTGTGGATCTGCGGGAATACGGCCTCGAGTCCGAACCGATGATCCGCGACAGCGTCGGCGCGGGTGTCGACGTGGCCTGCTTCAGCGGAGACAAGCTCATCGGTGGCCCTCAATGCGGAGTTATGGTCGGGAAGAAGTGGGCGATCGCGAAGATCAAGAAGAACCCGCTTGCCCGCGCAATGCGCATAGGCAAGATGGAAGTGGCGGCTTTGGAAGCGACTTTGAAACTTTTCCTGGACCGCAGCACACTGAACCGGCAGCACCCCACCTACAGGATGTTGTCGCTCGGCGTCGAAGAACTCGATTCGAGAGCCCGGGCCGCGGCGGACCGGCTTTCGGGTGACGTCAAGGCCGACGTATGCGTTATCGACGGAAGCTCGCAGGTAGGAAGCGGCTCGGTCCCGGCAGAGATGATGCCCACGCGGCTCGTGAGTGTTCGGCCGTTGGAGATGTCCGCGGATGCTCTCGCGCGGAGCCTGCGCCGGTGGCAGCCGCCGATATTCGCGCGAATTCACCAGGAGGCGGTGCTGCTGGACTTCCGCACGATCCTGGATGGAGAAGACGAGACCCTCGTCGAAGCCCTGCAGGAGATTCTGGCATGATCGACCGCGAAAAACGCAAGCGGGTAATGCAGCGCTCGATCAAACTGGGCCATTGTATATGCAACCCCAGGCAGGACTGCCCTTGTCCGACGTTTAAGGAGAGCGACCTGTGTCCCTGCGCGGGAGAGCGTCGCGAGAACGCGCTTGAGGACGTGAAGCTCACCCGGCTTGTCGAAAAGGCCGGCTGCGCGTCAAAGATCAATCGCAGCGATCTGAAGAAGGTCCTCTCCGGCCTGCCCGAGTTATCCGACCCCAATGTCCTGGTGGGCGTCAACACGTGCGACGACGCCGGGGTCTACAAACTCGACGATCACTGCGCGCTCGTCCAGACCGTGGATGTGTTTACTCCCTGCGTCGACGATCCCTACACATTCGGTCAGATAGCGGCGGCTAACTCCCTGAGCGATGTTTATGCCATGGGCGGCAGGCCGATTACGGCGCTTTCGGTGATCGGTTTTCCTATCGAGACGCTGAGCCACCGGATCATGACGCAGATGCTTCGCGGCGGGATGGACAAGATGCGGGAAGCAGGGGTCGCGATCATCGGCGGTCACAGCATAAATGACAAGGACCTCAAGCTCGGCTATGCCGTCACCGGCGTGGTGGACCCATCTCACATAGTCACCAACGCCGGAGCCCGGCCCGGGGATGTTCTTATTCTCACGAAGCCGCTCGGGGTCGGTATCATCAGCTTTGCCGCCCAGATGGGCAAGGCCTCGGATTCGGCCCTGGCTGCGGCAAGCCGGTCGATGGCCCAGCTAAACAGGGTCGCCGCGGAGGTGATGGTAGAGTTCGCGGCGATCTGCGCTACGGACGTGACGGGTTTCGGCTTATTGGGGCATCTGGGGGAGATGGTCGCCCAGAGCGGCGTGAGCGCGGAGATTTATTTCGACCGGATACCGGTTTTCGACGAAGTGATGGACCTGATCTCCCGCGGTTTCATATCCGGCGGCATCGAGCGCAACCGGGAAGAATCTTCGGGTATTGTGGATGCCGATGATGTAGCTACCTGCGTTCTCTGCGATCCTCAGACCTCGGGCGGACTGCTTATGGCCGTCGCGCAGGAACGCTCCGAGGCTCTGGTTGCCGAGCTGAGGAGACGAGGGGCGAGCTCGGCGTCCGTGATCGGTCGCATTACCGGCGAATCGGATGGGCGCATTATTATCAGCAGGAGTTCAGGTGGCCTGGGTAGCCGCATATCCGCTGACGTGAAATTGGAGGTTACTACTATGAGCAAGACTGACGGTGGGTCGTGCTGTTGTTCCGGCGGACCCGAAAGTGTCGATTCGCTGCCGGGACTCGGCGCCGGGGATGGAAGTAAGAGCAGCCAGCAAAGCTTCAGCGCCTTTATGAGCGCGACAGGCGCTGACGGCGCCATTGGCTCGCGCGCCAAGGAACTGATGGCCGTAGCGCTGTCGGTGCTCTCGAAGTGCGAGCCGTGCGTGAAGATCCACATCAAGGAAGCGCGGTCGATGGGCATCAGCGAGGAGGAGATCAGCGAAGCCGTTTGGATGGCCATATCCTTCGGCGGCGCTCCCACGATGATGTTCTATCGCTCGGTTATGGAGAAGACCGAGTAGCATGCCTGTCGAGAAAGACCACGCAATCATCGGCACGGCGGGGCACATAGACCACGGCAAGACCGCCCTTGTGAAGGCGCTCACCGGCCTGGATGTCGACACTCTCGCTGAAGAGAAGCGGCGCGGCATTACTATCGAGCTCGGGTTCGCGTTCATGGACGCTCCCGGTTTCGAGAAAGAGATCATCTTTATCGACGTTCCGGGCCACGAGAAGCTGATCAAAACGATGGTCGCCGGCGCAAGCAATATCGATGCCGTTCTTTTTGTCATCGCCGCCGACGAGGGCATAAATGTGCAGACGATCGAGCACTTTGACATCCTCCGCCTGCTCGAGATCGAAAACGGCGTCATCGCGCTTACCAAGGCAGACCTTGTGGACGAGGAGCGCATCAGGGCTGTGGCCTCGGAGATACGCGAGATGACGCAGGGATCGTTCCTTGCCGGCGCGCCGATCATCCCGGTCTCATCCCTGACCGGAGAGGGTGTTGAGGAGATCAGAGCCGGGCTGATCGAGGCTGCCGGCAGAGTCGCCCTGCGCAAGGACAGCGGTATTTTCCGCATGCCGATCGATCGAGCATTCGCAATGCAGGGATTCGGCGCGGTGATTGCCGGGACGATTCTATCCGGCCAGGCGCGCATCGGCGATAAGCTTGAGATCCTGCCGGATGGACTCATTGCCCGCGTCCGCGGGATTCAGGTGCATGCGAAGAGCGTCGAGGAGTCGCATATCGGCATCCGCACGGCCATCAACCTGCAGAACGTCAAGAAAGAGCAGCTTCGGCGGGGTCAGTGTGCTGTGGCGCCCGGCTCGGTCAAGCCTACCCGTCGCCTGGATGCCCTGCTTCACCTACTGCAGGGCTATGGTGAAGACCTGAAGAACCGGACGCGCATCCGTTTTCACGTGGGAGCCGACGAAGTGATCGGCCGATTGATTCTCCTGGAGAGCGACAGGCTCGCGCCCGGGCGGAGCGCGGCGGTGCAGTTTGTTCTGGAGTCGCCGACCGTGGCTCTGCCGAGGGACCGCTACGTGATTCGCACGTTCTCGTCGATGAAGACCATCGGCGGCGGCACGATCCTCGATTCGAACCCGGTCCCCCACAAGCGCCTGGATTCTTCAACCGTGGACTCCATCAATAAGCTCAAGGGCGGCATACGGGATGTCCTCGAGCAGGCATTCGTTAAATCGGGCGCTGCCGGGCTCAGTGCCGCAGACGCGGCGGCAGGCATCGGCGAAAGTGAAGATGACGTCCTGGCAGCAGTCGAGCATCTCGTTCGGGAGGAGAGGCTGGTCAGAATATCGCCTTTGTCAGCGGAGAACGGCCCTCGAACCAGGTTCCTTGCGATGGAGCAGTTTTCGAAGCTGGGCAACAAGCTCACCGGGATCATAGAGGGTTATTATTCGAAGAACCCTTACCGCATCTACATGCCTGGGCCGGACCTGCTGTCGCGCTTTGTAGTCTCTGCGGACAAGCAGGTATACGATGCCCTGGTTGAGAACCTGGTTAACGAAGGCACACTGCGCAAACTCGGCGCGAAGGTGGGACTCGCGGACCGTGAGGCACAGTGGAAGCCCGGCGAGCTTGCGGCTTCCGAGGAAGTGGAATCGATCTTCATAAGGGCGGGATATGCGACTCCGACGGATGAAGAAGTGATGGAGGCGCTCAAGATCTCCCCGGCCACATTCGCGAACATCATGATCGCTCTTACCGATGAGCAAAAGCTGATCAGATTAGGGGAGAGAGTGACCTATTCCCGCAGGTCCTTGAAATCCGCGAGGGAGTTTGTAACGCGCTGCATTCGGGAGAATGGGAGCATTACCGCGGGGGAGATGCGGGACAAGCTCGGCGTCACACGCAAGTATACGATAGCGCTGCTCGAATACTTTGACAATGTCCAGCTTACGAGAAGACTGGGAGACAAACGCGTGCTCAGGTAGTTTGCGGGGTGTGTATGTTTCCTCAATCCCCTTGTTGCAATCCATCGACCATGATAGTAACATAATGACAGCCCTCCTTATGAACTAAAATTGTGTAAAAAAGGAGAAACGGGGCCAGTGGCGAATATTATCCGGCGGATAATGCGGACGCTTCTAAGGATAATCGGCGTCGATCTCTTTGAAGACAAGGATCAGGCGGCAGCTCTTCACAGTGTTGTCGATGACATGCGCGCCAGGCTAACCCAACTGAGGACCTCGACCGCGGGGCTGGTTGCCGAACAATGCAGGATCGAGCATGCGCTGGCGTCCGAAAGAGACGCCATGGCGCACGCGGAATCGGAGCTTCACGACGCGCAGTCTCGCAGCGATCGGGAAAGCGCGGAAATTCTGTCTTTGAGAGTGGACACCTGCCGAGCGAGGGTAATTGAGCTGGAGGCGCAGCTTGAGAGTGCACGCAGGCATTCGTCGAACGCCCGGCTGCAGCTCGAAGCGTTTCAGGAGGAACTGCGCCACGCCACCGAGCGGGTCCGCGACGCCCGTGTCCGCGAGCAGCTTGCGACAATGAAGACGCAGGCCGAGAGGTTCGCTCTCGATGCTTCGCTGGATGAGGACATGAGTGCAATCGAGCATCTGGAAGCGCGGGCAAACCTTGCGTCAGCGGAAGCGGAAGCAATCGCGGAGCTCAATGAAGCGCTGCGCCGCGGTGGGACGGAAGATACCCGAGAGGACCATAAAGAGCAAACAAATCAGAACGGCGGAAATGACGGATGAGCAGACACGGCCACAGACCACATCACCCTCGCCCGGCGAGGCTCCTTGCCTCCGCGATGTTCTGGGGTCTTTTGGCCGCCGGAGCTTTCGCGGCGAGCATAACCACGCACGACAGAGACACCCGGTTGTTTGCAATAGTCGGAGGGATACTGACAGTGCTCGCCGTAATGGAAGCGCTGTCGTGGAACCGCGAAAGGAAAGCCGCCGGTTCAACATACACACACAGGACCCGCCGGCAACGCTGACTGAGTTGCTTGCAAGCCGCAGATGCAGCCAGTGGAAGTTTTTCGGTTGCTTCGGTTGCACGCAGCCGGAGCCGGTTGCGAAGCAGCCGCCAATACTGACGTATTAGAGCAATACGAAGCTCTGGCCAAGCGTAGATACGTTTTTTCGCCACCTCCGGTGGCGGCTTCGGTTGCATGCAGCCGAAGCAACAAAAATAGCTGGATAACAAAGCCAAGGGAAGACGAAATGATGAATCGCTTAGCCAATTGGTATGGATATGCGTGTATCCTGGCGGCATTGATGCCGGGGTTTATCGTTTCAGGTTGCCGAGGTGCGCGAACATCGGGACTGGCCGCCAATGAACACTCATCGGTCAACACACGCCAATCTGATCAGGCACGGGAAGCGGCCGTTCGGACGCTACTCGCGCTGAAAGCGCGAGATGTTGGCTGCGTGAAAAGCCTGCTCTACAGCAAGGGCAGCCAATATGGCATTGTATCCAAGAAAGGTAGGCGCTGCCTTAGCCCGAATGCCGCCATTTTTGAGCTTGACTCAATGAAGAAATATGACATTGAGAAGGCTGTGAGTGTGGTACCGGAGGCTAACGCGGACTTGTTGGCAGACATGGTGAGATTCGATCTCAGTTATAAGTGGATTGACCACTGGTCTCCGAGAGGCCTGAGATTAGCAGCGGTGAAGTTTCGCTTGCCAAACGGAATGACGATTCTGACAGCGATGGTCGAAGAGGGCGGAGTCTGGAAGATGAACGATTTTTCGGTATGCCGAATTGGCATATTGAAATACAGGCGTGTCGTGGACGCCATCAATGCGCACGATAAAAACGCTTTCGTCAACCTGTGAACCGGTGCGGTTGCGGACTGCGGAGCGAAGCGGATCTGCTCGCAGCGACAGCTGTTCCGTAGGAACTGCGATAGCAGGAGCCGGTTGCGAAGCAGCCGCCAATACTGACGTATTAGGGCAATACGAAGCTCTGGCCAAGCGTTGATACGCTTTTTCGCCACCTCCGGTGGCGGCTTCGGTTGCATGCAGCCGAAGCAACAACATGGATTCATAACAACCCTGTGCGCAAAGGGTTGGTTGAGGCGCCGGAGGATTGGCGCTATTCCAGCGCGAGTTTTTATGTGAAAGACACCGGACCACTGGAGTTGGATGCGCTCGAATGGTAGGTTGAATGAGGATCACAGATCCCCGAATTGTCTCTAACGGGCTAGATTGCAAATCTGCCCGAACTTTTCGGTATGCCGGGCATGTGCCCGTTCTCGGGGGTGCAAGTCCCCTACGGTAAAGGAAGTCGGAACCGTTAAGCGAAGGCAATTGCGTCACCGGGAGGTGGGGTCTGAAAGAAGCCGGAGCCACAGTCACGACCCGACGAACAGAAACCGGATAGTTAGGCTTGAGGCGGTGGGTGAGCTGGCCGAAGGCAGTGAAACCCGTGACTTCCAAGACCGGCCTGAAGTAGATCCGGCGGGTGCGGGGCGAAAGAACGAGCGCTTATCCCGGGAGGTCTGTCATCTTGCCCTTAGGCTATGGTTGCAGTGATGCAGTCAGAAGAGGTGACAGAAGTCAGCCGAGGCCATAGTAGTTCCGAAAGCTTCCGGAACGAAGGGCCGAACACGATGACAAGGTGGCAGTTTGGACTTCGAGGATATGATGCAGCAGAAAACTGAGCAACTCAGCCTCGACTTCAGCGATAGGGGTGAAGCCCGGAAGCGCTGGAGTAAAGGGCGGCAATTGTCTTCGGCACCCGAACCAGAGGGGCGAAAGCCTGTCGCGCCGACCTTGGCGGAAGGTCTCATGGAGGCGATGGTATCAGGCAAGAATCCTGACGCCGCGCTTCGCAAAGTGGAGTCAAACAAGGGTGCTCCCGGTGTGGATGGAATGGGAACGGAAGAGCTTCGTCCCTACCTTATGAAGCATTGGAAGGCCCTGAAGCAGAAGCTGCTGGATGGGAAGTATCGACCGAAGCCTGTCAGGCGGGTGGAGATACCAAAACCGGACGGAGGGGTGCGGGAGCTCGGCATCCCAACGGTGTTAGACCGGTTCGTTCAGCAGATGATCCTGCAGACAATGGAGCCACTGTATGAGCCCACTTTCTCCGAATCAAGCTACGGTTTCCGACGCGGCAGGAGTGCCAAGATGGCACTTGAGGCTGCACGGGAACACGTGGCAGCCGGAAATAGATGGGTGGTGGACATGGACCTTGAGAAGTTCTTCGACCGTGTAAACCACGATGTGCTGATGGGCAGATTGGCTGGGCGAATAGGCGACAAGCGGCTACTCAAGCTGGTACGCCTGTATTTGCAGGCTGGCGTCATGCTCAACGGCGTCGTGGTGGAGCGGTACGAAGGCACTCCCCAAGGTGGCCCGCTCTCTCCGCTGCTCTCCAACATTCTCTTGGATGAACTCGACAAGGAGTTGGAGAGACGGGGACACAAGTTCTGTCGATATGCGGACGATTGCAACATCTACGTAAAGACAGAGCGAGCAGGGCAGCGGGTGATGGAATCGGTGACGAAGTTCCTGGAGACGAAGCTGCGGCTAAAGGTCAATCGCACAAAGAGCGCGGTAGGCCGACCAGTGACGCGCAAGTTTCTGGGGCTCCGGATTATCGGCGGGGCAAAAGCGATAGTGAGCATAGCCCCCAAGAGCATCAATCGGTTCAAGCGACAGGTGCGACGGCTTACCCGACGCAACCGCGGCGTGAGTTTCTCCAAGGTCCTCTATGACCTCAAGAAGTTCACCGATGGTTGGGTCGGCTACTTCCGCATCGCCCGGACTCCGAGTGTGTCCCGGAGTTAGACGAGTGGGTGCGTCGTCGGCTGCGCTGCTATGTCTGGAAACAGTGGAAGAAACCCAAGAATCGTGCGCGTCAGTTGCTGACGCGTGGGATTGGTCCCTGGTTAGCTTGGGGGGTGGCTTGCAATGGGCACGGACCTTGGAAAGTAGCTGGTAGCCCAGCTATGACGCGGGCCTTTACCAATGCCAGTCTCGAGTCTCTAGGCTACTCCAGCCTTCACGCGAGGTTTCTTGCGTTAACATCGTGAACCGCCGGATGCGGACCCGCATGTCCGGTGGTGTGAGAGGTGGGGCCGGTGACGCCCCACCTACTC